>NZ_JBLVOJ010000009.1:15929-51257 GCF_053543715.1 Glutamicibacter sp. AGC46
CCCCCCCGCCATTGCTTTTGCTGCCGGTTCACTGCCGGAGACCCGGACCTGCCCGGCGCTAGGCTTCAGGCAGCATTCCGCTGAGCACATCTTCCTGCGCGGAAACTTCCAGGGTCTGCACGTCCTTGAGTTTCCGCTCCACCGCACGGGTCCGGGTACCGGCATCGCGCACCGTGTTCTGCGCTGTGGCCAGCTGCTTGCCCAGCTTGTCCCAGACATCTCCGTACTTGCGGAACTCTTCCTTGGCCGCCGAGAGCACCTGCCATACCTCGCTGCTGCGCTTCTCAATGGCCAGTGTCCGGAAACCCATTTGCAAGGAGTTCAGCAGGCTCATCAGGGTGGTCGGCCCCGTGACCAGCACCCGGTGCTCGGCCTGCAGCTTGCTGGCCAGCCCCGGGCTGCGCACAACCTCGGCGAACAGCCCCTCGGTGGGCAGGTACATGATGGCGAAGTCGGTGCTGTACGGCGGGGCGATGTACTTGCTGGAGATCAGCTTGGCCTGCTCAAGGATCGCCCGGTCCAGCGCCTTGCCCGCAGCGGCGATGACGGCCTTGTCGCCGTGCTCCTGGGCATCGAGCAGGCGCTCGTAGTCCTCTTGCGGCAGCTTGGAGTCGATTGGCAGATAGATCGTTCCGGCATCCCGCCCGGGCAGGATCACCGCGAACTCCACGACCTCGCGGCTGCCGGGCACGACCGCCACGTTCTGCTCGTACTGCTCTGCGGTGAGGATGTCTTCCAGCTGGCGCGAAAGCTGCACTTCGCCCCATGAACCACGGCTCTTCACGTTGGTGAGCACGCGTTTCAGCCCGCCGACATCCTGGGCCAGGCTCTGCATTTCCCCCAGCCCCTTCTGCACCATTTCCAGCCGCTTGCTGACCAGTTCAAAGGATTCGCCCAGCCGCTTCTCCAAGGTCCCCTGGAGCTTCTCGTCCACCGTCTCGCGCATCTTCTCGAGTTTGGCTTCATTGCCCGAGCGCAGTTTCTCCATTTCCTGCTGGAGCAGCCCCTGGACCTGCAGATGGCGGTTCGCATTGGCTTCTGCCATCGCGGTCAGCTTGGCGTCGATCTCGGTACGCACTTCGCCCATCCCCTGGCGCAGTTCGGTGCGCTGGGTCCCCAGTTCCTGCCGGAGCTCCGCATTAGCAGCACGCACCGAGTCCTGGATCTGGGTGCCATCAGAGCTGGATGTCCTGCGCACCAGCAGCGAGGCAATACATGCCGTTGCCAGAATATTCAGGATGACGAGTACAAAAACCGCGATTACCATGAGCACCTAACCAAGAACTGTCGAGCGGACCATTGCCTCAGTCCTATCAGCGGACACCGACAGTTTGGGTCCATAATGGGTCCATGCATATTTTGGTCACCGGTTTCGAGCCCTTCGGCAACGACGAATTCAATGCCAGCCAGGAAGCCGTTTCCAACCTTCCCAGGCAGCTGGGCGAGCATCAGGTCCTCACCGCCATGCTTCCGGTGTCCTTCGCGGCCTCCGGCAAGGCTCTCGAATCGCTCGTGGCGAAGCACCAGCCCGATGCGCTGATTTGCGTCGGCGAAGCCGGAGGCCGGCATGCAATCACGCCGGAGCGATGGGCTTTTAACGAAGATGATGCCCGCATCCCCGACAATGATGGCGCCCAGCCACGGTCAGCGGCCATCAAGACGAACGCGCCAGGACGCTTGGATGCCACACTTGATCCAGCAGCGGCCGTCCGCGCCCTGCTCGCCGCAGGCCATGAGGCAAGGGTCTCCGAGGATGCCGGGCGTTTCGTGTGCAACCACATTGCGTATTTGGCGTATTCCCAACCGGTCCCGGCATTGTTCATCCATGTTCCCGCACTGCGCCCGCCAGGGGTTCGAGCCACGGTTGGTGCTGAAACCGACGCATCGGCCAGCCAACCTCGGCCCGGGGACCTGAGCCGGCTATCGTCGGCCCTGGGCCTTGCGATACTGGGAAGCGTCGACCCAGTGGATAGACTGCTTCCATGGAAGCGGTAATGGCACTGGACGGCCCGGAAGTTGGCATTCTGGTGCTGTGGGCGCTGGGCACGGTCCTTGTGCTGGTGCAGTTCCTCCGCGAACGCTGTGTGCGCACCGCCATACCGCTGGCCCTAGCCATACCTATTCCCCTGTTTGGCGCCGTCTACTCGGTGGCCCGCTTGACCGGGATCATGATGAAACGAAAGCCTGGATCCGATAATGAATAGCAGTCCCACCCGCTGGATGGTTCTTTTTTCGCTTTCCATCGGCCTTCTTTTCATCGGAGCTTTCGCCCTGGTCGTCTCGGGGCTCGCTGCCCCATGGCTGGACTGGGACTAGGAATGTGACCATCTGATACTTGCGGGATTACTGCCGGGGTTCAGCGCAGGGCTAGCCTTGAAGCATCATGACCCTGCATAATCTCACTCCGCTCGATCAGCTGCGTGCCGGAAAGCTGCCCCTGCGTCTTGCAAATCTGTTCATCGGCCTCATGCTATTTGCGCTGGCCATGGCACTGCTGATCCGCGCCCAGCTCGGCGTGGATCCGTGGGATGTGCTTCACCTGGGCCTGGCCAACTACATTCCGCTGTCGCTGGGAACGATCGTGATCATCGTCGGTGTCGTGGTGCTGCTGGCCTGGATTCCGCTCAAGCAGTGGCCAGGATTAGGCACCGTCGCCAATGTGCTGCTCATCGGGCTTGGCCTGGACTTCTTTCTCTGGCTCATCCCTGATGTCCACGGATTGGGCTGGCAGATCCTGACCCTGGTTGGCGCCATCGCCGTCAATGGCCTTGGCGGCGCCCTGTACATCGGCTGCCATTTCGGCCCCGGCCCGCGCGACGGCCTGATGACCGGGCTGCATTTGCGCACCGGCAAATCGATCCGCCTGCTGCGCACCATTATCGAGGTGTGCGTGCTGGGGATCGGCTGGTTGCTCGGCGGTCCGGTGGGCGTGGGCACGGTGGCTTATGCGCTGCTGATTGGCCCCGCTACGCAGTTCTTCTTCAAGTACACGACCGTTGCGCTGCCCGCCCAGCAGGGCGCGCCCAGCCCCACCCTGTCCTAGTTCCGCCAGCCGCTTGGGGCCGGAGGCTACGCAGCCACCTGGCGCCATGCCGCGGCAATGGCCGGCAGGGCCTGCTCCAGTTGCGAGCGATCCTGGGCGAAGGGCAGGCGCATATAGTGCTCCAGCCCGTGCCCTTCGACGGCAAAGGTCGCTCCGGGGGCCAGCAGGATGCCTTTCAGCCGGCGCGCCAGCACGCTGGAACGCGGCTGGGGCAAATGGCACCACAAGCTCAGGCCGCCGGAAGGCCGGTTGGGTTCCCAGTCGGGCAGCACCTTGCCCAATTCGCCGATCATCCAATCGCGGTTCCCGCGCAGCTCCTCGCGGGTCGCCGGGGACAGGGCCGACTGCGAGGCGAGCGCATTGGCCAGCACCAGCTGTTCCAGTACCGGCGCCCCCAGATCCATGCTCATCCGGGAGCGGGCAAGCGCTCCAGCCAGGTGGCGCGGGGCGCGGATCCAGCCCAGGCGCAGGCCTCCCCAGTGCGACTTGCTGGCGCTGCCCACGCTGATCAGGTTCCTGGAGAATGCGGCCATCGGCAATACCTCGGGCCGCTCATCGAGCCATAGCTCGGCGCAGGTCTCATCGACAATTCCCACGGTTCCCGCACGATCGAGCTCGGAGGCCCAGCGTGCGCGTCCGGCATCATCGAGCAGCGTTCCCACCGGGTTGTGGAAATCCGGCAGGCACAGCATCACCGCGGGTGAGATCCTTTGCAAGGCTTCGGCGATCTGCTCCAGATCCGATCCTTCCGGGCCGATCGGCACAGCGGCGGTGCGCGCCCCGTGGGCCTTCAGCGCCAGCAGCGAATTCGGATAGGTGGGCGTTTCCGCCAGCACCGTCTGCCCGCGGCCAAGCACCGCGCGCCCGGCAGCGGCGATCGAGGAGAGCGCCCCGGAGGTGACGATGATCTGTTCCGGACTGGTCGGCAGCCCCTTGCGGGTGTACTGCTCGGCCAGGGCGGCGCGCAATGGCTCGATGCCCAACGGATAGTAGCCCATGGTCGCGGCGTAGCGCGGAAGCTCCTCGAGCGCTGCTTCGAACTCGGCGATCATTCCCGCAGGGGCATTTGGCGCCGCGCACGTCAGATCGAGGGCGCGGCTTCCGGGCAGCGGCCCGAATCCGCCCAGCGGCAGCGGTTCGGCACCTCCGGATACCGGGCCGCCGGGCAGTTGGGCGATGGTCCCCGAGCCGCGGCGGGCACTGGCGTACCCGGCATCGCGCAGTTCGGAGTAGGCTCGCGACACCGTGGTGCGGCTCAGCCCCAAGGCTTGGACGGCGTCGCGTTCGCTGGGCAGCGCCGTGCCATGCAGGATCCGGCCGTTGGCAATCAGCGCCCGCATTGCCAGGAAGAGCCAGCGGTAGGCGGGCATTGAAGCATCAACGGCACCGAGCATGCCCGCAAGCGTCGCGGCTGTGACGCGTCCCATGGATCCACCCATTCGTAATTGGCTATTTTTTCCAAGTCCACTTTACCGGAGCATTGCTTCCATGACCATAACGAACCTGTCTCCGCGCCAGCAGCTTTCCGCCGGACGACTGCCCCTGCGCCTCACTACCCTTTTCCTCGGCCTGACCCTCTACGCTTTCGCCATGGCCATGATGATCCGGGCCCAGCTCGGCGTTGATCCCTGGGATGTGCTGCATCTGGGCATCGCGAATCACCTGCCGCTCTCGCTCGGGACGATCATCATCCTGGTCGGGATCCTGGTGCTGCTGGCGTGGATCCCGCTGAGGCAATGGCCCGGCCTCGGCACCATCGCGAACACGCTGTACCTGGGAATCGCGCTGGACGCCTTCCTGCGCTTCCTGCCTGAAGTCCATGGCCTGGGCTGGCAGATCCTCACGCTGGCCGCGGCAATCCTGGTCAACGGGCTGGGTGGGGCACTGTATATCGGGAGCCACTTCGGCGCCGGTCCGCGCGATGGCCTCATGACCGGGTTGCATCGGCGCACCGGCGTTTCGATCCGACTGGTCCGCACGGCCCTGGAACTCTCGGTGCTGGCCATCGGCTGGCTGCTGGGCGGACCGGTAGGCATCGGCACCATGGCCTACGCACTGCTCATCGGCCCGGCGACGCAGTTGTTCATCCGGCGCGCCAGCATTCGGCTTCCGCAGGGGAGCTAGCCGCAGCCTGCAGCGCGCAGTGCGCGACAAACCCGGTTGCACACGCAATACTTGAATCATGTTTGTCGTTGCGCTCAGCCCCCGGCCCCGCTCGGTCACCGATGTCGCCGCCGCCAGCGAGCAGCTCTGGCACCAGCTGGAACAAGTCGACACCCACGCGCCGTTCACCGCGCTCAGCGGGCAGCTGCTGCTCGGAGTGCCCAGTGACCCCGATGCCGCCGTCGACGCGCTGCTGCGCGTGGCACGGCTGAACTTCTGCAATATCGGGCTGGGTATCGGCAGCCTGTACGAGCCGGTGCCCGCAGAGGCCGACCTGGTCGAGGGCAGGGCGGCGCGGCGCGCGCTCGGCGCGCTGGAGGCGGCCAGCCACCGCGGCGAAAGGGTCCCGATCTGCGTTTCCTCGGGCAATGACGAGATGGACGGCGAGCTCGAGGGCCTGCTGCGCATGCTCGGACAGTGGATCCGCACCCGCACCGAGGCCGAATGGTCCGTCGTTGACCTGTTGACTCCCGGTGTGCGCGGGCAGCAAAAAGCGGTCGCCGGGATCCTGGGAATCACTCCCCAGGCAGTATCTGCGGCGATCGTGCGTTCGGGCTACAACGACGAGCTGGGCGCGCGGGCAGCGATCGCCCGGCTGCTGGAATACACCGACCAGCTCTAGACCCTGGCGCTAGCTGCCCAGCAGCCCTTCCAGGACGATGGCCAGGCCATCCTGGTCTACGCCTTCGGTCACGGCGTCGGCCGCTGCCTTGACCTCTTCCGGCGCTTGGCCCATGGCCACGCCATGTCCGGCCCACTGCAGCATTTCGACGTCATTCCGGCCATCGCCTACTGCCAGCGAGTCCTTCGAATCGACCTTCAGGATCGCCCGCAGCCGCTCCAGGCCGCTGGCCTTGGTGGTACCCTCGGCGGCAATATCCAGCCAAGCGGTCCAGCCCACCGAGTAGGTCACCCCGGAGAGCCCCAGGCTCTGCACGGCATGCCCGAATTCCTCGGCGGTGTTGTCGGTGGAGAAAACCACCACGCGCACGGCCTTGCTGTTGACCAGCTCGCCGAAATCAACGACCTTGCTCTCGGCGCCAAAGCTCATGTCGCCGAAGGTTTCGCTGGAAAGGAATTCGCCGCGCTCGTTTTCCAAGGCGTACTTGGCTTTGGGAAGCTGGTCGCGCAGCGCCCTGAGCGCTGTCGACGGGTCGAAGATCTCGCGGTGCAGGATCTCGACTTCGTCCTGGGACACCTTCGCGAGCACGCCGCCGTTGCTGACCACGACATAGCCATGGTCGATGCCCAGTTCCGCCATGATGGGCAGGGCCGCACCCAAGGAGCGGCCGGTGGAGATGATTACCTCATGGCCTTGGGCCACTACAGCCCGCGCGGCATCGCGCACACGCTGGCTCATTTCCCCCTGGTGGTTGACGATGGTGCCATCCACGTCAAGGCAAATCATCAATTTTTGCTTGGTCAGCCGGTCATCGTTGCCGAGCTTAGTCATAACAGTCATGGCTCAAGTTAACCACCACCGCGGGTTTTTGGCGATGACCCAAGGCACAGCGCCAAGTGAACAACCGGTTAAAAGCATTTGCCGGCTGCCCGCGAGGGGCAGCCGGCAAATGGCCGGTCATTGGCTACTTGAGTACTTCGAGTCCGCCAAGGTAAGGCTGCAGCGCCTTGGGCACGTTGACCGAACCGTCCGGGTTCTGGTGGTTTTCCAGAATCGCCACGAGCCAGCGGGTGGTCGCCAGGGTGCCGTTCAGCGTCGCCACCGAACGGGTCTTGCCGGCCTTGCCGTCGATGATCTCGCGTTCGCGGATATTCAGGCGGCGGGCCTGGAAGGTGGTGCAGTTCGAGGTCGAGGTCAGTTCGCGGAAGGTGCCCTGGGTAGGAACCCAGGCTTCGCAGTCGAACTTGCGCGCGGCGCTCATGCCCAAATCTCCGGCGGCGGTGTCGATCACGCGGTAGGGAAGTTCCATGCGCCCGAGCATGTCCTCTTCCATGGCCAGCAGCTTCTGGTGCTCTGCTTCGGCGTCCTCGACGCTGGCGTAGACGAACATCTCCAGCTTGTTGAACTGGTGCACGCGGATGATGCCGCGGGTGTCCTTGCCAGCCGAACCAGCCTCGCGGCGGTAGCAGGAGGACCATCCGGCGTAGCGGATCGGGCCGTCGGCCAGATCCATGATCTCGTCCGCGTGGTAGCCGGCCAGGGCCACCTCCGAGGTGCCGACCAGGTACATGTTGTCGCGCTCGAGCTTGTAGATCTCGTCGTCGTGCTCGACATCGAAGCCGGTGCCCTGCATGGTTTCGGGGCGGACCAGGGTCGGGGTGATCATCGGGATGAAGTCGTGCGCCATGGCCACATCCAGGGCCATGTTCATCATCGCGATTTCCAGCCGGGCGCCGATGCCCTTGAGGAAGTAGAAGCGCGAGCCGGAAACCTTGGCGCCGCGTTCCATGTCGATGGCGTCCAGCTTCTCGGCGATCTGCAGGTGGTCCAGCGGCTCGAAGCCCTCGGCCTTGAAGTCGCGGGCGGTGCCCACGTGCTTGACGACGGTGAAGTCATCCTCGCCGCCGGCCGGGATGCCGTCGATGATCAGGTTGGGGATGGAACGCTGCAGTGCGGTGCACTTGGCGGAGGCCGCGTCGGACTCGGCCTGGGCGGACTTCACCGCGGCAGCGAGCTCCTTGACCTCGGCAAGCAGGGCGGCGCGCTCGTCGCCCTTGGCCTTGCCGACCTTCTTGGAGAACGCATTCTGCTCGGCACGCAGGCGCTCGTAGGTGGCGATGGTTTCACGACGTGCCGTGTCAGCTGCCAGCAGCTGGTCAATTAACGACTCGTCGGCACCGCGCGCGCGTTGCGAGGCACGGTACAAATCCGGATTTTCGGTGAGCATTTTCAGGTCGATCACATGTTAAGGGTAGCAATCATGAGTACGATGAGAGCATTATGCAGACAAATCGTGTGATCGTTTTCTCTGCCGTGGCTGCTGCAGCTGCCGCCGCGGCGACCAGTTGGTATTCGGTGCGCAAGCTTTCGAACTACAGCAAACCGCTGATCAAGCAGCCCGAAGCGGCTGAACAGGCAGCGGCTACCAAGGTGGCCCTGGTCATCAATCCTTCCAAGTCAGGTGCTGACGAAGCAAGGGAAGCCGTGGTCCGCGTCTGCGCTGAAGCGGGCCTGGAAGCACCGCTGGTCCTTGAAACGACCAAGGACAACGCCGGCCAGGATGCAGCCCGTGAAGCACTCGATGCGCAATGCGACACAATTATTGCCGCAGGTGGCGACGGAACCATCCGCGCCGTCGCGGAAGTGCTCGAAGGCACCGGCGCATCCCTGGGAATCCTGCCGCTGGGCACTGGCAACCTGCTGGCCCGCAACGTGGATATTCCGCTCGATGACCTGCACACCGCGGCGCTGGTGGCAGTGCGCGGGATGGTTCGCCGGATCGACGTCGGGCACATGAAGCTGCAGCTGCTGGACGGCAAGGAGGCGGATCATGCTTTCCTGGTCATCGCCGGCGTGGGCACCGACGCCGACCTGTTTGACGACACCAACGAAGAGCTGAAATCCAAGGTCGGCTGGCTGGCCTACTCGGAAGCCGGCCTGCGCCAGTTGCCGGGCCAGCGCAAGAAGGTCAGCTTCAAGCTCTCGGGCGACGAGAGCTGGCAGACCCGCAAGGTCCGTTCGGTGCTCTTCGCCAACTGCGGAAAGCTGCAGGGCCTGGATTTCGTGCCCGACGCCAAGATCGACGACGGCGTGCTCGACGCAGTGATCCTTTCTCCCCGCTCGGCCGCCGGCTGGACCTGGATCCTGCTCAAGACCGCATTCCGCGCCAAGAACAAGATTCCGGTGATGAGCTTCTACCAGACCTCTGGCGTGTCGCTGCGTTGCGATGAGCCGATGAATACCCAGATCGACGGGGACCCCACCGGCCAGGTCAACGAACTGCAGGTGTCCGTGAACCCGAGCGCCCTGCGCCTGCGCACCCCGTAGCGCATGCCGAAGGCCCGGCCGATTTCCCCTTGCGGGGAGCTAGGCCGGGCCTTCGCGCTGCCTGCTTAAAGCCGGTCGCGCAGCGACTGCACCCAGGCACGGGCTTCACTGAAGGCCGCATCTGAATTATGCGTATCCACGGCCGGCTCCAGGCCTTGGGCGGCTGGGTAGGAACCGAGGAAGCGCAGCTGCGGGGACAGCCGGTGCAGCCCCGACAAGGCGGCGGCAACGCGTTCCTCGGCCACGTGGCCTTCGATATCGACGGAGAAGAAGTACTCGCCCAGGCTCTTGCCGGTAGGACGCGATTCGATGCGCGAGAGGTTCACGCCGCGCGCGGTGAATTGCTCGAGGATTTCCATCAGCGCACCGGGACGGTCCTCGGGCAGCGGCAGGATCAGCGTTGACTTGTCCACGCCGGTAGGCTGCGGAATCCTTCCCGGACGAGTCACGAGGATGAAGCGGGTCACCGCGCCGATATTGTCCTCGACCCCGCTGGCCAGCACCTTCAGGCCGCGCTCCTGGGCTACCAGCGGAGAGCAGATCGCCGCATCATGCGGCGGTTCGTCCTCTTCGAGAGCCAGGGCGCCGGCTGCCGTGGAAGAAGCCGGGGTGAATGCGGCCCCGGGAATATTCGCTTCGGCCCATAAGCGGCACTGCGCCCAGGCATGCCCGTGGGTGGAGATCTGCCTGATCTGCTCCAGCGAGTCGATGCCGGGGCGTACCGCCAGCACGAAAGTGATCGGAACCAGGATTTCGGAAACAATCTGCAGGGCTTCGCCCTGCGCAATGGCGTCCAAGGTGGCCGAAACGCCGCCTTCTACCGAGTTCTCGATCGGGACCATCGCCGCGTCCGCGGTCCCCTCGCGCACCATGGTCAGCGCCACGTTGACGTTGGAGGCCGCGATCCGCTGCGCCTCGGCAGCCCCGGGAACCTGCAGCAGGGCCGACTCGGTGAAAGTGCCAGCAGGTCCCAGATAGGCATAGTTCATCGTACGGTTGGCTCCTGGCCGTTATCCGCTTCCATTGGCAAGCCCGCTTCGATCCACGCATCGGAACCGCCGGCGACGTTGAAGGCGGTGTAGCCCATCACGGTGAGCCATGATGCGGCCTGGGCCGAACGGCCACCGGTACGGCAGATGACGTAGGTGTCTACATCCGGGTCAAGCTCGGAAATCTTCTCTGGCAAGGAGCCAAGGGGAATATGGGTTGCTCCGGCAGCACGGCCTGCTTCCCATTCGAAGTCTTCGCGCACGTCAAGGATGAAGGCATCCTTCGGGACATCATTGACCGAAACAGTCTCAAAATCGCTCACGGCTAGCATTCCTCTCACATAGGGTGTTTGCTTATAAGACTAGTCATTTCCTGCGTCGAAAGCCGACATGTTTCCCTCAAGCGCCCTGAAATTGCGAGACGAGCTGGCCCGCGGCGAGCGTTCAAGCCGCGAGGTCACCGAGCACTACCTCAAGCGCATCGAAGAGCAGGCGGACCTAGGTGCTTTCGTCCACGTGGCAGAAAATGCGATGGAGGCCGCGGCAGCGGCGGACCAGGCGCATGCCCGTGGCGACATTGGCCGCTTGCATGGGCTCCCCACCGCGTTCAAGGACCTCAATGACGTGGCCGGGATGCCTACCACCTATGGCACTGCGGCGATGCCTGCGATGGTCGCTGAACGTGATCACTCCTTGGTGGCCAGGCTGCGCGCCGAGGGCGTGGTGGTCCTGGGCAAGACGCAGGTTCCGGAATTCGGGCTGAGCAGCTATTCAGAGAACCTCGTGGCGCCCCCATCACGCAATCCCTTTGATCCCACGCGCTCGTCGGGCGGTTCCTCTGGCGGGCAGGCCGCGGCGATTGCCGCCGGCATGATTCCGCTGGGTCCGGGCTCTGATGGCGGCGGTTCGGTTCGCATCCCCGCGGCCGCCTGCGGGCTGGTAGGCCTGAAGCCTTCTTTGGGCCGCGTTCCCAGCGACATCCTTGATGGCTACACCGATCCCATGGGCGCACCGAAGCTAGCGGTTAGCGGACCGTTGGCCCATGATGCCTTGGATGCGGCTTTGCTGCTTGACGCCATGCGCGGCAAGGACCACTATCTGCCGTTGCTGCAGGGAAGCTACCCCCAGCGCCTGGACGGGCTGAAGATTGGGTACAGCACCCATTCCCCGTTTGAACCGGTCTATGAAATTACCCTGGCGCAAGAAGCCCGGGCTTCATTTGCCCAGGGCCTTGAACGCCTTGGAGAACGGCATCGCGTCCAGCCGGCCAACCTGCACTACGCCACGGACTATCCGGAAACCTTCGCGGCGGTGTGGACCAATGGCCTGAAAGACGTTCCGGTCGCGGATGATTCGCTGCTCGGCGACTTGGCAAGGGATTTCCGCCGACGTGCCGCCGACCGCTCGCTGGAACAGAGCCTGCAGGCAGGTTCGAGGTTGAAGCAGATTGCGGCCGACTTCGTGCGCCAATGGTCCGCCTACGATGTCGTGGCCACCCCTGCCATGGCCTCGATCCCGCCGAAGATCGGGCACTATACACAATCCACAGCCGATGTGGATTATATGTTGCAGTGCCGGTACACCCCCTACACCTCCATGGTGAACGTCGCCTCAGTAGCGGCCATCACCGTTCCGGTAGGCCACTCCAACGAGGGGTTACCAATGAGTATTCAGCTGATTTCCCCGCGCTCGGACGAAGGACTGCTGCTCGCGCTGGCCGTCCAGATGCAGGTGTGACCTTTCCCATATAAGTAGGTACTCGGGTGGGCAAGGGCGAAAAATATTACGTATGTCTACTGCAACAACGAGCACCAAAGCTTCCGGAAAGACCTTCTTCGGTCACCCCGGTGCGCTCGCAAGCCTCTTCAGCGTGGAAATGTGGGAACGATTCTCCTTCTACGGCATGCAGGGCTTGCTGGCTTACTACATGTACTACTCGGTCACCGACGGCGGCCTGGGCATGGACCAGGGTTTGGCTCTGTCGCTGGTCGGCGCCTACGGCGGCGCTGTCTACCTGTCCACCATCCTGGGCGCGTGGCTCTCCGACCGCCTGTTCGGCTCGGAACGCGTCCTGTTCTTCTCGGCTATCGCGATCATGATCGGCCATATTGGCCTGGCGCTCCTGCCCGGCTATGCCGGACTGGTTATCGGCCTGATCTTCGTTGCCGTCGGTTCCGGCGGCCTGAAGGCCAACGCTGTAGCCCTGGTGGGCTCCCTGTACTCCAAGGAAGATCCGCGCATCGATGCCGGCTTCTCCCTGTTCTACATGGGCGTGAACATCGGCGGGCTGCTCGGCCCACTGCTCACCGGTTGGCTGCAGGTCCAGTACGGCTTCCACATCGGCTTCGCCGCTGCCGCGGTCGGCATGGCTATCGGCCTGGGGATCTATGCCCTTGGACGCAAGAAGCTGCCGGACTCCGGCCGCATCCCAAGCAACCCGCTGCCTGCCTCTGAGCGCAACCGCTATGTGGTCATCTTCGCTGCCGTGATCGTTTTGATCATTGCCGCTTTCGCATCCAAGATCGTGACTCCGGAGAATTTGGCAAGCACCATCGCCTACGTGGTGATCGCCGCTTCGATCATCTACTTCGCGTTGATCCTGCGCAGCAAGAAGGTTGACGCCACCGAGCGCAAGCAAGTCTGGGCATTCATTCCGTTCTACATCGGTTCGGCTGCCTTCTGGGCCCTGTTCCAGCAGCAGTTCACCTTCATTGCCGCTTACTCGGATCAGCGCCTGGACCGCCACCTGGGCAGCTGGGAAATGCCACCGAGCTGGGTTACCTCGATCAACCCGGTCTTCATCATCATCTTCGCCGGTATCTTCGCCGCACTGTGGACCAAACTGGGCAAGCGCCAGCCACGCACTTCAATGAAGTTCGGCCTGGCACTGGTGGTTGTGGGTGCGGCCTTCTTGCTGTTCATCCCGCTGGAATCCTTCGTGAAGACCCCGCTGCTGGCGCTGGTCGGCATCCTGCTGCTGTGCACCTTTGCCGAGCTGCTGCTCTCGCCAGTGGGCCAGGCAATTGCCACCAAGCTGGCTCCGGCCGCCTTCGGCACCCAGATGATCGCCTTGTTCTTCCTGTCGGTTTCGCTGGGCACCACCCTGTCGGGTGTGCTGGCCGGCTACTACACCGAGGGCAACGAGATCCCGTACTTCATCGCCATGGGCGGCACCGCTGTTGTCCTGGGTATTGCCATGATGGCAGCTACCCCGGCCTTGAAGAAGCTGATGGGCCCGATCCTCTAAGCGTTCGAGCATGCGAAAAGCGGTTGGTTCATTTGAACCAACCGCTTTTTTCATGCCCGGGGATTATCGAAGAAGCCCTTGTGAGAAGGTCACGTTGTCGTAATACGAGTCGTAGCCGAACCCGGTTGACAATGCCCAGAAGAACCAGATGGCTACCGCATAAATGACTATGGCTAGTGCCAATCCAATCCATGAGGTAATTAGCCCGGCTAGGCTCAAGCCCCGGGAGCTGGGTTCACGCCGGTAGGCCAGGTGCCCGGTAATGACTCCGGCCAGCGGAACAAGGATAATGACAGTGAAGCCTAGCAACGACAAGATGCCAAGCACCAGGGAAGCCACCGAGAGGCCGGCGGATTCAGGCGGTCGTTGGTAGGGGTTCTGCGGATACTGGTAGTAGCTCATTTGCCTACCATTCTTCTACGAAACTGCGATAAGCGCATCAATCTGAAAGGCAATCTGTGGCACACCTCCGAGCTGGCCAGCCAGCCCAAGAATCAGACCTGATCAATTTGCAGGAGGTACTCGATGCCTACAGCACCCTGGTTCCTTCCAGCGGCAACCCCGACCAGGCCGTCATTTTCGGCACCTCGGGACATCGCGGAAGCTCCCTGAACACCACCTTCAATGAAATGCATATCGCTGCGATCACCCAGGCCGTGGTCGACTACCGCAACGGTGCGGGGATCACCGGCCCGATGTACGTGGGCAAGGACAGCCACGCACTCTCCGCGCCCGCATACCGCACCGCCCTTGAAGTCTTGGCAGGCAACGGCGTCACCGTGCTCGCCGATGACGGACTGACTCCCACTCCAGCGGTCAGCCACGCAATCCTGGTACATAACGCTAGCGGCGGCGAACAGGCCGATGGCCTGATCATCACCCCATCGCACAACCCGCCAACCGACGGCGGCATCAAGTACAACCCGCCGCATGGCGGACCGGCAGAATCCGGAATCACCGGACCCATCGCTGCACGGGCCAACGAATTGCTGGCCAGCGGAGCGGTCAAGCGCGGCGAGCCGAATGCCCGGCCCTTCGACTTCCGCGAACTGTACATCGCCAATATGGCTGAAGTCATCGACTTCAAGGCCATCGCCGAGTCCGGCATTTCCATTGGCGCAGATCCGCTGGGCGGGGCTTCGGTGCACTACTGGGGCGAAATCGGCCGCCGATACGGCCTGAACCTCGAAGTGGTCAACGAGTCCGTGGATCCGCGCTTCGGCTTCATGACCTTGGACAAGGACGGGAAGATCCGCATGGATTGCTCCTCCGCCCATGCAATGGCCTCCCTCGTGGCCAATCGCGAGAAGTACGACATCGCGACCGGGAACGATGCCGATGCTGACCGCCACGGCATTGTCACCCCGGATGCCGGCCTGATGAATCCGAACCACTTCCTGGCCGTGGCCATCGACTACCTGCTCACCCACCGTCCGCAGTGGCCAGGTGATGCCCAGATCGGCAAGACCCTGGTCTCCTCGGTGCTCATCGACAAGGTGGTGGCTTCCCACAGCCGGACCCTGCGCGAGGTACCGGTGGGCTTCAAGTACTTCGTTGAACCGCTGGCTTCCGGCAGGGTCGCTTTTTGCGGCGAGGAATCGGCCGGGGCAAGCTTCTTGGACTTCTCCGGCAAGGCATTCAGCACCGACAAGGACGGCCTGATGCTGGCCCTGCTGGCCAGCGAGATCCGCGCAGTAACCGGCAAGAGCCCCAGCCAGCTGCATGCCGAACTGGTAGAGCGCCACGGCCCCAGCTTCTACGACCGCTTTGACGCGCCCGCAAACCGCGAGCAGAAGGCCGTACTGGGCAAGCTGGACCCATCGATGGTCACCGCTACCGAACTGGCATCGGATCCGATTACCGCCAAGGCCACGCAAGCGGCCGGCTTCCCCATTGGCGGCTTGAAGGTTTCCAGCGAGCACGCATGGTTTGCCGCGCGCCCATCGGGCACGGAAGACATCTACAAGATCTATGCAGAATCAACAAAATCACCCGAGCATCTGCAGCAGGTGCTGGCTGAAGCTCGGGTGATTGTTGATGCTGCGCTAGCTGGCTAGTGCAGCTTTGCGGTCCATGGATCGATGGCCACGGCTGGCTGCTTGCGGGTAGCCAGCCAGTGGCCCAGCCAGAGCAGCAGGAAGATCGGCAAGCCAATGTAGCTCGAAGCCATCTGCAGCAAGTTTCCATCCACGATCGCCTGGTAGTTCTGGCCGACGATCACCACGATCAGGATCACGAAAGCCAGGATCGGTCCCAACGGGAACAGTGGCGCCTTGTACGGCAGGTTCGCGAGATCCTGCCCGCTGGCAATATATGCCTTACGGAATTTGTAGTGGCACACTGCGATACCCACCCAGGCAATGAAGCCGGAGAGACCCGAAACGTTCAGCAACCAGGTATATGCCGAACCCTGGCCGACAATCGCGGTCAGGAAACCGAAAAGGCCTACCGAGGCGGTTAGAAGCATTGCCGGCATGGGAACGCCGCGCTTGTTCAAGCGGGCGAAGATCTTTGGAGCCTTGCCGTCCAACGCCATCGAATAAAGCATGCGCGCAGAGGCATATAGGCCGGAGTTGCCTGCGGAGAGGATAGCCGACAGGATCACCGCATTCATCAGTGCCGCGGCGAAGGCTACGCCCGCACGTTCGAAGACCAGGGTGAATGGCGAGGTGGTGATATCCGATGCCTCGGAAGAGAGCAGGGATGGATCCATATACGGGATCAGCATGCCAATGACGAAGATCGCGCCGATGTAGAAGAGCATGATGCGCCAGAAGATCGCCTTGATGGCGCGTGGGATGTCGCGCTGGGGGTTCTCGGCTTCACCGGCGGCCACGCCGATCAGTTCGGTTCCCTGGAAGGAGAAACCGGCGATCATGAAGACCGAGACGATGGACAGCCAGCCGCCAACAAATGGCGCTTCGCCATCGGTCCAATTGCTGAAGCCAGGGGTGGAGTCGCCCAGGATGCCGAAGATCATCGCGACACCGCAGATCAAGAAGACCACCACGGTGATGACCTTGATCGCGGCCAACCAGTATTCGCCCTCGCCAAAGGCCTTGGCGGACAGCGCATTCAATCCGGTGAGCAGCACCAGGAAGATGGCCGCCCAGATCCATCCCGGGGCATCAGGGAACCAGTAGGACATGATGATGCCAGCTGCCACCAGTTCGGCAGCCACGGTAATGGCCCAGTTGAACCAGTAGTTCCAGCCGATCGCGAAGCCGAAGTGGCGGTTCACGAAGACCGTTGCGTAAGTCTGGAAGGAGCCGGCGACCGGAAGCCGGGCGCTCATTTCTCCCAACGACTGCATCAAGAGCAGCACCATCATGCCGATCAGCGCGTAGGCCACCAGCGAGCCACCGGGGCCAGCTTGGGCAATGGTGCCGCCGGACGCGACGAATAGTCCGGTACCAATCGAGCCGCCAATGGCAATCATCTGCATATGGCGAGCTTTGAGGCCACGCTTCAAACCGTCCTGGGACGGTGCGGGCTCAGTCATGCGTTACATCTCCTGATGCTTGAAAATTTCCAACCTATCAATCCAAGCACCCTGACAAGCCATAAAGCTATGAACCGCGCTACAGTAAGCGATCAATAATCTTTCGCTTGGCCCATGAATATGGAGGATATATTGCGCTCAGGGTATCAACGACGGTTGTTTTGTTGAATTCCGAGCGCATCTGCGAAAGCCGTTCGAACCCGTGCTTGCCGTGGTAGGCCCCCATTCCGCTCGGTCCCACACCGCCGAAAGGCAGGGTTGGAACGATCATCTGGGCCAACGGAGCATTATGCACAATGGAGCCGGCTCGCACCCGATCAGAGAAAATCGACTGCAGGCGCGGGCTTTCGCTCATCAGGTAAGCGGCCAGCGGCGACGGCCGCCGGGCAATGAATTCGAGGGCTTCCTCGAAGGTTTCCACTTCGATCACCGGCAGGATCGGACCGAAAATCTCTTCGGTCATCAAACTTCCCTCGAGGTCCACATTGCGCATGATGCTCGGCGCGATGCGCAGGGTATCCTCGTCGTACTCGCCGCCGAAAACCACCTCGCCTTGCTCGAACATCGACAGCAGCCGCTCAAAGTGCTTGCGGCTGACGATGCGGCCAAAGTCCGGATGGGTCAGCGGTTCCTTGCCGTAGAAGCTGGTGATGGCCTGGCCCAGGCGCCTGATGAGCTCAGACGAGTCGCCCACGCTCAATACGTAATCCGGCGCCACGCAGGTCTGGCCGGCATTCATGAACTTGGCGTAAGCCAAGCGCTTCGCGGAAGCCAACGAATCGTTCTCCACCACGGCCGGCGATTTTCCGCCCAATTCCAAGGTGGTAGGCGTCAGATGCTTCGCGGCCGCGGCAGCCACGATCTTGGCCACGCGTTCGCCGCCGGTGTAGAAAATGTGGTCCCAGCGGGCGGCAAGCAACTCGGTGGAGGTATCCACGCCGCCTTCAACTACCGCGTAAACCCGTTCGTCGAGGTAGACCGGGAGGAACTTGGCCAAGGCGCCTGAGGTCGCAGGAGCCAGCTCGGATGGCTTGATGACCGCAGCGTTGCCGGCAGCAATGGCCGCGACCAGCGGTGCGAGCACCAGCTGAACCGGATAGTTCCAGGCTCCGATAATCAGCACGACCCCCAGCGGGCGCGGCTCGACCTTGGCCATGGCTGGCTGCAAGGCCAGCGGAACCTTGACACTGGTGGAATCCATCCACTCAACGAGGTGGCGCTGGGCGAAATCTATTTCCGCGCGCACCACGTCGATTTCGGAGAATTTGGCTTCGGTGGCACTCTTGCCCAAGTCCTCAGCCAAGGCCTGGACGAAGTCTTCCAGATGCTCTTCCAGCATCTTCTCCAGTGCCTTGAGCTGCTGCAGGCGGAAGCGTCGCGGATGCGTGATCCGCGTGTCCGCAGAACGCCGCAAATGACTCAGAACTGTTGCTATGCGCGATGGATGCTCGTCCACCGGAGGTGCGGAATCACCGACCGGTTCGGGCAACGGAGTGGAAGTAAACAGACCCATGATTTGAGCGTACGTCACTGGGACTATTTTTCATCGTTTAATTCGCCAGAGGATTCAATATGTATCAAATAGTTGATACATTGATTTCCATGAACCAGTTCTCGGCGAGCGCCATATCCATCGCTTTCGTTGCCGCAATCATCTGCGTTTGGTTGCGTTCGGTGGCGCACAGGCGTGGAACACCAGCTATCGACCGGGCCCGATCCCACTCGTTCTGGTGCGCATTGATCGCATTCTTTGCTTCAACCTCATGGGATTTGTCTGAGACCTGGCGCGTTTCAATGACCGAGCCCAATTCAGGTTCGGCTCTCGCTGAAGCACTCACTCCGGGGATCTGGGTTCTTCTGGTTTACCTCATCGGCTTGTTCACTTGGCCCAAGGAACTCCAGCCAGTGCGCACCGCTTCATTAGAGGCCCGCAGCCTGACAACTCCATTTCCCAAGGCCCTAGGGGCTTTCGTTGGGCTTTTGCTGCTGATCGCGGTCGGCTCCCTGTGGCCGGCGTCCAAAGTCGAAGGGCTCGTTGGCGTTCCGGCCTCGGAATTCACGACCTTTGATTTTGACGGCATCTATTCATACACGTCGGAGGGTCCGTATGATGGGCGGTTGCCGGGCACACAGATGCTCCCGGTATTCATCGTGGCCCTGGCAGGGATCATCGTGGCCGCGGCTGTGATTACCGTAGTTATCCTGAAAAGACCTGCCTTGGCCGGCATCTCGGCCGAAGACAACCAAGCGTTGCGCACGGTCTGGCTCAACCGCTTGATGCGCAATATCGGCATCGTCTTGCTGGCCTTCACCGTGTCGGTGGTCAATTACTCGCAGGCTAATTCGCCGGATGGACAGTACGAGTTCGTTAGCTATGGCGCCCTTGCGGTCGCCCTCACGTTGCTCTTCTGGGGACCGCGCTCTACATTCTCAGCTCAATCCACCACCAGGGAACGGACCGCCTTCTCGCGTTTGCGTGATCAACTATTCACCTTGCAATACGTAACTGCAGCACTCACCTTGCTCAGCGTTGCAATCGGCTGGTCATTCTTGCCACTGGATGACGAGCTCCAGATGCCTACCAATGAGCGAACTACGTGGATCCTAATGATCTTTGCCGGTGCGGCTTTGAGCTATGCCGTTCTCAATGCGCTTTATCTCAGCTACGTCAGCACGGTGGCCCGGCAGGCGTCTGCAGCACCCAAGTACCACGCGCCCCTGCCCTTGTGGTCCTACATCGCCGCTGGCTTGCTGTTTGCCACCAGCACCTATTTTCTGCTCGATCCGCCGCTGGACTATTTGTGGGGCTTCGTGCCTCCAGGCAAGACAATGGTTGCAGGATTGATCCTGCTGTTGCTGGCAACCCATCTTGGATTCGTCTGGTTCTACCGCCGGGCAATTATTCCCTGGGCTGTCTCGTCGGCCGAAGAAATCTGGTACCGCAAGGTCCTGGAACTGCGTTCAATGCGTGTTAACACCAGTGCAGTGGTAGCCATGCTGCTCATTGGCTACGGATTCCCGGCCGGGCTGGGACTCTTTGCATTGCTCATCTTCGTTGTCCCAGCAGTCATTTTCCTAGAGCGCCCCGGTAGCGCCTTCGTGCGGGAACATCAGCCGGCAGCTACTTCATGAGCACGCAGATCAGTGTTGACCTCCAAGCAGCTACCCCGCCCTATGAGCAGATCCGCTCGCAGATTGCTTCACTGATCTCCTTGGGAGATCTGCCCTCGGGGAGCAAGCTGCCTACTGTGCGTGCGCTGGCCACGGACCTCGGCGTCGCTGCCGGTACAGTGGCGCGCGCCTACAAGGAGCTGGAAGCCGAAGAGCTGATCACCTCCCGGCGCCGTGCCGGCACAGTGGTCAACGAGCGGCCGCAGCCGGTGGATACCAGTGAAGATCTCCTGGCCGCCGTGGATCACCTCTGGGCGTTGGCGGCCGCGCAGAAGGTGGATGCGGCCACGCTCAAGGCCTTGGTGGCGCGGCGCGAGCGTAAGTAACTTGTCCTCGGAACCGGTTGTGCGTACGCTCTATGGCAGTGACACGGGGTGTCGGATCAACCGACTGAGATAAGACCCGTAGAACCTGATCTAGTTCACGCTAGCGGAGGGATGTCGCATGGCTTTGCATGCAGTTGCCCAAAAATACCGGCAACAATCACCTTTGGTTTTTTGCCTGACCAATACCGTCGTATCCAATTTCACCGCCAATGTCTTGCTGGCATCCGGGGCTTCCCCGGCCATGACGGATCTGCCCGGAGAGGCCGGCCCATTCGCGCAGGCAGCTTCAGCCGTATTGGTGAATTTGGGAACTCCAAGCACTGAACAGCTGACCGCTATGGAAGAAGCTGTGCAGTCGGCGAGCGCTGCAGGCACCCCGTGGGTCCTGGATCCAGTGGCGGCGGGAGCGCTTCCGGTGCGCACGGAGTTTGCCCGGCGCATTGTCCGGCAACGCCCGACCCTGATTCGCGGCAACGCCTCGGAAATCCTGGCCCTGGCCGGCCGGCAATCTGCTTCGCGCGGGGTCGATGCCTTGGATGAGGTCTCTGCCGCCTTGGCGGCGGGACGCGAACTGGCCACGGAGCACGACTGCGTGGTGGCCATTTCCGGCCAGGCTGACGCCATCATCGACGCCACGCGTACCGTCTTGGTGCATACCAACGGAATTGGCTTGACCCGGATGACAGGTGGCGGCTGCGCCTTGGGCGCGGTCTGCGCCGGAATGGTTGCGGTCCACGATGACCCGTTCGAGGCCACCATCGCAGCCCACGGTTTCTATGGCCTGGCCGCGGAAAAGGCCCTGGCTGGCAGCTCCGGTCCGGGCAGCTTCGCAGTTGCCTTCCTTGATGCGCTGTCGGCTGCCGATCCCGGGGAACTGAAGACTTTGAAGTACGAGGAATTGAACCATGCATAATTACGGCGCTTATCTAGTAGCCAACACTGCCAGCTGCACCCCACGCAGCACCCTGGAAGTTATCGACGGCGCCGTCGCCGGAGGGATCGGGTGGATCCAGCTGCGCGCCAAGGATGAAAGCGCCCGGGAATTCTTCGAGCTGGCCTGCGCGGCTGCCAAGCTCACCGAGGGCAAAGCCCAGTTGCTGATCAATGACCGCATTGACGTCTACCTCGCGGCACGGGCTGCTGGCGCAGCAGTGAACGGAGTCCATATCGGGCAAAAAGATGTGCCGGTACAGCTGGCTCGCCAGATCATTGGCGAGGGCATCATCGGCTTGAGTGCTTCCAGCGATGAGCAATTGGCCCAGGCGAACAAGGACGCCTCGGTGATCGACTACCTCGGTGTAGGAGCCATCCGCGCCACTCCGACGAAAAAAGACCATCCTGTTCCCCTGGGGCTGGACGGCTTTGCGCGAGCCGCTGCCTTGGCCAAGCTGCCCTGCGTAGCGATCGGCGCAATTACCCAAGACGATGCCGCCGCGATCCGCGCCGGCGGCGGCGCAGGCCTGGCCGTGGTCCGCGCCATCTGCAACGCCGAAGATCCGCAACTTGCCAGCGCGCAGCTGGTCGCAGCCTGGGAGGCCTCGAAATGAACATCCTATCCATCGCAGGCTCCGATCCTTCCGGCGGCGCCGGAATCCAAGCGGATCTGAAGGCCATTGCCGCCAACGGCGGCTACGGAATGTGCGTGATCACCGCTTTGACTGCGCAAAACACCCATGGGGTATCCGGAGTTCAGGCGATCAGTGGCGATTTCGTCCTCGCGCAGCTCGAAGCCGTGAGCACAGATATCCGCATCGATGCGATCAAGATCGGGATGCTGGCCAACGCCGAGGTGATCCGCGCAGTCACCCGCTGGCTGGAAACTGTTGACGCCCCCGTCGTGCTGGACCCGGTCATGGTGGCGACCAGCGGGGATCGCCTGCTCGACGACGAATCCGCCCTTGATTCGCTGCTGGATCGCGCCACGGTGATTACCCCGAACCTGCTGGAGCTGGCCAGCTTGCTGCGCGAGCCTGTGGCCCCTTCCTGGGACGAAGCCCTGCGCCAGGCCCAGCGGCTGGCTGCCAAGCACGACACGCTGGTGCTGGCCAAGGGCGGGCACCTGGCCGGGGCGGATTGCCCCGATGCCCTGGTGTCGGCGGGCGGGGTGCAACTGGAGCTGCACGGCCCGCGCCATGCCACCAGGAACACCCACGGCACCGGCTGCACCCTTTCCAGCACTCTGGCTACCCGCTTCGCTGCCACTGGAGATTGGATCGCCGCGTTGGAGCAGTCCAAGTCCTACCTCTCCAAGGCCATCGCAGCGGCCGACCAATTGCAGGTGGGCAGCGGCCACGGCCCGGTCAACCACTTCATCGACTTCTTCGGCACGGCAGATCCCATGGGCGACTGGTGGCAGAAGATCCAGCCGATCCGCGAGGAAATCGACCAGCTGGATTTCATCACCCGGCTATCCGAGGGCACCTTGGACCGGGATGACTTCCACTACTACATCGCCCAGGATGCGCTGTATCTGCTGCGTTACGCCAAGGTGCTTTCGCTGGCCAGCTCGATGGCGCCGGATCTCGGTGCCCAGCGTTTCTGGTCGCGTGGCGCCAACGGCATCCTCGATGGCGAGCTGCAGCTGCACGGCAGCTACCTGGATGAGTTCGCTGATACGCCCAGCGCCACCACGCTGAACTACACCAACCACCTGGCCGCCAGCCAGGAGAGCTACGGGGAGCTGATTGCCGCGATCCTGCCTTGCTACTGGCTGTACCAGGACATCGGCAAGCGGCTGGCGGCAGCCAACCATGCCGAGCATCCTTATCGGCAATGGCTGGAAACCTATGCATCCGAGGAATTCGATTCCGCCACCGAGCAGGCCATCGAAATGGTCCGCCAGGCGTTCGAGCAGGCAGATCCGCAGCTGCGGGCCCGCATGGAGGCCGCTTTCATCCGCTCCGCGGAACATGAGCGCTCTTTCTTCGCGCAGGCGCACGAGAACCGAGTAGACTTCTCTACGGCCTAAAACCCGCAGGGCCCGGGAAGAGGAATCATGAGTTGGAGCATTCACGGCAACGGCAGGACCATCACCCCAGGTGAGGTAGTTGCCCCGGATGAGCGGCTGCATTGGCCGCAGACCGTTTCCATCGGAGCCCAGCACATCCTGGCGATGTTCGGCGCCAGCATCCTGGTGCCAACCATCACCGGCTTCCCGGTCACCACGACCTTGCTGTTCACCGGCCTGGCCACCGTCATCTTCTTGCTGATGACCAGGAACAAGGTGCCCAGCTACCTCGGCTCGTCCTTTGCGATGATTGCCCCGGTCCTCTCGACCACCCAGTCGCACAGCATGTCCGGCGCGCTGGGCGGCATCGTGATGACCGGGGCCTTGCTGTTCGTTGTCGGGCTGATCGTGCAGAAGACCGGCACCGGCTGGATCCACGCCCTGATGCCGCCGGTGGTCATGGGCACCATCGTGGCGCTCATCGGCCTGAATTTGGCCAGCGCAACGCTGGTTCCCATGACCGAGTTCCCGCTGACCACTTTCCTCACGGTGATCTTTACCGTGGTCGCGACCGTTGCGTTCAAGGGCTTGCTGGGCCGGCTGTCGATCCTCATGGGACTTCTTTGCGGCTACCTTGTTGCACTGGCCCAGGGGCAGGTGAGCTTCAAGGCGGTTGCTGCCGCGGAGTGGATCGGACTGCCAGAATTCCACACCCCGACCTTCCACTTCGACACTGCGCTGATGTTCCTGCCTGCGGTGTTCGTGCTGATCGCCGAGAACATCGGCCATGTGCGCACCGTGGGCGTGATGACCAATCGCGACCTGTCGAAGTTCAACGGCCGTGCGCTGATGGCCGATGGCGCTGCCAGCGTGCTCGCCGGTTTCGGCGGCGGTTCGGCCACGACCACCTATGCCGAGAACATCGGCGTGATGGCCGCTTCGCGCGTGTACTCGACCGCGGCCTACTGGATCGCTGCGATTGTGGCCGTGGCCCTGGCCTTCCTGCCGAAGTTCGGCGCATTGATCGGCACCATTCCAGAAGGCGTGATCGGCGGCTTGGGCATCGTGCTCTACGGCATGATCGGCATCGTCGGCGCGCGCCTGTGGATCGAGGCGAAGGTCGATTTCGGCAACCCGATCAACTTGATGACCGCCGGCACCGGCCTGATCATCGCCATTGCAGTGACCAAGGAAATCGCCTTCGGCCAGCTCCAACTGGGCGGCATCGCCCTGGGCTCGATCGCCACCTTGGTGGTCTTCCACCTGATGAGTATCGTCGCCAAGATGCGCGGCAACGATTTGGCGGACTCGCAGAAGCCTGCGGATAGCTAGCAAATAAATTCCCCGCAGGCCGGCATCGCGAGAACTCGCAATGCCGGCCTGCTTTTTTGCCAAGAATTCGGGAGCTGGCCAGTCATGAAGCGGCGACGCGCACTGGGCCTCCCCCGGTCTTGAAGTAAGGACTCCTTCCAATTTGTGATCGATCTCCCATAAAAAATCGGGAAATCGGGATTCTGCGGCTCTCGAATCCGATAGCATGGCTCATTGTGACTGCGACTACATCAGACGGAAAACTCTCCGCGCGGCTCATCTTCATCGCCCTCGGGGCGGCATTGGGTGGGTTCGTTTTCGGATATGACTCATCAATCGTTAACGGCACCGTGGACGCTGTCGAGCACGAATTCGGGCTCAACGCGGTAACCATCGGATTCACCGTTTCCTGCGCCCTGCTCGGCGCAGCACTGGGAGCCTGGATAGCGGGTGTGGTCTCCGAACGCGTGGGACGCGTGCGCACCATGCTCTTCGCCTCCATCCTCCTGGCAGCATCAGCCATCGGCTGCGGCCTGTGCTTCGGCGTAGCCGACCTGATCATCTGGCGCATTGTCGGCGGCATCGGCGTGGGCGCGCCTCGGTGATCGCCCCTGCCTACATTGCCGAAGTCTCCCCGGCCGCGCATCGCGGACGCCTGGGCACCATGCAGCAGATGGCCATCGTGCTGGGCATCTTCGTGGCCTTCCTGGTCAGCGCGCTGCTGGTCTTCGTCATGGGCTCGGCGGATGCCGTCGGCTTGTTAGGCCTGGCGGCCTGGCGCTGGATGTACCTGTCGCTGCTGGTTCCAGCAGTGCTCTACGGCCTGCTCTCGCTGCGCCTGCCCGAATCTCCCCGCTACCTGGTCGAGCGCGGCCGCTTCGTTGAAGCAGCTACCGTGCTGACCCGCGATATGGGCATGAACGCCGGCACGGATACCGAAAAGAAGATCGAAGAGATCCGCTCCACCGTGCACATCGAGCGCCGCCAGGTCTTCAAGGACCTGCTGGGCCGCTTCGGCTTCCACCCGCTGGTGTGGGTCGGCATCCTGCTCTCGGTCTTCCAGCAGTTCGTCGGCATCAACGTGATCTTCTACTACTCCACGACGCTGTGGAAGTCCGTCGGCTTTGCCGAATCGGATTCCTTCACGATTTCGCTGATCACCTCGGCGACCAACGTGCTGGCAACGATCGTGGCGGTGCTGCTGATCGACGTGCTGGGACGCAAGCTGCTGCTCACCATCGGCTCGGCCATCATGACCTTGTCGCTGGGCATGATGGCGGTAGCGTTCGCGCAGTCGGTCACCATCGACGGCGCCGTGTCGCTGCCGGGCAGCTGGGGCATCGTCGCCCTGGTCTCGGCCAACCTGTTCGTGGTCGGCTTCGGCGCCACCTGGGGTCCGGCCGTATGGGTATTGCTCGGCGAGATCTTCCCGAACTCGATCCGCGCCATGGCACTCGGAGTGGCAGCCTCGGCGCAGTGGATCGCCAACTTCGCCGTTTCCACCACCTTCCCGGCCCTCGCCGAGGCAGGCTTGGCATTGGCCTACGGCATCTACGCATTCTTCGCGCTGCTTTCCCTGATCTTCGTGATCTTCCTGGTCAAGGAAACCAAGGGGCGCCAACTCGAGGAGATGACCCTCTAGGCACCACCCGCAGGGCATTGCGGATTGCGCAAAGGAGGCAGGAACCAAGATGGTTCCTGCCTCCTTTTGCGTGCCCGGATGCTTACCAGGCCTTGTTGGGCACATCCACGCCGACGTCGCTTTGCAGCGAGAGCACATGCTCCAAGCTTGGCCGCCCTTCCAGCGTCGGGCCCTGGCCGGCGAGCGCCACGCTGACTGTCTGCCCCGGCTGCAGGTCCACCTGCTGGCCGCGCACCCAGATCGGACGGGAGAAGGCTCCGTGCAGGGTGAAATCAATGGCTTCAGCCCGCAAGCCCACGGAAATCCTCATGCCCCGCCACCCGAGGTTGAAGCGCAGGGCCCGCCATTTCTCCGGGAGCCGCGGATCAAAGCGCAGCTGGTCGTCATCGTCGCGCAGTCCCGCGAAGCCGTAGATCAGCGCCGACCAGACGCCACCGGTCGATGCCACATGCACGCCGTCAGCGGTATTGCCATGCAGGTTTTCCAGATCCACGTTCAGCGCGTGCTCGAAATACTCCCAGGCAAGATCGCGGTAGCCCACCTCGGCGGCGAGAATCGATTGCACTGTCGCCGACAGTGTCGAGTCGCCCGTAGTCAGCGGGTCATAGTAGTTGAAATCCGCAAGTTTCTGCTCGGCGGTGAAATCGCTGGAACGCAGCCACAAAGCCAGCACCGCGTCGGCTTGCTTGATGACCTGGAAGCGGTAGATCACCAGCGGATGGTAGTGCAGCAGCAACGGCCGCTTATCCGCACCGGTATTGGCCAGGTCCCAGACTTCGCGGTTCAAGAAATGCTCGTCCTGGGGGTGGATTCCGACCGTTTCGGAATACGGGATGTGCATGCAATCAGCGGCCTTGAGCCACAGGGCGATCTCCTCGTTTTCCAATGAGTGCCTGCTGGCCAGTTGCGCGAACTCGCGCGGATGCTCTTGGGCCATTTCGGCCAGCAGCTGGGCGCTGCGGCGCAAATTGAAGCGCGCCATGACATTGGTGTAGAGGTTGTCGTTGACTACCGCGGTGTACTCATCGGGCCCGGTGACCCCATGGATATGGAAACGCTCATTGCCCTGCTCGCCACGCCAGAACCCCAGCGAGGCCCACATGCGCGCAGTTCCCACGAGGATTTCGGCGCCGCCGGCCAGCAGGAACTCGTCATCCTCCATGACCCCGAGGTACCGGTTGAGCGAATACACCACGTCGGCATTGATATGGTACTGCGCAGTGCCAGCCGGATAATAGGCGCTGGCTTCCTCGCCGTTAATCGTGCGCCACGGGAAGAGCAGGCCTTCCTCGTTCATGATCAGCGCCCGCCGGGTCGCTGCAGGAATCATCGAGACCCGGGCGCGGAGCGTGTTGCGCGCCCACTGCTGGTTCGTATAGGTCAAGAACGGCATCACATAGATTTCGGTATCCCAGAAATAGTGCCCGGAATAGCCGTTGCCGCTCACGCCCTTGGCGCTGATGCCCAGGCCGTCGGCACGTCCGGCAGCTTGGGCGAGCTGGAACAGGTTCCAGCGGATCTTGCGCTGCAGCTCGGGCTCATCGCTCTCCACCACCACATCGCTGCGGTCCCAGTAGTCGGCCATGAAACGGCGCTGGGTGCGGAAGTGCTCGTCAATCCCCAACGGCACCAGGTGCTCCAAGGCCCGCTCAGAACGCAAGAGCATCTCCTGGGCAGGATGGCGCCGCGAGGAGTGGTAGACCGCGTACTTGGAGACGCGCACGCCTTGCCCGGCTTCCAGCCTGGTGCTGATCACTTCATCGGCGCGGTCATCGTCCACCTTGCGGACCACGGACAGCTCCGCCTGCGCTCCGCCAGTGGTGGCCACCTCGTGCTCCACCATTGCTGCTACCGACATCCCGGATCCGAAGACCTGGTACGAGATGCCCAGCCGGGCGCCATCGCGGTGGGTGCCCGCCGGATGCAGCGGGTTGGCCCTGGCTTCCTCGCTCTTGCGCGGATCGGCAGGAACCCCGGCATCGGTTTCCTCCGGGGAAGCCACCTTCCGGCTGGAGCGGTACCCGATGACCGAAGACTGGATCAGCACCTGCGCCGGAGCATCGAGCAGGCGCACGTGCACGTCCTGCAGCGCCACGTGGCGATCCGTGAAGGAAATCATTGAGCGGGCAGTGACGGCTACCCGGTGCCCCTCGGCAGTTCGCCACAGGGTGTGCGCGGTCAGCGTCCCGTCAAGGAAATCCAGGCGCAGCTCATCACGCAGCATCTCCGTGCGGCCGACTTCCAGGGCTTCGTCATTGATGAACACGCGCATGGTCCGGAAATCCGGGGCGCTGATCATGGTCTGTCCGGTTTCGGCCAGCCCGAAGGCGCTCTCGGCATGGCGGATTTCCCAGGTCTCATGCAGCCCGTTGATGAATGTGCCACCTCCTTGGTCCCCCAGACCCAGTTGCGCAGCCCGTGCACCCAGAAAACCGTTGCCCAGGGAGAAAACGGTGTCTTCGGCGCCATCGCTGTCTCGCTGGTTCCCGCGCCACAGCGACCAGGAGTCCTCTTCCCAGGCCTTGGCTGCTTGCTCGGAGACCAGTTCGGAAAGGTCATGAACCACAAAATGGGCCCCTGCATCCAGCAAGGCGGCCTCATTGCCTTCGCGGGCCACGCCGATGACGCCGAAGCCTCCGGCACGCGCTGCCCTCACCCCGCTGGTGGCATCCTCGATGACGGCGCATTCTTCCGGACGCCAACCCAGATCGGCGGCGGCAGCCAGGAACGTGTCCGGGGCCGGTTTGCCCGCCAGCCGGCGCGCAGCAGCTTCCTGGCCGCTCATCACCAACGGGAAGTGCTCGGCCAGTCCTGCGGCAGCCAGTACCACGCGGGCATTGCGCGAGGAGGACACCACCGCGACGTCCAGCCCGGCATCCAGCACCTGTTGCAGGTAGGCCACGGAGCCGGCATAGGGGTCGATCCCGTCGCGCTGCAGCACTTGGGTGAACTTTTCATTCTTCATATTGCCCAGCGCGCAGATGCTGCCTTCCCCCGGCAGATCGCTTTCATCCCCGCGGGGCAAGCGGATGCCGCGGGATTCGAGGGTGGCCGCCACCGCGTCATAACGCGGACGGCCGTCAAGCAGGTTGAAATAGTCCTCGGAAGTGTATGGGGCCACGCCCGGGTGCTTGTCGAAAAAGGTGGTGAAAAGTTCTTCCCATGCCTTGCGATGCAGCAACGCGGTAGGAGTGATCACGCCATCCAGATCAAAGAGGACGGCCTTGTAATCACGATGTCGGTACTCAGGACGAAAAGCGTTCACAATCGAAATCCTTCGAAAGAGGAGCGAATTACTGGCCGTAGTCCTTACCGTAGCAACTGAACGCGCTTGCTTCGACATACTACGATAAGAATGTGGCTCAGTGGATAGATGTATGGAATAGCGAAGACTGGCGTGAGGCAACCGCCGAGTGGATCGATGCTGCGTGCGAGGCATATGGCATTCAGCGCACCGCAGGACCGGATTTTTGGCCCGCAGATTTGCACCAGATTCAGGCGGCGGTTCAGACCGGTGCCGCAGATCTGATCTTCAGCGCCAACGCTCCGGGGCTGGCTTCGGAACCAGCGACCACGGTCGCTGCCGGCCAGCTGCTGCCCGATCGCGTGGTGATGCCACTGGCTATCGACCGGATCGCCGGCTACATGCTCAGCCCGGATTTCGGGCACACCCTGGCGGATCTGGGCGATTCGGTGGAGAACTGGGAGCTGGCCATGGCCTCGCTCGGTTCCTTCCAGGTCGCGCTGATGGGCCACGAGGAAGAATTCTTTGATTCCGGGGTCACCGTGGTGGACCCGCAGTTCCTGCCCGAGCAGTACGAGCAGGCGCTGATGATGCATGTGTCCCTGGACCCGGCACACCCGCTGTACCTGGAGGGATCCATGGCGGACAAGATGGTTTCGCATCTCGATGAGTTGAGGAGGGCCACCGCTGCCCTTCATGCCGGTGCGGTGCCGTTGAGCATCGAGCACGGCAACTTCGATCTGTCGCAGGTGGTGGTTCCTGCCGAGGCCGGAGACCACGGCCGCATCCTGAATCTGTCCTCCGCGCACTGGGCTCACCCCTTCTCATCCCTGAACACGCCGCTGGCCGCCATGTGCGAAGCGTGGGATTGCGATACCGGTGATGAGCGCGTGATGAAGGTGCTTTTCGCGTACCTGGACCAGTTCTCTGCCTACGGCTCAGCAGATGAGCTGTACGACCTGATTAATCCAGCCTGCCTGGTTGCGCCGCTGTCGCAGCACGAGACCTGGTTGCGCCTGCTCCTGGATGCCAGCGACGAGCAACTGCAGGAGCACGCCGAGACCGTTTTGGGAACCCTGGATATCTCCTAGGGCCGCAGTTCAAGAGCCCAGAACCCTGGCCAGCAAGGCCGCGTCATCGCTCATGATGGCGTCGGCCTTGCGCTCCATCAGCAGCCGCATGGTCGGCTCGTCGTTGATGACCCAGACATGCACCTGGGCGCCGGCTCGGTGGACCGCCTTGATGAATCGACGGGTCGCTACCGGCAGCATGCCCTGGTTCAGCGGCACCTGGACCGCCCAGAAGCCTGCCAGCAGCCGCTTGGGAACCCAGCCCAGCAGGTGGGCGCACAGCCAGATGGCGACAATTTCCCGTTGACCCGGCGAGCGCCGTATCGGAGCGGAAAGCAGGTGGCCGACCGCGGCGCTGCGTGCCGTGGAGAAGGACGCGAGGGCAATTTGCCGATGGGCTTTCCTGCGCTCGATGAGCTCGGCCAGCGGGCCGATCACGTGCTCGTCCTTGACGTCCAGGTTCAGTGTGGCGTGCGGGAACGCGTCGAGCAGTGCATCAAGCGTGCACAGCGGTTCCCCGCCGGCCCGCACCGTTGCCAGCTGCTCGTCGGTGAAGTCGTTGAAATTCCCGCTCGCGTCGGTTACCCGGTCCAGGCTCTGGTCATGGAACAGGTAGACCGTGCCGTCGGCGGAGGCGTGCACATCCGACTCCAGATGGGTGATGCCCAGGTCTGCGGCGCGCTGGAAGGCTGCCAGCGTGTTTTCCTCGTTGCCCGTGCGTACGCCGCGGTGCGAAAAGGCGTAGGTCATTTCAGCAGGCCTTCAATGACCTGGGCTACCCCGTCATCGGCCAGCGAGGGTGCACGGAAGCGGGCGGAAGCCAGCGCCATGGGGTGTCCGGAGGACATCGCGTAGCCGTGGCCGGCGTATTCGAGCATTTCGATGTCGTTGGGCATGTCGCCGAAGGCCATCACTTCAGCTGCGGCAATTCCCAGGCGCTGGCAGTATTCATGCAGCGTGGTGGCCTTGTGGATATCCACATGCGCCATTTCCAATAGGGAAACGTCGAAGGCGGAGTGGGTCACCGATACCAGTTCTGCCAGCTGCGGCTCAACCGAGGAATAGAACTTGTCTATCGGCAGGTGCTGGGAGCGGGCAAGGAATTTCACGATGCCCTCGGAATCAATTGACTCGCTAGCCAGATCCAGGACTGCCTGCACCCCGAAGTTGTGGTGGCGGTCGGCAAAGCCTTCACCCAGGTGCAGCCCCTTGGTGGTCTCGGCAGCGAAGGACGCGCGCGGTTCCAGCTCCAGGATGATTTCGCTCGCCCGCCGCGCGGTAGCCGCGCTGAGCGTGCGCGACCAGATCACTTCGTCTTGTTCCAGGTCGTAGAGCACCGCGCCATTGGAGCAGATGACCGTGCCCATCCCGCCGAAGGCTTCAATGATCGGGCTCAGCCAGCGGAAGGGGCGTCCGGTGACAAAGACGATCTGGATGCCAGCGTCGCGGGCTTGGATGAAGGCACGTTGGGTGCGTTCGGAGATGGTGCCGTCCTTGGCGACAATGGTGCCGTCGAGGTCCGAGGCGATCAGCTTGATCATCTACAGCTCCTCGCGGCGTGGCGGGTTCGCCCCGGCACGCTGCACGGTCACCGCGGCGGCCAGGGCCGCGAATTCCAGGGCTCGCGAAAGCTCCGCAATCTGCAGCTGGTTCAGCTTTTCGCGGTTGGCTGCGCCAATCAGTCCATGTTCGGCCAGCCAGCACAGCAGCGCGGCGGTGAAGGTATCGCCGGCACCCACGGTATCGGTGACTTCCACCGACGGCGCAGTGAATTCGGCGTCGCCGGCGCGAACGACGCCCCAGGACCCGCGCGAGCCTGCGGTGGACACAACGATCGCCGGACCCATGTCCAGCCAGGCACGGGCCGAGTCCTGGACCGAGCGCATCGGGTACAGCCACTTCAGGTCGATGCCGGAGACCCGCACCACGTCGGCCTGGCCGACGAATCGCTCGACTTCGGCCACGGTCTGCGAATGGTTGGTGACCAGCGACGGGCGCAGGTTCGGGTCGTAGCTGATGGTGGCATGGGTGCGCGCGGCCGAAAGCAGCGGCAGCAGTTCTCCGGGGCTGAACAGGGTGGCGATGGAGCCGGTGTGCACCAGCTCGGCATCCTGGGCCAGCTCCGGCCCGATGGTCGGCATCTGCCAGTAGGCGTTGAACGCGAAGGCCGCGCCGCCGGCCGGGTCGAGGATGCCATGGGCAATGACGGTGGCCTGGTCATCGGCTCCGCCCAGGTATGCCACGTTGTTGTCCTTGAGGTAATCCTCGATCTTGCGGCCTTTGTCATCGGCGCCCCAGCGGGAAATCAAGGTTCCCGGGTACCCCAGGCGGGAGAGCGCAACCGCGACGTTCAACGGGCTGCCGCCAACGAACTCCTGGGCTGGGGCAATGCCGGAGGCCAGGACGTCAACGAGGGCCTCGCCGATCACGGTCGGGTTCATGCTGCTCCTTCAGTAGTGCAGTGGGGACAGGGCACGCACGCAGGCAGCCCATTGGCTGCTGTGCGGATCGATCCAGGTGTAGTGGTCGCCCGCGAACAGCGAGAAGCTGTGCTCCTGTCCGAGCGCAGCGGCTTTCTGGGCTGCGATACGGGCAATTCTTACCGGAACATCGCCATCGTCCCGTCCATGAAAGATTACGACACGGGCATGCATTGGCCATAATTCCACCGGATTGCAGGCGCCCAATGGCGCGCCTGCGAGCATCTCGTCCACCGCGCTGCCGCTGAGCTTCAGGCGCTGCGCCGTTTCAAGGTCCAGGACCCCGGCCTGGCTGATCACCTGGGAGACCCGTGCATCATGGGCGGCCAACACGCAGGCCAATTGCGCTCCGGCTGAATGGCCGATCAGCGTGATCGGCCCTTCTTCCTTGACCAGGCCCAGCGCGCGCCGGGCATCGGCCAGCATTTTCGCCGCGCTGCCCGGCCCACGCCGGTATTCGAGGTTGTAGGCAGGGATCCCGCGGGCGGCGAGATCCTCTGCCAGGGGCACGCCGAGGCTAGCGGTGTACTTTTCACGCCAGTATCCGCCGTGGATGATCATCACCGCTCCGCGAGCGGTGGTGCGTTCCGGCTCGTAGAACTGGACCTGCTGGTCCGGGTGCGCCCCGTAGTGCATGGTCGGCGCCCCGGCTAGTTGCCCGGGAAGACCGCGGCGCGCTTTTCGACGAAGGCGGCACGGCCTTCCACCGAGTCGGCGGTTCCGAAGGCCTGCTGGAAGGACTGTGCTTCAACCAGCAGGGCGTCATGGGTGTTCAGCGCGTCCATGTCCACCATCGCGGCCTTGGCATTGCCAACGGCCGTCGGTGCCACCTTCGCGATCTCCTCGATGGTGGCCACGGCCTGGTCAATCAGTTCCCCGGCCGGGACAACGCGGTTGGCCAGGCCAATGCGCAATGCTTCCTCGGACTTGATGCGGCGGCCGGTGAAAACCAATTCACGGGCCATCGCGTTGCCGACACGTCGCGGCAGGCGCACCATGCCGCCAAAGCCGGGCACCAGCCCGAGGTTGACCTCCGGCTGCCCAAAGCTGGCCGTCTCGGAAGCGTAGATGAAATCGCAAGCCAGGGCGAGTTCGCAGCCGCCGCCCAGGGCGAAGCCGTTGACTGCGGCGATCACTGGAACCTGCAGCTTCTCCAGGCGTTCGGTGACCGCGTGCATCTGGCGCCCGTAGGCCAGCGCCGCCGCCGGGTCCATTTCGCGCAGCTGCACGATATTGGCGCCGGCGACAAAGGACTTCTCGCCGGCACCGGTGAGGATCACGCCGCGGTATTCATAGCCGGTGGCCTCGAACCAGTCCAGGAAGGCTTCAAGGTCGTTGACGACCTCTTTTGCCAACGCGTTCAGCGACTTCGGCTGGTTGACGGTCAGGATGAGGGCCGAGCCCTGGGTGCTCAGGCTGAGGGTATCGAATTGCTTCATACCCCTAACTCTCTCACGTAACGCGCGTCACGTATTGGATTGTCAGCGGTGCTTGCGTGGCTTTGCCTTGGCACCCTGTGGCTTCTTGGATGAGCTCTTGGCCTGCTGTTTTGCCTTGGCTTGGGCTTTCGCCTTGGCCTTCTTCTGCTCATTGACGCGCTTGGCCTTCTGCTCCTGATTGCGCACCGAAGTCTGGCGCGAGGAGCTGGCGGTACGTCCGCGCACAATGCCGATGAATTCTTCGAGCAAGGCGGTGTCTTCGGTGGCGGTAGGCCAGGCGATGCCCACCTGGGTTGGCGAACCGTCGTCAATGAAGCGCACCACCACGTCCTTGCGGGCGAAGAGCCGGGCAATGGACTGCGTGGTGCGCAGCACCTGGGCGCCGGAAGCGACAACTTCCATCGCTACCGGAATGCCGCCCACGGATTCCGGGTAGTCGGCCAAGTCGAGTTGCGGGAAGGACTCTACGGTCTCCAGCGGAACGGATTCTTCGAAGTACTCCACGTCGTGGTCTTTGCCCGCGCAGACCACTTCGAGTTCCTCGTAAAGCGGGATGACGTGGCGCGTTGCGTTCTTGGGCGAGTCGCCGCGATAGCGCACGAATACTGCGTCAGCCTCGCCATTGGCCAGCAGATCCAGGATTTCCCCCTCATCCAGGCGCCAGGCTTTCAGCTCGATGGCAGGATAGCGTTCCTGGAAGCGGTCCATCCATTTGCCGGGGGTGACGCCGGTTGCGTAGGCGATTCGAAGTTTCTGCACGGGTTAAGCCTACGCTCTGCCGGGTTAAATGGCGCAGGCGGGGCCC
>NZ_JBLVOJ010000009.1:51277-67800 GCF_053543715.1 Glutamicibacter sp. AGC46
GGTGCCCGCCTGCGTCCGCGCAAGCCGGGGAGGCCTACTTGTCGGTCTTGACGACCAGAACGTCGCATGGTGCCGAGTGGGCCACCGAGGAAGCTACCGAACCGAGCACGCGGCCCAGGCCCTTCATGCCCACGTTGCCGACAACGATCATCGAAGCCTTGCGGTCCTCGGCGTCGGAGATCAGCACGTCACCTGGCTTGCCGTGGCCGGCAGCAGCGGTGATCTTGACGCCTGGCACAGCGTTCTTCACGTCGTTGGCTACGCGCTGGGCCAGCTTGCGGGCCTGCTCTGCGTCGTCCAGGATCCAGGTATCGGAACCGATGGAAACGACCTCGGTGTTATCCGATGCGTGAGCGGTGATGACCACCAGGTCAGCGTCGAGCTTGACGGCGAGTTCTGCAGCGCGGCGGGCTGCGCGCTGTGCGGTTTCGGAACCGTCTACGCCTACGATGATGGTTTCAGACATATTGTTCTCCTTATATGAGTGATGCATTAAGTGATGGGTAACACTTTATGGCCTTTAGGCCACTTTAGCCTGCAAAAAGTCCACGGCGCGCTGCCATGCGATGGCAGCCTGTTCGGGATCGTAGTTGCCGGCAGGGTTCTCGTCGTTGTGGAATGCGTGATCGGCGTCGTAGTAGAAGTACTGGACTTCCGCGCCTGATTCCTGGCGAATCTGCTCTTCCTGAGCCTTCGCCTGAGCCGGCGAGTACATCTGGTCCAGGTTCGCGTAGTGGCCCTGGATGGCCGCGCGGACTCCGGAAAAATCGTTGGGCACACCCTGGCCGACGCCATAGAAAGGCACGGCCGCGGCAATTTTACCGCCTTGCTGGGCAGCCATCTGCAGCACGAAACCGCCACCCATGCAGAAGCCGATGACGCCCAGCTTCTCGCTGGTGACGTGCTCATTGGCCAGCAGGTAGTCCACGGCACCGCTCAATAGCTGGGCCCCGGCGGCTTCCGGGAGCTGGGACATCATCTGCCCGGCTTCTTCACCGTCGTGGGTGATCCAGCCTCCATAGAGGTCCGGAGCCAGAGCCACGAAGCCCTGCGCGGCCAGCCGGTCGGCAACGTCGCGGATATGGTCGGTCAGACCCCACCATTCCTGGATCACGATGACCCCAGGGCCCTTGCCGGACTCCGGCAAGGCGAGATAGCCATGCGCTTGCGCGCCTGAAGAAGGGAAAGTCACGTTCTGGTGCGGGGTTTTGTCCGCCATGGTGCCTCCTGCTCTGCGTGTGCCTCCAGTTTATGCAGGTCTGGACGCCATTGGCATTGACCTGCCCCACATTGCGCCAAAGTTGTTCTATTTTCCGAGCGTGACCTCGCCGATACGTTCCAGCGCATCGACCACCAGATTCCAGAAGCCTTCGTGATCCAGGTCCACCGCCACGGAAGTATTGCAGTCGGCGGAAGCCGGCGCGCGGAAGTCCGTGACGGTCATCCCCAAGGTCAGCTCGCCACGCAGCTCAACGCTGACCGGGGCCTTGACAGTGCGAACGATATCCGGGTCGATCACGTAGGCCACGGCGCATGGGTCATGCACCGGCGGTGCATCGAAGCCCTGGTGGTCTCGGTAGGCCCGGGCGAAGAAGTCCATCAGCTCGCGCACGAAGGTCGATGGGCCGGTGCCGATCTTCTCGATGCGTTCAACCACCTCGGAGGTGGCCAACGCCTGGTGGGTCAGGTCCAATCCGACCATCACCACCGGCCAGGCCTCGTTGAAGACGATGTGCGCAGCTTCAGGATCGATCTTGATATTGAATTCCGCCACCGCCGACCAGTTGCCGGTGTGGTAGCCGCCGCCCATCAGCACCACTTCGCGCACGCGTTCAACGATGCGCGGTTCCTTCCGGGCCGCCAAGGCGATATTGGTCAATGCGCCGGTGGGCACCAAGGTGATTTCGCCGGGTTCATGGCTCATCACCAGGTCGATGAGGACGTCCACGGCGTGGCGCCCATCGAGTTCGATGCCCGGCTCCGGCTGGGCCGGCCCGTCCATCCCGGAATCCCCGTGGACGTCTCCCGCGGTTTCCACTTCGCGCACCAGCGGACGGGCGCAGCCGGCCGCGAAGGGAATGCCGGTAATGCCGGCGATGGTACCCACGGCCAGCGCGTTGGCAGTGACCTTATCCAGGGTCTGGTTGCCGGCCACGGTGGTCACGGCCAGCAGGTCGATCTTGGGATTGCCATGGGCAAGAATCATTGCCACGGCGTCATCATGACCCGGGTCGCAGTCCAAAATGATCTTGCGCGGGGCATTGCTGTCCTGGGTCATGGCTTCTTCCTTCGCTCTGCCAGCTGGCGGCCGGTAGCTAAGTCGTGGGGGCGGATAGGCATCCTTTGATAATTCTTTCGCGTCCCCATGCTATCGTCAAGCGCTTAACGCAAAGCTGTCGCGTGTCACAACTCCGACTACGATGGAGCCATGAAGAATGGTGAGAAGTCCGGCAACTCGCGCGCTCCACGCCGCGTGACCGCAGCGATGGTAGCCGAACACGCCGGCGTTTCCACCGCAACGGTCTCTCTTGTTGCCAACGGGAAGGCGGCGGGCCGGGTCTCGGCCGCGAATGAGCAGCGCGTGCGTGAATCAATTCGCGAACTGGGCTACTTCGTCGACAGCATCGGCAGCTCGCTGGCCAAGGGCGTCAGTTCGCTGGTGGTCCTGGTGGCCCCGGATATCTCCAACCCCTTCTTTGCCAAGGTGATCGCTGGCGTGCGCTCGGTATTGGCTAGCGACTACCAGCTCCTGCTCTCGGTCACGGATGCCGGCGTCTCCCCCAGCGCCAGCGAAACGAGGAAGATCATGGGCCTCCGTCCGGCCGGGCTGCTGGTCCATGCCCCAAGCCAGGATTTCCTCGAGGAAATTTCGAGCAACCTCCCGCTGGTGGCCCTGGATGCCCCGGGCATCGATCCATCGATTCCTGCCGTGAATATGGATGTCGCCCAGGGAGCGCGGGAAGTCGTAGCCCATTTCGCTGCGCAGGGACACACCAGGGCCGCCTACATGGATGCCAGCACCGGCACCGAGACCCTGGCAGTGCGCCGCGAGGCATTCCTGGCGGCGGCAAGGGAGTACGGCATCGAAGTGCTGCCATCTTCTGTTGCCAGCTCGATGATCGACGTCACTGAGGCTTCAGCGGCCTTTGGCCAGCATTGGCCCAAGTGGCATGAATCGGGCGTGACCGCACTGGGCTGCGCAACCGATAACCACGCTTTCGGCGTGCTGCATGCTTCGCGCCTGCTTGGTATCCGCATTCCGCAGCAGCTTGCGGTGGCCGGATTCGACGACCTTCCCTACTCGGCAACGTCCAACCCTTCCATCACTTCCGTGCAGCTCAACGCCCAGGAAGGCGGACGCCAGGCCGCATTGAAGCTGCGCGCGCTGCTCGATGGAAAAACCCCTGACCCACTGCAGACAATGCTGCCCAGTTCGTTGGTTGTCCGCGGATCGACGCTGGGCAACAAAGGAGACTAGCCGGTGAACATGCATAAATGGCCTGCCAAGGTCACTGCCGCCATCGCCCTGCTGATTGCTTTGGGCCTGATCGTCATGTCCAGCGGAGTGCTGGGCCTCATTACCGGCCCGGCAACCCCACCGGGCACCGGCATCGAATCCGCCGCGCGCAGCTGGGTGCTACTGGATTAGCTTTCCGCTCTTCGAAACTTCGGGATCGGTGCATGAGGACAAATCAAAGCAGCACGGCCGGCGCTTGCCATCACGCAGCTTGGAAATACTGGCCTCCACTCGGCGTTCGCGCGTGGAAGGGTTCTTGGTCGCACCGATCCAGCGTACCCATTCCCAGCGGGCCATGGCAGTGAGCCCTGCCCACATCTCATCCAGATCCCCAGCCTCGCCCAGGGCACTGGCCAGGTCTTGCGGAATCCCTGTTTCCGGCCAGGTTCTAGCGACCCGGGCGGTCAATTCCACTTGATCCCCCGTCGCGGCCAACAGCTGGGGCGCGCCCTGTCCATCGAGGGCCAACCAGTGGCCTCGGCGCCCGTCGGGATCTATTACGACCACGTGGCCTTCATGCGCCTGGAGAAGTTCCACCGCAACCTGTCCGCGGCTTGGCAACTTGTCGCTGGATTCCTGGTCGAGCCTGATTATCTTCCGATCGTTGACCAGATCTGCAGTTCCATTCAGTTCGAATATCTCATTGGATACCGCCATGGGAATTCCCCTTCTCCGTTGTCCAAGGGCAGTCTATGGCACGGCGGCATTGCGCTTCCACGTGGCTAGACTGCTGTTATGACCCAACCTCCGCTGCTCGTTAGTTCCTGCCTGGCCGGCATCCCTTGCCGCTACAACGGCAAGGCGAAGGCAAACCCTGCCATCGTCGAGGCCGTGGCACGAGGAGAAGCCGTTGCGGCCTGCGCTGAGGAATTGGGTGAGCTCCCTACTCCGCGTCCGCCAGCGGAGATTGTCGGTGGCGATGGCCACGACGTGCTGGAAGGCCGGGCCTGCGTGATCGACATCAACGGCGAGGACATCAGCGGGCAGTTCATAGCTGGTGCCCAGAAGGTTTCGGATCTAGTCCAGCACCAGGGAATCACCGAGGCGATCCTGCAGGATCGCAGCCCCTCGTGCGGCTGCGGCACCATCTACGATGGCTCGCACACCGGAAAACTCGTTGCAGGCGATGGCGTACTGGCCGCCCTGCTCAAGCGCCGGGGCGTCAATGTCAGCGCGCCACCGGCAAACTGACACACCCTGCAAGATAACGATTCAGTTGCTCTTTTAAACAAAAAAATAACCCTCGATCCGAAGATCAAGGGTTATTTTCCATTTGTGCGCGAGGGGGGACTTGAACCCCCACGACCTTGCGATCACTGGCACCTGAAGCCAGCGCGTCTACCAATTCCGCCACTCGCGCATATTCTGTTTTCGTTGCCATCGTTCTTTGCAACAAGAAATAGCTTACACACTCATTTTCCGTTCACCTAATCGAAACCCTGATTTGTGGTTAGGGACACATGGGAAACCTTTTTGGGGCATTTATCGTTGATATTGACGCACTTGAGCCGCTCAAGGATTTTTCGGCATTTGCACAGCTGAAAACAGTAAGATCGAATATGAAGTTCTGTGTTCACAGCTTGGACGGCGTGAATGCAGGCTCCCAATAACCAGCCATGGACCCTAAGGAAGGAGCACGAATAATGGGCTTTCTCGACAATGTCGAACGCGGCTTAGAGAAGGTCGTCACTAGCTTCTTTCGTGGCACCAGCACCGCAGATCTCAAGCCAGTCGAACTGACTACCGCGCTACGCAATGACATGGACCGCGGAATCATGCCAATCAGCGAGGGCCGCAGCCTTGCAGCCAATGACTTCGTTGTCTCGCTGAGCACCAAGGACTACAACACCGCGCAGGGTTGGGGACGGGGCGTCGTCAACGAAATGGCGAAGGTCACCGCCGAGCATGCGGCAGCCCAGGACTACTCGGTCCACGGCGATATCACGATCCATTTTGTTTCCAAGGACGATTTCAAGCCCGGAGAAATGGAGATTGCCAGCTCGGTCAAGGAGTCCAGCTCGCGCCCAGCAGCCTCGGCTCCGGTAAAAGAGCGAGCAGCAGCGCCCGCAGCACCATCCGCCACCCCGCCGACAACCGCACAGCCACGTCCATCGGTCCGTCCGATTGCAGAGATCCCCAAGAAACCCATGCAGAAGCAGGCAATTCTTGAGGTCGCTGGACAGCGCTACGCCCTGCATCACCACTCCATCGTGCTGGGCCGTTCGGCCAGCACCGATATTCCCGTGGATGATTCCGGCGTTTCCCGCCAGCATGTGCGCGTCGAAACCCGTGGCAAAACCAGTTTCGTCGTCACCGATCTGGGTTCAACCAATGGAACCTACGTGGACGGCAAGAAGATTTCGGAAGAAACCCGTATATTTGACGGTTCGATCATTACTATCGGACAGACAAAAATCGTCTTTCGGCTGATTACCTCGAACAACGGAGGCCGCGCGTGAACGACCTGGTTCTAAGCTTGTTCCGATTGGGCTTTTTGGTCCTCATCTGGCTGCTCGTATTAAGCGTTGTCGGATCGATGCGCCGCGACTTGGCCATCGGATCGCGGGCACGCACCGGCAAGCCCAGCGCTCGGGAACTGAAGAAGAATCCAGAGCTGGCGGAACCAGAAGTGCCTGCGCGCAAGGCCGCCACGTCATTGGAAGTTGTTGAGGGCCCACTGGCCGGCAGCAGCATTCCCCTCCGCGGCCAACCGATCATGTTCGGGCGAGCTCAGGATGCCACCGTCGTTCTCGATGATGACTACGCTTCGGGACGCCATGCCCGCCTGTTCCCGCAGGGATCGCGCTGGTTCATTGAAGATCTCGGCTCAACTAACGGCACCTTCGTGGGTGACAACCAGCTCTCACGCGCCCAGGCAGTGGAGCCCGGCCAGCGAATCCGCATCGGAAAGACTGTCCTGGAATTGAAGCCCTAGCCTATGGCCCTCAAACTAAAATTTGCTGCGAAATCCGACGTGGGGCGGGTTCGCAAGAAGAATGACGACTCCGCCTACGCCGGCGCGTACCTCGCGGTGCTTGCCGATGGCATGGGCGGACACGTCGGCGGTGACGTGGCGTCAGCCTCCACCGTGCTTGATTTGGTGCATCTGGACCACGATGGCACCGCAGATCCGCAAAATGCCCTGCCGGATGAGATCCAGGCCGCCAATTTGGTGCTGAATGAACTCGTCGGCGCCAACCCGAAGCTTTCGGGGATGGGTACCACCGTCACTTCCCTGCTGCTCTCGGGAAGTACCCTGCACATGGCGCACATCGGCGACTCCCGCGCCTACCGCTTGAAGCACGGGGTCTTCGAGCAGATCAGCAAGGACCATACCTTCGTGCAGCGGCTGGTCGACGAAGGCCGCATCAAGCCGGCCGAGGCCGAGGTCCACCCGCATAAGAACGTGCTCTTGCGCGTGCTGGGCGACTCGGATGCCTCCCCGGAACTCGATGTCGACCAATTCGAGGCAGAACCCGGCGAACGCTGGATGCTGTGCTCTGACGGACTCACCGACGCGGTGCCGGTTCCGGTAATCGAGCAGATCATCCGCACTACCGCCGATATGGATGAAGCGGTCAACGACCTGGTTGCCATAACCTTGAAGAATGGTGCGCCGGATAACGTCACCGTGGTGATGTTCGAGGTTGTCGAAAACGCTGTCGTCGAAGGCGAAGCGCCCGCCGAACCAGAACCCGCACCGGATACCGGCCAGCTCACCATTGCCGCCGAAGGCGATGTCGAAGCCAGCGCTTCGCTGCTCCGCCATGAGATTTCCCAGCGCCCCCACCTGCTGGTGGGCGCCGCCCAGCTTGCGACGCAAACCGGCCAGATCCCGGTGGTGACCCAGCACACCGGCGAACGCCGTGCAGCTGCCTTGCTGACCCACCGTTCCCCGGCGGCCGGCGAGGTGCTGGATCCACTGGATGCTCCGGTGCAGCAGCGCCGATGGATGATGCCGATCCTGCTGACCTTGACGGCTTTCTTCGTCATTGCCCTGGGCGTCTGGGGCTACATGTGGACCCAGACCCAGTACTTTGTTGGCACTGTCGATGGAAAGGTCGCAATCTACAAGGGCGTTCCCCAGGAGCTCGGACCGATTTCGCTCTCCGAGGTCGACACAGTCAGCAAGGTGCCGCTCGAAGCCCTGCCGGAGTATTCACGCCACCGCGTTGAATCGACCATCTCGGCAGAGAACCAGCAGCATGCCCAGATGATCATCCAGGAACTCCTGGTCACCGCGAAGCAGAACTGCCCGGTCACCGTTCCCGGATCCTCGGATTCCGCCAACCAGCTCGAACTGCCCGCCTACTGCCAGGAGATAATGCAATGACCGAAGTGCAAACCGCACCGGTGCCTCGGCGCAATCTCGAGCTGCTGCTGGTGCTGCTGGCCCTCTGCGTGGGCGGTGCCGCGTTCTATCTGGTGGGCAGCTCCACCGAGGATGTCGACAACACCGACTTCTACGTGCAGATGGGCATCCTGGCGGCACTATCCCTGACGGTTCATGTGCTGCTGCGCATCTTCGCCAAATATGCCGATCCAGTAATACTTCCGATTACGATTGCGTTGAACTCCCTTGGCTTAGCCATGATTCACCGCATTGACCTGGCTAAGGGAACGTCCCAGTCGGCGCGCCAGCTGCTCTGGACTGCCATTGCCATCGTCATTGCTTCGGTCGTTCTCTGGGCAATCAAGGACCACCGCCTGCTGCGTCGGTTTACCTATATCGCCCTGCTGCTATCGGTCGTATTGCTCCTGCTTCCGTTGATTCCCAAATTGGGTGTCACGATCAACGGTGCCCGCATTTGGATCCGCATGGGCATGTTCTCGCTGCAGCCAGGCGAACTCGCGAAGATCACCTTGTCGATCTTCTTCGCCGGTTATCTCTCGTCGAACCGCGACTTGATCCTGATGGCTGGCCGCAAGTTCGGACCGCTGCAGCTGCCCCGCCTGCGGGATATGGCTCCGATGGTTATCGCTTGGCTGCTCTCCATCGGCGTGCTCGTGGTGCAGCGAGACCTCGGTTCCGCGATCCTCTTCTTCGGCCTGTTCATCGTGATGATCTACGTGGCAACCGCGCGTATTTCCTGGGTGCTCATCGGTGCCTTGATGGTTGTCGCCGGCGGCATCGTCGCGGGCCTGACCATGGGCCACGTGACCCGCCGCCTGGACGTCTGGCTCAACGCCTTTGACCCTGCGATCTACCAGGCCAAGGGTGGCAGCATGCAGATCGTAGAAGGCTTATTCGGCATGGCTGACGGCGGCTTGTTCGGCACCGGCCTGGGCGCGGGTTCCCCCTACCGTGTTCCGCTGGCCAACTCCGACATGATCATTGCCTCCTTCGGCGAAGAAATTGGCCTGATCGGCGTGGCCGCGATCATCCTGCTCTACATGCTGCTGGTCTCCCGTGGCTTGCGGGCCGCCTTGGGCTCGGCCGATACCTTCGGCAAGCTACTGGCTGCAGGCCTGTCCTTCACCCTGGGCCTGCAATGCATCGTGATCATCGGAGGCGTCACCCGGCTGATCCCGCTGACCGGCCTGGCAACGCCATTTATGGCCGCCGGCGGCTCATCGCTGCTGGCGAACTGGATCATCATCGCGTTGCTGCTCCTGATCTCCCACAACTCGCGCCGCCCGAAGACTGGCGGCGTAGGACCAACCGATGAATTTGCAAGTGCCAGCACGGCCCTTACCTCCAGCACCAAGGCGGTGACGAAAAAGTGAATCATGCAATCAAACGCGTTTGGGTTGCGCTAACCGTCCTGTTCGTCATCTGCCTGGGTGGACTGAGCTACATCCAGTTCTTCGACGCCAAGCCGCTCTCGGAGAATGCGCTGAACAAGCGCGAACTCTACCGCGAGTTCGACCTGCCCCGCGGCGCGATCCTGGTCGACGGCAAGCCGATTGCCGAATCCGTTCCGACCGATGATGGCCAGTTCGAATTCCAGCGTGTTTACCACGACGCGAAAACCTACGCCCACCTGACTGGCTACTATTCGCTCGCGAATGGCACCACCCAGCTCGAATCGCAGCTGAACGACTGGCTGACCGGCACGAGCTCGGATCTGCTCTTCGACCGCTTGTCGGCCATGTTCACCGGTACCCGTTCCGAAGGCGCCTCGGTTGAGCTGACCATTGACGGGCAGTTGCAGAAGACTGCCTTCGAAGCGATTCCTGACGACTTGAAGGCCACGATCATCGTGACCAATCCGAAGACCGGTGACATCCTGGCGATGGCTTCCAAGCCAAGCTACAACACCAACCTGCTGGCGGTGCACTCGACCTCCCAGGCGGCCCAGAACCTGAAGGACATCAGCAACACCGACGGCTTGAGCCCCTACCGGAACCCGGCCATCAGCAACCCGGTGACCCCAGGTTCCTCGTTCAAGATCCTCAGCACCGTTGCGGCCCTGGAATCGGGCAAGTTCGATATGGAAACCCCCATCGACAATCCGGTGTCGGTGAATTATCCGCATTCGACTAGGCAGATGAACAACTTCAGTGAGGGCATCTGCGCGCGCGATACCCGGGCAAAGCTCGAGTTCATCTTTGCCCAGAGCTGCAACACCCCGTTCATGGAAATCAGCCAAACCGTCGGGAAGGATGCCTTCACCGAGGTTGCCGAACGCTTCGGCTACGGGCAGCAGCTGAGCATCCCGCAGAATGTTGTTCCAAGCGAGTTCCCTTCTGCTGAGGCCAATGAAGCGCAGATGGCGCAGATGGCAATCGGCGAATGGGAAAACAAGGCTACTCCGCTGCAGATGAACATGGCCGCCATGGCCATCGCCAATGACGGCGTGATCATGAAGCCGAATTTGATCGGCAAGGTCATCGCGCCGGATCTTCGAGTTATCGAGGACCCGAAGCCGGAGAAGTTCTCCACGGCCACCACCCCGGAAGTTGCCGAACAGCTCACCGAGCTGATGGAAGGCCCGGTTGTGAGCGGTACGGCCATGAATGCCCGCGTTCCAGGCGTGGATTTCCGAGCCAAGACCGGCACCTCGCAGCGACCGTCAGAGAACGGAGTCCGCATGGTGAACTCCTGGATGACCGGTTTCGCACCGGCCGATGATCCGCAGGTTGCCATCACGGTCAATATTCAAGACGTAGATTACAACACCGGCCACAACACGGCAGGTGCACTTATGAAGACGATGTTAGAGGCGGTGTTCAACAAGTGAGGCCAGTAACCGGCACCACCTTGGGCGGTCGTTACAAGCTGACCGACCGCATTGCGATCGGTGGCATGGGCGAAGTTTGGAAGGCACGAGACCAGGTCCTAGGACGTCTGGTAGCGATCAAGATCCTCAAAGAGGAATACACCGATAATGAGAGCTTCCTGACGCGTTTCCGCGTGGAAGCACGCCACACCGCGCTGCTGAACCACCCTGGCATCGCTGGCGTCTTCGACTACGGCGAGGAACAGGGCTCCGCCTATCTGGTGATGGAACTGGTTCCCGGCCCGCCGCTGTCCACCATTATCGAGCGCGAGCGCAAGCTCGACGTGGACCGTACGCTCTCGCTGATCGCGCAGACCGCCCGCGCGCTGGCAGCAGCCCACGAGCACGGCCTGGTGCACCGCGATGTGAAGCCGGGTAACATCCTGGTGATGCCTTCGGGCGTCGTGAAGATCACCGACTTCGGCATTGCCCGGCTTGCTGACCAGGTTCCGCTGACCGCCACCGGGCAGGTAATGGGAACCGCCCAGTACTTGGCCCCGGAACAGGCCACCGGGCAGATCGCCACCGGCAGCTCTGACATCTACGCCTTGGGCGTGATCGGCTACGAGTGCCTGGCAGGACGCCGCCCGTTCACCGGCGAATCGCAGATCGCCATCGCCCTGGCACAGGTCAACGATGCTCCCCCGGCGCTGCCGGACACCATCCCGGCACCGGTACGCCAGCTGATCATGTCGATGCTGGCCAAGAACCCGTCGGATCGCCCGAAGGACGCAACGGCGCTGGCGAAGGCCGCCGATGCACTGCGCTCCGGTGATACCAATACCGCGACCTTGGCCGTTCCCGGCATGCTGGCCACCGGTATCGCCACCGACGCAACCCAAGTGGTCAACATGGGTAACGACGCCACCCAGGTGGTGCCGCGTGCTGATTCCGCGCCGACAATGACCAATGCGATGCCAACCGTGGTGGAACCTGCCGGCGCTACCAGCGGTTTATCCGGGTCCAGTGCCGCAGCCGGCGGATTCGATGACGAGGACGTGGATACCCAGGATCCGGCTGGCGAGGCCGGGGCCAAACGCAGCCCTTGGCTGATCCCGCTGATCGTGATCATCGCGCTGGCCGCCGTGATTGCCTTGCTGGCGTGGCTGATCCCTGCCATGAGCAGCGACAAGGACAATCAGCCGACGGCTTCGGTCACGCAGAGCACCGATGTTTCCCAATCCCCTTCTCCGACCGAGGAATCCACCGATCCTTCGGAGGAAACCACCGAAGCATCGGAGACCTCCGAGTCTTCTTCCCCGACCCCGAGTGAAACCGTGACCTACGTAGAGGTTCCGGCCTCGCTGGTGGGCCAGGATATCGACACCGTGACGGCAGAGCTTGAGGGCAAGGGCCTGGTCGTTGACGCGACCCCGCAGGAAACCAATGAGTACGACCCACGCGAAGTCATTTCGCTGAACCCGACCGGCAGCGTCGAAAAGGGCGAAACCATTTCGATTACCTACGCCATGGCGCCTGAAACCGTTGGCGTTCCTTCGGTGACCGGCATGGGCTACGAAGCCGCGCAGAAGCGCATCCAGGACGCTGGGCTGGCCGTGGCCAAGGGCGAGGAACGCCATGACTCTTCGGTCGCTGGCACGGTGCTTGCGCAGGACGTTCCAGCCGGCAGCGAAGTAGAGCCGGGCACCACGGTGACCCTGGATATTTCCATGGGCCCAGAAGAACCCGAAGCATCCGAGTCCGCTACCCCGTCGGCATCTGAATCCCCAGAAGCTGCAGAGCCGGACCAAAGCGAAGCGCCATGAGTGAAGTCGAAGCCTTGCCCCCCGGCTTGCCACGATTGATAAACGATCGCTACGAGATCGAATCGCTGGTAGGCCGCGGCGGCATGGCGGATGTCTATCTTGCCACCGACCATGTGCTTTCGCGCAAGGGCGCGGTCAAGGTGCTGCGCCCGGATACCGCAAGCAACCCCATGGTGGTCAATCGATTCCGCCGTGAAGCCAAGGCCGTCGCGGGCCTGAGCCATCCGAATATCGTTGCCGTCTACGACACCGGCGAGCTGCCTGCTACCGATCATAGCCGTGAGCGCTTGCCCTTCATGGTCATGGAATACGTGACCGGCCGGACTCTGAAGCAGGTGATCGCTTCGGGCGATGTCGACGCTTCCTTCGCTGTGCACGTCACCCGCGGCGTATGCAATGCCCTGGATCATTCGCACAATAACAATGTCGTCCACCGCGACATCAAGCCGGCCAACGTGATGGTGACCGATGCCGGCCACGTGAAGCTGATGGACTTCGGCATAGCCCGTGCCTTGGACACATCGGCGACAATGACGCAGACCGCCGCTGTGGTGGGAACCGCCCAGTACTTCTCTCCTGAGCAGGCACGCGGCGAACAGGTCGATTTCCGTTCGGATATCTACTCTGTTGGCTGCCTGTTCTACGAGCTGATGACCCAGCGCCCCCCGTTCACCGGTGATTCGCCGGTTTCGGTCGCGTACCAGCACGTTGGCGAGATTCCGTCAGCGCCCAGCGAGGTCAAGCACGACGTTGACCCGATCTTCGACCCGATCGTTTCCAAGGTTCTGTCCAAGGAACGCGATGACCGTTTCCAGAGCGCAGGCGCTTTCGCGGCTGCGTTGGAAGATGCACTGAACGGCATTGAATTCCATGATGACGAACCGGCACCATCAACCTACACCTTGCCGATATACGGCATGCACGGCGAGACTGAAACCGGGTTCATCGCGCAGTCAGCGCCAGGCACCAGCCAGCACCCGGTCTTCGTCGAAGATGAGGCTCCCGAGGCCCCTGCACGGCACAAGTCCAACCGCGGCCTGATCATCCTGCTGACCATCATTGCCCTGATCGCTGTGGGTATCGCCAGTTTCCTGGTGATCCGCTCGATCCAGGCCGAGGCTGAAAAGCGTGCCCCAGTTGCTGTGCCCAAGGTCCTGGAGATGTCCGAAGACGACGCACGTGAATTGCTGCGCGATTCCACCTTCCAGGTGCGTGTAGAGCGGGAATTCAGTGATGAAGTAGAGCAGGGCAAGGCGACCCGAACCGACCCGGCAGAAGGGTCCATGGTTTCCAAGGAATCCACGGTTGCGCTGTTCATTTCCGATGGTTCGGAACAGCGCACGATTCCCAAGGATCTGGCGAACCAGTCCGAGACGGCTGCCCGCGATGCCCTGCGTGAAGCTGGCCTCGAAGTGGGTGAAGTCAGCCGGGAGAACTCTGCAACCATTCCAACCGACTGGGTTATTGGCACCAGCCCGGAGCTGGGCTCCAAGGTGAAGGCCGGCAGCGAAGTCGACCTGATCCTTTCTACCGGCATGGTGACCGTTCCGGTCGTTACCGAGATGAGCCGTGAGGAAGCTGAAGAGAAGCTCTCTGCGGACGACATCGGGTTGGAAGTTCAGTTCGATGAGGTGGCAACCGACGACTACCCTGAGGGAACCCTGTTCAAGCAGTCCCCCGAGGCCTCCGAGGACGTGGCTCAGGGAAGCCTGGTGAAGATTTCTGTGGCCAAGGCTCCGCCGGCACCAGAACCAAGTGAAGAACCATCGCCCAGCGAGACCGAATCTCCAGATTCAGAAGAATCCGATGATCCGTCCGACAGTGCTTCGCCTACCAGTGACGCTCCGGCTCCTTCCAATGGGAACGGCCCGCCAGATCGGACTAACCCGCCACGGGAAAACGGGCGCGACCGATAGGCTGCTAGGCTACTCTCCGCTGAAGAGCGGGCTCAGGGTCGTGGCCTTCTTGGCTGCCCCCTGAAGTCCTACGAATTCCAGCCAATTGCCCAGCATCTGGTATCCCTGCTCGGTCAGCACCGACTCTGGGTGGTACTGCAGGCCCCATAGTGGTGCTTCCCGGTGCGCCAGCCCCATGATGACTCCCCCGGCGGTAGCAGCGATGATTTCAAGCTCAGCAGGGATGCTCTCGCGTACGGCTGCCAGGGAGTGGTAGCGCGTTGCGGTGAAGGGGTTGGCTACCTGGTTGAAGACCGGGTGGTTTTCGTGGCTCACCAGCGAGGTCTTGCCGTGCATTAGTTCTTCGGCGTGCGTGACCGTGCCGCCATAGGCTTCAGCGAGCGCCTGATGCCCAAGGCAGACACCGAGCATTGGCTTGCGCTGCTGCCCGCACCACTTGATCAGATCGATGCTGACACCCGCTCCTGCAGGCTCGCCCGGGCCCGGGGAGATCAGCACACCGTCGTATTCCGCAGCCAACTTGGTTGCTTCCCCAACGCTCAAATCGTCGTTGCGGTATACGGTGGTTTCCGCGCCCAGCTCCTGCAGGTAACCCACGAGGGTGTACACAAAGCTGTCGTAATTATCGATCACGAGGATCCTGGTGCTGCTCACGGGGTGCTCTGGCCAATCGTTGAATCGGTGAATGGGCTGATGTACTGGTTCAGCCATGGGAAAACGTACATCATCAGTAATAGCACGATCGCGGCAATGAGAATCAATGCTTCAAAAATACGAAGCCACAAAGGGCCGGGCAGATTTCTAAATATCCAGGCGTACATCTCTTCTCCTAGCTCGTTGCGTCGATGACCATGTCACGGATTTCCTTCGGCGGACCTGCATCCAGAGGACGCCAATCGGTGAGTTCCGAATACGCGATCATGCGTTGCTGGGTCGAGTACTTCGGATGGCAGGTGGTCATGGTCAAGATGGACTTCGTTGGTTCCACTCCCCACTGGTGCGGGGTAGGCAACAGGACATCGCCATTGGATGGAGCCACAATCTCGGTGGCGTACCAGGTGTAGGTGTAATACCCCTGTGCAGTCTGCAGATAGATCTTGTCGCCGTCTTGCAGCTTGTCAATATCCCAGAAGACCTGGCCATGGGTCTGGCGGTGGGCCGCTACGGCGAAGTTGCCCAGCTCCCCCGGTTGCTGCGTGGTCGGGTAATAGCCAATGCCGAGGTTATCGATCACGTGGTCTTCCACTCCGTAGGTCACCGGGTGGTGCGATCCGCTAGCGCCAAAGCGCGGGAAATACATGATCCCGAAAGTTTCTCCGGGAGCCACTTCCGTGACCGGAGCCGGACCGTAGTCCTTCTCCTCTTCCTCCTCGTTGCCTTCCGGCACCACGACCTCGCCAAGTTCTTGCACGAGGTTTGCGGTGACTTCCTTCTGGGCCTGGGCCGAGTCGATATTCGTCCACCACAGTTCCCACACCACGTAGAGCATCAGCAAGATGCCAAGGGTGATCAGCAGTTCGCCAAAGAATCCGGCAATACGGTTTCCTGCCGACGGTCGTCGGTGCTGCATGCGACGTCCCTGCGCAGTGGCTGATCGGTTCACGGCGGTCTGGCTCCTTAGGGGAAAGAAATGCGCGAAATAGGTCAACTAAGATGGGTCGATACTGGCCAAAACCCAGAGTTCCAGCGGGTAACGGCTAGTATGGAAGCTACGTAGGAATGCACTAAGCAGTTCTCAGCATTCTTGCACCCAAGCCTACCGGGAAGACCTGAAGGTCACCCACATTTACTACATTAAGCAGATGAAGCCGAGGGAGCATTCGAGTGCCGGAGTCAAAGCCACGACGCAAGAAGAATTCACAGCCGCAGGAGACGCGCCAGAGCGCCCATGCCATCGATAAGCCGATGCCGGGCTGGTACAAGCCAGTCATGTTCGGACTGATGCTTCTGGGCCTGCTGTGGATCATCGTTTATTACGTTTCGCAGACCCTGTACCCGATTCCGAATATCGGCGGTTGGAACATCGTTGTCGGCTTCGGTATTGCGATGGTCGGCTTTTTCATGACAACGGGCTGGAAATAGCCGTATCGCCCGCCCCCCG
>NZ_JBLVOJ010000009.1:67852-84006 GCF_053543715.1 Glutamicibacter sp. AGC46
GCTGTGGGGGCCGGCGAAGTTGTTTAATGGCGGCTTTTGATATTAGTGGCTGACGGCTTTCAAGCCGATGATGCAACCAACCAATCCGAGAATGAAGACCATCTTCAGTACGCTGAAGGCTTCCTGTCCGGTGGCCATCGAGTAAATGACGGCAAGCGAGGCTCCGATGCCTACCCAGATGGCATATGCAGTGCCGACGGGGATTTCCTTCATGGCGTAGGCCAGTCCACCCATGGACACAACCAGCGCCGCGAAGAAGACGATGGTCGGAACGAGTTTGGAGAACCCCTCGCTCATGCCAAGAGCGATGGCCCATACCGCTTCGAATAGTCCGGAAACGATCAAAATTACCCAATGCATGCCAGATACTTTCTGGCCGTCTTGTCGCGCTCCGGGTACGGCTCCCTCGTCCGGGTCCAAGCAATGATTGCTGGTGACCACCTCAGGCTAGCAAATGCAGGCCTTGCTGTCTCGCGGCTGTGACCAAAATGCCACCTATCCTCGCGAGGATCTGCGAGTCCACAGCCCAGCGCTGAAAATACAGTGGCACATCGATAAACCATTGCTCGTTGAGTACCTGCAGCCCGCTGGCTTTCTGCAGCTGCGTTTCTGGAACCATCCCCCACCCCATCCCCGCTTCTATGGCCGCAACGAACTGCATGGAATCTGGAACATGGTGGACTTGGCCTTCCGGTCGCGCTTTAGCCCCGGCAACCCGCTGGAGCATCTCATGCTGCAGGGGATCCTCACGATCGAAGACCACCATCGGAGTGCGAATGAGCTCTTCCACGGCCCCAGTAGGTACATGGCGTTCGACCACCGAAGCTGGCGCTGCTGCGCGATAGCGCAGTGCACCCAGTTTGTCACTGATGCATCCCTGGATATTCTCCTCCGCATTGGTGACCACAGCGCTGACGCGACCGGTTCGAAGTAGCTCCAGTCCCCTGTTTTCATCGGTACGCACTATTTCACAGGAGAGGTCTTCGAACTTCGCGAGCTCGTAGAATACCGGACCGAACCAAGTGGAGAGCGAATCCGCGTTGACTCCAATGGCGATCGGGACCAGTTTTTCGGAGGCTATCTCTTTGGAGAACTCTGCACTGAGCAATGTCATCTGTCGCGCATAGCGCAGAACTTTCAGTCCATGCTCGGTAGGCCTAACCGGGCGACTGCGGACGAGCAGGACTGCGCCCAGGCGGTTCTCCAAGGCCTTGATGCGCTGGCTGACGGCCGAAGCGGTCACTCCCAGATCAATCGAGGCATCGTCGAAGCTTCCCGCATCAACTACCGCAAGCAGGGTTTCGAGGTGTTCCACATCCATGTTCACATTAGGAACTCTAATCTAGAATCAGAAGCTTAAGTTCGACGCAGATCAGCTAATCTCTTACAGTTTCTACATGCTCTCTGGATCCTTGTTCTTCGGCTTTACCACTGGCCTGTCCCTCATCGTCGCCATCGGTGCGCAAAATGCGTTTGTGCTGCGCCAGGGAATCAGGAAAGAGCATGTTTTCATCACCGCTTTGGTGTGCTCATTATCAGATGCGATCCTGATTGCCGCCGGAGCCAGCGGCATGGGAGCGCTTGTCGACCGAGCGCCCTGGATATTGGTGATTGCGCGAATAGGCGGTTTCATCTTCCTGGCAAGCTACGCGATTTTCGCTTTCCGCCGAGCACTGAAGCCCGAGGCGCTGAAAGTCTCAGGGCTCCCCGGTGCAACAACAGCCGTCTCGATCATCGGAACGACGTTGGCCCTCACCTGGCTGAATCCACATGTCTATATCGACACGGTACTGCTTCTTGGTTCAATTGCTACTTCCCAAGCCGCAGGCGCACCCTATTTCGCCACTGGTGCGATCATTGCCAGCTTCACTTGGTTCTTCGCACTTGCCTACGCCGCACGTTTCCTTGCCCCGCTCTTTGCCAACCCCAAGGCGTGGCAGGTACTTGATGTACTTATCGGAATCGTCATGCTCATCTTTGCCATCATGTTGATCCTGCCAGTTCTCACCAAGTAATCCACAGGCAAACACTCTTATCCACAGTGACTGTGAACAACTTTTATAAACAGTTGTTCACAAAGTTATCCACAGCTGGGGAGAACTTGGGTAGAGTTCACAATTTTTCGGATAAAGTACAGGTCAACGGGGATATTGGAAACTGAAATGACATGCTTGTAAGTTATTAACACTGTGGATTCCGGCTGTGGATAAGGCGTGATTCCGCTTATTGAACCGTGATTCTCATGATTCGTTTAAACTTTCGAACCCGAAGTTATTAACAGTCGGTGGATTCGTATATGCACTATCTACAGGGGTTGTTAAAAAGTTATCCACAACTGGGGACAAGGTTGTGAGTATTGGGTACTCCAAGGCGAATATCCCTGATATCACGGGGTCTTGGGGCTGTTAATAACCACTAGGCCTCGAGAGTTACACGCTTGTAAGTTATTAACAGTGTGGATAAGCAGTGTGGATAACTGCATTGCTTCTTTTCGAACTATCCCAAGGGCCACTTCACTGCTTCCGTGGAGAGGTAAAGGGCTGCCAGCAACGCAATCGACAAGGCCGTGAGTAAAAGTATCTGGGTACGCGCACGCTGTGGATTACTTCGCGGGATCAGCACAATGCAGCAGGCTGCGAGGATACCCAATATCGCTCCGCCAAGATGCCCCTGCCACGAAATACTGGGAATAACGAAGCCGAGAACGACATTCAGCGCCAGGATAATTCCCATGGAGCGAAGTGCCTGCTTGTTGGAACGGAACACTACGAAAGTTGCGAGGAACAAGCCTGCCAGTGCGCCCGAAGCGCCGAGCGTGGCGCTGATCGGGTTGCTCAGCAGGAGAACGCCCAGTGAACCGCCAAAAGCGCTGAGCAGGTATAGCCAGGTGAAGCGCAGCCGTCCCATCCTTGGTTCGAGCATGGTGCCGAAGATGTAGACGCCGTACATGTTCATGGCAAGGTGCAAGAAGGAGCTCGTGGAGTGGGCAAAGGCGCTGGTGATCAGGCGCCATGGCTCATAGGCGGCCAGAGCCGGCGCAAGTACAAGCTGATTGGTGAATCCAGGGATGATCCACTGCAGCAGATACACCAGCACGTTCAGGCCGATGAAAGTGTAGGTGATAACAGGAGCACCGGATCGAGCCCGGCCACCGAATTGGGTCTTCTGCCGCGGCAGGTTCTTATTGGCTTGCGCGACGCAGTCTACGCATTGCACACCTACAGGCGCAGAGACCTGGCACTGCGGGCAGACCGGACGTCCGCACCGGTGGCATGAAACATAGGACACCGTCTGCGGGTGTCGATAGCACGTCGGAGTTGCTTGGCCCTCTGGGAAAACCTGTCCAAAGGACATCAGTACCTGCCTTGAGTTGGGGGAGAAGGATTAAATACTCGAGGCCCCGACAATGCCGCTAGGGAATCGTCGGAGCCTCGGGTTGGTGCGCCTGTGTTGTTACAGGGTCTCGATGTCGACCGAGTTGATAACGACGTCTTCCAGTGGCTTGTCACGGCCATCGGTAGCAACGGCGTTCAGCGCGTCAACGATCTTGCGCGAGTCAGCGTCAAGGACTTCACCGAAGATGGTGTGCTTGCCCTGCAGCCAGGTGGTAGGAACGGTGGTGATGAAGAACTGCGAACCGTTGGTTCCACGGCCCATGCGGATGCCCGCGTTGGCCATGGCCAGCTTGTAAGGCTCGTTGAAGTTCAGTTCTGGGTGGATCTCATCATCGAACTGGTAGCCTGGGCCGCCGAAGCCCTGGCCCAGTGGGTCGCCACCCTGAATCATGAAATCAGAAATGATGCGGTGGAAGATGGTTCCGCTGTACAGCGGGGTGTTGGTCTTCTTGTCACCGGATTCTGGGTGTACCCACTCCTGCTCACCGGTCGAGAGGCCAACGAAGTTCTTTACGGTCTTTGGTGCGTGGTTGCCGAAGAGATCGACAACGATATCGCCCAAAGTAGTGTGAATCGTGGCTTTATGAGTTGCGTTTGCGGTCATGCCTTCATTCTTCCATGATCTATGCTCGACCCGCTAAATACTGACGTACGCGTTGAGAGAAAATTTGGACCATTCTTAGGTTGCTTGTCCGATACTGCTGGCCACTGGGCATAGAACTGCCTAGTCTTGAACTGTCGGTTAGCGTGAATTTTTTCGGATCGGGAGCAATGCATGAGCAAGAAGAGCAAAGCAGGAAAAGTACTAGCCGTTGGCTTGATTGCGGGACTTGTCGCAGTGCTGGTAGCCGTGTGGAAGGCCTCGAAACCAATTGAGGATCCATGGGAAAACGAACCACTTCCTGCACAACCGCACGAGCCTGTTGAATCGCGTGAAGCCAGCGTGGAAGAAATCCGCGAAATCCTCGAAGATGACAAATAAAGCCGTCTAGGCTGCTTTTGGTTGGGCTTGCCCTCGAATCACGAGGGCAAGCCCAACAAGTATCACGGCCAACCCGGCATAGGTAGCGATAGGAACTACCTGCCCCAAGAACATTGCCGCTAGGATTGCCGCGCCAGGAATCTCGAGCAGAATCAGCGTCGAGACCGTGAGCGGACCGAGCACGCTGAGCAAATGATTCATGGCGGTATGGCCAAAGATCTGCGCGCAAAGCGTCAGCAGAATGATCGCCATCCATCCTCGGGCGTCGAAACCCCAAATCGGCGTTCCAGTCAGGAAACACAGGATTAGCAGCACTGCGGCGGTAATGGCATAGCAGCTCGAGGCATACGTTGTAGTTCCCAAGGTCCTGCGAGCCACGGATCCGGCCAGCGTGTACACAGCGGCCAAGACGCCACCGGCTAGTGCCAAGAGGTCGCCAATGATGGCATCACGTCCCAGCCCCATGTCGAATCCCGTGATGATGATTGCACCAAGCAGCGCAATGCCCATGCCAAGGAAAACCTGCGTTCGATATTTGGTTCCGCGAAGAACCTGGTAAATCGCGATCCAGACACCTTGGATGCACACCAGTGCCGTTCCAGCAGCCACGCTGGTTAGTCGCATCGAATACATGAAGCACACGAAATGCAGTGCGAGAGCTACACCTGCTACCCCGGTGAAGAACCATTCTCGCCCGGTCATCTGCAGATAAGCTTTGGAGTTCTTTCGCAGTGCCGGTGCGCTGAGCGCGGCCGCCGCAGCTCCATTGCGCCAAAAGGCCATGGAGAGAACCGGGACACCAGGGAAGGCGGCAATAATGGGGCCAGATGCCGAAATCCCGAGAATTCCGACCAAGGCAAGCAAGATGGTCACCAACCAAGATTACAGTTTCCCAGCGCATGGGCTTCATTCGAACTTGGAACGTGCCGGATCCGGCGAATACTTGGACAGATCAAGATATTCTTATGACGGAATACTTTTATCCGCGCCCGCCCTCTCGAGCTATTTAGCGTCTTTTCTCCGCCAATAAGCTGCGATCAATGCGCCGGACAAGTTATGCCAAACAGAGAATACGGCACCTGGCAGAGCGGCTTCAGGCGAGAAGTATTGCTTCGCTAGCCCACCGGCGAGGCCTGAATTCTGCATCCCGACTTCGATGGCGATTGTTCGCCGGGAAGCTTCGGGAACGCGCAACAGGACACCCATTGCATACCCCAAAGCCAGGCCCAGGGCATTATGCAAAATGACCGCAACCAGGACCAGCAGGCCAGCAGTCAAAATCGTCTGTGCACTGCCCGCGACGATGACCGTCACCACGAAGGTGATGGCTAGTACCGACAGCCATGGCAGCACACCACCGATCTTCGCCACGAACTGGTTGAACAGCATGCGCAGGACGATGCCTAGGACCACAGGGATCAGTACGATCTTGATGACGCTGACGGCCATGGATCCAGCATCGACTGGCATGTACTGGCCAGCCAGCCACAAGGCCAGCGCCGGGGTCAGCAGCGGTGCGAGCAAGGTCGACACGGAAGTCATGGCAACGGACAGGGCGACGTTGCCTCGAGCCAGGTAGGAAACCACATTCGATGCCGTGCCTCCTGGTGCGCAGCCAACCAGGATCAGGCCGGCGGCCAAGGCAGGTTCAAGCTGCAGCAGCGTGGCGACCAGCCAGCCCATGGATGGCATCAGGATGAACTGCGCTGCGACACCGCCGAGCACCGGCAACGGGTTCTTGAACACCAGGGCGAAGTTTGGCAAGGTCAGCGTCAGCCCCATGCAGAACATGATCACCATCAGCAGGGGATTTATCCATCCGGAAAACCCCACGAACGCTTGGGGAACGAGCATTCCGCACAGTCCGCCCAGCAAAATCAGCACAGGGAAGAGCAGTACCGCGATGCGGGAGTCTTTTTCGTTCTTGTTGGCATTTGCCGCCGCGGCGGAAGGGCTGGACTGTTCATAGGGCACCTAGGTATTTTGCCACTAAAGAGTTGCGGCCACAACGAGACAACTGAAGTTAATCCACTACCCTTGTCATATTCACTTGCGTGTAATTGACGAAAAGCATGCTGAAGATGTGAAGGTAGCAATCGTCGCTGAATCGTTCCTTCCCCATTTCAATGGGGTCACCAACTCAATCCTCAAGACGCTGGATCACCTCAGGCAGACTGGCCAGGAGGCCGTGGTCATTACCCCTGCAGGCTCGCTGGCAGGGGAGCTGTCGGGCCATGGCGTGCCAAAGCTCTATCAGGGCTTCAAGATCCTCACAGTTCCGTCGATGCCTTTGGCAAGCTATCCCGAGGTTCGGGTCGCTACCACCAGTGTGGCGCGCCTGCGCAAGATGCTGGCTCGAGAGCGCGTCGACGTAGTTCATCTGGCTAGCCCGTTCATCCTTGGATGGCAGGCTCTGCGCGCTGCACAGGAACTCGAATTGCCCACCGTGGCGCTGTATCAGACCGAGGTTCCCAGCTACGCGGCACGCTACAAAATGCCGTGGCTGACGCAGAGGCTCTGGGAGCACGTCAGAGCGATCCACACGGGTGCGGACCTCACTCTGGTTCCAAGCACGTTTTCCTACCACCAGCTCGAATCTCTGGGCGTTCCGCGGCTTGCCATTTCAGGCAGGGGAGTAGATACAGCGCAGTTCACGCCAAGACGGCGAAGCGAGCAGTTCAGGCAGGCGGTTGCCCCGAATGACGAGGTAGTCATTGGCTACGTCGGCCGGCTGGCAGCAGAGAAGCAGGTCGCGGACCTGCAGGCCCTGGCGAGTCTTGAGAATACTCGGCTGGTGATCGTCGGTTCCGGCCCACTCGAGGACGAACTGCGCAGCCTTTTGCCCAACGCCCACTTCACCGGTTTCCTTTCCGGGGAACGCTTGGCCGAGGTCATGGCTTCGATGGACATCTTTGTGCATCCTGGCGCCTCAGAGACCTTTTGCCAGACCATTCAGGAAGCCATGGCCTGTGGTGTGCCTGTCGTGGCCGTAGGCCGTGGGGGACCGCTGGATCTGGTGGATTCCTCGCGCACGGGCTGGCTCTATCAGCCAGGAAACCTTAGTGAGCTGCGCAGTCGGGTCAGCGACTTGGCCTATGACGATGCGAAACGGCTGGCTTTTGCCAGCGCTGCGCTTAGCAGTGTCCAGGATCGGTCCTGGCACAGCATTGGCGAGCAGCTTATTGGACACTATGAGCATGTCCGGATGGCCCGGATCCGGCACTAGCGAAATAGAATTTTCTTCTGGATACGCAAAAGGCGGAAAGTTTTCACTTTCCGCCTTTTGGCAAATGTGGAGCCTAGGAGAATCGAACTCCTGACATTCTGCTTGCAAAGCAGACGCTCTACCAACTGAGCTAAGGCCCCGTATTCAATTTTGAAGTTTCCACTCCAAGACCAATCCAACCGGATCAATCAAAAAGAATTAGCGGAAAGTTTTCACTTTCCGCCACTTTCTTTTGTGGAGCCTAGGAGAATCGAACTCCTGACATTCTGCTTGCAAAGCAGACGCTCTACCAACTGAGCTAAGGCCCCGTATTCAATTTTGAAGTTTCCACTCCAAGACCAATCCAACCGGATCAATCAAAAAGAATTAGCGGAAAGTTTTCACTTTCCGCCACTTTCTTTTGTGGAGCCTAGGAGAATCGAACTCCTGACATTCTGCTTGCAAAGCAGACGCTCTACCAACTGAGCTAAGGCCCCGTATTCAATTTTGAAGTTTCCACTCCAAGACCAATCCAACCGGATCAATCAAAAAGAATTAGCGGAAAGTTTTCACTTTCCGCCACTTTCTTTTGTGGAGCCTAGGAGAATCGAACTCCTGACATTCTGCTTGCAAAGCAGACGCTCTACCAACTGAGCTAAGGCCCCGTATTCAATTTTGAAGTTTCCACTCCAAGACCAATCCAACCGGATCAATCAAAAAGAATTAGCGGAAAGTTTTCACTTTCCGCCACTTTCTTTTGTGGAGCCTAGGAGAATCGAACTCCTGACATTCTGCTTGCAAAGCAGACGCTCTACCAACTGAGCTAAGGCCCCAAAAGCTTTAGGAAACTTTATCGGCTACCTGATGCCAGGTTTCCTTCGTTTCCGACGAAGCCTTCGCTTTCTTGACCAAGACTACTGCAGCAGCCGCGATCGATGCGAGAACCAGGAACTTTTTCATTACTCCCTCTTTCTCTCCAGCAAGGTTTCCGTGGGCGTACCAAGACTTGAACTTGGGACCTCTTCGTTATCAGCGAAGCGCTCTAACCGCCTGAGCTATACGCCCTTGCTTTTGTTTTTGTTCCCTTCGGAACGAAATAAAACTTTACCGGTGTTCTCCCAAAGATACAAATCGAGCCCGGGTGTCATGCATCACAGCATGAATCCCGGGCTCGACTTGGGGTGTTCCTAGTCGTCGGTGAGGGTCACTCCGGCTCCGCCGACCAGTGAAGCAGCAATGTTGTACAGCACCGCGCCAAGCATGGAGACCACGGAAATTACCACTACGTTCACCACTGCGATGATCGTCGCGTAGGAAGCCACCTGGCCCAGCGACATGGTGTCGCGCAGGTCGAAGTTGCCGTCGGCGCCAATGGCCTCGCGCATCAGCTGGTTGAACGCATCAAAGGTTCCGGTCAGATCCAAGACAGCCCAGATGCCCACGGCGGCAACCACGGTGATCACACCGAAAGCTACCGAGAGCAGGAAGGCCAGCTTCAGAACCGAGAAGGGCTCCACCTTGGAAACCAGCAGGCGGGCCTTGCGGACCTTCGCCTTGGGCGCTGGACGAACCAGGCGATCCTGGCCATTGGCCGGACGCTGCTGGCTGGTTGGGCGCTGCGGCGCTCCTGTCGGGCGCTGGCCCGCTGGACGTGCCTGGCCTGCTGCTGGTCGTGCGCCGGCGCTAGCCGGACGGGCGCCAGTACCGGTCGGAGCTGGACGCTTTACCTGGGTAGGTCGCGGCGCTGCGCTCTTCGGGGCACCGCCGCTGGGGCGTGGCGTCGAGGGCGTGCTCATGCGTTACCTCCGTTAGTGTTGTCATCATTTTCCGCGCCGGATTCGTTTTCTGGCACAGCCGATGACTCATCGATCGTGTTTTCTGCGTCCAACGTTACGGCATCTTCCTCCAAGTTCTCTTCGAGCTCAGTCTCAGAGTTCTTGGCAACCGCAAGGATCCGGTCCTTCTTGTCCGGCTTGGCGAAGATGACGCCCATCGTGTCGCGGCCCTTGGAAGGAACCTGCGAAACGGCCGAGCGGACCACCTTGCCCGAGCCCATCACCACCAAGACCTCATCGGTCTCGTCGACGATCAGCGCGCCAACCAGCTCACCGCGTTCCTCGTTGAGCTTGGCCACCTTAATGCCCAAACCACCGCGGGATTGCACACGGTATTCCTCGACGGTGGTGCGCTTGGCGTAGCCCTCGTTGGTCACGGTGAAGACGTAGGAGCCTTCGCGGACCACGTCGGCTGCCAGCAGTTCATCGTCTTCGCGGAACTTCATACCGGTCACGCCCGAGGTTGCACGGCCCATGGGGCGCAGCGCGGTATCGGTGGCGGTGAAGCGGACCGACTGGCCCTTGCGTGAGACGAGCATCACGTCATCGGATTCGCTGACCAGCTGCGCGGAGACCAGTTCATCGTCCTCGCGCAGGTTGATCGCGATCACGCCGGCGGTGCGGTTGGTGTCGTAATCCTCCAGGCGGGTCTTCTTGACCAAGCCGTTGCGGGTAGCCAGCATCAGGTAGGCCGCATCCTGGTAGGTGCGCAGGTCCAGCACCTGGGCAATGTGCTCGTCCGGCTGGAAGGCCATCACGTTGGCTACGTGCTGGCCCTTGGCATCGCGGCCGGCCTCGGCCAGCTCGTAGCACTTGGTGCGGTAAACCCGGCCGTGGTTGGTGAAGAACAGCAGCCAGTTGTGGGTCGAGGTGACGAAGAAGTGCTCCACCACGTCGTCCCCGCGCAGGTTCGCGCCCTTGATGCCCTTGCCGCCACGTGCCTGCGAACGGTAGTTGTCGATGCGGGTGCGCTTGACGTAGCCGCCGCGGGTGATGGTGACGACCATTTCCTCTTCGGGAATCAGGTCTTCGACGCTCATGTCGCCGTCGTAGCCCATCAGCACCTTGGTACGGCGCTCGTCCCCGTGCTTGTCGACGATTTCCTGCAGTTCTTCGGAGACGATCTGGCGCTGGCGTGCCGGATCGGCGATGATCGCCTGGAATTCGGCGATCATGCGCTCGAGCTCGGCATGGCGATCCTGGATCTTCTGGCGCTCGAGGGCGGCCAGGCGGCGCAGCTGCATGTCGAGGATGGCGCGGGACTGCGCCTCGTCGATGTCCAGCAGCTCCATCAGCCCGTCGCGCGCCGCCTCGGTGGTAGCCGAGCGGCGAATCAGGGCGATGACCTCGTCCAGGGCATCCAGGGCCTTGAGCAGGCCGCGCAGGATGTGGGCTTCTTCCTCGGCCTTCTTCAGGCGGTATTCGGTACGGCGGACGATCACTTCGATCTGGTGGGTGACCCAGTGGCGGATGAATCCATCCAGCGGCAGGGTGCGCGGCACCCCGTCGACGATCGCGAGCATGTTGGCCGAGAAGTTGGACTGCAGCTCGGTGTGCTTGTACAGGTTGTTCAGCACTACCTTGGCCACGGCATCGCGCTTGAGCACGATGACCAGGCGCTGGCCGGTGCGGCCCGAGGTCTCGTCGCGCATGTCGGCGATGCCGGCGATCTTGCCGTCGCGGACCAGTTCGGCGATCTTCACCGCGAGGTTATCCGGGTTGGCCATGTACGGCAGTTCGGTGACCACCAGGCAGGTGCGTCCCTGGATTTCCTCCACGTTGACCACTGCGCGCATGGTGATCGAGCCGCGGCCGGTGCGGTAGGCATCGGCGATGCCCTTGGTGCCCAGGATCATGGCGCCGGATGGGAAGTCCGGGCCCTTCACGCGCAGCATCAGCTCGGCGAGCAGCTCCTCGCGCGAAACTTCCGGGTTCTTCAAGTACCACTGCACGCCCTCGGCGACTTCGCGCAGGTTGTGCGGCGGGATGTTGGTGGCCATGCCCACGGCGATGCCGGAGGAGCCGTTGACCAAAAGGTTGGGGAAACGCGCCGGAAGAACCGTTGGTTCCTGGTTCTTGCCGTCGTAGTTGTCCTGGAAATCAACGGTGTTCTCGTTGATGTCGCGGACCATTTCCATGGCCAGCGGGGCCATCTTGGTTTCGGTGTAACGCTGGGCGGCGGCGCCGTCGTTGCCCGGGGAGCCGAAGTTGCCCTGGCCCAGGGCCAGCGGGTAGCGCATGACCCAGTCCTGGATCAGGCGGACCAGCGCATCGTAGATCGCGGTGTCGCCGTGCGGGTGGTACTGGCCCATGACTTCGCCGACCACGCGGGCGCACTTGTTGTACGAGCGCTCAGGGCGGTAGCCGCCGTCGTACATTGCGTACAGCACGCGGCGGTGCACCGGCTTCAGGCCATCGCGCACATCCGGCAGCGCGCGGCCGACAATAACGGCCATGGCGTAGTCGAGGTACGAACGCTGCATTTCGGTCTGCAGGTCGATCTGGTCGATGCGACCGCCTTCTGGGACCGGCTCGATGATCTCGCCGTCCATTGGTGCGTTCTCAGGGGTTTGCTCGTCGCTCAATTTCTTCCCTTACAAGTCAAAAAAGTCTTCGGTGGATATCTGTGGTGGCGGCGGCCGGCTAGATATCCAGGAAGCGCACGTCCTTGGCGTTCTGCTGGATGAAGTTACGGCGGGACTCGACGTCCTCGCCCATCAGCACGGAGAACACCTCGTCCGCGGCGGCCGCGTCATCCATGGTGACCTGGCGCAGCGTACGGTGCTCCGGATCCATGGTGGTGTCCCACAGTTCCGAGTAGTCCATCTCGCCCAGGCCCTTGTAGCGCTGGATGCCGTTGTCCTTGGGCAGGCGCTTGTTGGCGGCCTGGCCGGCAAGCAGCTCCTGGTCGCGTTCCTTGTCGGTGAACACGTAGTCATGCGGCGCATTGGACCACTTGATGCGGTACAGCGGCGGGGCTGCCAGGTAGACGTAGCCGTGCTCGATCAGCGGGCGCATGAAGCGGAAGATCAAGGTCAGCAGCAGCGTGGTGATGTGCTGGCCGTCCACGTCGGCATCGGCCATCAGCACGATCTTGTGGTAGCGCAGCTTGGCCATGTCGAACTCTTCGCCGATGCCGGTGCCGAAGGCGGTGATCATCGCCTGCACTTCGGCATTGCCCAGCGCGCGGTCCAGGCGGGCACGTTCCACGTTCAGGATCTTGCCGCGCAGCGGCAGGATGGCCTGGGTGTGCGGGTCGCGTCCGCGCTTGGCGGAGCCGCCTGCGGAGTCGCCCTCCACGATGAACACTTCGCACTCGGCAGGGTTCTTCGAGGAGCAGTCCGAGAGCTTGCCCGGCATGCCGAAGGATTCCATCGGCGACTTGCGGCGGGCGTTGTCGCGGGCCTTGCGGGCGGCCATGCGGGCCTGCGAAGCCAGTTGGGCCTTGCGGATGATGTCGCGGGCCACGTTCGGGTTGCGCTCGAACCAGTCGCCCAGTTCCTCGTTGACCACGCCCTGGACGAAGCCTCGGGCCATCGAGTTGCCCAGCTTGGTCTTGGTCTGGCCCTCGAACTGGGGCTCGGAGAGCTTGACCGAAATCACGGCGGTCAACCCTTCGCGGGCGTCCTCGCCGGTGAGGTTGTCGTCCTTTTCGCGCAGGATCTTGTTATCGCGTGCGTAGCGGTTGAGCAGGCCGGTCAGGGCCGCGCGGAAGCCCTCTTCGTGGGTGCCGCCTTCATGGGTGTTGATGGTGTTCGCGTAGGTGTGCACGGATTCGGCGTAGGCGCTGGTCCACTGCATCGCGATTTCCAGGCTGATGCCGCGGGCAGCATCTTCGGATTCGAAGGCGATGACCTCGTCGTGGACCAGTTCGATCTTCTTGGCGGCGTTCAGGTGCTTGACGTAGTCCAGCAGGCCGTCCTTGTACAGGTAGTCCACCGTGCGCGGCTTGACTACCTGGTTCTCGATTTCCTCCTCGACCTCGGCCTCGGGCTCTTCGTTGTCCTGCACTCGCTCATCGGTGAGGGTGATGCGCAGGCCCTTGTTCAGGAAGGCCATCTGCTGGAAACGGGCGCGAAGCGTCTCGAAATCGAATTCGGTGGTCTCGAAGATTTCCGGATCCGGGTAGAAGGTCTGGCTGGTGCCGGTCAGCTCGGTTTCTTCGCCTTTGGTCAGCTCCTGGACGGTGTGGCCGCCGTTGCCGAAGCCGATGCGCCACGCATGGCCCTGGCGGCGCACGATGGTGTCGACCTTCTCGGACAGGGCGTTCACCACGGAGATGCCCACACCGTGCAGGCCGCCGGAGACCGCGTAGCCGCCGCCGCCGAACTTGCCGCCTGCGTGCAGGATGGTCATGACAACCTCTACGGTTGGCTTGCCCTCGGTTGGGTGGATGTCTACTGGGATGCCGCGGCCGTTATCTTCACAGCGCACGCCGCCATCGGCCTGCAGCGTGACGTTGATGGTGTCGCAGTAGCCAGCCAGCGCCTCATCGACGGAGTTGTCGACGACTTCGTAGACCAAGTGGTGCAGGCCTCGAGGGCCGGTGGAACCGATGTACATGCCCGGGCGTTTGCGTACCGCTTCGAGTCCTTCGAGGACGGTAATATCCTGGGCGCCGTAAGTGTGTTCGACTTTGGAAGTCATCGATTCCGCGGGGGCTTGGCTTTCAGCCGGTTCCTGCGGTGAAGCATTTTCGGTAGACACGGGTGCTACGAACTCCTCGGATTTGGCGCGCGATTGCCCGCTGCAATGGATTCAGCGCGTCAGGCAATCATGGTCTGGAGGGACACCGCCGCCGGGCAAGCCCGCAGCGGAGTCATTTCACTACCTCTAATTCTACCGCGTAGACCAAAATAAACGGTGACTTTGAGGCCTAAATCGCCCACCAAAAGCTGCTAATTGACGTTCTGAGGCAGTTGGGGCGATCAAGTGTGGGGGGATCCACCCTCCGGGTCCGTGAGTGCGCCATATGCCGTGCCAGCAATTTCTACCCGTATGTGTCGCGTGGACCCCGGCCGGCCACCGAACGCATGCCATGGCGCCAGGAGGGAGCATTAGGCCCGAGCACCTTGATCACGGTGACGATCCCGGGACCCAACTCGGCATCGAATTTCTTCAGAATATCGTGGCTGAGCAGGCGCATTTGCGCAGCTCTCGCTGTTGTATCGCAGCGCATCACCACCACCGTGTCTTCAAAGGATTCCGGCTTGCAGTGCTTCGCGTTCTCCACGCCAATGATGTCGGGCCAGCGGCCGAGTACCGATCCGACCGCGACCTGGGTGTTCCAGCCGCGGGACTTGGACAAGCGGGAGACTACTTCGCCGATGGCGCGCGGATCGCGGATCGCCCCCTCGGCGGATTCCGGCTTTTCAGCGGCGAATCCGCGGCGGGCGGCTTTTCGCTTGCGCACTTTGTCCATGCGCGCCGCATCTATGCGCTTCTCGCCACGTTCTTCGGCGAGCTTCCGCATGCGGTTGAGCAGTGCTTTGGCCGCATCGATCTCTGGATCGAAGCGGTGTTCATCCCGTTCTGATGGCTCATGCATCGACAACCTGGCCAGGGGAGACCTGGAAGAAATGTCCCTTCAGTGCTTCTGGAACATCTTCGACAACGGCGGCGGTCACCAGAACCTGCTCGGCTCCGGCAACGATATGCGCCAAACGATCACGACGGGTGGTGTCCAGTTCGGCAAAGACATCATCAAGGATCAGGATGGGTCCGGAACCTGGGCGCGGATCGTCATCGCCGAAAACACGGTAGGCGGCAAGGCGCAGGGCCAGGGCAAAGGACCAGGTTTCCCCGTGCGAGGCATAGCCCTTGGCAGGGGTCGGTCCCAGGATCAGGGTCAGATCGTCCCGGTGCGGTCCAAAGAGCGAAATTCCGCGGTCGACTTCCCGACTGCGATTAACTTCAATGGCGTTCAGCAGCAGTTCCTGGATTTCTTCTTGGTCCAAGGATTCAAGGTCCTCTGCCGGAAGGCTGTTTTCATCGAGTTCGCCCTCGAGCGAGGACCGGTAGACGGCGCGCGCTTCCTTCGCGCCATCGGCCAAATCCGCGTAGGCGGCCTGCATGTACGGGCGAATCAAGGCCAGGACGTCAAGGCGTCCGCGGATCAATCGAGCGCCCGTCAAGGCCAACTGCAGATCCCAGGCCTTGAGGGTGTTTTCCTGCGAGGTGCTCAGCTTGGACTTGCCGCGGATGGATTTGAGCAGGGCATTGCGTTGCTTCACGATGCGGTCGTAGTCGTTCTTGGTGCCGGCTTCTACCGGGCGCAGGGCTACCAGGAGCTCGTCCAAGAACTTGCGGCGGTTGGACGGGTCGCCCTTGATCAGCGCCATGTCCTCCGGGGCGAAGAGCACGGTGCGCACCATGCCCAGGATCTCCCGAGCGCGAACCGGGTTGGCCCGGTTGATGCGGGCACGATTGATCTTGCCACTGGTGATTTCGACCTCGATCACTGTGGTTTGCGGGCCGCGATGCACGGTGCCGCGGATCAGCGCGCGCTCAGAACCGAAATGCAGCAAAGGGGCGTCATTGCTCACGCGATGCGAAGAGAGATTGGCCAAATAGCCAACGGACTCAACGATATTGGTTTTGCCGACGCCGTTGGGGCCGATCAGAACGTTGATCCCAGGGGCCAGGTGCACGTCGGCCTGCGCATACGAGCGGAAGCCCGTGAGTGAAAGCTGCGAGATATACACCGAGGTCCTGACAGAAAGAAGGTGGTGGGTGGG
>NZ_JBLVOJ010000009.1:84054-107375 GCF_053543715.1 Glutamicibacter sp. AGC46
GCCACCCCCCACGAAATTGGCTTAGTTCGAGTTGGGCAACCGAACCGGCATCACGAGGTAGCGATACTGGTCCTGGTCATCCTCATCCAGCTTCTTCTGGCCGGTCAGCATGGCCGGCTTGGGCGCACTGGTGAAGGAGAAGCGCACGAAATCGGTATTGAAGGAGTTCAGGCCTTCGGACAAGAAGGTCGGGTTGAAGGCAACGACGATGTCTTCGCCGCGAAGAGACGCAACAATAGCTTCTTCAGCCTGCGCGTCTTCGCCGGTGCCAGCATCCAAGGTCAGCTGGCCATCGGTAAAAGCCATGCGAACTGGGGTATTGCGTTCGGCAACCACCGATACACGACGAACAGCTTCCATCAGCTCGCTGGTGCGAACGGTGGCATGGATTGGGGTGTCGCTTGGGAACAGCGAGCGGATCTTCGGGTATTCGCCATTGATCAGCAGCGAAGTGGTCCGGCGGTTGGAGCTTTCGAAGCCAACCATTTCTCCGTTCTCGCTCATTGCAAGCTTCAGCTCGCCAGAGCTCGAGAGAGTCTTGGCAACTTCGTTGAGGGTCTTGGCTTTGATCAGGAAGGAGGTCGAGATTTCTGCCTGGTTCGGAGTCCAATTGAGTTCACGCAGAGCCAGACGGTAGCGGTCCGTGGCCAAGAATGTGATCAGGTCATTTTCAATTTCAACCTTGATGCCGGTGAGAACTGGCAAGGTGTCGTCCTTGGACGCCGCAACGATAACCTGCGATACAGCTTCGGAGAATGCTTGGCCATCGATAGTGCCGGCGATAGCTGGAAGTTCAGGCAGGGTTGGGTATTCATCAACTGGCATGGTGGCCAGGTGGAATCGTGAACGGCCACAGGTCAGCGAGATCTTCGAGCCTTCGGTCTCCAAGGTGACCGTCGAGTTAGGCAGCGATCGGGTGATCTCAGCCAAGAGCTTGCCGGAAACCAAGATCGAACCCTGCTCAGAAATGTCCGCGGGAATCTCAATATGCGAGGAAATCTCATAGTCGAATCCCTCGAGCCGAACCAGGCCTTCATGGGTGGTGATGAGAATGCCAGCCAAAACAGGTGATGGTGGTCGCTGTGCCAGGGACCGGGCAGTCCAGGATACGGCGTCTGCCAATACATCCTTTTCAACGCTGAACTTCACGAAAAATCCGCCTTTCGGAACCCATAAGTCTTAAGTCAGGCCAAGAAGGTTGTTCCCTCGCCAAGTTCTTAAGCATAGAGCAGGTAATTGCACGTTTTATCCATCTAATCTTGCCACGCCCTGATAGCGCAACGTCTGCTCAATGAACGAAGTGTGGACGATGCAACAAAAAATTGTTCTGCACAGGATTTGGCTCGAGGGTGTGGAGTGGACTCGTTATTTGGATGATTAAGGGTTTAAAGGAGAAGTGTTAATAACCCTTGTGGATACTGTGGATAAGGCCTGTAACCCCAGACCCGCCCACGATTGTGCATGTGAACAATCTGTGGTTGAACATGAGACTCAGTTCCATCATCCTGTTGATACTCAGTTCCATGATTTTTAACGTCCACATGGTTTGCGCACTTATCCGCAGGTCGTCACCAAATCATCCACAGTCTTATCCACACCTGTGATTTCTCGCCGCTAGTGCTCCCGCTGGCTCTGCTTAATCCGGTTGGTTAGCTCGGTGACCTGATTAAAGATCGCTCGGCGCTCGGCCATGAGCTCACGGATCTTACGATCCGCGTGAATCACGGTGGTGTGGTCGCGGCCGCCAAGTTCTGCACCAATCTTCGGCAGCGACATGTCGGTAAGCTCACGCAGCAAGTACATGGCGATCTGGCGCGCGGTGACCAAAGTACGAGTTCGCGACTTGCTGTTCAGCTCATCAATACTCAGTCCGAAGTACTCTGCGGTCTGCTTGATGATGGTCGACGGCGTGATTTCCTGGGCCCCGTCTTCGCTGATCAAGTCCTTGAGCACGGTTTCGGCCAATGCAAGGTCCACGGGCTGGTTATTCAGCGACGCGAAAGCGGTGACACGGATCAAAGCACCTTCGAGTTCCCGGATATTCGTGGAAATACGCGAAGCAATGTACTCCATGACATCACTTGGAGCTGAAAGATTTTCAGCGTCGGCCTTCTTACGCAAAATCGCAATACGCGTCTCCAGCTCTGGTGGCTGAATATCGGTCAGCAGGCCCCACTCGAAGCGCGAACGCATGCGGTCTTCGAATCCCTGCAGCTGCTTGGGAGGCAGATCAGAGGTGATGACAACCTGCTTGTTGTGGTTGTGCAGCGCATTGAAGGTATGGAAGAACTCTTCCTGGGTAGCGTCCTTGTTGGCCAAGAACTGAATGTCGTCAATGAGCAGAATGTCGACATTGCGGTAAGTCTGCTTGAAACTTGCGCCCTCGTCGTCGCGGATCGAGTTGATGAAATCATTGGTGAACTCTTCGGAGTTCACGTAGCGCACGCGGATGCCCTTGTAGAGATGGCGTGCGTAGTGGCCAATGGCATGCAGCAAGTGAGTCTTGCCCAGACCTGAATCACCATAGATGAACAGCGGGTTGTAGGCCTTGGCCGGCGCTTCGGCAACAGCAACGGCTGCGGCGTGGGCAAAGCGGTTCGATGAGCCGATCACGAAGGTGTCGAAAATGTACTTCGGGTTCAGCCGGCCGAACTCCTGCGAATTCGATGGGGGAGTTGGCTGCGGTGCTGGCTGGGGGCGCGGACCAGGAGTCTCAACGACTGCTGGAGCTGACGGCGCGGCGGCTTTGGCTTCAGGCTCATCTTCTTCGAGCTCATCCGAGAGCGAGAGATCAACGCTGACGGCGCAACGGATCTCGTCCTGGAAGACTTCTCGCAGTGCTTCATCCAGCGGCTCGCGCAGCTGAGTCTGCAGAATATCGCGGGTGAGGTCATTGGGTACCGCAACTAAGAGCGTCGTACCGATTAGTCCCTGAGGTTTAGCCAGCGATACGAAGGCACGGTAACGCGCCTTGACGCGATCATCATCCTCGATCTTCCGGATGACTTGGCGCCAAGAGCTACCAATGCTATTGGTTTCGTCGCTGCTCACTAAGGGCGCCCCGCTTCCGTTTAAATGCAATCTTGGTCACAAGAATCCTGTTTCCAGGCTTCTGAAACGTCGTTTTCTGGACCACGTCTGCATTGATTCTATCCATCATCCACACAGTTATGCACAGCTCCGTGCAAAAACCGGGTGTTATTACTGTGGAAAACGGGTTTTCCCTTGAAATCAAGCGTTTTTCGCTGCGAGATGACTAGCTGTTTTGCGGAAAACTGTGAATTTTCTTTCGTTATGCACAGCCTTAATCCACAAGTCTGGGGTAGATTATTCACAGGCCGACTCTCGAAGTAGGGAGCATGGGCAGAACTCGTGCGCCAATTTGACCTTGCGCGCATAGTTTTCTATTGTTATTCAGTCCTATGCGCATCTTTTTGCGACTTGCTCATTTTTGGAAGAGCCCGCGAAAAAAGCGCATTTTATAAAAAGCACGAGCGTCATCCTGTTGTTATCCAGCTAGCTAGTAACGGGTAGTACGCATCATCTAAAACGTTTTGGAGTGTCACCGTGAGCAAGCGGACTTTTCAGCCTAACAACCGTCGTCGTTCGAAGAAGCATGGCTTCCGCCTTCGTATGCGTACCCGTGCAGGTCGTGCCATCCTTTCGGCACGTCGCGGCAAGGGTCGCACCGAGCTGTCCGCATAAATTTGCGAAACAGCTCTTGGCAGCATGACTTCAACGAGCTCAGCTAAAGAGCAACCCGAAGCCGATGTTGCCTAAGAATCAGCGACTGCGCCTAGCGCAAGACCTTACAGCCACTGTACGTTCCGGCGTCCGAAGCGGACGCCGGAACGTCGTGCTATATGCACGGCACCGAGAAACCGAAGAGTTCCTTGGTGACAGGTTTGGATTCATTGTTTCCAAGGCTGTAGGTATTGCCGTTAAAAGGAATCTCACCAAACGACGAATGCGGGAAATCGCCCACGAGCTGCGGCGCGTGGACGGCGACGTCGATTTCGTCTTCCGTGCACTTCCTGGCGCCGCCGAACTCTCTTGGGAAGAACTCAACTCCCAGGTCAATTCAGCCTTCTCCGCTGTTTTGCGCAAGATTGAGGCGCGCTGATGCGTAAGGACTTAGCTCCGCGTACCGGTTTGCTGTGGTTCATCATCGATATCCCACGCAACATCGTTATCGGGCTGCTCAAGACTTACCGAAAACTCATCTCGCCACTATATGGCGATGTATGCCGATACTTTCCTAGCTGTTCTGCCTATGGGCTCGAAGCAGTGACTCAGCACGGCGTTGTCAAAGGCGCCGGATTGACCACTTGGCGGATTCTCCGATGCAATCCGTGGTCCCACGGAGGCGTCGACCACGTTCCTGAGGGACCGAGGATTTGGCCAGAAGGCAAACTGCCGAGGATCATAGTTCTGAATCATCCTGTGATTCCCGACGATGAAGACGCCGCGGAAAGCGGCCGCAAGGAGCTCGACCACTGATGAACAACTTCCTAGACACGATACTGACTCCGTTTACGTACGTAGTCTCGTGGGTTCTGTGGGCATTCCACGAACTGTTCACCGCGATTGGAATGAACGGGGATTCGGGTGTTACCTGGACCTTGTCGATCATCTTCCTCGTGCTGCTGATCCGTACTTTGCTGATCCCAGTGTTCGTCAAGCAGATCAAGTCCCAGCGCGCGATGCAGGCACTGCAGCCTGATCTGCGCAAGCTGCAGGCCAAGTACAAGGGCAAGACCGACCAGATGTCGCGCCAGGCTATGGTTCAGGAGCAGCAGGCGCTGTTCAAGAAGCATAAGACCAACCCGCTGTCTTCCTGCTTGCCCCTGCTCGTGCAGATGCCTTTCTTCTTCGCGCTGTTCCGCGTTCTGAACGAAGCCTCCCGCGCCAGCGATGATGGACGTTCGATCGGCGCTCTGTCCGCTGAGCACATCCGCAGCTTCGACAATTCCTCGATCCTGGGCGCTCCGCTGTCCGAGACCTTCTTGGGCACCATCAATTCCGGTGCCATCAACTGGGCAGTGATCATCGTTGCGGTGGTCATGATCCTTGCAATGACCGCATCGCAGTTCTTCACCCAGCGACAGCTGATGACCAAGAACATGAGCAAGGAGGCCCTCGAGGGCCCGTTCATGCAGCAGCAGAAGATGATGCTGTACATCCTGCCCCTGGTCTTCGGTATCGGTGGTATCAACTTCCCAATCGGTGTGCTGATTTACTGGACCGCTTCGAACCTGTGGACCCTGGGCCAGCAGTTCTGGGTTATCCGAAACAACCCGACCCCTGGTTCGGAAGCAGAGCGCGAACTTAACGCTCGCCGCGCCGCCAAGGGCCTGCCTCCAGTAGGCGTGAAGAAGGAAGACGCTGATGCCGCTGCCGCCGCCGCGGCAGAGCAGCAGGCCAAGGGCCAGCGTGAACAGCCGCAGCGCAAGAACCGTCGAAAGAAGAAGTAGCCATGACTGCAACTGAGAACATCGACGCACCAGAACTGGAAAACCAGATCGAAGACGACCAGGAAGTTCTGGACGAGGGCGACGTCGCCGCCGACTACCTCGAAGAGCTTCTGGACATTGCAGATCTGGACGGCGATATCGACATCGAGATCCGCGGTGGCCGCACCTACATCTCGATCCTTGCCGAGGACGCAGACGCCTCGTTGGAGAGCCTCGTAGGCAAGGATGGAGAAGTCCTCGATGCCCTCCAGGAACTCACCCGGCTGGCAGTGCTCACTGCTACCGGTGAACGTTCGCGCTTGATCCTGGATATTGCCGACTACCGCGCAGAGCGCGCAGAACTGCTCCGCAAGATCGCTGAAGATGCTATTGCGTCGGTACGCGAAACCGGCGAGAAGACCCACTTGGATCCAATGAGCGCCTACGAGCGCAAGCTCGTGCACGACGTGATCGCCGATGCAGGACTGCACTCGGAATCCGAGGGTGAATCGACCCGACGCCATATCGTTATTTCGGTACTGGACAGCTAAGAACCATCACGCGAGAGCGTGCTGATCGACCTAAGGACCAACGACCATGACTGAGGACCTCAGCCTTACTGCAGAAGAGACCCTGGCTGCCGAGAAGATCTTCGGTGACCGCCTGGATCTTGCCAAGCGCTATGTGGAGCATCTGGCGACCTCGGGCATTGAGCGCGGGCTTCTTGGCCCACGGGAAGTACCCCGTCTGTGGTCCCGTCACGTGCTCAACTGCGCCGTGATCGAAGAGGTCATGGAGAAGGACGCCGAGGTAGCCGACGTAGGCTCCGGTGCTGGCCTTCCAGGGCTCTGCTTGGCAATTGCCCGCGCGGACCTCAAATTGACGCTTATTGAGCCTCTGGAGCGCCGCTGCATCTGGCTCTCCGAGGTTATCGATGATCTGGGTCTGGACAACGTCACCGTGATGCGTGGCCGTGCAGAGCAGATGGTCGACGTCGTCAACGCACGCTATGTCACGGCCCGTGCCGTATCTGCTCTGACCAACTTGGCTGGACTGACTATTCCATTGCTACACGGACAGGGCGAGCTCATCGCCATCAAGGGCCGCTCCGCTGTCGAAGAGATCGCTAAGGCTACCAAGGCGATCCGCAAGCTTGGCGGCAGGGAAACCGAAGTGCTCACTGTGGGCGAAAGCATCCTTGCAGAGCCAACCACGGTGGTTCGCATCAAGGTTGGCTAAGGTTGACGCGATAGTCTGTTAAATAGTTATAGAAGCGAAATGGCTTTCATCCTCATAGTTTTCGAGGATGAAGCCATTTCGCAATCTGCATGACTTGTTTTGAATGTTTCACGTGAAACATTATCGGTGCACGCCATGAGCATTAGGTGCATCAATTCACGAGGAGGAGTTTTACCTTTGTCTAAGACTAAGGATTCATCGGATAGCGCGTTTGATTTCAACGACTCGTCCTCGCCTTTGGCTACTCAGATAGCTAGTGAACATCGTCGTCGCGAAGCTTTGGAGGCCCGCAAGGTGCCAATGCCTGAGAAGACCCGCTATTTCACCATTTCCAACCAGAAGGGTGGCGTAGGCAAGACGACGACCACGGTCAACCTTGCCGCCGCCCTGGCCAAGGGCGGGCTAAACGTCCTGGTCATTGATATCGACCCGCAGGGCAACGCTTCTACCGCGCTGGGCATTGAACACCACGCTGAAGTAGACAGCATTTATGACGTGTTAATCAATGATCTTCCATTGGCTGACGTAGTAGCCACATGCCCAGACTTGCCAACCCTGCAGGTCGCTCCTGCAACCATTCACCTGGCAGGCGCTGAAATCGAGTTGGTTTCATTAGTAGCCCGCGAACAGCGCCTGCAGCGCGCCCTGGATGACTACGCGCGTACCCGCCAGCGCAAGGGGCTGCCTCGCCTGGACTACGTCTTCATCGACTGCCCGCCAAGCCTAGGCCTGCTGACCGTTAACGCCTTCGTTGCCGCTCGTGAAGTTCTCATCCCAATCCAGTGCGAGTACTATGCGCTCGAGGGCCTGAGTCAGCTACTGAAGAACATTGAAATGATCCAGAAGCATTTGAACTCCAAGCTGACGGTTTCGACGATACTGCTGACCATGTACGACGGTCGCACGAATTTGGCCGCGCAGGTCGCCAACGAAGTCCGTGAGCACTTCCCAGAGCAGGTGCTCAAGGCCGTCATCCCTCGTTCGGTACGAATCTCTGAAGCGCCGAGCTACCAGCAGACCGTCATTACTTATGATCCAAATTCGACTGGTGCATTGTCGTACTCCGAAGCAGCCGTAGAGATGGCTGAACGAGGCGCGTAAGACCTTATAAATACGTTTCACGCTGGAAAAGATCATCCCCTTAGATTTTCGTTTGTTTTTCCAGATCTATCTGATGCGGATGCGAGATTCGTACGGTGAGAGCCACGGCTGACGCACTGTGCGCATCCCCGGTTCAAAGCCAAAAAACAGTAGACTAGTCTCGGGCTGAAATTTCGGATGAAAGGGCGTGCGAAGAACATGGCAGATAAGAAGCGGGGATTGGGCAGGGGACTGGGTGCCCTTATTTCCAGCTCACCGGCGACGGCGGCTCCTGAAGAAAACCAGAATGTTTCACGTGAAACAGCTCCTGTAGAACCGGCCGCGGAAGCGTCGAAGTCGCGCGCCACACGTCCTGTCGATATGTTCTTCGAACCGGGACGCAAGTCCTCGGCACCTAAGGCGCCAACCACTCCCGCAAAGCCGGCAAAGCGCGCTCGCGCAACTATGCCTGGCTTGAATACAACTCTTGGGGGAAAGAATACCTCTGCACCTCAGGAAGACGCACCAGCTGAGAAACCAGCAACTAAGAAGACCGAGCCGCAACCTGTAAAATCAGACTCTCCCGATCTTGTCGAAGTTCCTGGCGCACAGTTCGCTGAACTCGACGTCCAGCTGATTCACCCAAATCGCAAGCAGCCGCGTACCAACTTCGATCAGGAGCACATGGATGAACTCATCCATTCGATCCGCGAAATTGGATTGCTTCAACCTATCGTGGTCCGCCCTTCCCGCGAGAAAGATGACGCTCCGTATGAGCTGGTCATGGGTGAACGCCGTTGGCGCGCGACACAGGCGGCTGGCCTAGCGACTATCCCGGCCATTATCCGCGACACGCATGACACCGATCTGTTGCGCGACGCCTTGCTCGAGAACCTGCATCGGTCACAACTGAATCCACTGGAAGAGGCCGCTGCTTATCAGCAGCTTCTAGAAGAGTTCAATTGCACCCAGGAAGTGCTTTCAGAACGAATCGGACGATCCCGTTCGCAGATTTCCAATACGATTCGCTTGATGAAACTACCTCCACTCGTTCAGCGTCGTGTTGCGGCTGGCGTTCTTTCTGCCGGTCATGCGCGCGCGTTGCTAGGACTGTCGAACAACGAAGTCATCGAGCAGCTGGCTCAGCGAATCATCAATGAGGGCTTGTCCGTGCGCGCGACCGAAGAAGCAGTGGCACTGAGTGACGACAAGCCACGAAAGCCAGCAAAGAAGGCGCGAGAGACCCAGCGCAATGAACGCCTGGACTTCCTGGCAACTTCGCTCGCGGACCGCTTGGACACTAACGTCAAGATTCAGCTTGGCAGCCGCAAGGGCAAAGTCAGCATCGAGTTCGCTTCGGTGGATGATCTGAACCGCATCATGCAGGTTATTGATCCGACTATGAACCCGTAATTTCATGAACTGGCGCATGTTTCACGTGAAACATGCGCCTTTCTTGTATCTAGAGCCTGTGTTTCACGTGGAACAAATACTCCATGCGAGGTTACTGCCAACCAAGTATGAGGGCGGCACATGGAGATGAGTCGTTGGTGGGTAGGAAACCGCTGCTGTCCATAAACGGATACTTAGGTGTGCCCGCATAGCTTTCGCATCAAATGGATCATGAACCACAGCAAGCATAAAACTGATTGTTGGCATCCGTCGTTGGCTTATCAAAGAGGGAACGTACACGCCGATGGCATGAGCACGAAGTAGCCACGACGCTGTCCAGAAATGTAGAAAAAGCAGGACACACCGTACCAGGTTCGGGATTGGCACCGCATCGCTGAGCCGAGCCCTTCACCTCGCTTCGTAACCATTCTCCGATGCCTGCTCCTGAGGATCAGCGAGCCATTCAGTTTATGTCACCGAAATGCCTCCACTTAATGAATTCTACGGAGAACGGGAAGAGGATAGAACGCATGATTCGAGCCGCCTGGCTGCGGGAACTACCCCAGCGGATACGGATTTGGGCAGCCAGTATTCTGCTTGGTAGGACATCCGGGGCGATAGGTGCCGCATTTGGTGCACAGTATTCCGGCTACCTTCCAGTGCGAAGGAGAACACAAGGTGCGATGAGTAGAGACACTGATGGTTTTCGCGGTCTATCCCTGCCTGGCTCTACTCCATCTAATGCGCAGTGGCATGTGTCAGCCATGCTTCTTAGATTGTTCGAGGACTGATGTGCAAGGGAGCCAGGATGCTGTCCGCAACTGAGCACAACTCCGAAAACATTGGACCGAGAAGCTGTATCGGGCGATTCCAAGGGTACGTTTCATCGTTCTTGCTTAGGGCAGATAGGCAACGGCGTTGAGCAAGGACTGCATACAGCATGTTCTGGAACAGCAAGATCAGATAGTCAGGCATACCGTGATGACTCTCTGAGCAGCAAGGTGGGCGTGTAGCGACGCCACGAGAGCGGGGAGTCGGGTAGGGGAGAGGAAGGCTCGCACGAAGGCCGTGAAGGGCCAAGGAAGGCCGCTATGGACTTATGGCAGGACCAACCGGGGGCAAGTTCGGAGGGGTGCCAACGCTAACTGAATGCTAACCATTGAACGACTTTTGAATATTCACCCCACCTGATCCATTCAACAGACATTCTGAGGGTAGGATCAATGTGGAACAGTACGCAGAGATCCGTCGACTGCATTGAGCAGAAGGCGTGCCAATAACGGCGATCTCGCGGCGACTTGGCGTCCCACGTAACACCGTATGCTCAGCATTGGCAGTCACCGAGTCTGCAAATGACCTGTAGACGAAGCGTGGTTCCATCGCTGACGCTTTCGAACCAGAAACCCGCAGGCTGGTCTGCGAGTATCCGCGCATGCCGGCGACGGCCATCGACGAACGAATCGAATGAACGAATTCCATCTCCACGTTGAAGAACCGGGTCGCACTGATATGTCCGGAATACACGAACGTGGGCCCTGCGGACCGGTTGGTCCACGAATCAGGGCAAGCCGCGCAAGTGGATCTGTGGTTCCCCAAGCTACGGACACCTGTCGGATCCGACCAGGCTCTGATGCTGCCGGAGCTGATGATGAGGCTGTCGCATTTGAGGGTGTTCAAAGCGCTGATGATTCCTAGTTGGCAATGCCCGGATCTGAGCGTTGGGATGTGGAGCTAGAACGACGATGATGACGCGGTCCTCAAGAGCAGAATCTGGGACCGTGAATCCGCGATTCGGAAGCAAAAGGAAAGACACGGAAGCCAATTCAGTGCTTGCCGAGCCGCTGGCTAGCAGGACCATTCTGGCTCCACCGAGAGATTCTGAGTTCAAAGAGCAAACCGAATGCAACCAGTTGCTTGAATCCTCTTTCCTTCAGAATCTCAGCAAACAGCTCGACGGGTGTCTACCGAAAGCCAATGTACACCGTTCAGCCCGATCCAGGTCCGGAGCATCGACCGGTCGCCGTAGGCTCTAGGCACAATGATCATCTCGCCTTCGATGCCATCAGTACCGGGCTCAGCCATCGGGCACGATGGAGAAGGACCTATAGCATGAGTCTGGGCCGCAATAATTATTTGGTGCATCCTTCAGACATTGGCCGGATTGTTGATTCCACGGTGACCATGGATAGAGGGTCTGCGGCCAGTTGGTGGTGGCTGATCCTCCGCGGTGCTGGACAAGCTGAATATTGGACTTTTCGAGAGCCGCCAATATTGCGGTTCTGAGCCACCCAGTATTCTGTCCGCGCGCGCCGGTGGTTGCGTCTTGCTGCTGGATGAGTGGCTTTTGGATCCTCCAGCCGGCGGGTTGCTGAGAATCATCTTCGAGCTCATAGGGTGGCGGTATGACGCTGCATCCACCATTTTCTGTACGCAGTACAAGCAATCGGATTGGCGTGCCCGGCTGGACGCTGGTGCGTTGGCCGACGCGATCATGGATCATGTCGTGCACGATACGATTTGGGTTGAGACCGGTGGGCTCAACATGTGTGAGGTGTACTCTCGGCCGGAGCATTAGCCACGGGGCGTTGATTCGATGGAATCCTCGTTCAGGACTGCCTGCCGGACTGATGATCCGGCAGGTGGCTCTAAGGGAGACTATTGGGTGGATCTGAACCACAATAACGACTGGCCCAGAAGCGCAATATTGGGTGGCTCTCAAACCACCGAATATTCACAAGCACCAGATGATTACCGATCCGGCACATGTGCAGATTACTGCGTTGTGTGTTGAGCAAGATCCGACGCACAACCGTTATTTGGCCACGACCACGGCCGCGTGGTCGCGTCACGCTAGGTATCGGCCGGCAATAGAATCCCTTGCCTAGACATCCACGACTTTCATGATGACCAGTAATGCGTACTTCGGAAGAAACGATTGAGCAGTTGGCGAGAGCCATGAAAATGCCATCAATCTGTCGGACGTGCAAGTAGCATGTTGATCCAGCACATGATGAGGGATGGACTCGTGAAGCCTGCCGGGCCAGAACGGCGATCATCCCGACAGCTATGCTCGTGACCTGTAGAGGACCGCCATGGGCGGTGAATACTAACTCGCGTATTGCGCTGGGTGTCAAAGCCTGCCGGCAGTGGTATCCAATGCTCTTCGATGAACAGCTCTGGCTGCGCGTAAAGGTTGGTGGCGGCGCATCACGGAGGGAAATCGACTCATGAGTTGCCGCGTCTTATGCAATACAAACTGTTGATCATCGTCAAGGTGGATTACGTTCCATTCGGTGCTGCGGCCGTTGATGCAGCTGATCGTTATTAACAGAAGTCGGTGCTAACCAGGTCCAATCCGCCGATTGTCCGCTGGGGTGAGGCCAATGGTGCCGAGGTTGATGCCTCGGCGAATACTGATTGCTTGGTTCACCCTGAGGAGAGGCTGTCTTCGCCTAACCATCCATATCGGGCGAAGAACCGTCCGGTTTGCTGACCAATGCCGAGCTGGCGTAGGGAGAATTGGACGGTACAGGTCCGATTCCGTTTGACGATAAGAAGGCGATCTTCAGTTGGCGTTGCGGGCATGACCGGAACTTCTTATGTCGAATGCGCCATGCCGTGCGATGGAGGAGTGGTACTAGCCCTTCCCGAAGCCATTACGCGCACCTTGAGCCAGGGCACGCTGATGAGAATCAACGACTCCATTAAGATTCCTGACGCAGGTGTGGGATTAACATTGGTGCGCACCCTTGCCGAACCGACATCCAGATCTCTAGAAATCCGAGTTCGAGCTGTCATGAAATCGTGTCACCGTCTCTCGAATTTCTTGAATCGGCGACTGCGACTGGTGGGGGGCGGAACCGCAACATGGACACTGAAAGCAGCTGCCTTGAAGCAACGTTTCACGTGAAACATGATCCAGACCGCCCTTCGAACCTGCTGACGTCTGCGAAGCGAAACGTGTTTCACGTGAAACACTAACTAGGCCGCCCTTTGATTGTCCTGAATTCAACGATGCGCTTGGTGTTTCACGTGAAACAACCAGAACGACCTGAAAGCACATGCAGGTTTGACGTTGCACAGAATGGAGCGGCCACGCACGACCTGGGCACCCCGCCCCCGAGATGAATAGCTAATGATGCTATACCCACTACCCGCAGGCTGACAGCCTCTGCTGAGATGAGGCATAAGAAGCTTGCTGAATACATGCGTAGGCCTGTACGAGCGCCGGAGAGGACCTGTCTGGCCGGTGCCTACGTGAGAGGACAGTGATCAGCCTGCGGCTTGCGGCGCGGACATGAGGAAGTTCGTTCCAGCGCCAAAAACCCGGCGAGCACGCACGGCGTGCAGGAAAGTAATAGCGTCGCGAGATGCCGAGGGATAACTTGACCCTTGGTCCCATACGCGCGGAAGGTGAAGCCTGGATACGATCGTCCAACCACTTCAACGCCAGCAGCTGACAGGAGGAAATGACGCCAAGGCCCTAGGGAGGGGTCGAGGCAACAGATGGCCAGAAAGCCTTAGGAGTGCTTATGAGGCCGCAGAAGCGCGTCCTAGGCGGATGTATGGGTCTCCGGGAGCCCTGTCGGGCATGAGCGGCCCGGCAGCGCTCCAGATCCCGCTCATGAGCAAGGTGAGCGAAGGGAAATCCAGAAGGATCACAACCTTCAATCCAAGAGAGTAGGAGGATTAGCGGTGAAATAGGTTCACTAGAGTCTCCGCAAACCCGGCTCAACCCGCTCCTGCTTTTGTCCCGGTTCGAAGGAACTATTCACTAGAAAAAAGCCCCAAGGTAACTAGCGCGGGAATTCGGACCAAGCTGTCCATGCACCAGCCGCGCAATAGGTAGGCATGATGCCGTGGAGTGCGAAGCCCCAGGTGCCGAAGCCCGTAGTAGCGATCAACCTAAATTTCTCAGGGTTGGAGAACTGGGCGAAGACCTCCATTAATTGAAAGGCAAGAGAACCTGAAGGAGGGAAGCGTGTGAATGAAAGAACTTATATGTGGGGTTAGTACTGGCCCTCGGGGAAACCGACTTCCCGAAAGATAGGTAGCGCGCTGTTCAGAGTTAGTTGATTGCACTAGGACCTAGTGCAGAATCGCAATGACCTGATCAGAGAGAAACCCCTCCGATCACTAGCAGATTGGAGATTCAGGCCTTCTCTTCGCGAGTCGACAGTAGGGCAACGAGCATGAGTCTAAGGCCTTTGTCCCTGATGCAGGTTCTACCGGCAAGCTTCGCCCCGATGGGTATGAACAGCTATTCAGCGATGATGTGGCTCGTTCGCTCCACGGCAATCGACCTCAGATTCATTCAATCTTCGACAGGTCGCACCTCATCATTACCCAGCGGCCCATGTGACAGTTGCGCAGTGGGTGATGACGTATCGGCACGAAACATGGTTTGGGCCGCAGCAACTGACTTACGACAACAACTCACAAGCCGAAAGATTCTGTTCTGCTTACTGCGTGCCAGTTTAGCCAGAGAACGTCCTCAGGAACTCGTTGCTGAACCGTTCGGACTTTGGAAGAGATAGCGTCATGGATTCTGACGATTGACGGCGAAACAGTAGGCTCAGTGAGCAACCAGTGGATACGCGGAAGGGGAGAGCTCCGCTAATTCCCTGGAACTCCGTTAGCCCTGGCAGTTCTCACTGCGCGTTGAACCCTCCCCAATAATCAAGACCAAGAGATGCTGTTCCAGCTAAAGACGCCCATGAAAACTGAGTGTCGCGGCGACACGGGGATGCGGCAGTCGGCATGGCCTGGATTATCCATGGACAGAATTTGACGCAATTTCGACCGGAAGCGGATAGTCCCATGAGTAATTGGTTTTGGCTTTCTCTCAGAAAGCACATCCGCTCAGCTAGCATGTACGGCGTATCCGGATGCGTTTCCGCGGCCCTTCACAGTACAGTCTGGAATTGTGGGCCGAAGTTGAAGGGCTAGAAATACGGAGATTGCGGATCGCTGAATTTTGCATAGGACATCAAGATTCAGAATTCGGGAACCTGTCTAGGTGGCCAGAGAAACGATCAAATGCGAACCCGAACTTGCCGGGTCCATTGCTGAGCATGAAATGCGCATCTTGGCTGACGGGTGCCAAAGAACGGTGCAAAGCGTCATAGAACAGAGCCAGAATCATAAAAACAAATATTTTGGCTTGGATATTCGCAACAGCATGTCAAAAGGGCCTTCAGATGAAGAACCGGCTCAACCTGAGCTGGGGTAAGGCTCGGAAACGGCCAGAAAACGAAAGCAAGTGAACTTCTCGCGGCGCCACGGTTAAATAAGAAGTGGGGACCAACCTTGCGGTTGATCCCCACTTCAATCATGTTCTTGGCTTACAGGTATTCTGCGAAGTCCTTTTCGATGACAGCCTTCGGCTTGGCGCCGATGGAAGTAGCGACATGCTCGCCGCCCTTGAAGACGTATACGGCTGGGATGCTGGTGATGCCGTACTTCGCGGCAATTGCCTGGTTCTCATCGACGTTGACCTTCACGACGTCGACCTTCGCAGCGTGCTCTTCTGCGATCTGATCCAGGATTGGACCGAGCTGGCGGCAAGGGCCGCACCATTCAGCCCAGAAATCGACGATCACTGGCTTGTCGGCATCCAGGACATCGGCCTGGAAGGTTGCTTCAGTTACTGCTTTTGCGTTGCTCATGAGAGACAACCCCTTTCTGAGAAAACTATTAGGCGGTAGCGAGGGTTTCGGAAACGTTGGCCAGGTAGTGCTCCACGTCCTGGGCCGCGGCGCAGCCCGAGCCGGCCGCGGTAATGGCCTGGCGGTAGGTGGAATCGATGACGTCGCCGGCGGCGAAGACACCTGGCAGCGAGGTCTTGGATGTGCGGCCTTCAACGGCGATGGTGCCTTCGGAAGTCAGCTGCAGCTGGTCCTTGACCAGATCCACGCGTGGGTCGTTGCCGATGGCCACGAAGATACCGGTGACATCCACGGTGGATTCTTCGCCGCTGGTGCGGTTCTTCACAACCAAGCCTTCGACCTTATCGGCACCGTTGATGCCGATGACTTCGGAGTCCCAGATGAACTCGATCTTCTCGTGGGCCAGGGCGCGGTCGGCCATGATCTTCGAAGCGCGCAGCTCGTTGCGGCGGTGCACGACGATGACCTTGGAGGCGAACTTGGTCAGGAACAGCGCTTCTTCCATGGCGGAGTCGCCACCGCCGATCACGGCGATTCTCTGGTCGCGGAAGAAGAACCCGTCGCAAGTGGCGCACCAGGAGACGCCATGGCCAGAGAGGCGCTTTTCATCCTGCAGGCCCAGCTCGCGGTAGGCGGAGCCGGTGGAGACGATGACAGCACGAGCACGGTAGATGGTGCCGTCAGCCAGGGACAGCGTCTTGATTTCGCCTTCGAGGTTCATTTCGGTGACGTCATCGAAGAGGATCTCGGCGCCGAAGCGTTCGGCTTGCTTCTGCATGTTGTCCATCAGGTCTGGGCCCATGATGCCCTCGGGGAAGCCTGGGAAGTTCTCCACGTCGGTGGTGTTCATCAGTTCGCCGCCGGCAGTGACTGAGCCGGCGATGACTAGTGGGTTCAGATTCGCACGGGCGGTGTAAACCGCGGCGGTGTAACCGGCCGGACCGGAGCCGACAATGATGACGTCGCGGATTTCGTCGTTCTGTGCTGAAGTCACGGGAGTAGAACCCTTTCGTTCTAATAATGCGAGGTGGATAGCAAGGTCTAACCTCACTATCCACCTCAACGCATTGCTTTCGTAAAAAATTCCGCTTCTATTACTTGGCGGAGAATTCACCGATCTGGAGACCGAATGGACGTGAATCATTGCCGCCGGATGCCTTGCGAGGCAGGTCGGTGATGTCCAGGAACACGTGGGTTCCTTCCATGTAGTCCTTGTCGTCGTCCTTGGCAGTTACCGATACCGAAGGACCGGAGAATGAACCCTTGGCTACCGACTTGGCATCGCCCAGGTCTTCGGATTCGCCGACGAGGATTTCGTAGTTGCCGCCGGTGCCGTTCAGGCCCTCGAGATTGACCTCGGAGATCTTGGACTTCTCGTCCAGTTCCAGGATGAAGACCATGTTGGAAGCGAAGCCGCCGAAATCAGCGGTGGTGTACGAGTACGTTGAGTAGGTGCTCGAGGCGTTGCCGTCGATCATCTGGCCCAGCTTGCCATCGGTTTCGGAGTTCAGCTGCTGATTGCCGGGAACCAGGCGGGATACGTCGTCGATCTTCGGAGCAGGCAAGGCGTCCTCGGTTGAGTCCTTTTCTTTCTCGGTCTCGGATGGCTTTTCCGGGGACTCCACGGCAGTTGGCTGCTCGCCATCGGCGGTGGTGTTCTTGTCCCCACCAAGGAAGTTGAAAGCGAACACGACTGCAACAATCAGCACGATGAGCAAGACGGCGCCAACCAGCAGGCGAGTTCCCTTGGAACCGCCTTCTTCCTCTTCCTCTTCGCCGACCTGGGGGTCCTGGGCAGGAGCATTCTTGGCAGCTGCGGGGAAGGTCGAGGCTTTCGGGGCAGCGGCAGCGGCGGCACCCGCAGCGGCGCCTGCGCCGGCTACGGCACCCGCAGCGGCGCCTGCGCCGGCTACGGCTCCAGCTGCTGCAGCCTTCTTCTTTGCCGGCTTCTCATCTTCCTCGGCAGGCTTCTGGGTAGGCTTGGCCGGCGTCTTGCCCTTGGACTGCGCAGCGGCAGCCAGGGCCGCAGTTGCGGTGACATTAGGCTCGTCTTCGTCTTCCAGGCGGGACACCTTCGGCTTGTCTTCGGCCGCTGGCTTTTCAGCTGGCGCAACCGGGGTAGCCATGGTGGCGGGAACCTGCTCATTAGGCGCAGTCTGGTCGAACTGTTCTTCTTCAGGCTGTTCCTGGTTCTTCTTGCCGAACCGGTTCTTCAGTCCTGCGAAGCCACCAGCCAAGGCGGAACCGATCTTGCCCTGCTGCTCTGGTTCGTCTTCGTACTGCAGCTGGTCGTAGTACTCGTTGTCGTCTTCGTAGGTCTCAGGGACGGCCTGGCGGGACTCGCCGAAGATCTCGGTGCCCAGGGTGTCGGTGAAGAACGGCTCAACATATGGAGCGTCGTCGGTTTCCAATACCAGGTCCAGCAGGTCCGAGGAACGCGCGGTGTTGGCGACGAGGTAGGTCTGGTTGGCATCGGTGATGCCCAGATCCAGCACCTGAACGTTCGAAGCGCGCTCGCCCATGGCGATTTCGCGTGCGCTCGTTGCCAGCTGCGATGAATTCTCCACGGAAGCCACCATGATGCTGACCGAGCGGTTCAGTACCTGGTCTACGCCACCGAGTACCAAGTCTCCTTCAGCTGATGAAAGGACACTCTCGGTTACTTGGTAGCGACCGCTGAGGACAGAGCCGACATCGATTGGCTGCGACACGTGCATCTCCAAGGGGTTGATTTTGGTTCGGTGGCGGTCCACGGACCACCACCTGCCATGTTACCGGTCAGATCAAGCTATTTGGTGCCTATTTGCCCAGAATCACTAGCAAGTTTCAGCGGACCATCAGCGATTGAGTCCCGGGATTCTGCGAAGGATCGGACCCAGGAACGACTGGAGCTCCGGGACCTTGGTTTTGTACAGCAAGCCAATGAAGACGATGCCCATCACCAGCGCGACAATAGCCACCGAAACCAGGGCGCTGAATACGGAGTCGTAGGCGAATCCGAAGTTGAATCCACCCAGCAACCAGAGCGCGATGCATCCAATGATGGAGGAGAGCGTAGCCATCCAACCGACTCGAATGTAGGTGTCGATGACAGAGGAAACACCGTAGTTGCCGTAGCGGCGCTTGATCAGATAGTGGGTGCCGATGCAGGTCAGCACGTTGGTCAAGCCGTAGATGAAGGCAATGGCGGCGGCGATATGCAGCGGATCGACCACGGCTGCAGCGGCGAACGCCAAGATCAATCCGAGCCCGGCGGTGGCCGACTGGATCAGCATCGGGGTGCGGGTATCCTCCTCTGCGTAGAAGACACGCAGCATGAAGAACTGCAAGGACTTGAACGGCAGCCCAAGCGCGGTGAGCACCAGCAGCTGCCCGAGAGCGCCCGCGGCCTGCGCAGCATTCTCGGAGTTGCCGGCAAAGAGCCTGCCTAGCGGTCCGGCCAGCACGATGAAGACCAGCGTGCAGAACACGATAGGGATTGCGGTGGAGCGCATGCCCTGATTGAGCAGCTTGCCAACATCCTTGCGGCGGTTCTCGGTGAAAGCCCGGGCGAAGTCGTTGAACAGCACGGTGGCGACGGTCAGCGCGAACAGGGAGTGCGGCAGCACGGTGATCAACTGCGAGGTGTTCAACGCGTACTCGCCGGCTACCGAGGCGGCCTGTTCGGGAGGCAGCTGCGCTCGAGCCGCGGTAGCTCCGGACACGATCTTGGAGTACACCAGCGAGGAGAGATTGCCGATCACCATGGCCGCCAGGGTCCAGATCGCCAGCTTGCCCACGTGGCGCAGTCCCATGCCGCGCCATTGGAAGTCCAGTGTCAGTTTCAGCCCGGTCTTCTTCAGTGGCCAGAACAGCGCCACCGACTGCAATACGATACCCAAGGTGGCACCGCCAGCCAGCCACATGGTCTTGACGCCGCTCCAATCCTGCATCGGGTCGCCCGAAGAGTAGGCGCCGAAAGTCAGGATGAAAGCGCCAATGACGATCAGCTGGATGATGTTGTTGACCGCAGGAGCCCACATGAATGCGGCAAAGCGGCCATTCGCGTTCAGCACCTGGCCCAGCACTGCGTAGAGCCCATAGAAGAAGATCTGCGGCAGCGACCAGTAGGCAAAGGCCGTTCCCAACGCGATCATGGGCTCGGTCCAGTTATTGGTGAGCACTGTGATCAATGGCCTGGCGCAGAGCGTGAGGATCAGAGTCAGGATACCCATGCCCACGACGGTCAGCGTCACCAATTTCGACGTGTACGCGGCGCCGCGGTCCTTCGCCTTGGAGGCCTTGATCAGCTGCGGGATCAGCACGACGTTGAAAATGCCGCCGGCCAGCAGCATGTAGATGATAGTCGGGATGATATTGGCTTTTTCAAAGATGTCAGCCACCGAGGTGACCGAACCAATGGCCATCGCCAGCAAGGCCGTGCGCACGAAGCCCAGCAAGCGGGAGACCATCGTGCCGGAGGCCATCAGGGCATAGATCCTGGAGCGCGAGCCAACAGGCTGAGCTGCCTGCTGCGGGGGAGGTCCGGCGACTACGTCCATGGCTCCGGTGTGTAGCTGATCGGAGCCCGCAGATGGATTAGGAACCTGAGACATGCTTTGTAAGGACCTCGCGTGCCAGATCAGCGATCCGGCGCTCATTAGGGAAGGACAGGCGCTTGCCCAGGGAACCGATGGGGACCCAGGCAACATCGACGGCTTCATGATCGGGATCATTCTCGATCGTCAGATGCCCGCCGGTAGCTTCCAGCAGGAAATGGTGCACGGTCTTGTGCACACGGTAATTCGTCACGGTGAACCAGTAGTCGACCGAACCCAGCGGGGCGAGGATGCGTCCGGCAATGCCGGTCTCTTCCTCGATTTCGCGGATAGCCGCTTCCTCATTGGTTTCCACGCCCTCCGGGTGGCCCTTGGGCAGGCACCATTCCAGCCGTCCGCCACGGTTGTACCGGGCAATGATGGCCACTGGGAAGGTGGGGTCGTTGAAGTCGATCACGATGCCGCCGGAAGAGACTTCTTCCACGGTCGGCAGGCTCGTGTGACCGCCAGTTGCCTGCGCGCGAGCCATTGACGCAGTCAATGGGGTGCGCTTTGGGGCAGACGGGATCGGTCGGTTCATGGAACCACTCTATCGAGAAAGTACCGTTCGCCGCCTGATCGACGTGGACAAGTAAGTTATCTCGCAGGCAAATCCGTCGGAATTTCAAGCATTCTTCCGGGATTTCTGGCACGCTTAAGTAACTATGCATGCACTTCCCTCGCCTGACGCACTGCGTCAAATCCTGCCCTCGGTTATTTTCGACTTGGCCGACCGTTTTGTTCGGGCGGGCCATGAATTGTCGCTGGTAGGTGGGCCGGTTCGGGATCTGTACTTGGGACGCGTATCCCCGGACCTCGATTTCACCACCAGCGCTCGCCCGGAAGAAACCATCAAGGTGATTTCCGGCTGGGCCGATAACGTTTGGGATGTGGGACGCGAGTTTGGAACTATTGCCTTCAAGAAGGGCGAACACACGCTAGAGGTCACGACCTACCGCGCTGATGCCTATGATAAGGAGTCGCGCAAGCCGATCGTTGCCTTCGGTGATAACCTGCACGACGATCTCTTCCGTCGGGACTTCACCATGAACTCGATGGCTCTGCGCTTGCCGCAGCTCGAGCTGGTGGATCCTTTCGACGGCGTAAGCTCGCTGGAAGACGGGTCCATCCGCACCCCTGGTGCACCTGATATCTCCTTCTCTGACGATCCGCTGCGCATGATGCGTGCTGCCCGTTTTGCTTCGCAGCTGAAGATCGAAGTCAGTCCAGAGGTGCGCGAAGCCATGAGCGGAATGACCGATCGGATCGACATCATTTCCTCCGAGCGGGTTCGCGATGAACTGGTCAAGCTGATCAACGGTGCAGACCCGCGCGCGGGAATCGACCTTCTGGTGGAAACTGGCCTGGCCGATAAGGTGCTGCCCGAAGTCTCGGCACTGCGTCTGGAAATTGACGAGCACCACCGGCACAAGGATGTCTACCAGCATTCGCTGACCGTGCTGGAACAAGCCATGGCGTTGGAAACCGACGAAGAGGGACCTGTTCCCGGCCCGAACTTCGTGTTGCGCTTCGCGGCGCTGATGCACGATATCGGAAAGCCGGCGACCCGCAAATTTGAACCAAGCGGCGCGGTATCCTTCCGCCACCATGACATGGTGGGTTCGAAGCTCGTCAAGGCGCGTATGCGCGCCCTGCGTTTCGACAAGGACACCACCAAGTCCGTAGCCCGACTGGTCGAGTTGCACATGCGCTTCTATGGCTACGGCGAGGCCGGCTGGACCGACTCGGCGGTGCGCCGTTACGTCACCGATGCTGGAGACCTGCTCGAGCACCTGCACCGCCTGACCCGTTCGGATGTCACCACCCGCAATCGCAAGAAGGCCGACCGCCTAGCTTTTGCCTACGACGACCTCGAGGCGCGCATCGCGCAGATCGCCGAGCAAGAAGAGCTCCAGTCAATCCGCCCGGATCTTGACGGCGAGCAGATCATGCACCTGTTGGGAATCAAGCCGAGCAAGGTCGTTGGCCGCGCATACAAGTTCCTCTTGGAACTGCGTTTGGACGAAGGCCCGCTGGGCGCGGAAATCGCCACTGAGCGCTTGCGCGCCTGGTGGAAAGAACAGCCTGAAGCCCAGGAATCGGCTACCGAGGGGTAACCTCTGACCTGAACACCAAGGGAAAAGCACCTGAAATCCGCATGGATTCGGGTGCTTTTGCCGTCCCCGGGAAAGTGCTTAAAGTTTCTGCGCAAATTTGTAGCGCATCGGGGATAATCCATGTATGCTGAATACTGTGATTGGGAAGTCTCAATGAGACTTGCGGATCGAGAAAACTTTTCAAAGAGGCCCCATGGCATCCATGGCCGGCCGAGAGCAGATTTTAGGAGGTGGCGAAATGATTAATACCAATTGGTACACAGAGACTCATCGCGGAGCGCGATTTATTGGCGGCTCTCCCATGTCTCGTCTGTGCAAGCTCATTTCCCCAACCTCCGGACAAGCGGATTCCTAACTCACGGTAAATCCCGCATAAGTTCCTGAGGTTGCAGGTCAGTAATCGACTCTCACCCTTAGGAACTTTTTTCATGCCTAGTCCACTGTTCTCCTCATCCGCTCAACGGGCAGTTCGCACCTCGGAATTAATCTTCGCAGGACCAGAAAGCCTGAAAGCTCGCGCCATTTCAACTACGCGCCAAGATCTTCCCTCCCCTTCTACTTTGACCGAAGGGAGGGACAGCAAATGAAAAAGCGTCAAGACAAGCGCAAGTTCACCAACCTTGATAGCACCGAGTTCAACCGCCGCATGCGTCAGCGTGAGCTGAAGAACCACGTGCCACCAGAAATGTACCTTCGAATTCGCTAAGGCCGGCAACGCCATTACCGTTGCCCGCTAACAAGAATCCGAGGTACCCATGATGAACTCGCAAGGCATCGCCAAGAGGCGCCCCCGCC
>NZ_JBLVOJ010000009.1:107429-131161 GCF_053543715.1 Glutamicibacter sp. AGC46
GGCTTCTCCGCATCCAGAGCACTGTCGAATACAGCAATGGCCAGGACCGAACGGTCCTGGCCATTGCCTTTCCGCTAACGCGGAGGGCTAGCGCTCGATGTCGCCGCGAATGAAGGCTTCCACCTTGTTGCGCGCGGTCTCATCGTCGTACTGCTCTGGTGGCGACTTCATGAAGTAGCTCGAAGCCGACAGGATCGGACCGCCGATGCCGCGGTCCAGGGCGATCTTCGCTGCGCGTACGGCATCGATGATCACGCCGGCCGAGTTTGGCGAGTCCCAAACTTCCAGCTTGTATTCCAGGTTGACCGGAGCATCGCCGAAGTTGCGGCCCTCGAGGCGGACGAAAGCCCACTTGCGGTCATCAAGCCATGCAACGTAGTCGCTTGGGCCGATGTGCACGTCGTCTTCGCCCAAGGCGGCGGAGGTGTTCGAGGTGACTGCCTGGGTCTTGGAGATCTTCTTGGACTCCAGGCGATCGCGCTCGAGCATGTTCTTGAAGTCCATGTTGCCGCCAACGTTCAGCTGGTAGGTGCGGTCCAGGACAACGCCGCGGTCTTCGAACAACTTGGCCATCACGCGGTGGGTTATGGTTGCGCCGATCTGGCTCTTGATGTCGTCGCCAACGATTGGCACACCGGCGTCAGTGAACTTCTGCGCCCACTCTGGGGTGCCGGCGATGAATACTGGCAGGGCATTGACGAATGCAACGCCTGCGTCGATGGCGCACTGCGCGTAGAACTTGGCGGCCTGCTCGGAACCAACTGGCAGGTAGCAAACCAGGACATCGACTTCGTTGTCCTTCAGGGACTGGACGATGTCAACTGGCTCGGCTGCAGACTCTTCGATGGTCTCGCGGTAGTACTTGCCCAGGCCATCCAAGGTGTGGCCGCGCTGAACGGTCACTCCGGTGGTTGGAACGTCGGCAATCTTGATGGTGTTGTTCTCGCTGGCCAAGATGGCTTCCGAGAGGTCGAGCCCGACTTTCTTGGCGTCGACATCGAAGGCGGCAACGAACTGAACGTCGCCCACGTGGTACTGACCGAACTGCACATGCATGAGACCTGGAACCGTGGAATCAGCATCGGCGTTTCGGTAGTACTCAACACCTTGGATAAGGGAAGTGGCGCAGTTGCCTACGCCTACGATGGCAACGCGAATCGGGTTCGCCGACACATGAACTCCTTATTGAAATGTATAAAACCTTTGGGCAATAGGGCGCGCAAAAGCGCATTGCGCAAATTGACCCATAATGATCTTAAGTCTTAATGGAGTGCAAACATTCCCAATCGTGCCCGGTATCACCGAATAACTATCGGGGCGGCCGCTCTGGGCTAGCGAAACCGAGGTTATTACTGCACTGTCTCAGCGCAGCTGCACCAATAGCAGGTAAAGCACCTAAGGATTGGATACTACTGACAGTGACGATCAATTCAGGCATTAAAGTGACTTCATGGGCTAAGACCTAGTTGGTCATGACCATGAGTTGGCGCCATTTTTGCGTGCTAGCCCGAACTGGTGCCGCAACTTCACCAAAACCCTGACTAGCGGTGCAGGCAACGTGGTTCTGAGGCGGTGGCGCAAAGGCTGGCGGCGAATATGCGCCAGCATTTCCGGATCAGTGTGCAGCTTTCCAGCTCGAGCTCGCTGCGCGAGAATCTCGAGGGACTGAACGAAACTGTGGTCCACCCTGTGGAAGTAGTTTTCCCGCAACCAGGCTTTGGTAGGTTCACCGAAGCTCAAGCCGGCGACGTCATCCAAGGTGCCGATGACGCCGGAGGCAACAAAGACCGTATTGATCATCTGCGCGCTGACGCCGAAGTCGGAAAGGACCAGCGTTGGCAACCCGCGATCAATGGATTCCAAGGCAGCAGTCGAAGACACTGTCACCAAGGCGCTGCCATCGGCCAATGCTTCACTCATCGATCCGGTATCGAAGCGAAGCCGCGACTCGGGCCCGATCCGCCGTTCGGACTGCAACTTCTCGAACAGCGAATCGTACGGGAACGCCTCGAGATGCGTTTGGGGCTCACCGGCCTTGGCGCGGAGCTTGACGATCACCTCAAGTTCGGGATTCATCTTGCTAGCCTGCTCGAGAGCCAGCAGGATCGACTCGCGTTCGCTCTCTTGGGCAGGTACCTTCGCTTGCGGCGCGAACACCAAGCGTTCGACCACCTGCTTTTGCGCTGGCGGGAATCCTGCCGAGTGCAAGAACGGGAGCTTGCTGACCATGATGGTCGGCTGGTGCCCTACCTGGCCTTCGATCATGAATGAGAAATCACGGGCTTCGGCATGCGAATGGCAAATGAACGCATCGCCGGCTCGACGATAGTTCCACCCCTTCTGCGTGGCGGGGAATGCCACGCCAGGCAGGGCGGAAATCAGTGCGGTGCACCGGCCATCAGTCGGCTCGGTGCGAAGCATGCGAGAGTAGATCTCGGCAACTACCGGCCCGGTAGCCGAAGCGAAAACAATGTCTTCATCTACGGTGTCGGCTTCTAATTGGGATACGGAAATCACCTGCAGGATATCCGGATCCAGATCCGTGCCTTCAAAGGCGGCTGCGATCTGGTCGGCGGTCGGCATCACCGGGGTCCGCGCCAAATACACCTTGCGATCCCATGCGGGACCTAGGCGGTTCAGGAAGCTCGTTGCCAGCTTCAGATAGGAATCCGAGTCGGCGATGGCAAGTATTGATGGCTTCATCGGCTGATTCACACCTTCAATGAACTGGATAGGTGCTCGCGCAACTCGGATGGGGTACCAGGGGTCCACCAGCTGTCAATCACGGCTTGCGGATAGAGGCAGCGGGCATCAGGACCCAGCAGCAGGCGCAGGGATGGAATCACCGTGGAAGGCAAGGCGCGGATCTCCTGGCCTGGTCGCAGGACACGCAAACGCATTTCAATGGGAACGGTGTGCTCCTTGAGCACCACCTGATCAATCCTCGAGATCTTCTCCAGCAATTCGGGAGTTTCACGGCGATGCGGGAAGTACGCAACCGGGCCTTCGGAAGCGATCTGCTCAATCCAGCGCAGATACGGCTGCTCAAAAATCAGCTCATCAGCCACCATCGCCGAACCGATCAGCAAGGTTGGTTCGGTGAACTGCTCGGCTACCGGCTGGGTAGCGAGCCATTCAAACTTGTGCTGCGCGAATTTGATCCCCAGATCAGCCATCTTCTGACGGGATGCCGGGTCGACATACAACGCTGAAACAATCAACAGGCGATCTTCACGGGCCAGCTGGCGCAAACGATGCCAGGTCGCCAATCCCATTGCCACGCGTGCTGCGGAATTCCTGGTCCGGGCGCGCACCAACGGGGTGGGCTCATCGGAAATGAGCTGCTTGATCAGGGCCAGCGTAGCCATGCCGTCATCGATGATCACGATTTCCTTGGCCCGTACGCCTGCCAGCAGCGTGCGCTGGATCTTGCCCGAGTAGGCGTCGCCGGTGACATACCGATCGGCAGCGCCCTTGGGCTGCGGAGGCTTACGAGCGGCCGGTTCAAAATGAACCCCTGCAGGGGCATGATTCAGCATTGCCTGCGTCGTGGCTTCCAGGGGCATTCCCTGACGGGGGATGATCCGGATGTCCGTGCCCAGCAGCCCCGCTGCATGCGTTTCTACCGCCGAAAGCAGCTGCAGTGGCGACTCCACCCAAACGTGCGCGGTGCCGAAACGCGGGCGTGGCACCTCGTGGGTGTCATGTTGAGTCAGTTTCATCATGGTGAGGGTCATTTTGCCAGTCGGCTCAGGGATTTGGAAAGCGTGTCCAGCTGCTTGGAACCATTGCGCAGCACACGGCGCGAGGCCCCGCGGACTTTGGAAGGCAGCGAGCGGCGCGAGCTGATGTGCGCCCAGCGTGGAGGCAGCTCGAGCCTGGTGATGCGCCGGCGCTTGAAATGAGCCGAGAACTCCGGGTAGTGCGCGGACAAGAAGGACTCGGCCTGCTCGCGCAGGTGAGGCAGTTGCGCGGCCTGCATGCAGTAGGCCACGGCAGCCAGCAGTTCGGTGAGGCGGTCGCTGCCGCCACCGTGCGCCGGAACCGGCACGTCCTGGACGAACAAGGCATGGATGATGGACAACGGGATGCGGTTGGAATTCTCGTAGGGAGCCAGCGCCTGGAGCAGTCTGCCGGTGCCCACTGCGTAGACCTCGGTATCCAGGATGTACTTGGCGGTGGCCAAGCCCGTGGAGAAGCAGGAGATCACCACGGCTGGACGTACCGCCGCGATGACGGTTTCCGCCAGATGATCGGTGCCGACCAGCCGGAAATCCAGCCCCATGTCCCTGGCGGCTGCAGACAAGCGTGCCGCTGAGGTGGCGCTGGCCGATGGGTGCGCCTTGAACAGGACGGTGGAAATTTCCCGGCGGGCCACCTCGTTGAGCATCTCCAGATGCAGCTCGAATTCTTCCTCGGCATCCATCAGGCCCAAGGAACCCAGGTACTGGCCGAGGATCAGCGCACTGCCGGTTGGCAGATCGAATTCTGCCCCCTGGGCCAGTTCGCCGAAGATTGCAGCCAGGCCGCCGGTGGCCAAGACCTCGCGCCGCGGCTCGAGCTCTGCGAGCAGGTGAGGCTTCAGTCCTGGAACCAAGTCCACATGGACGGTGCCCATGACGCGCTGGCGAAGCGGCATTGGCAATCGATTACGGGTTGGGCCATAGGACATCAAGCCGTCGGAGTGGATCCACAGCTGGGCATCAAAGAAAATACGCGCCAGCGCACGCGCCGGATTGACCTGGATGGATTCCAGAACCAAGGTCAAGGGTTCATTGCCCAGATCCCAAGCGCTGCGCAGGAGGCGTTCGAAAATATGCAGCTCGTCCTCACGCGGGTTGAACTGTGCCGGGCGACGCGGGGAGGTCAGCGCAGCGAAATCCACCACGCGGTCAAAGCGGGCGGCAAGCTTCTCGAAGCCCGGGACTTCATCCAACGCAGTAGTCAGTTCCGGAACCTGCGAGCCGTTAGCCAAGACGAGAATTCGTTCATCTGCCTCGGGGAGCAGTCCTGCATCGGCCATCGCGGCCAGAGAAGCAAGCTGGAAATAGCTGCTGGCTTCAATCAGTGCGATCACTTGGCGGCCCCGATCTGACCTGGCTGGAGGAAGGAGAGAATATGGCGGCGACGGGCAACGTCCATCTCGAGGGCAACCTGGCGGGCCATCGGCGCATCAATAGTGGTGAATACCTGGCGCAGTTTCTGCTTCATCTCCAAGCGGACTTCCGGCGGGTAGTTCTTCGCGCGCTTCTCGTGGTGGCACACGATGGCGAAGAACTGCCGCATCGCCTTGGGCAGGTGGCGATCCGCGTCCGAGTGCAAGCGCACCTCGGTGAGGATCTGCGAGTAGGCCGGAATGAAGCCGAGCTGACGGTGGTCGAAGACCTGGGTCAGCGAGCCGGGCAGGCCGCGGCGGTAGAACACCCCGGGGGAGGAAACGACGGAATAGCGCTCGGTGTTCAGATGCAGCTTCCATAGCCAGAGGCGGTCTTCGGCGCTGTGCAACTGCGCGTCGAAGTACATCAGTTCGCGGGCGCGCATCAGGTCGGTGCGGTACATGCCCGCCCACACGAAGGCGTAGTCCACCATGGACGGCGAATCGATAGGTTCAATGTCATCGGCCGGGTTCAGCGGCATGCCGCGCAACGCCTGCGGGGCGCGGTGGATGACGCGATTGGTGCCGGTGACACGCACATGATCGCAACGCACGAAGTCCACGTGCAGTTCGGTCAAGGATTCCGCCAGGGCTTCCAAATGCTCGGGGGAGTACCAGTCGTCGGGGTCGAGGAAGGTGAAGTATTCGCCGGTGACCTGTTCCAACCCGGCATTGCGGGCGGCAGAAACTCCGGCATTCTCAGGCAGCGAGATCAGGTTCAGGCCAGGCAATTGGTCTTGGTAGCTGCGAACCAGGGCAGCAGTCTGGTCATCGGAAGCGTCATCAACCACGAGCACTTCCAGCTCCCAGCGTCCCAGCTTCTGCCGGACCAGCGATGACAAGGCATCGCAAATATATGCTTCTTGGTTATAGGCGGGGATAACCACGGAAATGCGCCCGGGGATCAAACTCATCTGTGCTTCAAGGCCTTCCTCATGCAGACAAAAATAAACGGCGGTTGGACCCGTCGGTGAGTCCAACCGCCGGATACGTTGGCGTGCTTAGGCGTCGACGCGGCGCAGGCGCGAGAGCGGTGCCAGCTCGCCTGGGAAGACCTTCTTCACGCCGTCACCCATGGCCTGCTCCAGGATGCGGATGTCGCGGATCAGCGACTCGAAGCCCTTTGGCTCCAGCGACGAGGCCTGGTCCGAACCCCACATGGTGCGGTCCAGGGTGATGTGGCGCTCGACGGTCACTGCGCCCAGGGCAACAGCAGCCAGCGAGATCTGCAGGCCGCGCTCGTGGCCCGAGTAGCCCACTGGGACCTGGTAGCGGTCGCGCAGGGTCTCGATCATGCGCAGGTTGGCCTCTTCAGGAGGCAGCGGGTAGGTGGAGGTAGCGTGCATCATGACCAGGTTCGAGGTACCCAGGGTCTCGACGGCCTTGTCGATCTGCTCGATGGTGGACATGCCGGTGGACAGGATGATCGGCTTGCCGGTCTGCGCCAGGGCCTTGAGCAGCTCGATGTCGGTGACCGATGCGGAGGCGACCTTGTGGGTGACTGCACCCTGCTCTTCCATGAATTCGACCGATGGAACATCCCATGGCGAGGCGAAGGCGTGCAGGCCCTTGGAGGCTGCGTAGGAGATGAGTTCCTTGTACTGCGCCTGGTCGAACTCGACGCGGTAGCGGTAGTCCAGGTAGGTCATGTCGCCCCATGGGGTGGAGCGGATCTTGTCGCGCATGTCCATCGGGGTGGAAATGTCCGGGGTGCGCTTCTGGAACTTCACTGCGTTGGCACCGGCTTCAGCAGAGATATCGATCAGCTGCTTGGCGATCTCGATGTCGCCGTTGTGGTTGATGCCGATCTCGCCGATGACGTAGACCTGCTGGCCTGCGCCAACCTGGACGTCGCCGATAGCAACAGGCTTGATGTCAGTAGTCATGGAAGTCATGGGTATTGCCTTTCAGTGGGTGAAACTTGGAGAACTCTTGGTAGCGGTGCGTGCGGCGAGAACCAGTTCGGCTAGTTCCCGTACCGCTCCGTGCCCGCCCTTGCGGGTCAGTTTGTACCGTGCTGCCCGGTGCACATCTTCCTGGGCATCGGCCACGGTGATCGGCCAGCCGACCAATGCCATCGCGCCCAGATCGTTGATGTCGTTGCCCACGTAGGCAACACGAGCCGGATTGATGGATTCGTCAGCCAGCCAGCGGGCCAGGTATTCGGCCTTGTTGTCGATTCCGTGGGCCACTTCGACGTTCAGCTTGGCGGCGCGGGCGGCGACAACAGGATTGATTTCCTTGGAGAGAATAAGGAACTTCACTCCGGCAGCCCGCAACCGGGCCACTCCCATTCCATCGGAGCGGGAGACGCGCACGGTTTCGGTTCCGTGCTCATCGACATACGCGGTGTCCGGGGTATGCACCCCGTCGAAATCCGTGATGACCGCGTCGACTTCGATCGGTTCCTGGGTGGCCGGAACGGCCAGCCCAGCGAGCAGCAGGTCTGCCTCGGTATCGATGTCGATGCCGTGCTCTGCCGGAACTTCGTGAACCCGGACCTTTCCGAAGAAACGGTGCCCTGCCTCGCGGAATCCCCGGGTATCCATCACGTAGAAGGCCCCGGTTTCGCGGAAGCGCGGTTCGCGATCCTGGCGACGCGGACGGTGCAGCTTGTCGTGGCCTACGGCGACCGCTTCGCCCTGCGGATCCAGGCCCCAATGGAAACCGTGGTCCGCTACAGCTGCGAAGCTGACGTCGGCGCGTTTCGAAGAAACCGCCGCAATGGCTGCGTCCAGATCCTCCGGATCGATGAACGGGCTGGTGCACTGGATGAACACGGTGATCTCTGGCTGAGATTCCGCATTCGCTAGCGCGTGGAGCAGAACTGACTCGCTGCTGGCCGTGTCGCCGGCGATATCTGCCGGTCGATCGATGACTCGCGCCCCGTAGCGAAGCGCTTCGGCCTTGATCTGCTCATGGTCGGTACTGACCACGACGTCGCTGACTGCCGCCGCGGATCTGGCTGATTCGATTGCGCGGCCCAGCAGCGATTTGCCGCCGATCTCACGCAGGTTCTTAAGCCGGATGCCCTTGGATCCTCCCCTGGCGGGGATGATCGCCATGGCATTTGGCTGGTTGGTTTTGCTCACGAGTAAGACGCTATGGGCACAAGTTAACTAAGAGGGGGCATCTGGGTTAACGCACGGTGAAGTGCCGGTGTAATCACCTGTTTGTTTGCTGAATGCGAGGTCAGCAAGCGTTTTACGTACCAGTAGGCGAATCCGGAAGAGGGATTTCGAGCCCTCGGAACCGCATATAAGATCAAAGCGACTAATGAAACATGAGTGTGCAAGGCGGAGCTTAGGCACAGAACATTTAGGCTGGAGGGTATGCACGAGCCAAACCAGTCACAGCCCACGCGTGGCCCCCTGCGGATTACCGTGCCATCACGCGCTGACGGGTTCCTTCGACAGTTCACCGCAATGATCGGTGGCCGCCTGGGACGACACAGCGATCCAGGCCGAGTCGATCCAGGATTCTTCAGCGTGGAACGAGTCATTATCCTGATGACCACCGTGGGCGCCTTGCTGATGCTCCTTGCCAAGAACCCCTGCCGGGTCAACGGGTGGACTGGCAACAACCCGTACGCCTATGCGTGCTACAGCGACTGGGTTCCGCTGTTCTCCGCCCGCGGCTTCGCCGAGAACCCCTGGGCGCCATTCAGCGCGACCGCCCAGTTCGAGTACCCGGTACTGATGAGCACGGTGGCCTCGGCCGTTGCCTCGATCATCCCCACGGGGATCGAAAACCGTTCGCTGCTGTACTTCGACATCAACCTGCTGCTCGTTGCGATCCTGTGGATGGTCACCGTGATCGCCACCCTGCGGATGACCGGGCGCCGCCCGTGGGATGCCGCAATGGTGGCTATTGCCCCGGGCATCATCCTGGCCGGCAGCATCAACTGGGACATGTGGGCTGTGGCCTTGCTAGCCCTGGGCATGCTGGCATTCGCACGAAAGCACACCGTCCTTGCCGGGGTGCTGATCGGCTTAGGTGCCGCGATGAAGATCTATCCGTTCTTCATCCTCGGCGCGGTGCTGGTATTGGCCATTCGCACCGGCAGGCTCAAGACCTTCTGGGTGACTGGCGGAACCGCCGCGGCGACATGGGCACTGGTGAACCTCCCCTATGCGCTGGCGTTCCCCGACTCGTTCATGCACTTCTTCAACTTCTCTTCTGAACGCGGGGCAGGCTTCTCCAGCTTCTGGCACGCATGGAATGTCATCGCCGATAACAGGGGAGGGGCCCCGCTCTTTGAAGCCGAACAGATTTCCCGTTACGGCCTGATCCTCTTCTTCCTGTGCTGCGTGGGCGTCGCAGTGCTGGGCTTGACTGCTAAACGCACCCCGCGCCTGGCCTCCATGGCCTTCTTGATCATTGCTTCCTTTGTCATGGTCAATAAGGTGTATTCACCACAGTTCATCGTCTGGCTGATTCCGCTGTTCGCCCTCGCCTTGCCGCGCTGGCGCGAATTCGTTGTCTGGATGCTCGTGGAAATCGCGCACTTCTACGCTGTTTGGTTCTACCTTGATTCCCTCTCTGCGGAAGAAGCGCAGAAGGCCTTCCCTGAGACCGGTTATGCGGTGCTGGTGCTGGCGCATATGGTGATGCTGGGATACCTGATGTTCTTGGTGGCACGTTCAATTCTTGATCCACGCCACGACCCGATTCGTGCCGTGGGCCAGGATGATCCTTTGGCCGGCCCATTCGCCGGACTGGAGGACCGCTGGACCCTGCGCGGACTGCTGCCTCAATCCAAGAAAACGAATGAAGTGGCGGGAAATAAATCATGAGCGATGTTGCCGTTGTCGGTGCGGGACCCAATGGGCTAGCAGCCGCAGCAGTTGCTGCCCGTGCTGGATTAAGCGTCACGGTATATGAAGCCAACGACACCATCGGCGGGGCCGCCAGAACGCAGCCGCTGAATGGTTCTGCAGCGAAATTCGATTTGGGCAGCGCAGTGCATCCGATGGCCATGCAATCCCAAGCCATGCATGAACTGGGCGTCCACGACAAGGTGGAGTTCATCGTCCCCGAGCTGTCCTTCGCCCATGTGCTGGATCGCCGGACCGCCTACGCGTACAAGGACCTGGAACGCACCGGGCAGGAACTTGGAGGCGCGGACGGCGAGATGTACACCCGGCTCCTGGGACCGCTGGTCAAGCAGATTGACGGGGTCAGCCAGACACTGCTCAATCCTCTGCTGAGGGTTCCCTCGAACCCCGCAGCGTTTGCGACCTTTGCCGTGAGCACGGTGGCGGGCATGGCCGTCAAGGAACTCTTTTCTGGAAAGTTTGAACGCGCCGCCGCGCTCTACGCAGGCTGTTCCGCCCACGTTGCGGGAGGCTCTCGCGGACCGGCCAATGCCGGGGCAGGACTGTTCCTTGCAGCAACAGCGCACGGCAAGGGATGGGCCATCCCGCGTGGAGGTTCCCAAGCCATCAGCGACGCCTTGGCCGAAGAAGCGATGGCTCATGGAGCAAAAATTCTTACCGGCACCCGCGTCAACCATGTTGATGAGCTTTCTGCGCAGAGCATCCTCTTCGATACCTCCGCCGAAAACGCGGCCAAGCTTTCAACAGGACACCTGCCTGAACGGCTCTCGCACGCGTTGAGCAGTATCCGGCGCTCGCCGGGAAGCTGCCTGGTGCACTACGTCCTTTCGGCACCGGTTCCATGGCGCGACGAGACTCTGGGCAAGGCCGGCACCGTGCACCTGGGCGGCACCGCGGCGCAGGTCGGGAAGGCCGAACGCGCCGCAGTGCGCGGGGGAGCGGCGAAGCCGTTCATGATTGTTGCCCAGCCCTCGCAATTTGATGATTCGCGGGCACCGCAGGGCCAGCACGTCATCTGGGCCTACTGCCACGTGCCACTGGATTCTCCGGTAGACATGAGCCGGGAACTGAAGGAAATGATTGAACAGGCAGCTCCTGGTTTCAGCGAGACAATCATTGAATCCCATATTGTCACCGCCCAGGACTTGGAAGTGCAGAACTCGGCACTGGTCGGTGGGGATCTTTCCGGGGGAACCATGGACCTGCTGGGCAGCATCAAGCGGCCTCGGATCTCGACCGACCCGTGGTACCTGCAGTCCAAAGGACTGTACTTGGTATCCTCGGCTGCGCCTCCGGGGCCGTCGGTGCACGGCATGGGCGGATTCCTCGGAGCGCAATCGATGCTCAAGCGGGAATACGGAATCGCAAATTGGAAATCGGTGAACTGAGAGGCAATGGAATCTGTGCTCGCGCAGCTCGTTGGCTGGGTTTTCCTGGCAGCACTCTGGTGGTTGTTTATCCGGCAATACCGCAAGGACCCACGCCGCTTGGGTCTGGCTGCACTTCTCTTGCCGCTGGTGTTCTTCACCATTTCGGCGGTCGTCGACCTATTGACCAGTGTGATCCCCGGGTTTGGGTTCCTCTTCTCCATAGTGCTGGTGCTGACCCCCCTGATGGTCATTGTCTTCGGTGCCGCGCTGATCTACAACGGGATCCTGATGTGCCGGCGCGAAGGAGCCAAACCTGCGAATCTGCTGTCGTTGGCAGCCGGGCTATCCGTCTTTGTCCTGCCAGTCATTGCGGTGCTGCTGATTCGCATCGAATCCTGGTGGACCTATTCGCTGGCTTTCGTCCTGTTCATGGCCTCCGTCTTCACGGCGAGCTTGTTCGCCATGCTGCTGCTGTACGCATGGGTGCACGCCAGATACCCATCCAAGGGCGAAGCCGCCGCCGTGGTGGTCCTTGGCGCCCGCACAATCAATGGCAAGGTCACCCCGTTGCTGCGTGGCCGCTTGGACAAGGGCATAGACCTGCATCAACTGCAGCCATCTCCTCGCCCCTTCATGGTTCCGACCGGGGGACAGGGCCATGATGAGGAAGAACCAGAGGGCGTAAGCATGGCCCGCTACCTGCGTGAGCAGGGCATTGCCGATGAACAGATTCTGGTTGAAGACCGGGCCAGGGACACCTTTGAGAACCTGGAGTTCTCCGACGCCTTGGTCCGTGCCCAGCGTCCGGATGGCCAGCTGTGGTTGGTCACCAGCGACTATCATGCGCTGCGTGCAGCGATGGCGTCACGCAAGCTCGGCCTGGATGCCCGTGCCTTCGGCGGGAAAACGGCGGCCTACTACCGTCCGAGTGCCTTCCTCAGGGAATGCGTTGCGATCGTGCGGGATCAAAAGAAGCTGATGATCTTGCTGGCCCTTCCCTTCGCATTAGCCGTCGCAGGGATGATGTTCGTGCTCACGACGACCTTCTAACTTCCTTGGCACCCTGGGCCCATGCACCATCTGGTGCATGGGCCCAGTTTTCGCTTCCCTGCCATCACCCTTTTGGTTGAGCCATAAATCAGCACTGGGGGCGGTGAAAGCTGGGCTCGAATTCCCTAGGCTGGAAATATGATCCAGGCAGAGCAGTTGACGAAGAAATACGGTGGAAAAACCGTGGTCGATAATGCGTCGTTCACGGTCCAAGAAGGCATGGTGACTGGGTTCCTCGGTCCGAATGGTGCCGGCAAGTCCACCACCATGCGCATGATCGTGGGACTGGCCAAACCTACCAGCGGTGAAGTGCTGGTCAACGGGCACGATTTCAAGAAATCACGTCACCCGCTGACCGAAGTCGGCACCCTGCTGGAAGCTAAGTCGGTGCACAAATCCCTGACTCCGCTGGCGCATTTGCGTGCCATGGCGGCTACCGCGGGGATCCCGAAGTCCCGAGTGCACGAAGTGCTGGATCTGACTGGCTTGTCTAGCGTGCAGCGCAAGAAGGTCGGCGGCTTTTCGCTGGGCATGGGGCAGCGGCTGGGCATTGCCACGGCCCTGCTTGGAGATCCGCAGGTGCTGATCCTCGATGAGCCGGTCAACGGCCTGGATCCCGAAGGCGTGGCTTGGGTCCGCAACCTGGCCCGCCAGCAGGCGGCCGATGGCAAAACCGTTTTCATCTCGTCCCACCTGATGAGTGAAATGGCCCAGACGGCGGATCACCTGATCGTGATTGGCCGTGGCCGCATCATGGCCGATGCGCCGATCACTGAATTCATCGACAACGGTCTTGACCAGACCATTGTGCGTTCAGCCGACATTGAGATCTTGATGAATGCGTTGAATGGTGAAGGTATTCAGCTACGCCGGATTGATGAGCATGGCCTGGAAGTTACCGGCCCCGATTCAGAATCCATTGGCCGCCGTGCCTTGGAATACGGGGTGGTGCTCAGCGAATTGCGTCCGCTGCAACGCACCTTGGAAGACGCCTACATGGAATTGACCCGCGATGCCGTCGAATACCACTCGAACACAGTTGCCGAGACTGGCGGCGGGAAGTAAGGACATGTCTAACCATCTAGCAACCGCACCGCATGGCAAGGTCACCCTCTTCGGCGTGCTGCGCAGTGAGTCCATCCGTTTCTTCTCCCTGAACTCCACCCGCATCCTGGTTCTCTTGGCCATCGTGTTCTATGTGGGCATTGCAGCCGTGGCCACGTGGGGCATTGGTTCGCTCAGTGCCAGCATGGGCGACACGGATCAGATGCCGGGCATGGAAGGCCTATCGGCCCCGGGATTCGCCGCTGAGCTCATCGGCTCGGGCCTGGTCTTCAGCCAGCTGATCCTTGGCGTGCTTGGTGTCCTGCTCTTCAGCGGTGAATTCACCACCGGCTCAGCGGTAAGCACGTTCCTGGCCAGCCCGCGGCGACTGCGAGTCCTGGCCGCCAAGGGCATCTTGATCATCCTGCTCACTGCCGTCGTCCAGATCGTCAGCTCGCTCTTGGCCTTCGCGATCAGCAAGCCGATTGCCGAGAACTACCAGATGAACTTGGAATTCAGCAGCGATGCCTTCCAACGGGTGCTCTGGTACGGAACGCTGGCGGTGACCATGGCGGCGTTGATCGGTTTGGCGTTGGGGATGCTGCTGCGCAACTCGGCCGGCGGCATCACCAGCCTCGCTGCCCTGTTCTTCGTGCTGCCGATCATCCTTTCCATCCTGACCGCCTTGACCGACTGGGCGCAGAATATCGCGAAGTTCACCCCTGACCAGTTGGGCATGGGGTTGGCGACGCCCGCAAGTGTTGTCACCAATTTGGAGACCTGGCAGCAACTGCTGGGCGTGGCGGGTTGGGTGGTGCTTCCACTGGTATTGGGTGCAATCCTGCTGACCAAGCGGGACATCAAGTAGCGCAGGGATTGATCGAGAAAACTAGACTGGAAACATGAGCCAACCGACGCTGCAGGAAACTGTGGTTTCCTTCGATGAACTGGCCGCCAAGCGCATGGGCCGGATACGCCGTTATTTGCGTACCCACCCACGTTTGGTGGTCATCGGTGCGGTAGTCATCTATCTGCTGCTCACACTGCCCGGTGTCCTGGTCATGGCAGCGATGCCAGAAGCCAACGCCACCGGCCTGCTGGTCGTCACCCTCGCCGTCAGCGCTGCCTTGTTGTACCGGCGCCGGGCGCCGATGACGGTGATCATCCTGGTGTTCATTTTCGAATGCCTGGCCCTGGTGATTGCTGGTCCGCAAGGTGGACTGGGCGGGGTAGGCATGATTATCGCCCTGTACACGGTCGCCACCAGCTATTCGGCCAAACGCACCATCCCGCTGGCCATCTTGGCCGGCAGCTTCCAGACGGTCCTGATGGTGCTGATGGGCTTCCCCGACATGGCCGGAATGGAATTCGACCCGCAAGATGGAATCGACGAAACCATCTTCACGCGCGTCATCATCGCCGTCTCGGGCAGCTTCGTCATCGGTTTCTACATTGCCGCAGCCGCGGTGGGCATGAATGTGCGCAACGCGCGCATCCACGAAGCTGAACTGAATCACTGGGCCTCGCAGGTCTCCGGACTGGCCCAGGTGCAAGAGCGCAACCGCATCGCCCGCGAAATGCACGACGTTGTCGCCCATTCGCTTTCGGTGATGATTGCCCTGTCAGAGGGGGCACGAGTGGTGGCCAAGCGCGATCAGGTCCGTGCCGACGAAGTGCTCAATGAGCTCTCTGGAACCGGTCGCGCCGCCCTGGCGGATATGCGCCGCATGCTGGGCGTGCTTCGCCAAGAAGAATCCGGAGAGCTGGCCCCGCAGCCTACCGGCGGGAACGTGGAGCAATTGCTCGAAGGATTCCGTACCGCAGGTCTGCCGGTCTCATTTACCCATACGGGCGATCCGTTGCCGGAGGACACCACCTTCCAGCTGACCGTCTTCCGTATCATTCAAGAGTCCCTGACTAATTCCTTGCGCTATGCCCGTAACGTAAGTGATGTGCAGGTTCGCCTGGAACGGCGCCGCGAAGAACTGCGCATGGAAATCATGGACAACGGAGATGCAACGAGAGTTCCGAGTATCGGCAGCGGACGCGGGCTGCGCGGCATGCGCGAACGAGCCGCGCTTTTTGGCGGAACGGTTGATGCCGGACCGGTAGCCAGTGGCGGATGGATTGTGAAAGCAGTCCTCAAGCTACCCGAATGCAGCTTGCAGAACGAAAACCAGAAGGCAGTGAAGGAATAAGCGTGGAAGACAAAATCAAGGTACTGCTGGTCGATGACCAGCCCCTCTTACGCATGGGATTCCGCCTCATCCTCGAAGGTGAAGACGACATCGTCATCGCCGGCGAAGCTGTCGATGGACTCGATGCCCTTGCCCAGACGGCCGCACTGAAACCCGATGTGGTCCTGATGGATGTGCGCATGCCCAAGATGGACGGCTTGGAAGCGACCGAACGCATCGCCAAGGACCATCCGGAAACCAAGATCATCATCCTGACGACCTTTGACCTGGACGAGTACGCCTTCTCAGGGCTGCAGGCAGGAGCCAGTGCGTTCCTGCTCAAGGACGTGGCCCCGGAAGAACTGGTCCAAGCGGTGCGCCTGGTAGCTTCCGGCGACGCTGTGGTGGCACCCCGGGTGACTGCCCGCCTGCTGGAAACCTATGTGCGCAACGCTGGCGCCGGGAATCGGAACCAGCCGGCCGAAACTCCGCATGACCCGCTGCTCGATGATCTCACCCCGCGTGAGCAGGAAGTGCTGCGTGCGCTTTCCGAGGGACTATCCAACGCCGAGATTGCACACCGTTTCTTCCTTTCCGAAGCGACGGTGAAAACCCACGTGCGGCGCATCCTGACCAAATTGCATCTGCGCGACCGTGTTCAAGCGGTGGTGTACGCCTACGAGACCGGGCTGGTCATTCCATCCCAAGGCCTGGACTACTAGGCTTCGCTGAGGCAGCAAAATGGCCGCCGGGTGAAACCCCATGGGGTTCCGCCCGGCGGCCATGGAGCTTTCTAGCGCTTATTGGCCTTGCGCTGCTTCTTCGCCGTAGAGCGCAGCTGTATCACGCGGGCCACCCCGGCGATCGCGACCACTAGGGCGCCACCAATAGCGGCAAAGAACAATGCCAGCCCGAGGTTGACCTGTCCCTGATACGCGAAGTAGTTCAGGGTCACCTGCTCCTGGTTCTGGGCAATGAAGATGATCAGCAGGATCAGCACGAGCAAGCCGAAGATCGTAGCGGTCCAGATACGACCCAACTTGGTCGCTGGGAGCTTATCTGCACCGGCAGGTTTGGCCCGTTGGACCTTGGAATCCATCGGTACGGTGGTCTCCACTTCGACCTCGCGTGATTCTGCTGGAATGTTCTCTTGCTCTGGTGTTCGATCAGCCGTAGCCATGATGAACTCGCTTTCCTTGTCTCCGGGACTGCTTTCAGCTTCGTCGAGAGCGAGGTGCCAAGTCAAGACCCGGATAGGGGTGTCTGCCAGGTTGCCAGGGCGGAGGCAGGCCCAGCAGGACATCAGCAAATGTGGTTCAGGCTACTAAGCTGGGAGGCAATTCGACTTTTCAGGCGGGAACCAAAACCTGAAGAACCGTCTGACAAACATCTCTTGACAGAAAGAAGTGAGTAACCAGCCATGGCACAAGCCGCAGCAATGGCCCACATTGCAGATCTGGCCGAATATGTCGCAACCTCGCCATCGAGCTACCACGCCGCGGCCTCGGCCGCGCAGCGCTTGGACGCTGTTGGATTCACCGGTCTGGACGAAAAGCAGGCTTGGAACCTGGTCCCGGGTTCCTACTACGTGGTCCGCGACGGTGCGATCATCGCTTGGGTGCAGCCAGAAGCTGCCACTGCGACCAGCGGATTCCACATCCTCGGCGCCCACACCGACTCGCCGGGCTTCAAGCTCAAGCCGAAGCCAACCACCGGTTCCAACGGCTGGTGGCAGGCAGGGGTCGAAGTCTACGGCGGACCGCTGCTGAACTCCTGGCTGGACCGCGAACTGGTGCTCGCCGGCCGATTGGTGCTCAAGGACGGTTCCGAGCACCTGGCGAAGACCGAACCAATCCTGCGCATCCCGCAACTGGCGATCCATCTGGACCGCCAGGTCAATGAGGGCCTGACCCTGGACAAGCAGACCCACACCAATCCAATCTTTGGCGCCGGCGATCTGGCGGATGCCGACATCCTGGCGATCCTGGCGAAGTCTGCAGGTGTCGACCCGGCCCAGGTAGCCGGCTACGACATCCTGACCGCGCCCGCGCAGCGCGGCGGGGTCTTTGGCGAGGGCAAGAACTTCTTCGCCAGCGCCCGGCTGGATAACCTCACTTCGGTGCACGCAGGCCTGATTGCGCTGACGGGCCATTCCCGCAAGCCAGCAGGCAACCGCATTGCCATGCTTGCTGCCTTCGACCACGAAGAACTGGGTTCCTCCTCGCGCTCGGGCGCTTGCGGCCCATTCCTGGAAGAGCTGATCAACCGCATCCAGGCATCCATGGATGCCTCAGTTGAAGACACCGCTCGCGCCCTGTCGAATTCTGTATGCCTGTCTGCCGATGCTGGCCACGCGGTTCACCCGAACTACCCAGAGCGCCACGACCCAGCCAACCGTCCGCAGCTGAATGCCGGCCCGCTGCTGAAGATCAATGCGAACCAGCGTTATGCCACCGATGCGGTGGGTGCTGCCGCATTCGCCAACTGGTGCGAGTCGGCGGGAGTTCCCTACCAGGAGTTCGTGTCCAATAACCGCGTACCGTGCGGATCCACCATTGGACCATTGACCGCGACCCGACTGGGCATTCGCACCCTGGATGTGGGAGTCGCGCTGCTGTCCATGCACTCGGCCCGCGAGATGTGCGGCGTTGACGACCCTTGGTATCTGTCCAAGGTCTCTCGCGAGTTCTTCGGAGCCTAGCAAGTCCAACCTGAAAAGCCGGCCTGCGGGCTGGCTTTTCGCCTCCCCGGGGGATCTTCGCGCGGTACGGTTTACTGGTGGCATAATCGGCACCATGACGATCCTCAACCAGAACACGTTGATCTTCCAGCAGACGAAGAACATCTCGAAGAACGACTTCGCGATCCTTGATTCGTCCGGGATGCAGATTGCCCACGTGGATACCGGCGGAAGCGCGCTGGGCCGCATGTTCGTCGGGGCTCGCGAACTGACCGTCTTTGACGGACCAGGCAATCCGGTTGTCATGGTCAAGGACACGATGACCATGGGCCGCGATCGTTTTGAAATCCTTGATGGCAACGCTGCCCCGCTGGCCAGCCTGGTCAAGAGGATCACTTTCTTCAAAACCAGGGTCTCCATCTCGATGCTGGGCGAAGAGCTCGAGTTACTGGGTAGCATCTGGGACTTCGACTTCCGGATCACCGGTCCCGGCGGAGTTCTGGGAACCGTGACCCGGGAATGGTCCGGGATGGGCAACGCATTGCTCGGCAAGTCAACCTATGCCCTGCGCTTGGCGAAAAACCTCAACGCACAGCAACGCCAGGCAGTGATCGGCTCGGTGCTGGCACTGGATTTGATCCGTGAAAAGCAACAGCGCAATTCTTAACGGAGCTGAGGTAGGCGCCGCCAGGAATACTTCTTCGTCGCAGGCCAGCCTTGGTTCTTGGCCGCTGTCGTGTTGCAGTCGGGTAACTGTCACGTCGATGTCGTGGTGCTTTCGGGGCGCCATTGGCTAGCGTAAGTGGCATGAATGAATCACGGATTGCAGAGCTTCGCCGTGCCAAGGGCTGGACGCAAGAACGTCTAGCCGCCGAAAGCGGCATCACTGTCAGAACGGTCCAACGGCTCGAAGCCGGAAATGATGCGAGCTTGGAGACTATCTCACTGGTCGCCAAGGCCTTGGAGGTGCCGGTTGGAGACCTGTTCAAAAGCGTCCAGACTCCGAAGTTCTCCGAGGCCGTGGATGGGCTTGAAGCGCGGGCCCAAGCAGATCAAGATCGTCGGGATTCGGCAACGAAGGGGATCCTGGCCGTGTTCCGCGGGCTGGGCATCCTGGTCACTTTCGGCACGGTCATCTTGGCTACCACCGGCAACTTTGGGTGGTACATCTGGTTGCTGATCCCGGTGTACTGGGGCGTCGGGCAGCTGCTGCTTGAGGCTGCTTTCCGTCTGAGCCTGGATGCCAAACTCGACGCCAAATACCCGCTGTCCACGGCAAATCGGAAACTGCTGGGCTAGGTCCATGCTGCGAAGCGCAAACCCAGGCACCGCCCATGAGGTTCCCACGGGTCGTTAGACCGACTGTTGCCCATTGATAACCTGCTGTTTACCCCCTGCTGGTCTGATCAATGACTATGAGTTCGAATTCCCTGCAGGTCAAGAATTTCCGCCCGGAGATCCAAGCGCTCCGCGCCTTGGCGGTTCTGCTGGTCGTCGCCTATCATCTTGAGCCATCCGCAGTTCCAGGCGGTTATATCGGGGTTGACATCTTCTTCGTCATCTCGGGCTTCCTGATTACCTCGCACCTGCTGCGTGAAGCCGAACGCACCGGCCGGGTCAGCCTCGCAGCCTTCTTTGCCGGCCGAGCGCGAAGAATCCTCCCGGCTGCCATGCTGGTGATCCTGGTAGTTGTCGTGGCAAGCCTGCTGATCTTTCCCAAAACCCAGTGGGGTGCCTTGGGCACCCAGGCCATCGCCTCTGCCTTCTCGGTGCAGAACTGGGTTCTCGCCGCCGACTCCGTCGACTACCTCGCTTCGGATCAAGCACCCGGGCCGTTGCAGCACTTCTGGTCCCTGGGCGTGGAGGAGCAGTTCTACCTTTTCTGGCCGTTGCTGGTTTTGGCCGTGTGCCTGTTGGCCAAACCGAATGCGGACGCTAGCAGTGGCGATGGATTTGCCCCGCGGCGCCGCATGCTCTGGATCATTTTCTCAGCCACCGCACTTTTGTCGCTGGGATACTCGGCCTATGCCGGTTACTCAGGCAATAGCGCCGGATACTTCATCACCACCACCCGCATTTGGGAACTGGCCGTCGGCGGACTGCTGGCCTTGGCAGTCCAGGCGCACGCCAACGGCGCCTTGAAGCTTCCACCGTGGGCAACCAGCTGGCAGTTCAGAAATCTTGCCGTACTCGTGGCTTTGGCGGCGATCTGCTTCGCGGCATTCAGCTACAACGCCACAACAGTCTTCCCGGGGATTGCGGCGGCCCTCCCGGTTCTTGGCTGCGCCGTGGTGATTGCCGCAGGCAGTACGCGAGGACCTGGTTCCCTGCACCCGCTGGTGAACTGGGCTCCCGTTCAATGGGTCGGCCTCGCCTCGTATTCGCTATATCTGTGGCACTGGCCGCTGATCGTATTCTTCATCGAACTGGCCGGGGGCAACCCGGACCCATTGCAGTCGCTGGCCTTGCTGGCCGGGTCCCTGCTCTTGGCTTGGGCCAGCTTGAAGTGGGTCGAAACTCCCATGCGCCACTTCCGCCCCATAGCCGGTTCTCCTGCCCGCTCCTTGATTGCAGGGGCGGCGATGGTCGGGCTGGCCGCGTCCATCGCGCTATTGCCAGGTGCCATGCAGCAGCATCTTGTGGGCCAGGAGCAGCGTGAGCTGGGCGCGATGATGCAAAACCCGCCAGCTGGTTTTGGCGCGGCCTCCGTGGGCCAGGGCGCACCTGCGTACCTTTCCGGCCATCGCCAGGTCGTCCCGCTTCCTGCGACGGCCGCCGAGGACCAGCCCGAACTGGGAGATTGCGTCCAGGAACCGAAATCCACGCAGATCAAGGAATGCGAATTCGGCAGCGAGGACGCCAGCTACACCGTGGCCCTGGTGGGTGATTCCCATGCAGCCCACTGGTTCGAGGCCGTCAGCCGATACGCCCAAAGCAAGGGCTGGAAAGTGGTGACCTATCTGAAGAATTCCTGCCCGTTCTCCGAGGCCCAGCGCAAGGCGGATCGGGATGGCAGCATCAACTGCGAAGAAGCCATCGACCAGACCATGGAAGCTCTGGCTGCGCGCGATGACATCAACGCGGTGATCACCTCGAGTTGGGGAGGAGCCACCTTTACCACTGACGCGGCACAGGGGCTGGCTTCGACGTGGTCCACCCTTGAAGACGCGGGCCTGCCGGTCTACGCCATTGTGGACACCCCGCGGCCGCCGCAGGATTCCTATGCGCGCGACTGCGTGGAAGAAAACGTGCAGAACCCGGATAAGTGCGCCTTCCCGGAAAAGGGAGCCTATGAAGTGGGCGATGCCACCAAGCAGGCCGCCGAACTGGAGCCGCGCGTCGAAGTGCTCGACTTCAGCGATTACTTCTGCATGGATGGAACCTGCCCGGCAGTGGTGGGGAATGTCTTGGTCTACCGGGACAAGCACCACATCAGTGATACCTACATGCGCACCTTGGCCCCGATCTTTGGCGAAAGGATCGAGGCTGCCTTGGATTCCGAGTAGCCCAGCATGATTTAGGACACCAAGGCTTATGCAAGTTCGGGTCTCTCGGGTAGGATTGGAAGGTCTGTGCCACTGCATGCCCGAAAGTTGGGCGTCTGGTGCACAGATAACGCAAGAACCTCCTGTTGCGGAAATACCGCGACCGTTTAGCCCAAAGGAGGTGGGTTCACATGCGTGCTTATGAACTTATGGTCCTCATTGATCCAGAGGTCGATGACCGCACCGTAGAGCCAACCATCGAGAAGTACCTCGAGGTTGTCCGCTCCAACGGTGGCACTATCGAAAAGGTTGATGTCTGGGGTCGTCGCAAGATGTCCTACGAGATCAAGAAGAAGGCAGAAGCCACTTACGTAGTGGTGAACTACACCGCAGAGCCAGCAGCTTCCGCTGAGCTTGAGCGCCAGCTCAAGATCAACGAACTGATCCTGCGCCACAAGGTCACCCGTCCGGAAGAGGCACGCGTTTAATTACGCGCAACCTTCCGTCGTAGGAATTAACGTTCAATCTTTTTAAGGAGAGTCAATGGCAGGCGAGACTGTTATTACCGTTATCGGAAACCTGACTGCCGATCCGGAGCTGCGTTTTACGCCGTCCGGTTCAGCCGTAGCGAACTTTACGATCGCTTCGACTCCTCGCACCTTTGACCGCCAGTCCAATGAGTGGAAGGACGGGGAAGCCCTGTTCTTGCGCGCATCGGTGTGGCGCGAAGCTGCAGAGAACGTTGCTGAAACGCTGACCAAGGGCATGCGTGTCATCGCCCAGGGCCGGTTGCGTTCACGTTCTTACGACACCAAGGAAGGCGAACGTCGCACCGTCATGGAGCTTGAAGTCGATGAAATCGGCCCATCGCTCCGTTTCGCGTCCGCCAAGGTCACCCGTACCCAGCGCTCCGGCGGTGGCAACGGTGGCTTCGGCAACGGTGGTGGAGGTTTCTCCAACGCACCGCAGCAAAGTGCACCAGCTCAGGCGCCGCGTCAGCAGCAGCCTCAGCAGGGTGGCGGATGGAATGCTCCAGCCGCAGACCCATGGAGCACCGGCGGAAACAACGGTGGCGGCTGGGGCAACCCGGGCGCAGACGAACCGCCTTTCTAAACAATATTTATTCACCATCCCGCAGATCACTCTGCGGGCTCCAAAGCTAAGGAGCTCCACGATGGCTAAGGCTGAAATCCGTAAGCCCAAACCAAAGTCCAACCCATTGAAGGCCGCTGACATCACTGTCATCGACTACAAGGACACCGCACTGCTGCGCAAGTTCATCTCCGACCGCGGTAAGATCCGCGCTCGTCGTGTAACTGGCGTTTCCGTTCAGGAACAGCGCAAGATCGCACAGGCAATCAAGAACGCACGTGAAGTAGCCCTGTTGCCTTACTCCGGCGCTGGCCGCGGCTAAGGAAGAGGGATAGCAAAATGGCAAAGATCATTCTGACTCACGAAGTATCCGGTCTCGGTGCTGCTGGCGATATTGTCGAGGTAAAGAACGGCTACGCCCGTAACTACCTGCTGCCACGCGGCTTCGCAATCGTCTGGACCCAGGGCGGTGAGAAGCAGGTGGAGTCGATCAAGGCTGCACGTGCTGCTCGCGCCGTTGCAAACCTTGAGGATGCTCAGGCACTTGCAGCTAAGCTGAAGTCCCAGCCGGTGAAGATCACCATGAAGGCTGGCTCGAACGGTCGCCTGTTCGGCACCGTTAAGACCACCGAAATTGCTGCTGCCGTAGAGGCTGCCGGTCTGGGTAAGATCGACAAGCGCAACATCGAGGTCAACGACCAGATCAAGTCGACTGGCAACTACACCGCAACCGTTCGCGTTCACGCTGACGTTCTTGCAAACCTGCGCCTGCAGGTTGTAGCTGCTGCCAAGAAGTAAGTCTTCTAGACTCAGCTTCTGTTCAAGAGGTGGGGGGACTCCG
>NZ_JBLVOJ010000009.1:131200-134449 GCF_053543715.1 Glutamicibacter sp. AGC46
AGGAGAGCACGCCACCTCTTGGCGTTAACCCGGATTTCTTTGGGCCTCCGAGTCAACGAATAGCAAGTTCCACCTTCGAATAGGCTCAAAGCCAATTCAGAATCTTGAGTTTATTCAGGCTTTCGCCGCTTACCGGCTGGCGCGAGACCGCATCAGCGAACGAGAGAAATCTGTGATGATTCCTGCCACGACAAATCCGAATGCAGGTAACCAGGTGATCGCCCATCCGGAGAAAACCATTGTTTCGCGATCCCGTAGGAATATCGCCAGCAAAGCCCAAAGAAAACCTAAGGCCACGCCTACGAGAATGAAGGCAGAGTGGCTCTTTGGAGATGCTGTTGCGGGAAAGGACTCCGCATATTCTGCAGGAGATCCAAAGTTGGCTGTCGCGTCTTCGTAGCTGGTGGCTTCGGACTCGACCTCTCTGGCTATATCGCGGATGGTGGCCGTATCCACGTTTCGTAGTGAAAGGCTGTAGCGCAGTTCGTCGATGTAGGTTTTGAGGTTACTTTCCATGGAAGGCTCCTAGTTGAACTGTTCTAACCAGTTTTTGACTGATTTCAAGGTCTGATGACCCTGCTTGGTGATTTCGAAGATTTTGCGTGCGGGTCCGCGAGCGGTGATTTGCCAGTCGGAGACGATGTCCCCGGACTCTTCCATGGTTCGAAGCAGTGGGTATAAAGTCCCGCTCTTGATGCCGGGTACTCCGAGCTCTTCGAGCTTAGCCAGCATGGAGTATCCGTGTTCGGGTTTTTCTGCCAGGAAGCTTAGAAGAACGACCGGAAGCATGGAACGCTTCACCTGTGGAAGTACTCTGCTCTGTGACATGACTTAAGTATGAATCCTACATAGGTGCATTTCTATCCTTCGTTCGGATGATCTTGGCTTAGCAGCATCCGGCGATTCAATTCCGAGCCGGAACTGGTCATGGTCACTTAGAAGTGGCTAACATTTCACCAGATCGTCTTGCGTCCAATGCGTCATAATCATTGGCTTGGCCAATTTGCAGCAATAGCCTCGAAGATGAGTACGTCCAAAGCCAGCACGATCGAGAGAAGCGGTGGAACAAATGGGTTTTGCGTATGCGGATCCTGAAGTATTGACCGAGGCGCAACGCGAAGCTGTGGCAGAGCATCAGCTCCGTGTGCAAAGCGAGTCCCGGCGCCTGTCGTTGCGTGCCCTGCGCGAAGAGGCAGAACTGAGCCAAGTAGAACTTGCCACCGTGCTGAAGCTGAGCGTGGACCGCATCGCCCGCATGGAGACCGGGGACCTTGATCGAGTCCAGCTGGCCACCCTGCGCCGCTACGCAGAAGCCATGGGCGCCCGCCTGCAAGTGAAAGCGATCCGCGAGGGCACGCACGCCGAACTTGGCTAGCGATCGAGCTCCCGGCGGTCGCTGCCAAGCTGCCATTCCTGACCGACCGGTCAGCGCAAATAGAGCGCACCTCATCGATAAATATGCCACCCATCGCTCAGGAGCGCACAGCGAGGCCTGAATCACTGTGCCGACCAGCTAAAGTATTCCGGTGAGACGCGGGTTATAGACCTGTGTCACAAGGAAGTTCTGAAGGGGTTATTTTGCACGAACGTATTCACCACCGGGCCTTTGCTGATCGCTTGATGAGCGCCGAGCAAGCTGCAGAGTTCATTAAGCCAGGCATGACTGTCGCCATGAGCGGCTTTACCGGTGCAGGATACCCGAAGGCCGTGCCCGGGGCACTGGCAGCGCAGATGGAGCGCCAGCACGCTGCGGGCAAGGACTTCAAGATCAACGTGCTTACCGGCGCTTCCACCGCCCCTGAGCTTGATGGCGTGCTGGCCAAGGCCGAAGGCATGAACCTGCGCCTGCCGTACATGTCCGACCCCGAGCTGCGCCGCCGCATCAACGAGGGCAACATGGAATACATGGACATCCACCTGTCCCATGTCGCCCAGCACGCCTGGTTCGGCTTCTACGGCAAGATCGACCTGGCCATCGTCGAAGTTGTCGGCGTCACCGCCGAGGGCGACTTGATCCCTTCCAGCTCGGTGGGCAACAACAAGACCTGGCTGGAGATGGCCGACAAGATCATCATCGAGGTCAATTCCCAGCAATCTGCGGCCATGGAGGGCATGCACGATGTCTACTACGGCACCGCACTGCCTCCGCACCGCAAGCCGATCGACCTGAGAACCGTGCGTGACCGCATCGGCCAGCAGTACATGGACGTCGACGTCAACAAGATCGTCGCCGTCGTGGAAACCGACGCGCCAGACCGCCTGAGCCCCTTCGCCCCGGTGGACGAGACCAGCGAGAAGATCGCCGATCACCTGCTGACCTTCCTGGATTCCGAGATCCGTGCCGGACGCCTGTCCGAGAAGCTGCTCCCGCTGCAGTCGGGCGTGGGCAATATCGCCAACGCAGTGCTCGCTGGCCTAGCCCGTGGCGGCTACAAGGGCCTGACCGCCTATACCGAGGTCATCCAGGACGGAATGCTGGAGCTGATCAAGGACGGCACCATCGAGTTCGCCTCTGCCACCAGCTTCTCGCTGTCTTCGGAGGGCATCGAGGAATTCAACCGCAACGTCGACCACTACCGCGAGCGCATCCTGCTGCGTGCCCAGGAGATCTCCAACCACCCGGAGATCATCCGCCGGCTGGGCTGCATTGCGCTGAACGGCATGATCGAAGCCGATATCTACGGAAACGTGAACTCCACCAACGTGCTGGGCTCGCACGTGATGAACGGCATCGGCGGCTCGGGCGACTTCGCGCGCAACGGCTACTTGTCGGTGTTCATGTCCCCGTCGACCGCCAAGGGCGGCAAGATCTCGGGCATCGTTCCATTTGCTTCGCATGTGGACCACACCGAGCACGACACCATGATCCTGATTACCGAACAGGGCCTGGCCGACCTGCGCGGCCACTCGCCAAAGCAGCGTGCGCAGCTGGTCATCGATAACTGCGCCCACCCGGAGTACCGCCCGATGCTGCAGGACTACTTCGACCGTGCGTGCAAGGAAAGCTACGGCAAGCACACCCCGCATCTGCTGGGCGAGGCCCTGTCCTGGCACCAGCGCTTCCAGGAGACCGGAGACATGCGCCCGGCCAGCTAGTCGCCGGCCAGACGGGGCGCGATGCGCAGGATGCGGTCATCGCCCGCCCCTGGCTGGCCGCGCCCGTCGGTATTGTTGGTCAGCACCATCAGTGCGCCGTCAGGATCCACTAGCACGTCGCGTAGCCGGCCGCGCCGGCCATCGAGCAGTTCA
>NZ_JBLVOJ010000009.1:134480-160153 GCF_053543715.1 Glutamicibacter sp. AGC46
CAGTTCATGCTCGGGGGCCGGCTCGTCCAGTTCCACCGCGCGCAGCACTTCTCCGCGCAGATTCGCCAGGTAGAGGGTGCCATCGAGGATCGCGATGCCGCTGGGGCTGGCTTCGGACGGGGACCACTGCGCAATCGGATCGGTGTACGACGGATTTCCGCCGCTTTTTCCCTCGGCTTCGGGCCAGCCGTAGTTTCCCCCGGCTTCGATGATGTTCAGCTCGTCGAAGGTGTTCTGCCCGAACTCGCTGGCGAACATGGTGCCATCAGCACCCCACGCCAAGCCCTGCACATTGCGGTGCCCGTAGCTGTAGACGAGGGAATTCTCGAACGGGTTGTCGTCCGGGACGCTGCCGTCAGGTGCCATGCGCAGGATCTTTCCGCCCAGCTGCTGCAGGTCCTGGGCTTGCTGGGGATTGCCCGCATCGCCCACGGTGGCATAGAGCATCCCGTCCTGACCGATGGCCAACCGCCCGCCGTTGTGGATGCTGGCCGAGGGCAACCCGTCAATCAAGGTGCGCGGGGCCGACAGTGAAAGATTCCCGGCGCTGCCTTGCACCGTGAACCGCTGGATGCGGTTGCCGAATTCCGCGGTGGAATACGCATAGAGCCGGTCCGGTGCGAGGAAGGCCAGGCCCAGCAATCCGCCTTCTCCCGTCGCTACCAGATCATCGAGCCGGGCTAATTCGCGCAGTTCTCCGGACTCCAAAACCTCCACGATCCGCCCGGAATCACGTTCGCTGACCAGCAACCTGCCCTGCGCGTAGACCATGGACCAGGGGGCTTCGAGTCCGGTGGCCAGTGGTGCTGGAACAGCTTGCGATTCGGTAGCCGTGATTGGAGGCGGCGTTGTCGCGGAGCATCCGGCGAGGAACACTGCGCCGAGCACTAGGCAGGTACCCAGAATGCGCTTCATCGAGCTGCTATGCATGGGCTGGTTGATGGCGCGTCGGGCGATAAGTCAGTTCCTGGATCCGTCCGTCCAGCAGCTTGGACTCGACAAGTTCCAGATCGTAGTCATCGACCCCGCCAAGTACCGGGGCGGAACCGCTATGCCCGGTCAGTACCGGGAAGATGGTCACCTGGATGAAGTCCACAAGACCTGCCGCTAGCAGGGAATGGTTCATCGCCAAGCAGCCGTGGGAGCGCAGCGGCACATCTGAAGCTTCCTTGAGCTGTGCGACGACTTCCAGTGCATCAGCGCGCTCCAGCGTGGGGTTTGGCCAGGACAGCGGCTCTTCCAGGGTGGTGGAGATGACGGTGGCGGGCTTGTCGTGCAGGGCCACACCCCACGCGTCTTCAACCTCGGGATTCGCCTCGATTTCTGCCCAGAAGCGGCTGAAGAGACGGAAGGTGTTGGCCCCGAAAACCATGCGGCAAGCCGGAGTGTAGAGCGCGAGGCGGTGGGCTAACAGCTCTGGCCCCTGTTTTCCCCAGTAGCCGCCCCAATCGCCGGCGGCGCTGCCGAAGCCATCGAGGCTGCTGAACACATCGAAGGTATAGGTCGCACTCATGGCGAATCTCCTGGAGCTTGAGCGTTAGATGCCACCTACCGTACGCCCGTGCTCGCGGTGTGAAAACCAGCTAGGCCGGATTCTCAGGCAAATCCACATTCTGGGTGCGCAACTGGCCGCGGGATAGCTGCTTGCCGGTGGATTCATCGGTGATGATGACCTCCCAGAGCTGCTGGGTGCGCCCTTGGAATAGCGCGGTGGCGATTACCTGAACCCGTGCTCCGGTGGAAGGGCGCAGGAAGTCGGTGGCGTTGTGCACGCCCACGGCGAATTGCCCGCGTTCGGCCACCGCGTAGCTGGCGCCCACTGATCCTGCGCTCTCGATGATCGAGGTGTAAACGCCGCCATGCACCACGCCCCAAGGGGTGTGGTGGTTCTCGTCCAGCTGCGCGTGGCCGCGTACTTCCGTGGCCGTGATTTCGTCGAATTCCAGTCCGATGCTTTCGGTGAAGCGGCTGGTCTTGTTGGGAATCCGCGGTGCAGTGTTTTCCAATTGGTGATCCTCAGGCTAGTTCGGTGTGCTGGCTTCTAGCGCCTGGGCGCGCAGGACATTCTTCTGCACCTTACCAGTGGAGGTGCGCGGCAGATCCTGCGGGAAGACGATGGTGCGCGGCACCTTGAAACCGGCCAGCTTTTCGCGGGCGAATTCAATCAGCGTTTGCGCGTCCAGGGAGGATCCGCTGGCGCGGATGACATATGCCACCGGACGCTCGCCCCATTTCTCGTCCGCGATGCCGATGACGGCCAGGTCCAGCACCTCTGGGTGCGAGGCGAGGGCTTGCTCCACCTCGATGGTGGAGATGTTCTCGCCGCCGGAAATGATGATGTCCTTGGCCCGGTCGCGCACCTGGATGTAGCCATCCGGGTGCATGACACCCAGATCGCCGGTGTGGAACCAGCCGCCATGGAAAGCTTGGGTAGTGGCCGCTTCATCGCGGTAGTAGCCGATCATGACGTTATTGCCGCGCAGCACGATTTCGCCCATGGTCTGTCCATCCGCCGGGACATCGTTCATGTTCTCGTCAACAATGCGTGCGGACTCGGCGGTAATCATGCCAACGCCTTGGCGGGCGAGCTTCGCGGCCCGGTCCGGGCCATCGAGGGCATCCCACTCATCCTGGTACTCGCACACCGTGTACGGTCCGTATACCTCGGTGAGGCCATATACATGGACTACCTCGATGCCCAGCTTCTGCAGCTTGGAGATGATTGCCGGGGACGGGGGAGCTCCTGCGGTGGTGATGCGCAGTGGCGCATCGAGCTGGTGGGCGCGGGTAGAGTCGGCGATGATGGAGCAGACGGTCGGAGCGCCGCACAAGTGGGTGGTTCCAAGATCCTCGATGGCATCCCAAACGGAATCTTCGCGCACGCCGCGCAGGCACAGGTGCGTTCCTCCCGCTGCGGTGACGGCCCATGGAGTGCACCAGCCGTTGCAGTGGAACATCGGCAGGGTCCACAAGTAGCGGGTCTTGGCGGTGAAGCCCTGGTGGTGCGCTTCGCCCAACGAGTTCAGGTAGCTGCCGCGGTGCGAGTAGAGCACGCCCTTCGGCTTGCCGGTGGTGCCCGACGTGTAATTGAGAGTGATCGGAGCCCGCTCATCGGCGATGGCGTAGGGAAGTCTTTCATCCGAGGCTTGTGCGATTAGCTCGTCCAAGGTGGCGTCCACGGGCACGTCCGGACGTTCTCCGGCGTACTGGTCATCGGTGATCTCGATGAGCGCCTCCAGCGTTGGGTTATCGCGGCGCAGGGTCTTCGTGTTTTCCAGCAGCTCTGTGTCGGCAAGCATCAGCTTGGCAGCAGAATGATCAATGATGTATTGCAGCTCGTGGGCCGAGAGTCGGGTGTTCAGGGCAACGAGGACTGCGCCTGCCAGCGGTACGGCGTAATGCGCCATGAGCATTTCGGGAGTATTCGGTGCCAGCACGGCCACGCGGTCGCCCGGCTCAATGCGAGCCTTCAGCGCCTGGGCAAAGCGGTGCACCCGTGCTTCGAATTCTTCATAGGAGAAGATGCGAGTTCCATGGATGACGGCGGTCTTCTTCGGATAGGCCTCGGCTGTGCGTTCCAAGAAACGCAGTGGGGTCAATTCTGAATGGTTGGCCTGAATCTCTACCATGGTGTGGCTATTCCTCAATCGTCATCGATGGTTACGGAGAACAATAAGCAGGAGTGTGACTCAATGCACTCCATGACCAATAGTGGCATGAACCTCAGCGTCATGCCGGGAAACCAAGTTTCATTACGGTGGGCGGTAGGGGATTCGCGCCAGGGCCCCGAGCCCAGGGGAGGCGTTAGTGTTCTGCCGAATCAAGGGCGGCGGAAGCCTGCTGCGATCATGGGGGCCGAGTGGTTCAAGAAGCGCGGCGCATGGCGAATAAAAGACTGCCCAAGGACTCCCCGCGGGGCCTTGGATCGAATATTGCGTCGAATATTGCGATTTGCGAAGTGAAATGTTTGACGGTTGTTCGTCATGAGCCATATCGTTTTAAACAGAATCAAGAGCATCAGCTATAAGCCCTGGCTTGCTGATCGGCAACCCTCTCAACGGTAGTGGGGTGCTCCAGGTGAGGATTCGGTTCCACGCAAAATGTGCTGGAACAAGTACCGCACACGGCGCGGAACTTCAGCCCAAGCGGCTTCGAGTAACGAGAAGCCAATGCTTGCAGGCTACTGCGCGGTGGGCAAGACCCAAAGGAATCGAGCCATGTCATTGAATCTTGAACTTGACCCGTTGACCCTGCGCAAGGTTTTCGCTCAGCATCCATCAGGGGTAGCCGCCCTCTGTGCAGAACTGGATGGCGTGAAGACGGGAATTGTCGCTTCATCGTTTACCGTGGGAGTTTCCCTCGAACCTGCACTGGTGATGTTCGCCGTGCAGAAGTCCTCGAACACTTGGCCAAAGCTGCGCGAAGCTGGCCGCATTGGCGTCTCAGTGCTGAGCGAACGCAATGATGGTGTCTGCGCTCAGATTGCCTCGAAAAATGGCGACCGGTTCCGCGGAATCGATACCTATTCCTCGGATCAGGGCGCGCTCTTCGTCAACGACTCAACGTTGTGGCTGGAGACTTCGATCTACAACGAGGTCGAAGCGGGGGATCACTGGGTAGTCCTGATGGAAGTCCACGGGCACCGCACCTCCGAGCACTCGCCACAGATCTTCCATGATTCGCGGTTCCATTCGCTGCCGATTCCTGAGCTCGTATAAGCGCTTCGCATCTTCCAAAGCTCCGGCCAGATCAAATCATCGATCTGGCCGGAGCTTTTTGAATTCCGGTTAGGCGGGTTGAGCCGTTCCCCGCAGCCCTCGACACCGGCAATGCCCGTTCTCTCTCGCCACCCTGAAGACGTGGCAAGATGGCTGGCAATCTCATGGCCTGCCATCTTGGGCCAGCTGCCCCAGGCATTTGGCGATAACCTCGTCATCAAAGTATCTGTCGCGAGAAACCTTGAACTCGCCATATCCGCCACCCGCCTGGGCTGTCGAACAGAACCGCGCAGGTAGCTCATGGATCCTCGCTGCACGCTGGACCAGAGTGGCAGCGAATTGCCGGCAACCCTCGGATGGGGTTTCCGAGCCATGCAAAGGCTGCGCATCACAAATGAAACCGGCGCTTTATGGGGTCTTCACTGGCGCGCGTCGCGGACGCGAAGTGGCGAGAGTGCGCCGGCAGCCCAGTCGCTGATCCAGGTTCGCCCGCCGAGTCGTTGCACACATTAAGTTATCCACCGCCCCCGAACGCAGAAACCCTGGCCGATTGTGGACTACTGGAAGATCCGGCCTTGCTGGCGAATTTAATCCACGGTGACTTAGGGTTTTGTAAATTCACCAGTATCCACAAGGTTATCCACAAGGCTATGGACAAGACATGGGCAAATGTGTGCAAAGGGTGAAAAACCCCGGGAACTGGGCGATTAAGGGTGTTGATAACCTTGGGCCGGTTGGCGTGAGCTTCAATGAATTAAGTTTCTGTCCACAGGTGTGCGAATACAAACAACCAAGTCAACAGATATTAATGATACGTAGAGTGGGGTAATCCACAGAGTTCTCCCCAGACTGTGAACAGGGAACTCCACAGGTAGAGGAGTGTTATCCACATATTCTGTGGATAATGAGGTTTACGCCTGTTAATAACAGCCCTAGTGTTGGGTTCGGGAGAGAAATATCCACAGGCGCCTGACATCCAAATGTCCGTATCGACTGACACGATGAAGCGTTGCCATGAGGCAAGGATAATTTTCCCCAGCGGGTCAATAGGGGATGGAAGTGTCTGCAATGAGTGCTGAGCCGGTTTACGAAGGACGAGATTCCGACGCAGGGCGCAAGCCGCCACAGGATATCGAGGCCGAGATGTCGGTCCTCGGTGGCATGATGCTCTCCAAGGACGCCATTGCTGACGTCGTTGAATCCATTCGCGGCACCGACTTCTACCGTCCCTCCCACGAATCAATTTACGAGGCGATTGTCGACCTCTACGGTCGTGGCGAACCAGCCGATGCGGTCACCGTAGCCGACTTGCTGACCAAGCGCGGCGAGATCTCGCGCATTGGTGGCGCCGCCTACCTTCACAATCTCATCCAGCAGGTTCCAACTGCAGCCAACGCCGGGTACTACGCAGAAATCGTGCGCGAACGCGCCGTGCTGCGCCGATTGGTTGACGCCGGAACGCGTATTGTCCAGATGGGCTACTCTCCAGATGGTGAAGTTGATGCGATCGTCAACGAAGCCCAGGCAGAGGTCTACAAGGTGGCCGAGAACCGCAGCAGTGAAGACTACGTGCGCCTTTCGGACATCATCGAAGACACCGTTGATGAAATCGAGAACGCGGCCAACGCGGGCGATGGCATTACCGGTGTGCCCACCGGATTCTATGAATTCGACGAGCTGACCCAGGGCCTGAAGGGCGGCCAGATGATCATCATCGCCGCCCGTCCTGCGGTGGGCAAGTCAACCTTCGCGCTGGACTTCGCCCGTTCTGCTGCCATCAAGCACAATATGGCCACCGTGTTCTTCTCCTTGGAAATGGGCCGCAATGAAATTGCGATGCGCCTGCTCTCGGCCGAAGCATCCATCCAGCTCCAGGATCTGCGCAAGGGCTCGGTGGAAGACGCACAGTGGACCAAGATCGCCACGACCATGGGCCGGCTGAACGAAGCCCCGTTGTTCATTGATGATTCGCCGAACATGTCCATGATGGAAATCCGTGCCAAGTGCCGTCGCCTCAAGCAGCGCAACGAGCTGCGCATGATCATCCTGGACTACCTGCAGCTGATGAGCTCGGGCAAGCGTGTGGAATCGCGCCAGCAGGAAGTTTCCGAGTTCTCGCGTAACCTCAAGCTGCTCGCCAAGGAACTCGACGTTCCGTTGATTGCGCTGTCGCAGCTGAACCGTGGTTCCGAGCAGCGTACCGACAAGAAGCCAATGGTTTCGGACCTGCGCGAATCGGGCTCGATTGAGCAGGACGCCGACATGGTGATTTTGCTGCACCGTGATGACGTCTACGACAAGGAAAACCGTCCGGGCGAAGCTGACGTGATTATCGCGAAGCACCGTGCCGGTCCGACCAAGACCATCACCGTGGCCTTCCAGGGCCACTACTCGCGCTTCAACAACATGTCCACCGAGGGTTAGTCCCAGTCAGAACTCATATGGCACCTACTAAGCCAGCGAATTGCTGGCTATAGTGGGTGCCATGTTCGCTTCGATGCAGGCTTTGCTGTGGGGCACTGTGGCCGGCTCGGCCCTGCTGCTGGGATCTGGCGCGGCCTGGTGGCTGAAGATCCCCAAGGTCTGGGTCAGCGCCATCATGGCCTTCGGTGCCGGGGTCCTGGTCAGCGCACTGGCCTTCGAGCTGGTGCTCGAAGCCTATGAAACCGGCGGCCTCGTTGCGACGCTGGGCGGCGTGATCGTGGGCGCTGCCTTGTATTTCGGCGCGAACCGGCTGCTGGCCTGGAGAACCTCAAAGCGGCAGGCGCAGCGCGCAGGAGAGCAGGAGCCATCGGGAACCGCGCTCGCGGTCGGTGCACTCATCGACGGCATTCCCGAGTCCGTGGCCCTTGGACTTTCCGTGGTCGCCACCGCGAGCATTAATCCGGCGATGCTCATCGCCATATTCATCTCCAATGTCCCCGAGGGGCTGGCGAGTACCGCACAGATGAAAGCGTCCGGGCGCAAGGGGTCCTCGATCGTTTTGCTCTGGGGATCGATAGCCATTTCCTGCGGCATCGCTGCCTTCCTCGGAGCGCTGCTGCTGGAATCCATGCCCGGTGAAGTGCTGGCCTTCGCCACCGCGGTCGCTGCCGGAGGCATCTTGACGATGATCGCCGACACCATGATTCCGGAAGCGTACAAGGTGGAGCACGACTACACAGGGTTGCTGGTGACTTCGGGCTTCCTGGCGGCCTTCAGCCTGCACGTGATCGGCGGCTAGGGGAAACCTGAGATCATGGATGCATGCCCCTGAACCGCAGCAGCCAATCAGCCGAGCGCGCCGAGTCCACGATCTATGCTCCGCAGTATCTTGCCACCACCCTTGGCATGTTCGTGCTCGTCTTCCTGGTCGCTTTCGAATCCATGGCCGTGACCACGGTAATGCCACTGGTCAGCGAGCTGCTGGAGGGCGAACGCTACTTCGCCCTGGCCTTTGCCGCGCCAATCGCCAGCGGGATGCTGGGGATGGTTGCCGCCGGAGAAGTCACCGACCGGTGGGGGCCCAAGCACCCGCTGTCCATCGCCGTGGCCGTTTTCTGCATTGGGCTGCTGATCTGCGGTTCAGCCGAGAACATGCAGGTCCTGATTGCCGGGCGCATCTTGCAGGGAATTGGCGGTGGCGCGATCACCGTCGCCATCTACGTGCTCATTGCCCGCGCGTATCCTGCGCATCTGCATTCCAAGATCTTCGCCCTGTTCGCTACCGCCTGGGTGGTCCCGGCGATGATCGGCCCCTGGCTGGCCGGCTTGATGGCCGTGCACCTCGGTTGGCGCTGGGTGTTCTCCGGCGTGGCGGTGCTGGTGGTTCTCGCGTTCTGCGGGATCGTGCCGGCGTTGAAGTCGCTGAGCTCCCAGCGCAATCCGGACCTGGGGCCGATTTCCAAGAAGCGGCTGATGCTGGCCGGCCTGGCTGGACTGGCTGTCATCTGCATGAACTTGCTCGGCAATGCGCAGGGCAGCTGGTCCCTTCTGGGACTGGTCTTGGCATTGGCGGTAGCCCTTGCAGCAATTCGCCCGTTGCTGCCCAAGGGCACGTTCAGCTTGGCCAAGGGGCTGCCGTCCACCATCATGACCCGCATCTTCGTGGCCGGGGCCTTCTTCGGCGTGGAAGTCTATCTGCCGTACCTGCTGCGCGAGGATTACCAGCTGGGGCCCGACCGGGCGGGCCTGATCCTGACGGCCTCGGCATTGTGCTGGTCGGTGGGTTCATGGCTGCAAGGAAAGCTGGGGGATAAGGTGGAATCCTCCACCTGCATCACCGTGGGTGCGATCGCCGGCAGCGTAGCGATTTCAACCGCATTGGCCACCGCGATCTTCCATCCGCCGGTCCTCGTGCTGGTCTGCGGATGGGCCGTGGGCGGCTTCGGCATGGGGATGATCTTCCCGCGGCAAAACGTGAACATGCTGGCCCTGTCTGCCAAGGATGAACAGGGATTCAACTCATCGGCAATGACCGTGGCCGACTCCCTGGGCAACGCCGGAACCACCGCCATCGGTGGCGTCATCTTCGCGATGGCCGCCACCGGGATGGAGTTCATCTCGGTCTTCAGCTTCAGCCTCTTGCTGATTCTGGTCCTGATCGCGATCTCGCCGCGCACCAAACCTGTTGCGCAGCCAGCAGCCTGACTACGCTGGGATCATGGACACAGAGCTTCCCAAGACGAGCAACCCCGCCGCCAGGGCTTTCGAGCAGGCCGGCATCACCAGTCTCGAGCAGGCGGCGCAGGCCGGCACTGCGGCGCTGCTCGCGCTGCACGGTGTCGGCCCGAAAGCCATCCGCATCCTCCGCGACGAGCTGGCCGCACGCGGCCTCGAGATGAACCCCTGAGATCTCCGGCTTAGCCGCGCGGCAGGATGCCCAGGTGGTCCTTGTCCGGTTCCACGATATGCTGCGCATACTCGGTGTGCTTGGCAACGTAGGCCTTCACATACGGGCAGACCGGAACGATCCTGGCACCGCTGGCGATGGTGTTCTCCAGCGCGAATTTCACCATGACGCTGGCTAGGCCCTGTCCGCCGTATTCCTCATCCACGGTGGTGTGGAAGAAGATCCGCTCGACGCCTTGGGCCCCATCAAAATCGCGGTAGTGCGCCGCTCCGATGATCTTGCCGTCATCGTCGAGGGCGAAGCGCTGGCGCTCGGGCAGGAATACTGGTTTGATGTCGCTCATTGGGAGTTCCTTATTGGTTAGGCGGGGTTCACGCGCGGGCGCAGGCGAACGGTGGGAAGTGCTGGAGCCGGCAAGGCTGCCGGAGTATTAGGCGGGAAAGGCCCGAAGCGATCCTCGGAGGCATCCCCGGGCTCGGCCCCGATCTCGGCCTGCCATTGCGCGCGGAACGCGAGGACTTCCTCATGGGTGCGGCCTACGAAGTTCCACCACATCAGGATGTCTTCCTTCAGCGGCTCTCCGCCGATGAGCAGCGCTAGAACCGGCTGGTCCCCGGACTTCAGGCGCAGGGTCGTGCATCCCGCACGCACGAACCCGAGATCGCGTGGAGCGAGTTCATGGCCGTTGACTTCAAGATTGCCGGAGTCCAGGAGGATCCCGTGCTCATGGTGCCCGGGGACAACCACTTCGATCTCGGTGTTCGGTTCAAGGCGCAGTTCGGCGCCACCGAGCTCGGTGTGCGTCTTTACCGGGGAGGTGGACGACTTGCCCGACACCCCGTAGGTGCCAAGGAAGACCGACAGCGACCAGCCGGGAGCGGTGAGCGCTTCCGGGCGGTAGTTCTCAAAAGTATGTTCCATATCCCGTGCATGATCCGGCAGCGCGGTCCATAGCTGGGCGCCGTGAAGGATGGTGGTGTCTTCGGTGAGGATCTCCGAATGGCTGATTCCGTGCCCGGCGGTCATCAGATTGACCTCGCCGGGTCGCACGGTCGCCTTGAACCCGGCCGAATCCATATGGTTGATCTCTCCGGTGAAGAGCCAAGAGACAGTCTGCAGTCCGGTGTGCGGGTGACGAGGCACGTTCATCCCGCCGGTGACTGCGACATCGTCAGGACCGTAATGGTCCAGGAAGCACCAAGCGCCGATCAGGCTGCGCTGCTTTTGCGGCAGTGTCCGGAAGACCGTCATTGCCCGCGGACCGCCCAAGGGCACTTCGCGTGGTTCCAGGATTTCAACCTCTGCCTGGGAACGCACTGCACTGCAGCCGATCTCCTCAGGCCGGTGCTCAAGATTGCTCATATGCCAAGGCTATTCACTGTGGCCCGCTTTGACTACTTGCGCCACCGATTCGAACGCAACTGGAATTGGCGCTGCGACCCGGGGCAGCTTTCGGCCCGGGCACGGTATTCTCGACCGCGGTACGATCAATGCAGTGGTATTAGGCATCTTTCAAGGAGCTTGCGACAACGTGGACAGTGCTATTCTTCGCGACGAAGATCTTCTCAAGCTGGAAAAGCAGGTGTGCTTCGGCCTGGCCGTAGCCTCGCGCTCGGTGATCTCGGCATACAAGCCCGTGCTGGATCCGCTGGGGCTGACGCATCCCCAGTACCTGGTGATGCTGGCCCTTTGGGACTTGGGGCCGATCAGCGCCCGTGCCCTCAGCGGGCATCTGCACCTGGATCCGGGAACGCTTTCCCCGTTGGTCAAGCGCCTCGAAACTGCCGGTTTGGTGGCAAAGACGAAGAACCCGGACGATGAGCGGGCCGTCATCATTCAGCCCACCGAGAAGGGTGCCGCGCTGCGTGCTGAAGCGGTGGAGGTGCCGCGCGAAATGATGGCCCGGCTTGCCCTGACCGACAAGGATGTGCTGGAGCTGCGCGGCATCCTGGACCGCATTATTGCTGCAGGTTCGAACGCTCCGAAAAGCTAGAACCCCATTTAGTTGGTGCACCAACTAATGACGTATGATTGAAGTGCCAGTACTCGCAAACCCAATGACCGAAGAGGACGACGATCATGGATGAATCACCCCTGCCGATCATTTCCGATACCACCGGACTAAGCGTCGGCTACCGCATATTCTGGCGTCTGAAGTACTTGGGATTGTCCATCTTCGGTCCGGCCGAGCGCCGTGTCCTCGCCAGCCCTCGCGAACGCATCAAATGGGACCGCGCAATGAAGGTCATGCGCGCCCATGAAGCTGCCGGAACCTCGCCGGATGAGCAAACGCTGTACACCGCGAGCCGCATGGAGCCTCGCCGTCCGCAGGGGTAGTTGCCCCTGCGGGTGAACCTGATGGCGGGCCGCGATAATATTGACCTTATGGAATCGATGACTGAACTCGTAGTCGCCCGGCAATTTTCCGCACCGAAGAACGCCGTTTGGGCTGCCTTCGTCGAGCCGGAAATCATCGCCCAGTGGTGGGGTCCCGATGGCTGGCTTGTCGAGGAAGATTCCGTCGTATTCGAAGCCAAGGTCGGCGGCCGGCATGAGCTGAATATGGTGCAGGCTGATAACCCGGATGCCAAGGTGCCGCTCAAGGCGGTCCTGACGTCTTTCGACGAGTACGAATGCCTGGTCAGTGCCGACGGCCCGCACGAAATGACCTTGGACCTCGTGATCGAAACCCGTATCGAATTCAAGGAATTCGCCGGGCAGACGATGCTGACGCTGACCCAAACCCCATTGCCTTATGAGGTTATCGAATCCAGCACCAAGGCATGGAATTCCGCTTTTGCGAAGCTCGAAGCGCTGCTGGCGGAATTCTTCTAGGCCTTTAGTACGGCAGGGGAAGAACCAGCACAGCAGCTGCGAACGCCTGCCAGTTTCGCGCTCTTGCCGGCGGAGTCAAAGCGCAGCACGTGGCTGAAAGGCGTTTCGCTGCGGCCACTGGCGCAGTTCTGGCAGGTTCATGCCGTGTAGCGCAACCAGAATCCCATGATGATCTGATGGCGCGGAGCATTGCCGCACGCAACCGGAGCATCGACTTGCACGCCAATTCCTTCCTCCGGTTGCCTGCGCCCTAGCCTCGCCCGATGTAGGGCATTCCGCCAGCAGTGATGGTGAATTGGTTGATGGAGGTACCGAGCGGAACCCCGGCGATGTGCGCAACGGCCTCAGCGGCTTGGGCCAGCGGGAATGTCGGCTCGACGAGCCGTTGGCCGCCCGGTTGCAGGGCACCCTGGGTGGCACCGAAATCATCGAGCAGGTCACTGGCGGTGTTGCCGATATCGAGCTGCGTGGCCCTGATCCGGTGCTCCCGTCCATCAAGTTCAAGGCATTTGGTCAAGCCGGCGATGCCGTGCTTGGTGACGGTATAGGCAACGGAGTTCACGCGCGGAACCTGCGCTGAAATCGATCCATTGTTGATGATGCGTCCGCCGTCGTTGGCCTTGAAATGGGCAAAGGCCGTGCGGGCCGCGTTGATGGCCCCGGTGAGGTTGATCCGGCAAACCTCATCCCACTGGGCCGGACTCAGCTCATCGATGGCTGCCGAGGGACCGAAAATCCCGGCATTATTGAACAGCGCATTGACCGTGCCGAAACGTTGCGCCGCTTCGGCAAACAGGTGTTCCACAGCCTGCGGATCACTAACATCCGTGGGAACCACCAAGGCGGAACCGTGGCCTTGCGCCGTCTCATGCAGGTTAGCCGCGGTGCGCCCGGCGAGCACCACATTCCATCCCTGCGCCAGCAGTAGGCGTGCGGTGGCGCGGCCAATGCCTGATCCTGCGCCGGTGATGGCAATCGTGCGCGGGGCCTGCGGGACTCCAGATGCGTGGGACATTAATTCTCCTTGCGGAAAGCTCAACAGTGATCGGACGAGGCGCGTGGTCTCATCCTAGGAATTTGCGCCGCCAAACCCCAGTTTTCGCCTGCATGTTGCGAAGCGCCCCCGAGCGCATTTCCCGGATCAGCCTGGCAAGCAACTAACCTTGAAGTGCTCGGTCCCCGCGACCCCGGCCGAACATTCCCTAAGGAGGCTTGTGTTCCTCGACGTGCTCTATGGCGTGCTGCCGCTGTTCTTCGTCATGCTCATCGGCTACGGCGCCAGCCATGCACCCAAATTCCCGGCCAGCGTGGAACCGGCACTGAATGTGTTCGTCTTCTATGTCGCCTTGCCGGCGCTGCTCTACAAGGTGGTAGCCCGGGCGGATATCAGCGAAGGCGTGCCGCTCGCATTCCTGTGGATCAGTATCGTCTCCGCGCTGCTTTTCGCCCTGCTCAGCTGGCTGGCTTTCCGCTATCTGCTGCGCGCAAACCGGGCGCGGGCGCTCGCCGGCATGCTGACCACCAGCTTCGGCAACGTGTCGTACTTGGGAATCCCGATTATCCTCGGCGTCATGGGCACAGAAGCCGGGTTCGCCGCGGGCATGGGGCAACTGGTCCACAACATCATCTTCATGGTCGGATTCCCCATCCTCGCCCAAATTCTCTTGCCCAACGGCAAAGGAGGCCAGCATCCGGCAAGCGCCGCGCGCATCGCCCGGACCATCCGCAATGCCCTGGTTTGCAGCCCGGTCACCTGGGCCATGGTCCTTGGCGGCACGGTAGCAATCCTCGGTGTGCCCGTACCACGGCCGGTGGACGACACCATTGACCTGATATCCGCCGCGGCCGCCCCGGGGGCGCTCTTCGTCATCGGCATGTCGCTGAAGCGGACCATTGACCGTTCGCGTGCCAGGAAGCATGCACCGGTTGCTCCGGATGGCTCTGCGGCTGGCGGCAGCTGGGCGAGAACCTCCATCGCGGCCATGGTGCTGGGCAAACTCGTGGCGATGCCATTGCTGACGGTGGCCATGCTGCTTGTTTTCGCCCCGGATCTGGATCGCATCTGGTTCAATGCCGCGGTGCTCATGGCGGCCATGCCGGTCAGCGCAACCGCCTACATCATGGCCCAGAACGACACCGGGGATGGCGAGCCGACCGCGGTGGCCATCGTGATCACCTGCGTCCTGTCGGTCATTGCCTTGCCGGTGCTGGCTCAATTGGTACTGAAGTAGTCCCCGCGCTTTCCTTGACCTTTGCCCCGGTGCGGGGACAGTCTTGTAGCAGCACAGGCTAATCAGCCCGGAGTATCCAGCCCGAGAGATGAGATGCAGGGATTTGATGAAGAAGTTTTCGCTGGCCGCCATCGCCCGAACCCAGCTGAGGGAAGCCGCGGATGCAACCAATGGCCGAGCTGCCAGCACGGTTTTCGGCGGACATGAGCACACCCTGCGCCAAACCGTCATTGGGCTCACGGCCGGCACCGAGCTGCAAGAACATGTGAATCCCGGCGAAGCGACACTGCTGGTCCTCCAGGGCAGGGTCACCGTTTCATCCATGGGCAACCAGTGGGAGGGGCGCAGCCAGGATCTCATTGTGCTTCCCGAGGGGAGGCTGAAAATCAGCGCCACGCAGGATTCCAGCGTGCTGCTCACCGTAGCCAAGATCGATCGCTAGGGGACACCAAAATGCGGGCCAGTTCACATCCATGAACCGGCCCGCATCTGCAGGGGAGAAGGACTGATTAGACGCTGACCGCGTCCTTCTCCCGGTCTCCAGTGCCGCTTTCGCCGGCCGCGGCTTCGGCGTCTGCCAAGTCCCCGGCTTCAGCGTCGATGGCGTCGGCGGATGCCGCGGCTTCGCTCGCCTTGGCTTCAAGCGCCCGGCCTTGCAGCGCGGCGAGCTCCTCGGCGGAAACCGGGTGGCTGGAGGTCTGCACCGGCTTGAGCTGGTCGATGACCATGGTCACGGCCAGGCAGGCCAAGGCCCAAATGGCCAGGACCACCAGGTGGGAGCCGAGCCCGACCCCGTCGAAGTAGACGATCGCGCGGATGGCTTCGACGGCAGCCGGCATCGGCAGGATGTCGTGCAGGATGGTGAAGATGCGCGGTTCCATGTAGATGGACAGCCCGCCATTGGAGGCGGGGACGCCCAGGAACATCACGATCAGCATGGTCGGGACCAGGCAGACCATGCCCAGCAGGCGGTTGAATACCGTGGTGAGCATGGCCACCGCGAAAATCGCGAGCATGCCGACGCTGAACAGCTGCCCGAAGTGGCCCTCCACTGCCCCGGTGAACGGGCCGGCGATCAGGCAGAGCACGGCGGACATGAAGGCCGAGTACACGGCCACCAGCGGGACCAGTTTCTGCAGCGGGGCCATGTGCGGTGCCGCGGTGGCGCCGACCATGATGACCATGAAGCCTGCCATCACCCAGCCCATGCCCAGGTACATGGCCACGGTGCCCATATTGTCGTGCTCCGGAAGCGGGGCCAGCTCCTGGTGGTCCACGTCCATCTGCTGCGCTTGGCCGATCTGCGTGAACACCTGGACCACCAGCTGCGATGCGGCGTTGCCGGAAGCCTGGGCGGTATAGACGGCAGCTTCCGGGCTCTGCTCCGAAGGCAGCACGAAGGCCCCTGTCAGCTCCTGGGACTCGACCAGGTACCGGGCGTCAGCGGCATTGTCCATGGCGGTTAACTCGAACATGCCCTCCATGGATTCGTTCAGCGAATCCACGGTCTGCTGGGCCTGCTCCACGGAGGAGCCCACGACGGCTACCGGCATGTCGCGTGGCACCGGGGTCTGCATGGCGCCGAGCATCGAGCTGAGCATGATGGCGATCATGCCGAAGGGCAGCGCGGCCAAGGTGATGTAGCGCCACGCCTTGTTCTTGGGGCGCGGGCCGCCATGCAGGGAAGCGACATTGATCTGGGTGGGGATATCGCTCTTGCCCTTGGCGATGCGCAGGGCATCGAGCAGGGCGACCAGCAGCAGCGCCGCGACGGCACCGCCGGCGAGAATCAGGATATGCCGGGCCGCTCCGTCGCCGTTGAAGTACAGCACCGAGCGCATGGCTTCGCCCAGGGCCGGCATCGGCAGGAACTGGTGCAGGAACGGGAAGATCTTCGGCAGGGTGTAGACCGACATGCCCATATTGGAGGCCGGCTGGCCCAGCACCATGAACAGGAACATTCCGGGGATGACGGCCATGGCGCCGAATATGCGGGTCAGCAGCAGCTGCCCGGCGCCCACGGCGAAGACGCCCAAGGCCAGGGTCGACCACGCGGGCAGGATGCTCGCGGCAGGAATGACGCCCAGGATCGGGCCGCCGACGAGGATGCCCAGCCCGGAGAGCAGGATCGACCATCCGCCCAGCAGCGGCAGCGCGCGGCGGCGCTTGAGCAGTTCCGGGGAGTTCGAGAAGGCCATCGACCAGGGCATGTAGCCGGCAGTGATCATCGCGGTGGCCAGCAGCATGGCGCCCATGCCCATGGAGTCGTTCTCCGGAAGCGGCACCAGATCCTGGGAAGCCAGTTCCAGCGACTGCTCCATGATGACCGGCGTGAGCACGGCCGTGATGGCCGAGGTGGCTGACATGCCGGCGCCGCTGGCGGTGTACAGCGTGGCCGTATCGCCATCGAGGTCCACCGCAGCGGTGACTTCGCGGTCGTAGACCAGCTCGCGGGCTTCGCGGGCCGAGTCCACGAAGCGCAGGTCCACGGCCTCAGCATTGCTGTCCTCCAGCGCCCGGGCAAAGTCACTGGCCGCTGCGCTGCTGGTGGCCGAAATGGCCACCGGCATGTTCGCGGCTGACTGGTGGTGCATGGCTCCCAGGTAGCCCCAGATCATCATGCCCACGATCATCAATGGCATGATGAACACTGCGACAGTCCTGCCGATCTTTTCGGCCTTGGCGCGTTTGGCGGCCGCTTCCTGCTCGGAAAGAGGCTGCTTCTCGTGCTTGGCCCTGCGGGAGGGCGGCGGGTTTTCAGTGACTGCGGCGTCGTTGCTCAACTGCGCATGCTCCTTGGATTCTCGGTCTGCAGCGGGGTGCGAGGCAACCCGCCAAGGTCTTTAGTTGAATACTAACAACTAATTTACGCCACATGGCGTAAAATTGTCAGCAACTGTGCCGAGGTTCACTTCCTGGACGCCGGGACGAGATGATGCGAGGAAAGGCGGGAATGGTGAGCCGACACGGCGATAAGGCGCGGGAGGTCTTGCTCGATGCGGCAGAAGAGCTCTTCGCGAGCCACGGCATAGACGCCGTATCGAATCGGAAAATTACCGAGCATGCCGGTACTGCCAACCATTCGGCGATCAAATACCATTTCGGGAGCCGCGAGGACCTGTTGCAGGCCATGCTCCAGCGGGCGCTGGACGACATGCGCAGCTGCCGCAATCGCCTGCCATCCCTTGCTGGCGGACCGGAGGCGAGTCTGCGCGAGGTGGTCACCGTGCGGACCCTTCCCTGGATCTATTCCTTTGACGCGCTGCCGCGGCCCTCCTGGCGGGCGCAATTCCTCTACCAGGCACGGCTGCATCCAGGACTGCCGGCGATTGTGGGCGACAGCCTGCGCGACGAGGTGCTGAGCGTGGCGGGCCCAGGACGTGCTCGCAAGGAATTCGAGGGCATTCCGGAGGTCGTGGTCAGGTCGCGTGCGCTGATTCTCGGTCCGATGTTCCTGGGGCTGTGCGCGCAGTACGAGCGCACGGTCAATGAAGGCAAGCAGCAGGGCAACTGGGAATCGCTGGGCTACTTCCTGGTCGATTCCATGGTCGGCATGCTGGCGGCGCCAAGCACCGCTGCGGCCGACTTCATGGGATTCGGCGAGGACTAGCCGGGCTGGCGCGAGGCGCTGCAGCCGGAATTAAAAAAACGCAGAGGCCAGGTCCCGACGCCTCAGGGGTTGGCCTCTGCGTGGTCTTCAGGGGACGCCTAGCGTCCCGGGTGCTGGCCGAACAGGCGGCTCCACAGTGAGGGAACCTCGCGGGTGATTCGCGGCTGGCGGGCAATATCCGGATCCAGGTTCTCGATGGGCTGGAACAGTCCGGTGCGCAAGGCGTCGGTGGTGGCAATGAGGCGCTGGTCCTCCGGTGTGCAGTTGATCTTGCTTGGGTTGATAGCGGTCATTGCGACCCTCCTTCACGATTTCGCATTTCCATAATATGGAAATTATCTTCTGTTTTGTGAAACCATTATGTGGGCTAGGTCCGAGCGTTTGCAATAGCTGGGCGCAAAATTATCTATCCACAATATGGAAACCGGCAAAAAGTCACACTTGTTAAAGTTTTTCCAGCTTTCGCTTGACTGCGACGCTGTGAGGTGGATTACAGTGGTCACACAAGGTTCCACGAAACCAGCATCGAGTCGAAGCCGAAGTCTCCTTCGGTGGTAAGGGTGTTCAGCCAAGGTCCGTGGAAAGAACGACCGTTTGAAAAGAGCTGATCACCCGATGCGTTTAGACGTATTCAACCAATTGCCCGCAGCCGAGGCCGCTGATTTCCTGCGCCCCTGCGTCGATGTCGACCGCTGGATCGATGCCCTTGTTTCCGCCCGTCCTTTCAGCAGCTTCGATGCGCTTTCCAGCTTTGCGCTGCAGGACGTCGCTCCCTTCAGCCGCGAGGAAATTGCCGCCGCCCTGGCCCACCATCCGCGCATCGGCGAACAGGCGCAGGGAAGCAGCAAGGAAGCGGACCTCTCCCGCGGCGAACAGGCAGGCCTGGACCTTGATGACGATGTCGCCGGCCGCCTGGCAGCAGCCAACCGGGCCTATGAGCAGCGCTTCAACAGGGTATTCCTCATCCGCGCCGCCGGCCGCAGCACCGAAGAAATCCTTGCCGAATGCGAACGCCGGCTGGCCAACGCAGAACAGGCTGAACTGCTTGAAGTAGCCGAGCAGCTGCGCCAGATTGCGCTGCTGCGGCTGGAGAACTCGGTGGACAACTAAGCCCATGCCCGGGGTGAACCCCTGCGCATTTATCGATACCAATCCCTCCGACAGCCAGGAGATGAACATGGCAGATGGAAACGGCGAACGCAGCCACATCACCACCCACATACTCGACACCGGGACCGGGAGGCCTGCCTCCGGTGTCAAGGCCACGCTGGAAGCCAAGACGGCATCCGGCTGGCAAGAAATCGGCTCGGGTTCCACGGATGCCGATGGCCGCATCAAGAACCTCGGACCGATACAGGTTGAAGCCGGCCGCTACCGGATTTCCTTTGAAACCGGCGGCTACTTCGGGAAGCAGGGAACGGAAAGCTTCTTCCCCGCGGTAAGCATCGATTTCTTCGTCAACGACGTCGACGAGCACTACCACGTACCTCTTCTTATCAGCCCGTTTGCCTATTCCACGTACCGAGGGAGTTAGAACAATGACTACCGAAATCACCGCCCCAGCAGATACCAAGATCGTGCTGGGCTCCAACCAGTACGGCAAGGCCGAAGTCCGCCTGGTCAAGATCACCCGCGACACCGTGCGCCACCAGATCCAGGACCTGAACGTCACCAGCCAGCTGCACGGCGACTTCACCGCCGCGCACCAGGACGGCGACAACGGCCGCGTCGTCGCCACTGACACCCAGAAGAACACCGTCTATGGCCTGGCCCGCAACGGCGTGGGCGCCATCGAGGAGTTCCTGGTGCAGCTGGGAAACCACTTCACTAGCGAATTCGAGTGGATCACCGGCGGCCGCTGGGCAGCCCAGCAGTTCTTCTGGGACCGCATCAACGACCATGACCACGCCTTCTCGCAGAACAAGTCCGAAGTGCGCACCGCCGTGCTGGAAATCGACGCCGAAGGCAAGAAGTCCATCGTTGCCGGCCTGGAGGACCTCACCGTCCTGAAGTCCACGGGCAGCGAGTTCCACGGTTTCCCGGTGGACAAGTACACGACCCTGAAGGAAACCACCGACCGCATCCTGGCCACCGACGTGACTGCGCGCTGGCGCTACACCGGCCAGGCCATCGCCCAGGGCATCGACTTCGACGCGGTCTACACCTCGGTGCGCCACCTGCTGCTGACCCGCTTCGCCGACACCCACTCGTACGCGTTGCAGCAGACCATGTTCCAGATGGGGCAGGCAGTGCTCGAAGCGCATCCGGAAATCGCCGAAATCAAGATGTCCCTGCCGAACAAGCACCACTTCCTGGTTGACCTGGAAGTCTTCGGCCAAGACAACCCCAATGAGGTCTTCTTCGCCGCGGATCGCCCGTACGGCCTGATCGAAGCGACGATCACCCGCGAAGGCACCGAGGCGAATCACCCCATCTGGGCCAATATTCCGGCATTTATCTAACTGAACGGCGTTGAAGGGGGGCCGGCGCTGGCACGCCGGCACACCTTTGGCAGCGACTGACGTAGGAGGTCAGCCTTGAGCGCTACACAAGATGAATCTATCAAAGGCAATCGTCCCGAGGACGCGAAGCTCCCTCTGGGGAAGTCCTTTGCCTATGGCCTGCAGCATGTCCTGACGATGTACGGCGGCATTATCGCCCCGCCGCTGATCATCGGAAACGCTGCCGGCTTGGCCCCGGACGAGGTGGGCCTGCTGGTCGCCTGCTGCCTGTTTGTCGGCGGGCTGGCCACCATCCTGCAAACCGTGGGCATCCCGTTCTTCGGGGCGCAGCTGCCGCTGGTCCAGGGCACGTCCTTCGCATCCGTGGCTACCATGGTGGCCATCGTCAACGGGGGAGGCGGAATCCAGGCGGTCTTCGGGGCCGTGCTCGTCGCAGCGCTGATCGGCTTCCTCATAGCGCCGTTCTTCGCCCGCATTGTCAGGTACTTCCCGCCGGTGGTCACCGGCGTGGTCATTACGATGATCGGCATCTCGCTGACCCCGGTCGCGGCCAACTGGGCCATGGGCGGGGACGCGAAGGCCGATGACTACGGGTCGCTGGCCAACATCGGCCTGGCCGCCGGAACACTGCTGGTGGTCCTGCTGCTGTCCAAGGTCGGCAATGCAGCGATTTCCCGCATGTCGATCCTGCTGGCCATCGTGCTGGGCACCGTCGCCGCAGCGCTGCTGGGCATGGCCGATTTCTCGCAGGTCGGGCACGGCGCGATCTTCGCCTTCCCGCAGCCACTGGCCTTCGGCATGCCGGTCTTCGAAATCGGCGGCATCATCTCGATGACCATCGTGGTGCTGGTGATCCTCACCGAAACCACCGCAGACATCCTCGCTGTGGGCGAGATCGCCGGATCGAAGGTGGATTCCAAGCGCATTGCCGACGGCCTGCGTGCCGACATGGCCTCTTCCGCAGTGGCGCCGATTTTCAATACCTTCACCCAGTCGGCCTTTGCGCAGAATGTCGGCCTGGTGGCCATCACGGGCATCACCAGCCGCTTCGTTGTCGCGGCCGGTGGCGGCATCCTCGTCGTGCTCGGCTTGCTGCCGATCCTCGGACGAGTGGTCGCTGCCATCCCGACTCCGGTGCTCGGCGGCGCAGGCATCGTGCTCTTCGGCACCGTCGCCGCTTCCGGGATCCGGACCCTGTCCAAGGTGAAGTACGACGGCATGAACCTGGTGATCGTCGCGGCATCGATTGCCTTTGGCTGCATCCCGATTGTGAAGCCGGACTTCTACGCTGGATTCCCCACGTGGTTCGAGACGATCTTCCACTCCGGGATTTCCTCGGCGGCCGTGATGGCCGTGCTGCTGAACCTGCTGTTCAACGAACTCAAGTTCGGGAATACAAAGGATGCATCGGTCTTCTCGGCGGCTCCGCCGCGCATGGTCAAGACCGAGGAGATCTGCGGATTGCTCGATGGCGACCACTACGTGGGCGGCAAGCTCATCGACAAGGAAGGCTACGAAATTCCGGTGGTCACACCCGATGAATTCGAGCAGATCCAGACCGGAGCCATCCAGATGCCTGTACCCAGGCCTGCCGAGACATCAGGGCACTGAGGAATCGGCCCCATCCGAACCCGAGGCCGAGGAATTGCTCGATGACGAGAAGTAGCAGCTAGCGCGAAATGCTCGCAAACTCCGGTTTGCGGGCATTTTGCGCGAGTTCGAGCAGTTGCACTTCACAGCGCGAACAGCCAGGGAGCACCGCCGGACGAGTTTTCCGGGCACCTGGCGCAGGGCTGGCCCAAGTGCTGGACTGCGTTGGATGTTCCATGCAGGCACCGGACCAGTCAGGGGCTCCTGTGCGGCAGCGGGAGCATCGGCGTTTTGCGAGGGTCTAAGCTAGATGACTGTGAGTTCAGCAAATCTTTCCATCGGCGTTGACATCGGTGGCACCAAAATCCTTGCAGCCCTTGTGGATCAAGAGGGGAACGCCTTCGGGCAAATCCGCCGCGAGACACCTGACCATGACGTGGCGGGGACCGAACGTGCCCTGGCTGAGATGATCCGCGAGCTCTCGAAGGGCAACGAAGGTCTTCCGGTGGGCATTGGAGCAGCGGGATGGATGGACCGCAAGGGGCAGAACGTGCTGTTCAGCCCCCACCTGTCTTGGCGCAATGAACCGGTGCGCGACCGTCTGATGCAGCTGGTAGGACATGAAGTGACTCTGGTCAACGACGCTGATGCGGCCGGCTGGGCCGAGCATCGTTTTGGCGCGGGCCGGGGTGAAAGCGACATGGTGTGCCTGACCCTCGGAACGGGGATCGGCGGGGCGGTCATCCTCGGAGGGCAAATCCACCGTGGCAAGTCCGGGATTGCTGGCGAATTCGGGCACCAGGTGATCGTTCCCGGCGGCCATCGGTGCGCCTGCGGAAACCGCGGTTGCTGGGAGCAGTACGCCTCTGGCAATGCCCTGGGCCGGGAAGGAGCCGAACTTGTGCGCAGCAAATCACCGGTGGCCTTCCGCCTGCGCGAGGCCGTGGGCGATGACCCGGACGCCGTTACCGGGGCGGAGGTAACTCGACTTGCCGCAGAGGGCGACCCGGCGTGCGCCGACCTCATTGCGGATATGGGCGAATGGCTCGGGTTGGGCATTTCGAATCTGGTCTCGGTTCTGGATCCGGGGACCATCGTTATCGGCGGCGGCTTGGGCGCGGCGTCGAAGCAACTGGTGGCCACCGCGGAGGAGACTTACCGCCGCACCCTCTCCGGCAGGGGCTACCGTCCCTTTGCGAAGATCAGCCAAGCCGAATTGGGTCCGGTGGCAGGCCTGATCGGGGCTGCTGATTTGGCGAGGTTCAATCAACAGCAATAAACATTGACAGGACATTAGGTCTTATCTAGGCTCAGGTTGTTATTCAACACGAGAGCGAGGTTCCGGCATGGTCCTGCCAGAGAAGCCGCCGCAGACCCGTGGCGGGCCGCTAGCAGTCGTTTTGGGAACCTACGCGGTCGCCATGTGCGGTACCACCATGCCGACCGCGCTGTATCCAATGCTCCAGGATGAATACGGCCTGAGCACCGCCGACTCGACCCAGCTTTTTGCGATCTACGCCCTGGTGGTGCTCACGGTGCTGTGCATCTTCGGTTCCCTCTCTGACGCCATTGGCCGCAAACCCGTCATGATTCTCGGGCTGCTCGCCTCGGCCGCCAGCGGGGTGCTTTATGCCCTGGCCACCGACGCGCCCATGCTGTTCATTGCCCGGACCCTGTCCGGGGTGTGCGCCGGGCTGGTCACCGGAACGGCCACAGCCTATTTGGCGGATCTGGTCTCCAGCTCCGGACGCGGTGCCGCCATTTCCAGCCTGGCGAATATGGCGGGACTAGGCAGCGGTCCGGCCTTGGCGGCATTTCTGACTTTCTTCTTCCCGGCTACCCCCATGATCGCTTTCAGCGTGCACGCGGTGCTTTCGGGCCTGTGCATCGTGCTGCTGGCCATGATCCCCGACAGTGTTGCGCACCGCCGGGGCGGATGGAAACTCAGCCTTCCGCTGGTGCCGCGTTTGGCACGACGGGACTTCTGCGTGGGCGGACTGATGACCCTGGGCTTTGCGGTCATGGGCGGCTGTACAGCCATGACGTCCATCCTGGTGGTCCGCGCCTTTGGGATTACCGACCTGCGCCTGCTGGGGCTCATCGGTTCGCTGATTTTCGCCGCCACTGCCGTGGGCCAGAAAGCGGGCGGGAAGCTGGTCAGCGAAAAAGTGCAGCTGGGCTATGCCGGGCTGGCGGTGGGCGCGGTGCTGATAGCTATTGCCCCGAGGTTGGGCGGGGGCCTGGCGGTCACGGTGTACCTGGTTGGCCTGGTGGTTGCTGGACTGAGCCATGGTGCGCTGTTCCCGGTGGGACTGGGCATCGTACTGCGGCGCATCGAGCTGCGGCATCGAGGCAGCGCCAGCTCCGCCTTCTGGGTACTGGGCTACGCCCTGACCGCACTTGGGGCGCTGGGGCTGGGCTGGGTAGGGCAGACCAGCGGCGAATCGATGGCAGTGACCTGCTTCGGCGCAATCATCGCACTGTGCGCAATCGGGTGCGCCAGGCTTCATCGCCGCTGGGACGATTCTGCAAACTCGCGAATCCCTGCCGGACCCTAGGCCTGCGTGCGGCGGGCATTGCTGGCAGGACAGCCGAGCTCCAGACGAGCCCCGGCCTGCGTGTGGCAGAGAACACGTGGCTTGCCGGAATGAGGTGCAGCCGATCCTCGTTGGGCATTGATAGAAGAAAACCGTATCCGGCAATGGCCCGAACCAGTGGCCTCGGACAGATCTGAAAGGCAATCAATGACAGTTGCATCCCAGGAAATCCAGGCCGACACAGCAACGCTCAACGCCATTTTTGGCGAGGCGCGCACCGCTAACGCGTTCACCGGAGAGGTTACCGAGGAGCAGGCCCAGGAAATCTACGAACTGGCCAAGTTCGGTCCAACCGCGTTCAATTCCCAGCCGCTGCGCGTCACCTACGTGCGGTCGGACGAAGCCCGCGCCACCCTGGTCGACGCGCTCTCCAACGGCAACAAAGCCAAGACCGCCGCAGCTCCGCTGGTAGCGATCCTCAGCTATGACACGGCATGGCACGAACAGTGGGACAACTTCCTGCCCGGCTACAACGCACCCAAGGCCATGTACGATGCTGATGCGGACTTCACCGCATCCACCGGCAACAACAACGCACACCTGCAGGCGGGCTACTTCATGCTGGCCGCGCGCAGCTTGGGCTTCGCGGTAGGTCCAATGACCGGCGCAGACTTCTCCGCCATCGACGCATCGTTCTTCCCGGAAGGCGATCAGAAGAGTTTCCTGGTCGTGAATATCGGCCAGCCAGCCGAAAGCGAGATCGGCTCGCCAAAAGCACGCTTCGACTACGAAGCAGTTGTCCGCACCGTCTAGGTGCATCGAGTACTTCGAAAACGGCATGCGCCAGAAGCGCGGAATT
>NZ_JBLVOJ010000009.1:160182-177198 GCF_053543715.1 Glutamicibacter sp. AGC46
AATTCCGGGCTTCTGCACGCCAGCGGGAGGATCCTAGGAGGTTGCGGCCAATGAAGCTTGCAGGGCCGCGTCGGCCTCAATGAGTACCTTGGCGGCGACTTCCAGGCCCTCAACGGCACCTAGCTCGGTGTCCTCGTGTTCGATGTTCACCATCATTTCCGGATCCACCTCGTGCAATGCGCGCAAGAATTCGGTCCAGAATGCGGTGCCATGTCCCTTGCCCAAAGCCACGAAGTCCCAGGCTGAATTCTTCGGCCACTCGTTCGCCCATTCATCCCCGCCGAGGTTGGTGCGCGGTTCGTCTTCGCCCAGCTTGCGGAAGCTGTTATCCAATACGCCCTGGATGGCCGCATTCGGATTGACGCGCACATCCTTGGCTGCTGCGTGGAAGACCCATGGGCCCAGGTCGCGGACAACGGCTACTGGATCCATCTGCTGCCAGAAGAGGTGCGAGGCATCCAGTTCAACTCCGATGTTGCTGGTACCCGCCCGCTTCAACAGCTCGCGAAAGCTTGCAGGGTTGAAGACCAGGTTCTGCGGGTGCAGCTCCAGAGCAACCTTGACTCCGTGTTCGACAGCCAGCTCATCGATTTCTTTCCAGAATTCCGCGGCGATCCCGAATTGATAGTCCAGCTGGTCCAGGGCTGCCGAATTCCAGGCATTGACTACCCAGTTCGGGGTCGAAGCATTGGGGTCTCCAGCGGGCAGGCCGGACATGGTGACCACGCGGGTCTGGCCTAGGCGCGCGGCCAGCTTGATGGAGCGGCGAATGTCCTCGGCGTGCTTCTGGCCGATTTCGCGATTGGGGTGCAACGGGTTGCCGTTGCAGTTCAGCCCATAGATTTCCACGCCGGTGCCTTCGAATTGGGCGAGGAAAGCATCGCGAGCGATGTCGGATTCCAGGATCTCGTCGATGTTCGGCACGTGCACTGGGGGCAAGAAGCCGCCGGTGTTCAATTCGATGCCGGTCAGTCCCTGGGCGGCAATGACCTCCAGGGCTTCGGCCAGCGGGCGGTTGTGGAGGATTGCGTTGTAGACTCCGAGTTTCACAGTGAAACCTTCTTTCCGTCATTGGCAGCGGACTGCACGACCGCCTGGAGGACCTGCATATTGTGCACGCCCTCGTCGAATGTTGCGTTGCTGGGAAGTGCATTGCCCAGGCCGCAGACCTCGTCGAGGAAGGCGCGCGCCTGGTAGCCGAAGGCATCATTCTGGCCGAAGCCGACACCTGGCGCATCCATGGGCAGTCCGCCACTGAGGTAGGCGTGTTCCGAGCCGAGATTTACCGTGCGGTAGCCGTTGGTTGCCGAAGGGCCCTCGGTGAGCATGATTTCGATTTCCGCTGGACGCAGCTGGCTGAAGCGTGCGGCGCCCTTCTCGCAAAAGACCTCGAAGGTCAGCGTATTGGGGTGGCCGGCTGCCACGCGGGAAACTTCCAGGCTGCCTGCGGCCCCGGCGAACTGTACGTTGAACGCCGCGTAGTCGTCGTTTTCTACCGGCTCGGACGTGTCGCTCAGTTCCACGAGATCGTGGCCGGTGACGGCGCCGGCTGGCAGGAAGCGTTCGGTGATGCTGGTGCTCAGCTGGCCGCCGCTGACCGAAAGAATCTCGCCGGCCAGGAATTCGGCAACGTAGGCCAGGTGGCTTCCCACATCGGCCAGTGCGCCCGAGCCTGGCTGGCCCTTGAAGCGCCAGCTCATCGGGGCCTGCGGGTTGTGGCCGTAGTCGGTCCAGTAGCGTCCGGAGAAATGCAGCACCTTGCCCAGGGTGCCATCGGCGATCAGGTTCTGGATCGTGGCGATGCCCGGGGTGCGGCGCAAGGTGAAGCCAACGCGGGCCACGGAGTCGGCGTTGCGGGCCGCGGTGGCCATCGCTTCAGCTTCTTGAAGGGTGTCAGCCAGCGGCTTTTCGCACAAAACGTGCTTGCCGGCAGCCAGCAGGCCCTCGACTGCTTCACGGTGGAAACGGTTGGCAATAACTACCGAGACCACGTCGATATCTGGATCTGCGGCCACCTCTTGCCAGGAACCGAGCGCCTTTTCGTAGCCGTAGCGCTTGGCGACCTTGGCTGCGAGCTCGGTGTTCACGTCAGCCACGGCAACGTAGCGAAGCGGTGGCAAGTCGGAGCTGTAGAGGGTGGGTGCTGTGCGGTACCCAGCGATGTGGGACAGCCCGGCCATGCCGGCGCCAATGACGGCAATGCCGATGGTTTTTGTCATGGAATTCTCCTGGGTGAAAGCTGTTCATGGAATATTTTGGAGCGCTCCAAAAGAGTCTAGAACCTATTTCAGATCGCGGTCAAGGGGTCTGCAGGAGAAGGTTTGGAATTGGAAGGAATCAGGGCCGGCGGGGTGCCGCGCAGGTGCCGCGCTCGATGAGCAGCGGCTCCATCAGCACGCGCTGGGCTTCGCGTTCGGGATTGGCGAGCCGGGAGAGCACCTGCTGGGCCACGTGCAATCCAAGCTCGTGGTTGCGGCTATCCACGGTTGTCAGGCGCAGCAGGTGGGTGCCGGAGAGCGGCGAGTTGTCGTAGCCGATGATTGACAAATCCCCAGGTGTCGACAGGCCGGCTTCCCGGGCGGCTGCCATGGCTCCCATGGCCATTGAGTCGTTGCCGGCCAAGATGGCCGTTGTTTCCGGGGCTTCGCCCAAAAGCTGCCGTGCGCACTGGTAGCCGGTGTCTTCGGTGGTCAATTCGCTGACCGAAACTATGCGCTCTTCGAGTCCCGCGGCCTTCATTGCCTCCTGGTACCCGGCCAGGCGCAGCATCGAGGCTCCGCCGCCACCGGCGATGTGGCCAATATTCCGGTGGCCCAGCGAAACCAGGTACTCGATGGCTTGGCGTGCCCCGAGCCTGTCGTCACTGGAAGAAATGGCCGCGCCGCGAACCTGGGTGGCGCGATTGCCGGCCACAATGACCGGAACCTGCGCTGAAAAGCGCATGGCAGGAGTCGGTTCGGTGGCCAGTACCAAAGCCTCTACCCGGGTGCTGAGGAATCCATCGAGCGGGTCCGACTCGACGTGGGTGTTGAGTGCCCGGTCGGAAACTGCGATGCGCAATCCTGCGCTTGCCAGTCCTTCTTGGAGCCCGCGAAGAAGTTCCACGAACCAGACGTTGGTGTAGTCGTCGATGACTACGCCGACTGTCTGGCTCGTGCCGCCGGCAAGTGCCGTGGCGGCCTGGCTGGGGCGGTAATCCAGTTCCTTGATGGCGGCCAGTACTGCCGCGCGACGTGCTTCCGAGACGCTGGGGGAGCCGCGCAGCACCAGGGACACCAGCGACTTGGAAACACCTGCGGCCTGGGCAACGTCGTAGATGGTCGCTCGACGGCGTGCTGCGGCCACAGTTCCTCCTGGGGGTGTCGGTTGTTCTCGTTAAGAGCCTAGCGTTTTGCTCGAGCGCACGGCCGTGAGGGGGTGGATTCTGCTCGTCGAACTTCGCGGGCCACGCCATGAAGCCAGGACATGGCATGTGGAAATTTTTTTATTTTCAACGTCCGAAACAGATGGAAAACCCCGGAATTCCGCGGATTTGTCCACACCATGTTACTCATGTTGTAAATATGTCAGTACAAACCTTTGACAGTGCCGAATTCATGGTGCAAAGTATTTCTTGTGGCACCGTTCACATCTTCGGCAGTTGGCCGATCCCTGAACTTCTGACTCGAAAGGACGTCGATCTGCGTGACTTACGACGTACTCACCCTCGGACGCATCAGCGTCGACGTGTATCCGAATGACATCGGCGTTTCCCTCGCGGATGTGAACACATTCAGCAAGTACCTCGGCGGCTCCGCCACCAACGTCGCCGTGGCGGCCGCCCGGCACGGCCGAGCAGCCGGTGTGATCACCAAAATCGGCGACGACGACTTCGGCACATTCCTGGAACGCGAATTGGACCGCTTCGGCGTGGACCGCACCCAGGTAGCCCGCGACGCCACGTTGCAGACGCCAGTCACCTTCTGCGCCATCATGCCGCCGGACGACTTCCCGCTGTACTTCTACGGACGCTTCCCGATGGCGCCGGACTGGAACATCGACAGCAGCGACATCGACCTCCAAGCCGTCAAGGACTCCAGGATCTTCTGGAGCACCGTCACCGGCTTGAGCCGCGAACCTTCGCGCACCGCGCAATTGGCGGCCTATGCCGCCCGCCCAGCAGATTCCCTGGCCCAGGGTCAGTTCACCATTCTGGATTTGGACTACCGCCCGATGTTCTGGGACTCCGTGGAACAGGCCCGCGAACAGGTAGCGCGTGCCCTGCCATCGGCCACCGTGGCCATCGGCAACGACACCGAATGCTCGGTAGCCGTCGGCGAAGGCACCCCGGATGAGCAGGCCGACCGCCTGCTGGAGGCCGGAGTGCAGATTGCCGTGGTCAAGCTCGGCCCCGAAGGGGTCATGGCCAAAACCCGCACCGAGCGCGTGGTTTCCGCGCCGGTCCCGGTGCAGACCGCTAACGGACTGGGTGCCGGAGATTCCTTCGGCGGCGCCTTCTGCCACGGACTGCTCTCCGGCTGGCCGCTGGAACAGGTGCTTGACTACGCCAATGCCGCCGGAGCCATTGTGGCCTCGAAGGTTGCCTGCTCCGACGCCATGCCGGACCCGGAAGAAGTCAATGCCCTGCTGGCCGAGCGCGGCCGCACCGTCCCCGACTCCCAGAAAGACCTGGTCTAGAAATGAAACAGGCATCAGAGCTGCCAGTGGACCGGGAAGACCCGCGCCGCTACGAATCCATCACCCGCCAGCGGCTGGAAGACCCGGCCTCGGTGCAGCGCGCCGCTTCGCTGCGCCGGAAGCACGCCGGCCCGGTGCTGGGACGGCAGAACTTCATCATCGCCGCCGACCACCCGGCCCGCGGCGCCCTGTCCGTGGGCAAGCGCGCCACGGCCATGGCCGACCGCCGCCAGCTGCTGGACCGGCTGCAGATCGCCTTGCAGAACCCCGCCTGCGACGGGGTGCTGGCCTCGCCCGATATCCTCGATGACCTGCTGCTGCTGGGCGCGCTGGAAGGCAAGCTGGTCTTCGGATCGATGAACCGCGGCGGGCTCACCGGCTTGGTCAACGAGATCGACGACCGCTTTACCGGGCACAGCGCGGCCGCCCTGGCTGCCCTGGGCGCCGACGGCGGCAAGATGCTCACCCGGATCAGCTACGAGGATCCGGACACCGTGAAAACCCTGGCCGCTACCGCCGACGCCGTGTCGGATCTGGCCCGGCACCAGCTGGTGGCCATGGTCGAGCCGTTCATCTCCAAGCGGGCCGAGGGCAAGGTAGTCAACGACCTGCGCCCGGAGGCAGTGATCAAGTCCATGGGCATCGCCTCGGGACTGGGCGAAACCAGCGCCTACACCTGGCTGAAGATTCCCGTGGTCCAGGAGATGGAACGGGTCATGGCCGCGACCACCCTGCCCACGGTCCTGCTCGGCGGGGATCCATCGGGCAGTCCCGACGAGGTCTTCGCCTCGTGGCAGGCGGCGCTGGCCCTGCCTTCGGTGCAGGGGCTGACCGTAGGCCGGACCCTGCTGTATCCCGAGGACGGGGATGTGGCCGCCGCCGTGGCAACCGCCGCATCGCTACTGGACACCACCGCAACCGTACGCAGCTGAGAAGGACGAAGCTCGATGACTACACGCACAATGACCGTTGCCCAGGCGGTCGTGGAATTCCTGGGCCGCCAGTACACGGTGGATTCCATCGGCGGCACGCACTACCGCGAACGGCTGATTCCGGGCATGTTCGGGATTTTCGGCCACGGGAATGTTGCCGGGGTGGGCCAGGCGCTGAAGCAGTGGCAGGCCAAGGACCCGAGCCTCATGCCGTACTACCAGGGCCGCAATGAGCAGGCCCAGTCGCACCAGGCCGTCGCCTACGCGCGGCACACCCGCCGGCGCGCCACCTACGCGGTCTCCACCTCCATCGGCCCCGGGTCCTCCAACTTGCTCACCGGTGCGGCGCTGGCCACCGCCAACCGCCTGCCGGTGCTGCTGCTGCCTTCGGACACCTTCGCCACCCGCGCCGCGGACCCGGTGCTCCAGCAGCTGGAAATGCCGCACGGCTACGACATCACCGTCAACGACGCCTTCCGCCCGCTGTCCAAGTACTTCGACCGGGTCACGCGACCCGAGCAGCTGGCCAGTGCCTTGCACCACGGGTTGCGGGTGCTCACCGACCCCGCCGAAACCGGAGCGGTGACCATCTCCTTGCCGCAGGACGTGCAGGCCGAAGCCTTCGACTTCCCGGAAGAGCTCTTTGCCGAGCGCGAGTGGAAGATCCGCCGCCCGGCACCGGAATCCGAGGACATCGCGGCCGCCGCGGCCATGATCCGCGAAGCCAAGCGCCCATTGATCGTCGCAGGCGGCGGCGTGCTGTACGCCTACGCCACCGAGGAGCTGGCCGCCTTCTGCGAAGCCACCGGCATCCCCGTGGGCAATACCCAGGCCGGGGTGGGCGTGCTGCCGTGGGATTCCAAGTACTCCCTGGGCGCCATCGGCTCCACCGGCACCACCGCGGCCAATGCGCTGGCCGAGCAAGCGGACCTGGTCATCGGCATCGGCACCCGCTATGAGGACTTCACCACCGCCAGCCGCACCGCATTCCAGAACCCGGACGTGAAGTTCGTGAACATCAACGTGGCCGCGCTGGACGCCTACAAGCACGGCACCGTGCTGCCGGTGGTCGCCGATGCCCGCAAAGCGCTGATCGCGCTGCGCGAGGCGCTGACCGGGTACCGGGTCGAGGGGGCCCTGGAAGTCCAGGCCGCCACCGAGAAGCAGCGCTGGGACGCGACCGTTGATGCGGCCTTCGCCGAGCGGCTGAGCCCGCTGGTCAGCCAGAACGCCATCATCGGAGCGGTGAACCAGGCCATGGATCCGCGCGATGTGGTGGTCTGCGCCGCCGGCTCGCTGCCCGGGGACCTGCACAAGATGTGGCGGGTCTCCGACCCGTTCGGCTACCACGTGGAATACGGCTTCTCCTGCATGGGATACGAGATCGCCGGCGGGCTGGGCATCAAGCGCGCCGCCCTTGCTGAAACCGCGCGAGGCTCCGAAGAGTCCCGCGACGTCGTGGTGATGGTGGGTGACGGCTCCTACCTGATGATGCACACCGAGCTGGTCACCGCCGTGGCCGAAGGCCTGAAGCTGATCACCGTGCTGATACAGAACCATGGCTACGCCTCCATCGGAGCCCTGTCCGAATCACTGGGCTCCCAGCGTTTCGGCACCAAGTACCGCACGCTCGATGCCCAGCGCCACAGCTTCGATGATGGTGCGACCTTGCCAGTGGACCTGGCTGCCAACGCCGAGTCGCTGGGCGTGAAGGTCATCCGGATCGAGCCCGGGCCCCAAGCCATCGATGAGCTCTCGGCGGCCATCGCCCAGGCCAAGGCCGCGCCCGAGGGTTCGGGGCCGATCCTGATCCACATCGAATCCGACCTCTACGCCGATGCTCCCTCCAGCGAGTCCTGGTGGGATGTGCCGGTCAGCGAGGTCGCCGAGCTGGACTCCACCACCCAGGCCCGCAAGACCTACGCCGAGCACAAATCCCGCCAGAAGCCCCTGCTGGGCTAGGCGCACCGCACCAGACCAACTCGAATACCGAAAGACGTGAACCCATGACTGCTACCGCTACCGAAGTCACCGAAATCCTGCACTACATCAACGGCAAGCCCAGCGCCGGCACCGGCACCGCCACCCAGCCGGTCTACAACCCGGCAACCGGAGAAATCACCGGCCAGCTGCACCTGGCCAGCGGCGAGGACCTGCAGCAGGCTGTGGCCGTGGCCAAGGCCGCCTCCGAAACCTGGGGCGAAGTATCGATCGCCAAGCGCAGCAAGATCCTCTTCCGCTTCCAGCAGCTGCTCACCGAGCACACCGGCGAGCTGGCCCGCATCGTCACCTCCGAGCACGGCAAGGTCCTCTCCGACGCCGCCGGCGAGATCAGCCGCGGCATCGAAGTGGTGGAGTATGCCTGCGGCATCTCCCAGGCGCTGAAGGGCGAATACTCCGACCAGGTCTCCACCGGCATCGACGTGTTCTCCTTCCGCCAGCCGTTGGGCGTGGTCGCCGGCATCACCCCGTTCAACTTCCCGGTGATGGTGCCGCTGTGGATGGCACCGGTGGCCATTGCCACCGGCAACGCCTTCATCCTCAAGCCTTCCGAGCGCGACCCTTCGGCCGCCTTGCTGATCGCCGAGCTGTTCAAGGAAGCCGGCCTGCCCGACGGCGTTTTCCAGGTGCTGCACGGCGGCAAGGAAACCGTGGACGGGCTGCTCACCCACCCGGATGTGGATGGCATCTCCTTTGTCGGTTCCACTCCGATCGCCAAGTACGTGCACGAAACCGCCACCAAGCACGGCAAGCGCGTGCAGGCCCTGGGCGGAGCGAAGAACCACGCGGTGATCATGCCCGATGCCGATATGGACTTGGCCGCCGACCACATCAACGCCGCCGCTTTCGGCTCCGCGGGCCAGCGCTGCATGGCCATCTCCGTGGCCGTCGCCGTGGGCGCTGCCGCCGACGGCCTGGTGGACAAGCTCGCCGAGCATGCCCGCAACGTCAACGTCTCGAACGGCTTCGATGAGACGGCGGATATGGGACCGGTGATCACCCCGGCCTCGAAGTCCCGCCTGCAGAAGATCGTTGGCGAGGCGCAGGAAGCTGGCGCCGCGCTGGTCATCGACGGACGCGACCTGGTGGTCAAGGACCACGAGAACGGGTTCTTTGTCGGCCCGACCATCATCGACAAAGTCAGCCGCGAGATGAGCGCCTACACCGAGGAGATCTTCGGCCCGGTACTGGTGGTGCTGCGCGTAGACAGCCTGGAAGAAGCCATCGAAGTGGTCAACGCGAACCCCTACGGCAACGGCACGGCCATCTTCACCTCCTCCGGCGCCCACGCCCGCACCTACACCCGCCGCATCCAGGTAGGCATGGTCGGGGTCAACGTGCCGCTGCCGGTGCCGGTTGCCTGGCACTCCTTCGGAGGCTGGAAGGACTCGCTGTTCGGCGAGCACCACATCTACGGCCCGGACGGCGTGCGCTTCTACACCCGGGGCAAGGCCATCACGCAGCGCTGGCCGGAGCCGGCCCAGGGCACGGCCGCCACCTTCAACTTCCCCTCCAACTAGGCACCTTGAACAGAAGATAAGGTACGCACCATGGCACAGAACATCACCATTGGGACTGCCCCCGACTCCTGGGGAGTCTGGTTTCCCGATGATCCCCAGCAGACACCCTGGCAGCGCTTCCTCGACGAAGTGGCTGAAGCCGGCTACAAGACCATTGAACTGGGTCCCTACGGGTACCTGCCCACCGACCCCGCGCAGCTGGCCGACGAGCTGGCCGCCCGCGACCTGAAGGTCTGCGCCGGCACCGTCTTCACCGCCTTCCACCGCGGTATCGACGGCAGCGCCAGCGCCTGGGAAGAAGCCTGGGAGCCAGCCCGCAAGGTGGCCGAGCTGACCGCCGCCATGGGAGGCGAGCATATTGTGGTGATCCCTGCCATGTGGCGCGACGACGTCACCGGCCAGGCCATCGAATCGGGCACCCTGGACGGTTCGGCCTGGGATTCGCTGGCCAAGGGCCATGACCGGCTGGGAAGGATCCTGCAGGAGGAATTCGGCCTCAAGCAGCAGTTCCATTCCCACGCCGACTCCCACGTCTGCGGCCAGGGCGACATCGAGAAGTTCCTTGAGCTCACCGACCCGCAATTCACCACCCTGTGCCTGGACACCGGACATGCCGAATACGGTGGAGCTTCCAGCGTGGACTTGATCCGCCGCTTCCCGGAGCGCATCGGGTACCTGCACCTGAAGCAGATCAACCCGGACATCCTGGCCACGGTCCGCGCACAGGACATGACCTGGGCCGCGGCCAACTTGGCCGGGGTGATGTGCGAACCGCCTTCCGGGTTGCCTGACCTCAACGAGGTCTTGAAGGAAGTGGAGAAGCTGGGCCGTCCGATTTTCGGAATTGTCGAACAGGACATGTACCCGGTGGCCGACTTCTCGGTGCCGCTGCCCATCGCCACCCGCACCCGCGACTACCTGCTCAGCTGCGGCTCGCGCAGCCGCGTCTAAGCAATCCCCACCTAGCCAAGAATTCTTGAAAGGACATATCGTGCCAGATAACCTGCGCGTCGCCGTCGTTGGAGCCGGGCGCATGGGCGCCGACCACATACAGCGGATCCACCACCGTATTTCCGGAGCCGAAGTCGCGGCCGTTGTCGATATCGACACCGACCGGGTCGCTGCGGCCATCGACGGGATCCCGGGTGCCAAGGGCTACTCCGACCTGTCCGCGGCGCTCGCCGACGGCGAGGTCAACGCGGTACTGCTGGCGACCCCCGGCTTCCTGCACCACGATGCACTGCTGGCGGTGCTCGAGGCAGATATTCCGGTGCTGTGCGAAAAGCCGCTGACCCCCGATGCCGCTTCCTCCTGGGAGATCGTCGAGGCCGAGGCCAAGCTGGGCCGCAAGCGCATCCAAGTGGGCTTCATGCGGCGCTTCGACGCCGAGTACCGGCAGCTGCGCCAGCTGATCGAGGACGAGAGCCTGGGCGAATTGCTGGTGCTGCACCACCAGCACCGCAATCCCTCCACCCCGGAGGGCTTCACCAATGAGATGCTGATCAACGACTCGGTGGTCCACGAATTCGACGCCATCCGCTACTTCACCGGTGACGAGATCACCTCGGTGCAGGTGCGCTTGGGCAAGGCCACCCGCAATGCTCCCAACGGCCAGCACGACCCCCAGCACGTGCTGCTGGAAACCTCGACCGGAGTGCTCGCCGACGTGGAGATCTACGTCAACGCGAAGTTCGGCTACGAGGTGGCGACCCAGGCTTCCTTCGAGGAGGGCATCGTGTCCATCGGCAATGACGCTGGACCGTATGTGCGTACCGCCGGGCAGTGGGGCGGCAAGGTCACCCCCGGCTTCGAGGAGCGTTTCGGCGCCGCCTACGATACCGAAATCCAGTCATGGGTGGACGCCGCGCTGCGAGGCGAATTGGGCGGGCCCAGCGCCTGGGACGGCTACGCCACTGCGGCCTGCTGCGAGGCTGGAGTCGAGGCCCAGCGCACCGGCGAAAAGGTGGCAGTCAAGCTGAACAGCAAGCCGGATCTCTACAGCTAAGGGCATCATGAAATACGCACTGGACCCGACCCCGTTCCATTCCACCCATTCGCTGCTCCAGTTCCCGGAACTGGCAGCGGAGCTGGGCTATGACAGCATCCAGCTGACACCGCATGCGGACATGATTCCGTTCTTCACCCACCCCAAGGCCGACGATGACCTGGTCGCGCAGCTCGCGGCCCGTTGCCGGGCTTCCGGGGTGGAGATCGCTTCGGTGCTGCCGGTACTGCGCTGGGCCTCGCCCGATGAGAATTTGCGCCAGGCCGCGGTGCGCTACTGGAAGCGCGCCATCCAGATTGCCGTGGATCTCGGCGTGAACCAGATGAACACTGAATTCTCCGGGCGGCCGGAACGCGCCGAGGAGTCCGAGGCGGCATTCTACCGCTCCATGGAAGAGCTCGTGCCAATCATTGAGCGCGAGGGCATCAATGTGGCCATTGACCCGCATCCGGATGATTTTGTCGAAGAAGGCCTGGCCGCTTGGCGGGTGATCCGCGGGGTGAACTCGCCGAATCTGTCCTTCGTCTACGTTGCTTCGCATTCCTTCCACATGAAGGACAAGCCGCTGGATATCATGCAGGCAGTGGGAGAGCGGCTGCGCGTGGTGCACGTGGCGGACACCATGAACCATCATGCCTCGCACGGGTTGCGCTACATCACCAACCCGCCGGGCAATGCGGTGCGCGTGCACCAGCATCTGAAGCTTGGCGATGGAGACGTGAACTGGGACGAATTCTTCTCCGGCCTCGTGGCCAACGGATTTGCCGACCGCCAGGACAGCGTGATGGTCTCCTGCGTTTTTGCCGAGAATGAGAACGCCGTAGCAGTCGCCAAGTACCAGTTGGAGCAGATGCGCAGCCGCGTTGACGCTGCCCGTGCCGTGCGCGCCTAGCCAAACCGGCTTCCCGAGCCGAATTGCAACATGACGAAAGCCGAATCCGCATGGGTTCGGCTTTCGTCGTCCTGCCAGGGGCCATCCTGCGCAGAAGGCGGATCCAGCAAGAGCCGCAAAATGCCGTGATGATCTGTGGGCATGGTCCCGGGAAGTGGCGGACCGGGAGGCTGCGGCAGTCCAAAAAGCAGTATCCGCCAGGACAAAATGTCCAAGAATGCTTGCCCAGAAAACACTGATGACGTATTGTCCTTACATAAGGGCTGTGAAGCCCATCACTTTCAATTATCGACGGGGCCGGAATAATGCTCAATGGCCCCCGCCGCACCGAGTGGAGGAAGCCGGATCGCAGTTGATCCGATGGATGGCCGCAGGCCAGCCACGCTTCCACCCGGGCAATCCAAAGGAGTCCCCATGTCCAGTGCGCAGAGTGCTTCTGCAGAGTCGAGTCTGCCGCCCCTTAGTCCGGGCCCCCATGCAAAACGTCTCGGTTTAATCTCCATCGTTGCCTGTTTCGGCGGTCTGCTTTTCGGCTATGACACAGGTGTTGCCAACGGTGCTGAAGGCCCGATGGCCGCCGAGCTGGGCCTGAATCTCCTGCAGATTGGCGTGGTGATCAGCTCGCTGGTCTTCGCCGCCGCAATTGGCGCACTGGTCGGTGGGCAGATCGCTGACGTGTGGGGCCGGCGGAAAACCATCATCATGCTGGCAGTCCTCTTCTTCGCGGGAAGCCTGCTGGTTGTCTTTTCGCCTGCTGGACCGGAACTGGGAACGTTCTCGCCCTTTGGCTACAGCGTGCTGATTGCCGGACGCATCATGCTCGGATTGGCCGTCGGCGGCGCATCTACGGTCGTACCGGTATACCTGGCTGAACTGGCACCGTATGAAATTCGCGGCTCGATCACCGGCCGCAATGAGTTGGCCATCGTCTCGGGCCAGCTGGCCGCCTTCGTCATGAACGCGATCATTGGAACGGTTCTGGGCGGGACAGTGGATGGCATCTGGCGTATCATGTTCGCGATTTGCGCCTTGCCGGCATTGGCGTTGTTCTTCGGCATGCTGCGCATGCCTGAATCCCCTCGCTGGCTCGTGGAAAAGCGCCGCTATGCCGAGGCGTTGCGGGTGCTCAAGACCGTGCGTTCGCCTGAGCGCGCACTGGCCGAAGTCCACGAGATCGAGATTGTCGCCGACGAGGAAAAGCTGGCTAACAAGCCGGTGGGCATCAAAGCGGTGCTGAAGAACAAATGGCTGATGCGCATCATCGCCATCGGCATCGGCGTTTCCATGACTCAGCAGCTCACGGGCATCAACTCGATCATGTACTACGGCACGCGCGTGCTGGAAGAATCCGGGATGTCAGAGCAGCAGGCAGTACTGGCGAATATCGCCTTTGGCGTGGTTGCTGTCATTGGCGGAATTATCGCCCTGCGCAACATGGACCGCATGGACCGCCGCAAGACGTTCCTGATTGGCCTGTCGCTGACCACCACCTGCCACTTGCTGGTGGCTATCGCGGGCATGCTGCTGCCAGTTGGCAGCCCGATCCGGCCAGTGGTGATCCTGATCCTGGTGGTTGCCTTCGTGATGTCCATGCAGACATTCCTGAACGTGGCCGTCTGGGTATGGCTGGCTGAAATCTTCCCGCTGCATATGCGCGGACTGGGCATTGGCATCTCGGTGTTCTTCGGCTGGACGACCAACGGCGTGCTGGCACTGTTCTTCCCATCGCTGGTCTCCGGGATCGGGATTACCGGGTCCTTCTTCATCTTCGCTGGCATCGGTGTGCTGGCACTGTTCTTCGTAGCCACGCAGGTGCCTGAAACCCGTGGACGCTCGCTGGAAGCGCTGGAAGAGGATGTTTCCACCGGAGCGATCTACCACGTCAAGCCTGCGGTCAACGCCTGAATCGCGGCGCATCGCTGAGCTGGCAAGCCCAGCCCCCGCCACGTGGCAGGGGGCTGGGCTCGCTGCTATGCCCGGGGCCTTGCCGTGCTGCCTCGCACTACCAGCTGCGGGGCATGGATGCTGGAAGCGCCCGGGGCGTTCAGGGCCGCGTGCATGGCGGCTTGGGCCAGTGCCGCGACATCTTGCCGAACGCTGGTCAGATCGGCGTGCGCCAGCCTGGCGAATTCACTGTCGTCATAGCCGACCAGGCAGATCTGCTCGGGAACATGCAGGCCGGCAAGGTCGATTGCTTGGCGGGCGCCGAGCGCCGCACGGTCATTGAAGGCCAGTACCGCTGTGGCGCGTTCGGCTGGGGCAGTTGCTTCCAGGTATTCGCGCAGGACCGTGAAAGCGGTGGCGTCATCGGGGCCAGCTGGGAGCACTTGGCCGTGCGCGTTGGCGCGGGCGGCGGATTCGGCAAAGGCCTCGCGCCGCTGTTGCGCCGCGATGGCAGATCCGCCATCCAGATGCAGCAGCCGGGTGTGGCCGAGCTGGGCCACGTGGCTGACGGCTTGTTCAACGCCGGCAGCTTCGTTGGTAATGACGGAGGGGATGCCGTCAATCGTGCGCAGCAGGCTGATTATGGGAAGCTGCTTGGAGGCGTGGACCAGTTGAGCCGGCGGAAGTTCCGGGAACAGGCCAATCACCGCTTCGACTCCCGCATCGATCAGCGTATTGAGCACTCGGCGTTCATCGCGGTGCTTGCCGGTAGCGCCCAGGATGATCTCGAAGCCGTTCTGGTCTGCCTGCTCGTACAGGGCATCGGCCAATTCCGCATGCAACGGTTCTCCCAGCGCCAGGGCCAGACCGATGGTCCGGCTGCGGCTGCTGCGCAGCGACCGCGCGCGCGAATCCGGGCGGTAACCCAACTCCGCGGCCGCCTGCTTGACTCGGGACCGGGATTCTTCGCTGGCACCCTCGGCACCGCGCATGACAATCGAGGCCAGCGCTACCGAGACCCCAGAGGCGCGGGCGACGTCGGCCAGTGTGGGGCGTTTTGCAGGGGGTGTCGGCATGGGCGGAACTTTCTTCTAGAACGTTATAGACAGTTGCTATCCAGTGTGCCATGATTTTCCTGAACACTAAATCTAGAACGTTCTAGGAGAGACTTCATGGCTTACCAGACCCTGCCAGAAACTTCAGTAAAGCCGCTGCGCCTGGCCGTTATCGGTACCGGGTGGATCGGAGCATTCCACGCCCGCACCGTGGCGCAGCATCTGCCGGATGCGCTATTGCATGTCATAGCGGACCCGGCGCCGGGCCGGGCCGCTGAACTGGCCGCTGAGCTTGGTTGCCCGAACTACACCGAAGACATCGCCGACGTGCTTGCCGACGACAGCGTGGACGCCGTGGTTATCGGGGCGCCTTCGAGCTTCCATGCCGGCTTGATCGCCCAAGCCGCCGCAGCCGGAAAGCACATCTTCTGCGAAAAGCCGGCAGCGCACGCGTTGTCGGACTTGGACGCCGCGCTTGACGCCGTGGAGGCTTCCGGGGTGCTGCTGCAGATCGGTTTCAACCGGCGCTTCTCCCGGGACTTCGCCGTTGTGGCGGAACAGGTGCATTCCGGAGTTATTGGCACCCCGCAACTGCTGCGCTCGCTGACCCGGGATCCAGAAGTGGCCGGCGGGCTGCCCAACGCGGCAAAGATCCGTTCCCACGTCATTTTCACTGAAACCCTGATCCACGATTTTGACACCCTGAACTGGTTGAACCCGGGAGCCGAAGCAGTGGAAGTCCACGTCATGTCCGATGCGCTGGTGGCCCCTGAGCACCGGGGCTCCGGTTTGCTGGATACCGCCGTGGTGAGCCTGCGCTACTCCAATGGGGCAATCGCCGTGGCCGAGGCGAACTTCTCGGCCAGCTACGGCTATGACGTGCGCGGAGAAGTCTTCGGTTCAAAGGGCATGGTGCAGGCAGGCAATCCGGTGCAGCTGGCCGCGGCCAGCTTCGACAGCCAGGGAGCGCATGCGCCAACCGAACGGTTGAACATCGAGCTATTCGCCCAGGCCTACCGCGAGCAGCTCTCGGTCTTCGCCCGCAAGATCCGGGGCTTGCGCGAGGATACGGCTGATGCGGCCCTGGCGGTCCCCACCGGCGCCGACGCCCGCGCAGCCCTGCGCATCGCACTGGCGGCCTTGGAATCCGCAGAATCCGGGCTGCCGGTCAAGTTGGAATCCGCCACCCGCCTTGCGGTGAACCCATGAACGGGCAACTGGCGGTCTGTGCCGAAATGGTCTTCCTGGACCTTCCGCTGATCGACCGGGTGAAGCGCCTGGACGAGGCCGGCTTTGAAATAGAACTCTGGGATATCCGGGGCAAGGACCTGCCGGCATTGGCGGCCACCGGCGCCCGTTTCGGCTCCATGACAGGCTACAGCGCAGGCAGCCTCTGCGATCCGGACAGCGCGGGCGAAGTTGTTCGCACCGCCAAGGAATTGATCCCGGCAGCCCAGCAGCTGGGCATCCACCGGCTAGTTGTGCATCCGGCCCAGCTCGTTGACGGGCAGGCGGCCAGCCCGCAATTCCGGGCTACCGGAGAGATGTGGCTCACCGCAGCGCGAACGCTGGAAGCACTGGGCCGCATCGGCGAAGAGCACCAGGTCACCTTCATGCTGGAGAACCTGAACACGATCCTGGATCACCCTGGAATCCCGCTGGGACGCGCCAAGGACACGATGTCCCTGGTCAAGGCCGTCGGGCACCCGAACGTGAAGATGATGCTGGACCTGTACCACGCCCAAATTGGCGAGGGGAACCTCATCGAACTGGTGCGCTCGGCGCTTCCGCACATTGGGGAAATCCAGGTCGCAGACGTACCCGGACGGTGCGAGCCGGGCACCGGGGAGATCAACTATCTGGCCGTCGCCCGTGTGCTGGCCGAGCTGGGTTATTCTGGCCCGATCGGCATGGAGGCCTACGCCAGCGCAGATTCCGAAGGAGCCATCGCGGCCTTTGCCCAGGCGTTTTCACCGCTGTCCAAGCCCGTGGCGCGCTAGCATCATGCACCGAGCATCGGAATGAGAGTCTAAAGCCCAGTGGCGGGGGG
>NZ_JBLVOJ010000009.1:177251-193567 GCF_053543715.1 Glutamicibacter sp. AGC46
CCCCCCGCCACTTGGCGTGCGTTCCGAGAAGCTACGCGCCAGCGCCGAAAGGCAAGCGCGAATCCATGCTCTGCGAATCCCAAGTCTGGCGGATCCAGCCGTGGTGGGGATCATCGCTGATCAGCCAATCGCGCACCCGCCCCGGGCCGGCCATGACGTTCAGGTAGTAGAGGTCGTATCCCGGCCCGGCCATGGCCGGACCATGCCAGCCGTAGGGGACCAGGACAACGTCCCCGGTGCGGACCTCGGCATTTACATCGATGGGGCGTTCATCCGAAGCATAAACGCGCGCGTAGCCGATGGGATCGCTTGCCGCCTCGGCGGGCATGCCCTGGGCTAGCTGCGTCTCGAAGTAGTAGATTTCCTCGAGGCTGGTTTCGCCTTCCTTCTCCTGATCATGCTTATGCGGAGGGTAGGAAGACCAGTTGCCCGCCGGAGTGATGACTTCGCAGACGATGAATCGGTCCGCTTCCAGGGCGGCCGGGGTGCCGAAGTTGTGGACCTGGCGGGAGCAGTTTCCTGCGCCGCGCAGCTCCACAGGGGTCTCTTCTGCCCTGATCAGCCGGGTCGGGTAGGACTGCTTGGCCGGGGCCAGCGCGACGGCGACCCGGCCCCCTTTGGCGGAGCTGATGGACAGCGCCGTGTTGATGCCGGTGTAGAGGACATCAGCAGGTCCAGCAAAGACTGATTCGCGACCCTTGAGAACATGTTCGGTTCCTGCCATGGCGACAGTGAATGATTCGCCGCTGAGCGGGACCACGATCCGTTCTTCGCTGCAGGCCTCCAGTTCAACTGTTTGGCCAGGGGCCAGCTCAGCTACCTTGAGTCCGGTGTGTGCCCAGCCGTCTATGGAAACGGCTGAGTCATGGGCACCGAGCGAGATGCTCCATTCTCGGTTAGCGGCCGAACCTGCAGGGTAAATCCAATCGGTCATCAGTCGATCCTTTCGACGGCGGGGGACAGGTGCCTAGCGTTGCACCAAGGTCATTTCAAAACTGTAGGCGTCTGCTCGATAAACATGGGAGCCGGTTTCCACGTTGCGCCCAGTGTCATCCACCGCGGTGCGCTGCATGGTCACCAGGGCCGAACCGGCCGCTGCGTCCAAGGTCTTGGCCTGGGCTTCATCTGCGGTCGTGGCCCCGATGCGCTGCTGGGCCAGGCGGAAGTTCACCCCTGCTTCGCGCAGGAGCTCGTAGAGGCCATGGGCCTGCAAGGACTTTTCGTCCAGCTCGACAATGTCGTCGCGAACCCAGTTCTCCATGAGGGCCAGCGGGCTGCCTCCGGCAGAACGCAGCCGGGTGAAGTGGTAGACAGAGACGTCCTTGGGCAGCGAAAGAAGATCCTGGATCTCCGGCGGAGCGGGAATGTGCTCGAAGCTGAGCAGGGTGGTAGAAGGCTTCTTCCCGGCGCGCTCAAGGTCGTCATTCAGGCTGGACAGCTCAAGATGCCGGCGGATCTGGCTGGAAACAACCTGCGTTCCCACACCGCGCTTGCGCACCAGCAGGCCGGACTGGACTAGGTCATCCATGGCCTTGCGAATGGTGGGCCGTGAAAGCCGCAGCCGCTGGGCCAGCTCGATTTCATTTTCCAGTCGAGTGCCCGAGGCCAGCGAACCGTCGCGGATCGCGCCTTCGATGCCTTGCGCTACCTGGTGGTAGAGGGGAATGGGCGAAGATCGGTCGATCTTGATGCTCAGTGGTGTGCTCACAGTTGCTCCTTGCCGACGACTTTGTCATGATATGTCGCTTTGACAGGACAAACTATATATGAAAGTTCACGATTTGGGCATCCTTTGGCTGGAACTCCATTCGTTCCAAAGCATTCTCCACGCTAGTTGGTGATCCCCAGCGGCGTTGCCAACTGCGGGGTTTGAGTCAGACATGCGGTCCGACAAGGGGGATTGGACAACAGGTTGGATTGTCCAATTGTCCTGATAAAAAATTCGGCAGATTCCATTGCCCGAGGATTCTAGTGGCACATATGGTTTTTTGGAACGGTCCAAGACCTGAGGCGAGCCACGGCGGCCACAGGGAATCACGGCGTTAAACGCCGCAGGCAGGAGAAAATCATGAATGAACAGCGCAGCATCGGCGTGGGGCTGATCTCGGTGGGTTGGATGGGCAAGCTGCACGCTCGCGCCTACAGTTCGGTGCCCTATGCTTATCCAGAGCTGGGCATCAAGCCAAGACTGGTCATAGCCGCGGACACCGAACAGTCGCGAGTCGACTTCGCGATCTCGACACTGGGCTTCGAGCGCGGAACACTGGACTACCACCAGGTGCTAGCCGATCCCGAGGTGGATGTCGTCTCGATTTGCGCTCCGAATTTCCTGCACGCCGACATGGCGATCGCCGCAGCAGAGGCCGGCAAGCACTTCTGGATCGAAAAGCCCGCCGGCCGAAGCCTGGCCGAAACGCAGGCTATCGAGCAAGCCGCCATCCGCAATGGCGTGGTCACCTCGGTCGGGTTCAACTACCGGCATGCGCCAGCTATCGCACGCGCCCGCCAGCTGGTGCAAGAAGGCCGGCTGGGATCCATCACGAATGTCCGCGCCAGCTTCCTTGCCGGATATGCGGCAGACCCCCGGGCCGCTCTGTCGTGGCGCTTCAACCGGGAGCTGGCCGGCAGCGGGGTGCTCGCTGACCTGTTCAGCCATGCAGCTGATCTATGCAGCCATGTTGTCGGCCCCATCCAGGGTATTTCCGCATCCACCAATGTCATGATTCCGTCCCGGCCGAAACTATCCATGGGCCAGGGCACGCACTTCGACCTGATCGAAGGCGGTGACCAAGGTGAAGTCGAGAATGAGGACTACGCCGCAGCGTTGGTGCGTTTCAGCCCAGAAGGCGTGGCGGACCGCGCGATCGGAACTATCGAGGCATCCCGGGTGGCTGTGGGACCGCAGTGCGGTTACCGACTGGAAATCTACGGCATGGAAGGTTCGGTCAAGTGGGATTTTGAACGCATGAATGAACTGGAAGTCGTGCTCGGTCGAGACAATGAAGAGCAGGGATTCACGACGGTGATCGGCTCGCCAAAGCATGGCGAATACTCCCGGTTCCAGCCAGGCCCAGGGAACGCGATGGGCTTTGACGACCTCAAGACCATCGAGGCCAAGAAGTTCCTGCTGGCTGTCGCCGGTGGAGAGAAAACGAACTCCACCATCGCCGATGCGGTGGCGGCAGCCGCAGTGGTCGAAGCGGCCGAAGCATCTGCCGCAAGCGGCACGTGGCAGGCGCTGGATGAGCCGGTGCGCGCTGCGAGTGTGCAATACTGACCGCCATGCCTGACTCGTCGCGCCGCCGCCCCACGATCCGGGACGTCGCCAAGCATGCCGGGGTCTCAAAATCCTTGGTCTCCCTGGTGCTCTCGGATCCTAGCAAGGTCAGTTCGATGCGGCGTTCGCTGGTCGAGGACTCCATCCGCGAGTTGGGCTATCAGCCCAACCTGGCAGCGCGCTCGCTTTCGGCCGAGAACCGGCATGCCATTGGCGTCGTCCTGGGGGAACTGCATAATCCCTGGGTTCTGAGCGTCGCGGAAGTGGTTCGCGAACAGTTGCAAGCAGCAGGGCTTGACGTGCTGTTCAGTGCGGCCGCGATCCACGACGGGCAGGGCGTTGGGCCCGCGGAACTGCAGACCTTGCGCGATTTGCGGGTCAGCGGAATTCTCGTCGTCGGATCAGCCGATGACGCCGTCAGCTTCGAAGCCGCCTTGGGTGAGACTCCCGCTGTATTTGTTGGCGGCGGGCGCCAGGCCCAATCAGGCACTGGCGCGGTTTCGGTTAATGATGAGCAGGGCTTCGGTTTGGTGATTGACCACTTGGTCGATTGCGGAAATGCGCGGATTACCCATATAGCCGGTGGCGCTGGTCCGGTTTCTGCGACGCGCGAAGCTGCCTATCATCGGGCGATGCTGCGCCATGGCTTGCGCCAGCATGTACAGGTGGTGGAAGCCGGGCCAACGATTCAGGCCGGGCATGAAGCCGTAGCGCGGTTGCTGGCCTCGGGGGCACGGCCTGAATCGCTGGCTTGTTTCAATGATCTTTCCGCCATTGGGGCGCTGCAGGCTCTGGATGAGGCTGGCGTGTCTGCGGCGGTGACTGGCTACGACAATATTTCCCTATCGTCGCTGGGAAGAATTTCGCTGACCAGCATCGGCTCGGATTCGGAAGATCTCGGTCGCAGCAGCGTGCGGCTGCTGCTCCAATTGATGCGGAATCCGCAAGGAAAATTTGCACGTCAGTTGATGATTCCACCGCGGCTTATCGTGCGCTCCTCGTCGCAGCTGCACCGTTGAACCCTGTGAAAGCGGCGTTTCGCCGTGCTTGTCAAGGTCGGCAAATTACTCGTCTTCACATCCTTATGTCTTAACAAAGTCTTGACGGATCGCTTTTCGTCACGCACACTTTAGGCATCTTGTGATTCAAGTCACGGAACATCTTGTTAAGGCGGCCCGCCCCAGGGGACAATCGGGGTGCGCCGGGGATTCCTGAAGGGGAAACGAATATGGGAAAGCCAATTTGGCGCAAACTCGCAATCACGCTCGCCATCATTCCAGCATTGGGGCTGGCGGCTTGCTCGTCCACTGGCGGGCGTGCACCGGAACCGGAAAGCAATGCCGGTGGCGGTGCGGTGGCGGCTACTGACCGCATCAAAATCGCGGTCATCACCCACGCGGCTCCAGGAGATACCTTCTGGGACATTCTTAGAAAGGGCGCTGAAGAAGCTTCGGCCAAGGACAACGTAGAACTCCAGTATCTGAGTGATCCTGATGGCGGACGCCAGTCCCAGCTGATCGAGCAGGCTATTGACCAGGGCGTCGACGGCATCGCCGTGACCCTGGCCAAGCCCGACGCCATGGCTGGAGCGCTAGGCAAGGCTGCCGATGCCGGGATCCCCATTGTCAGCTTGAATGCCGGTGAAGCCCGATTCAAGGATCTCGGAGCATTTGCCCACTTCGGTTCCAATGAGCAGCTTGCAGGCCAGGCCGCTGGCTAAAAGCTGAAGGAGGCGGGAATCAAGAAGCCGATATGCGTCATCCAGGAACAGGGGCACGTTGGGCTTGAAGCACGTTGTGCCGGCGTGAAGAAAATCGTCCCAGACACCGAAATACTCTACGTGCAGGGCACTGACATGACCCAGGTTGAATCAACGGCAACCGCAAAGCTCCAAGCCGATAAGCAAGCCGACGCGATCATCGGCCTGGGCGCACCCATCACGATGACACTGCTCAAGGCTAAAGCCACGGCGAAGTCCGAGGTCGAGGTAGCTTCCTTCGACATGAACTCGCAGTTGGTTGAAGAAATCACCAAGGGCAATGTGATGTTCACCGTTGACCAGCAGCCTTGGTTGCAGGGCTACATGGCAGTTGATGCGCTGTGGCAGAACAACCGTGGCGGCTTCACCATCGGCGGTGGACAAGCGACGTTGACCGGCCCGGCTGTTGTAGACAAAGCCGTCGCTGAGCAAATTACCAGTTTCGCCCAAGAAGGCGTCCGCTAGCCACATCCCCTCGGCGCGCGCCTGATCTGCCGGTAGCGGCGATCCGGCGCGCAGCCTGGACACGGAGGAAATCCCATGTCATCTATAACAGCTTCACCCTCTCAAAAGAGAAAATCTCCGGCTCTGGACGAGCGCGTCGGCAAGAAAAGCGCATTGTCTATCCTTCTGGGCCGTCCGGAGATCGGTGCTCTCGTGGGCGCCATCGCCCTCTTCGTATTCTTCGCCGCCGTCGCTCCGGTCTTCCTGGCTCCCGCATCCTTGGCCACCGTCCTCTATGGGGCTTCGACCATCGGCATCATGGCCGTTGGCGTGTCACTGCTGATGATCGGTGGCGAGTTCGACCTATCCACCGGTGTGGCCGTCATTTCTTCGGCGCTCAGTGCATCGATGATCTCCTGGTACTTCGGTCTCAACGTCTGGGTCGGCATTGCCTTGGCCCTGGTCGTCTCGCTGCTGATCGGTTTCATCAACGGAATCATCCTGATCAAGACCAAGCTGCCATCCTTCATCGTGACGCTGGCCAGTTTCTTGATGCTCACCGGCCTGAATCTGGGCCTGACGCGAGCCATTGGCGGCTCGGTGTCCTCTCCATCTATTGCGGATATTGAAGGATTCCAGAGCGCAAAGGCGGTCTTTGCCTCTTCAGTCAATATCGCCGGGATCGACGTCAAGATCACCGTGTTCATCTGGATCGCCATGGTGATCATCGCTTCCTGGATCTTGCTCCGAACCAAGATCGGGAACTGGATCTTCGCCGTAGGCGGGGATGAGAAGGCCGCTCGCGCCGTCGGCGTTCCAGTGGTCCGCACCAAGATCGGACTCTTCATGGCCGTTGGATTCTGCGGCTGGGTGCTGGGCATGCACAACCTCTTCGCCTTTGACTCGGTGCAGTCCGGCGAAGGCATCGGCAATGAATTCCTCTACATCATTGCCGCGGTCATCGGCGGCTGCCTGCTCACCGGCGGTTACGGTTCAGCCATTGGCGGCGCTATCGGGGCGTTCATTTTCGGCATGGCGAACAAGGGCATCGTGTACGCGGAATGGAATCCGGACTGGTTCAAGTTCTTCCTTGGCCTGATGCTGCTCTTGGCTACGGTGGTCAACATCGTGGTGAAAAAGCGTGCGGAATCCAGCAAGTAGGAAGCCAAGGACAAAAATCATGAAGACTCGCAAGAATAAGAAGACCGAAGACCTGCTCGAGAAGCTCGAGCCCAAGATCAGCGACAACCTGCTGACCCTCAAGGGAGTTGGCAAGCACTACGGAAGCATCATCGCCCTGCGCGGTGTTGACATGGTGGTGGATCCGGGCAAGGTCACCTGCGTTCTCGGGGATAACGGCGCCGGCAAGTCCACGCTGATCAAGATCATCGCCGGCTTGCACCAGCACGATGAAGGAGAGTTCAGTTTGCATGGCTCGGCCATCAAGCTCAAGAGTCCCCGCGTCGCACTGGATGCCGGCATCGCCGCGGTGTACCAGGACCTGGCGGTCGTTCCTTTGATGCCGATCTGGCGCAACTTCTTCCTCGGCTCGGAACTGACCACCGGGGTTGGGCCGTTCAAGAAGCTTGATGTGCAGAAAATGAAGGACATCACCAAGCAGGAGCTCTCCGACATGGGCATTGATCTGCGTGACGTCGAGCAGCCGATCGGCCAGCTGTCCGGCGGTGAACGCCAATGCGTAGCCATCGCTCGCGCGGTATATTTCGGAGCCAAGGTCCTGATCCTCGATGAGCCCACCGCCGCCTTGGGCGTCAAACAGTCCGGCGTGGTGCTGCGCTACATCCTCCAGGCGCGCGACCGCGGGTTGGGTGTCATCTTCATTACGCACAACCCGCATCACGCGTATCCGGTAGGGGACTCGTTCCTGTTGCTGAAACGCGGCCGCTCAATCGGGTACTACTCGAAGTCGGAAATCACCGTCGAAGAGCTGACCGCCCAGATGGCCGGTGGCGCTGAACTCGCTGAACTGGCTCATGAGCTTGAACAGCTTGGTGGACATGATGAAGAGCTGGCAGAGGCAGAGGCGGGCGCGAACTCTCAAGCAACAGCCTGACCCAACCGCAGCTAAAGCCTGGGCTTCTTCGCGATGGTGAAGAAGCCCAGGCCTTAGCTGTCCCAGTGCTTAGAGCGAGTAGTCAATCATTTCACTATGGCCAGTAGCGATGGAACGCACCGCGGCCTGGGCGATGGCCTGGGATTTGAGCCCCTCACGCAACGTGACAGGTACTTCCCGGTCTTCGTCCAGTGCCTGAACGAAGGCTCCCAAGCTGGCGGCATAGGTTGGCTGGACCCTGTCGAACCAGTTGCCGTGCAGCCCGTGGGATTGCGCGTGCTGCCCCTGGAACAGGCTGACGTGCCCCGAGGGTTGCCGTTCAGATGCGGCCATGGCTTCAGACCCCAGCGCTTCGATGCGTTCGTCATAGCCGTAATTCGTATGGCGCACACAATCTATTTGGGCCATCGCTCCACTAGGGAACTGCAGCGAACTGATCGAAGTGTCCACATCGCCAAATTCCGCAATCTCCGGGGCGGACAGGGCCGAGCCGAAGGCGTGCACCTGCAGGGGATCCTGGCCTGATATCCAGCGTGCCAAATCATAGAAGTGCACGGCCTGATCGCGGAACTGGCCGCCAGAATTTTTCAGGTAATCCAGTGGTGGCAATGCTGGGCCACGCGAAGTCAACTGGAGCAAAGCCAGATCGCCGATTCGCCCGGAGTGCACGAGCTCCTTGAGCTCTGCGTGAGCGCGATCGAAGCGCCGGTTGAAATTGACCATGGCCTTGATTCCTGAACGTTCAACGTAGGCTACCGTCGCCTTTGCCGTTTCCAAGTCGAGGTCGATTGGCTTTTCGACGAGAGCCGCCAGGCGCGCATCGGCTGCAAGGCGGAGGTTCTGGGCGTGGGAATCCGTTGATGACGCGATGAACACTGCGTCCAGGCCGTCATTGCCGAAAATCTGGTCGAGCGTTGCTGCTGCCTTGGCGCCATGTCGCGAGGCCAGAGCAGCAGCTCGCTGAGGGTCAATGTCGTAGACCAGTTTAAAGTCGATCTCCGGGTGTGCGGCCAAGTTGTGTGCATGCACCGAGCCGATGAAGCCGGCGCCGATCAGGGCGAATCTTTGCATTGAAGGCACCTCGTGAAGTTGGTTGAAGTCAGGAGACCATGATGTCCAGAAGATTGCGCATGGTGCTGGCAACCTTGTGGAAGTCGTGCTCATTGGCGCGGTCAGAGAACATCTCGGAAACCCACCAGCCGTCATAGCCGGTGGACTTGATCGCGTCCACCCACTGCTGCAATGGGATGGCGCCACCGCCGATGACGACATTGCGGTGCACGTCCTGGGCCGGAACCTCATGGCGCCGATCCAGATCCAACCCGTCGGAAATATGGGCCGCCTTGATCAGTTCCTTGGGCAACGCGGCCACTTCTTCCAAGGTGTCCCCGACGGTCCAGAAATGCCAGGTGTCCAAGGCGATGCCGACGTTCTCGCGACCGCAACGCTCAATAATTTCCAGGGCTTGTCGACACCGATTGATATTCGACCAAGCCAGCGGTTCCAAGTAGATCTCCAGCCCGTGCTCTGCGGCGATCCCGGCGGCAGCAGATACATTATCGGCGGCAATGGCCATGGCCTCCGGTTCCGAGAGGCCGAGTGTCCCGCGGTAGCGATCATCAGATGCTGCGAGTTTTCCGGACTTGAAATCCTTGACCACATTCCAGTCCACTGGCCCGGTGCACATTTGCAGGATCGGTGCGCCGACCACTGTGGCGATTTCGGCCATCCGCCTGACTTCCCGGAGCATGTCATCCCGTGCGGTGCCTTGGCGTTCAAGGTCAAGGACTGCGCCGATTCCTGTCACTTCAAGGCCCGTGAGCATTTCTGGAAGCGTGTGCACAGAAAAGCCGGCATCAAGATAGCGATAGAGTTTCGGGCTTTGCAGCTCGATGCCGCCGAATCCGGCCGACCGTGCCGTTGCAATGTCGGTGGCAACATTCCCGTAGAAACTTGTTGTGACATTCATGGACAGTTTTGCCATTGGTCCTCCTTGGCGTGTGGAATGCATGCGTGGAAACGAAATGTACAGTTGTCAGTACAAAGGTGCTTCCAAGATCATATGCCCACTGCTCCCCGGAAAGTAATACGCCCGGGCATATTCTCCATGAGTTTTTTCCGAGCCGCCTCTAGGCTGGTCTGCGAGTGCAGGATACGTCTGTTCATCACCGGTTTTTCAATGGTTCAAGGCGAAAGTGCGTTATATACCTTCAAGGGAATGCAGTAATCCGGCTCGCTGATTGACTGGATATTCGCCCGCGACAGTGGCTGTTTCGAAGGTGTTTGCAATAATGACCGTTGTGAACATTGCTCAGCCCGGTGAAGGGCGCCCAGGAAACCGGCCCCCGTCGATGGCGGATGTGGCGGCCTTGGCTGGGGTGTCTCATCAGACGGTTTCCCGCGTGCTCAACGACCATCCAAACGTCAGGGCGGGAACCCGCGACCAGGTGCTGGATGCCATCCGGCAGCTGGGTTATCGCCGCAACCGAGCCGCGCGGGCACTGGCCACATCGCACTCGAGCACTATCGGCATTCTGACCATCGGCAGCGAATTCTTCGGACCGCAATCCACCGTGCTGGCCATCGAGGCCGCTGCCCGTGCGCAGGGATATTTCGTGACCGTTACCGCACTGGATCGCTATGACGCGCACAGCGCGAGCGAAGCCCTCAGCCACCTGGTGGACCAGGGCGTTGATGGCGTGGTGATGGTTGCGCCCTTCGAAAAGGTGATCGATGCCCTGGATGATGCTGCCCTGACGATTCCAGTGGTGGTCGTGGCCGCTCGCACCGAGGTTCCCGACGCGGATCCGGCGCATTACGTGTACATCGACCAGCGTGAAGGCGCGCGCTTGGCCACTGGCCATCTTCTGGCCCTGGGGCACCGCAAGATCGTCCACGTGTCCGGGCCGACCGGCTGGTTCGACGCCACCGAACGGCAGATCGGCTGGCGGGAAAAAATGCTGGAAGCCAAGGCCCCGATTGTTGAGGTGCCAGCTGAATCCTGGCAGGCCCAGAGCGGCTATGAGGCAGGCCAGCGTCTGGTTGACCCGATACGCGCCGGCGAAGTTACGGCAGTATTCGCAGCGAATGATTACCTTGCCACCGGTGTTCTGCGTGCTTTCTGGGAAGCCGGGCTGGAAGTGCCCAATGACGTTTCGGTTATCGGTTTCGACGACCTGCAAATCTCCAATTTCCTGATCCCTTCGCTGACCACGGTTCGCCAGCCTTTCCGCGATGTCGGCCATGCTGCGCTGATGGAATTGCTGGAAGGCGCCACGGCTGACAGGGTCCCGAAAGTGATTGCGCCAACGCTGGTAATCCGGGCGAGTACCGCACCGCCCAACGCCCGCTAGCCAAGCGCTACATTCCCCGAGTCCGGGATCCGGTATTGCGGATCACAAATTGTTAGCGCTAACATTGGATCGAGGTTTTGTTCTGCCAGCGCATTTTTCGCGAGTGGAGCAGGAAACGATGGCTATGGCGCTGCTCACCGAGCTGTGCGAACGGAGATTTCATGGCAACACAGCTCAACGGGCCAACCGCCCGCGAGATCATCAGCAACGGCGAAGCCGTGCTGGGCATCGAGTTCGGTTCAACGAATATCAAAGCCAGCCTGATCGGCCCCGGCCACCAGCAGCTTGCCAGCGGCAGCCACGCCTGGGAGAACCAGTACGAAAACAGGAATTGGACCTACTCCCGCGAAGCCATCGTCGCCGGACTGCAGGACTCTATGGCCCAGGTGCTGGCAGATGCCCAAGAGCGCCACGGAGTACGCCCAACGCAGCTAGGAGCCGTTGGAATCTCCGCGATGATGCATGGCTACCTCGCCTTCGACGCCGACCGGGAACTGCTGGTTCCCTTCCGCACCTGGCGCAACACCTCCACGGCTGAAGCGGCCGCGATGCTCAGCGAGGAACTGGACTTCAATATCCCGCAGCGCTGGTCCGTAGCGCACTACTTCCAAGCGCTGCTCAACGGCGAAGAGCACGTGTCGAAAGTTTCCCGCCTGAACACGCTGGCCGGATTCGTGCATGAGCTTCTCACCGGAAATTTTGTGCTTGGCGTGGGCGATGCCGCGGGAATGTTCCCCATCGATTCAGCCACCGGCAGCTACGATGCACGGATGCTTTCCGCCTTTGACGCGGTGGCTGCCCAGCATGGCGCGACCGCAGGGCTTTCCTCAATGCTGCCCGCGGCAGTGCCTGCCGGTGCAGATGCCGGCACGCTAAGCGAAGCCGGGGCCTTGCTCCTGGATCCCACCGGACAGCTCCAGCCTGGCAGCCCGCTGTGCCCACCGGAAGGTGATGCCGGAACCGGCATGGTGGCCACCAATTCGGTAGCCCAGCGCACCGGCAACATCTCCGCCGGAACCTCCATTTTCGCGATGGTGGTCCTCGACGCGCCGCTCAAGGAAGTGCACCACGAAATCGACGTGGTCACCACGCCCGATGGGCATCCGGTAGCCATGGTCCACTGCAATAACGGCGCCAGCGAATTTGCCGCCTGGGCCCAGGTCTTCGGGCAGTTCGCCCGGGCGCTGGGCAGCGACGCCGACGACAACGCGGTCTTCGAAACCCTGCTGCGTTCGGCCCTTCAGGGTGCTGCCGATGGTGCGGGGCTCTTGGCCTACAACAATCTTTCCGGCGAACCGGTAGCGGGTCTTGCCGAAGGCCGTCCGGCCATCCTGCGCACCCCGGACTCCACGCTGAACCTGCCCAACTTCGTGCGTGTTCAGGTGTACGCCATGTTCGCCACGCTGAGCCTCGGACTGCGCGTGCTGGCCGCCGAAGGCGTCGAGGTCAAGCAGATGTTTGCCCATGGCGGCATCTTCCGCACCGCCGGGGTGGCCCAACGGCTGCTGGCCGCTGCGATCAACACTCCCGTCCTTGTCGGGGACAGCGCCGGACACGGAGGTGCATGGGGCATCGCCGTCCTGGCAGCGTACCGGCGCCGAGTCCTCGATGGCCTGCAGCAGTCCCTGCCTGAATTCCTGGATTCCGAAGTCTTCGCCGGTGCCGCTTTGAGCCTCGCGGAGCCGCAGGCCGATGACCGTGCCGGCTTCGAGGCCTACCTGGAAACCTATGAAGCCGGCCTGGCCATTCAGCGCACCGCCATTACCGCCATCTAGGCATCGCACACAGTTTCGGACGAAAAGAGAAACCGATGAATCAACCACGAATCCTGGCGGATTACCCGCAGTCAATGCAGGACGAGGTGGCCACGGTCCGCCAGATTGTTGCCGACCTGCACGCCGAATTGCCGCGCTATGAGCTGGTGGTCTGGACTGCTGGCAACGTGTCGCAGCGCGTGCGCCACCCGGAAATCGCCGACGGCTCCGCGGACCTGTTCGTGATTAAGCCATCGGGCGTCGCCTACGACGAGCTGACCGAGCAGTCCATGGTGGTCTGCACCTTGGACGGCAAGCTGCTCGATGGCACCCGCGCCCCGTCCTCGGACACCGCGGCCCATGCCTACACCTACGAGCACATGCCGCAGGTGGGCGGCGTGGTGCATACCCACTCCACCTACGCCACCGCATGGGCGGCGCGCGGCGAGGAAATTCCCTGCGTGCTGACCATGATGGCCGACGAATTCGGCGGCCCGATCCCGGTAGGCCCCTTCGCCATCATTGGCGATGATTCGATTGGCCGCGGCATCGTGTCCACGCTGAGCGAGTCCCGCAGCCCGGCCGTGCTGATGCGCAACCACGGTCCTTTCACTATCGGAAAGGACGCCAAGGCCGCAGTCAAAGCCGCGGTGATGTGCGAGGAAGTGGCGCGAACCGTGCACATCTCGCGCCAGCTAGGCAACCCGGTCGCGATCGACCAGAAGCATATCGACTCGCTCTACGAGCGCTACCAGAACGTCTACGGACAGTAAGGACATCATGGCCAAGGCATATAACACCCAAGAAATCTGGTTCTTCACCGGCAGCCAGGACCTGTACGGCGAAGAGACGCTGCGCCAGGTGGCGCAGCAGTCCACCGAGGTCGCGCAGGCCCTGGATGCGTCCGCCGACGTTCCGGCAAGGATCGTGTGGAAGCCGGTCCTGAAGGACTCCGAATCGATCCGCCGCGCAATGCTGGAAGCAAACTCGGATGACAAAGTGCTGGGCGTCATCACCTGGATGCACACCTTCAGCCCGGCCAAGATGTGGATCAACGGCCTGAAGGCCCTGCAGAAGCCGCTGCTGCACCTCCACACCCAGGCCAATGTCGAACTGCCCTGGGATTCGATCGACTTCGACTTCATGAACCTGAACCAGGCCGCCCACGGCGACCGCGAGTACGCCTACCTGGCCACCCGCCTGGGCGCGGCCCGCACCACCGTGGTCGGCCATGTCTCCAACCCGGCCGTATCCCGCCGCGTGGGCACCTGGATCCGCAGCGCTGCCGGCTTCAACGCCGTGCAAAACCTGAACCTGGTCCGCTTCGGCGACAACATGCGCAACGTCGCGGTGACCGAGGGGGACAAGACCGAGGCGGAGATCCGCTTCGGCGTCTCGGTGAACACCTGGGCCGTCAACGACCTGGTCGAAGCGGTCCAGGCCGTGGCCGAGGCCGACATCGATGCGCTGGTCGCCGAGTACGAGCGCGAATACGACGTCGTGCCCGAACTGCGCGCCGGCGGTGCCCGCCACGAGTCGCTGCGCTATGCCGCATCCCAGGAAATTGCTCTGGAAGCCTTCCTGGCCAAGGCCGGCGCCATGGCGTTCACGACCAACTTCGAGGACCTGGGCGGGCTCAAGCAGCTGCCGGGCCTGGCTGTGCAGCGCCTGATGGGCAAGGGCTACGGCTTCGGCGCCGAAGGCGACTGGAAGACCGCGGTACTGGTGCGTGCCGCCAAGGTCATGGGCGAGGGCCTGCCGGGCGGCGCCTCGCTGATGGAGGACTACACCTACGACCTGACTCCCGGCAAGGAGCTGATCCTCGGCGCCCACATGCTCGAGGTCTGCCCGTCGCTGACCACCTCCAAGCCGCGGGTTGAAATCCACCCGCTGGGCATCGGCGGCCGCGAGGATCCGGTGCGCATGGTCTTCAACGCGGACGTTGCCGAAGGTGCGGTGGTCGTGTCCATGGCCGATATGCGCGAGCGCTTCCGCCTGACTGCCAATGTGGTGGATGTAGTCACCCCGCCGGCGGACCTGCCGAACCTGCCGGTGGCGCGCGCGGTGTGGAGCCCGCGGCCGGACTTCAATGTTTCCGCCGAGTCCTGGCTGGCTGCCGGCGGTGCGCACCACACGGTGATGTCCACGGCCGCGGGGATCGAGGCTTTCGAGATCTTCGCCGAAATCGCAGGCACCGAGCTGCTGGTTATCGATGAGGAAACCACCCGCCGGAACTTCGCGCAGCAGATTCGCGTGAACCAGAGCTACTACCGCTTGGCGCAGGGTTTCTAGCGGTTCGAACAACCCTTGCCCAGGTAATGCGCGCCCCGTGGCGGGGCGTGCATTACCAATGAGTAAGGAATCTTAATTTATTTACATCGAGGGTGGCTGAAATCACTGTGTTAGCGCTAACATAGTGTGAGTCCAGTCTCACTCGCAGATATGGCAACCTTTCAAGGAGGAAAAGATGGCATGGAATAATTGGACCCGCAAGGCCGCGGCGACCATGGGATCGCTGGCACTGGTCGGCGCATTGGCAGCGTGCAGTGGCGGTGGCGCTGGCGGCGGAGCCGGTGAAGGCGAGTCGACTGCACCTGAAGACATCCAGGTGGGCGTGGCAATGCCAACCGAGACTTCCGAGCGCTGGATTGCCGACGGCGAAGCCGTCAAGTCCCAGCTGGAAGCCGCTGGCTTCGAAGTCGACCTGCAGTTCGCGAATGACGACATCCCCACCCAGCAGCAGCAGATCGACCAGATGATCACCAAGGGCAGCGACATCCTGGTAGTCGCCTCCATCGACGGCACCGCGCTGTCCACCCAGCTGCAGGCCGCAGCGGACCAGGACATCCCGATCATCTCCTACGACCGCTTGATCAACGGCACCGAGAACGTCGACTTCTACGTCACCTTCGACAACTACAACGTCGGCGTCCAGCAGGCAACCTCGCTGCTGACCGGCATGGGCCTGGCCGATGAGGAAGGCAAGCGCACCAGCAAGGAGGGCAAGTTCAACGTCGAGCTCTTCGCCGGTTCGATCGACGACAACAACGCGCACTTCTTCTGGAAGGGCGCCATGGATACCCTCAAGCCCTACCTGGATGACGGCACCCTGACGGTCAAGTCCGGGCAGACCAAGATCGAGCAGGCAGCTACCCTGCGCTGGAGCCAGGAAGAAGCCCAGTCGCGCATGGAAGACCTGATCACCGCCCACTACCAGGGCGGCAAGACCAAGATCGACGGCATCCTCTCGCCATTCGACGGCATCTCCCGCGGCATCATCACCGCACTGTCCAACGCCGGCTACGGCAAGACCATCGAGGCCGGCCTGCCGATCATCTCGGGCCAGGATGCAGAAATCGCTTCGGTGAAGCTGATCGACGATGGCGTGCAGTACGCAACCATCTTCAAGGACACCCGCAAGCTGGCTACCCAGGCTGTCGAGGCAGTGAAGTCCTACGCAGGCGGCGGCGAGCCGGAAGCCAATGACACCGAAACCTACGACAACGGCAAGAAGGTTGTTCCTTCCTACCTGCTGGATTCGGACATCGTCGTCAAGGACAACATCACCTCCCTGCTGGTCGACTCCGAGTACTACACGGCCGAGGAAGTCAAGGCCGGCCAGACCAAGTAGTCTCCCAGGCCGCAATCCGGTGGG
>NZ_JBLVOJ010000009.1:193611-206547 GCF_053543715.1 Glutamicibacter sp. AGC46
CCCGCCCACCGGATGCACCGCTCACAGCACACACCAAGGACGTCTGCACTATGGACACCACGATCCTGCACATGCAGGACATCACCAAGACTTTTCCCGGAGTCAAGGCGCTGGACGGCGTCAACCTTTCGGTTAGCAAGGGCGAAATCCACGCTATCTGCGGAGAGAACGGCGCCGGAAAATCCACCCTCATGAAGGTGCTCTCCGGGGTCTACCCGCACGGCAGCTACGAGGGCCAGATCATTTTCGAAGGCGAAGAGCTCAAGGCCTCGAACATCAAGGACTCCGAAGCCCAGGGCATCGTGATCATCCACCAGGAGCTGGCGCTGGTGCCGTACCTGTCGGTGGCCGAGAACATCTTCCTCGGCAACGAAACCGCGCGCGGCGGCTTCATCGACTGGAACGAGACCAACCACCGCGCCGCGGACCTGCTGGCCCGCGTGGGCCTGGACGAACTGCCGGTCACCCCGGTAGGCCAGCTGGGCGTGGGCAAGCAGCAGCTGGTGGAAATCGCCAAGGCGCTGAGCAAGAACGTCAAGCTGCTGATCCTTGACGAACCGACCGCCGCGCTGAATGACGACGACTCCGAGCACCTGCTGAACCTGCTGCGCGGACTGCGTGAACAGGGCATCACCTCGATCATCATTTCGCACAAGCTCGGCGAGATCGAGGACATTGCCAACACCACCACCATCATCCGCGATGGCCAGTCCATCGAGGCGCTGGACATGGCCGATCCCGAGTCCAACCAGAACCGCATCATCCGCGGCATGGTGGGCCGCGAACTGTCCTCCCGCTACCCGGAACGCGTACCGCAGATCGGCGACGTGGTCTTCGAGGTCCAGGACTGGTCGGTCCAGCACCCGGTCCAGCAGGACCGCACCGTGGTGGAAGGCGCCAACCTGGAGGTCCGCGCCGGCGAAATCGTCGGCATTGCAGGACTGATGGGCGCCGGGCGCACCGAATTGGCGATGAGCATCTTCGGCCACAGCTATGGCCGGAACATCACCGGCACGGTCAAGATGGACGGCAAGCCGGTGGACACCTCCACCGTGGGCAAGGCCATCAAGGCCGGCATCGCCTACGTTTCCGAGGACCGCAAGAAGTTCGGGCTGAACCTGATCGAGGACATCCGCGTGAACACCACCGCGGCCGGCCTGGACAAGATCTCCTCCAAGGGCTTCGTGGACGGCAACAAGGAGATCCAGATTGCCGAGCACTACCGCAAGTCCATGCGCATCAAGACCCCGAACGTGATGGCGAAGGTCGGGAACCTCTCGGGCGGCAACCAGCAGAAGGTCGTGCTGGGCAAATGGCTGCACACCGCACCCGAGCTGCTGATCCTCGACGAGCCCACCCGCGGCATCGACGTCGGCGCCAAATACGAGATCTACACCATCATCAACGAGCTGGCGGCTGCCGGCAAGGCCGTGCTGGTGATCTCCTCCGAACTGCCAGAGCTCTTGGGCATCTGCGACCGCATCTACACCCTGGCCTACGGCCGAATGACCGGCCAGCTGCCCAGCAGCGAAGCCACCCAGGAACGCCTCATGGAACTCATGACCATCGAGAAGGAAAGCACCCGATGACCATCACAAGCGAGCTGAAGGATATCTTCACCAAGAACCTGCGCACCTCGGGCATTTACATTGCCTTCGTGCTCATCGTGGTGCTGTTCACCATCCTGACCAACGGGCTGCTGCTCAGCCCGATCAACATCACCAACATCATCTTGCAGTACTCCTACGTGCTGATCCTCGCCCTGGGCATGATCCTGGTGATCGTCGCCGGGCACATCGACCTGTCGGTCGGCTCCCTCGTGGCGCTGACCGGTGCGGTCTCCGCGGTCATCGTCATCAAGGGGGATCTGCCCTGGTGGGTCGGCATGCTCGCCGGCATCGCCGTGGGCGCCCTGTGCGGCCTGTGGCAGGGCTTCTGGGTGGCGTACGTGGGCATTCCCGCGTTCATCGTGACCCTGGCCGGCATGCTGCTCTTCCGCGGCCTGACCTACGAAGTGCTGAGCAACGTGTCGCTCTCGCCGTTCCCCGGCGAATACGGCCAGATCGCCGGCGGCTTCCTCAACGGGCTGCTGGGCGGCAACGGATTCGACCTGTTCACCGTGATCATCGGCGTGATCGCCGTGGCCGGACTGTTCGTTTCGCAGTGGCGCAACCGCGCTGGACGCGCCAAGTACGGCCAGAGCGTTGAATCCATGGCCATGTTCCTGGCCAAGAACATCATCTCGGGCATCATCATCCTCTGGTTCTTCTGGCAGATCGCCACCAGCCGCGGCATGCCGATCGTGCTGATCATCCTGGCTGCCCTGATCCTGGGCTACCACGTGCTGACCACCAAGACCGTTTTCGGCCGCCACGTCTACGCCATCGGCGGCAACCTGTCCGCCGCGAAGCTTTCGGGCGTGAACGTGAAGAAGATCAACATGTGGATCTTCATCAACATGGGCCTGCTTTCGGGCGTGGCCGGCGTGGTCTTCTCCTCGCGTTCCAACGGCGCCCAGCCGGGTGCCGGCAACATGTTCGAGCTGGACGCCATTGCGGCCTGCTTCATCGGCGGCGCTTCGACCACCGGCGGCGTGGGCCGGGTGACCGGCGCGATCGTCGGCGGCCTGGTGATGGCGGTGCTCTCCAACGGCATGCAGCTGATGGGCGTGGGCGCCTCCACCCAGCAGATCGTCAAGGGCGTTGTGCTGCTTCTGGCAGTCGCCTTCGACATCTACAACAAGCGCCGCGCGGGCGCTGGCAACTAGCCTGCCGCTGGTGCCATGGGCCCACCCGCACGCGATTGCGGGAGGGCCCATGCGTGCCCGACGTTTTTGATGGCCCAGCAAGAAGGATGAAGACATGGACCGCCTCGCACTGCCCCTGAAGGACACCGCCAATGGAACGGTGCTGACGCTGCAAGCCCATGGCTTCACCGCGCAAGTGGCCACGGTGGGCGCCACCCTGGTTTCGCTCCAGTACGGCTCCCGCCCGCTGGTGCGCGCTTTCGACCCGCACGGGCCGCGCCCGGTTTTCGCGGGCGCCATCCTGGCCCCGTGGCCCAACCGGGTGATCGACGGGGCCTACAGCTGGGAAGGCCAAGAGCTGCAGCTGCCGGTCACCGAGCCGGAGCGCGGCCATGCCCTGCACGGCCTGGTGATCGATACCGGCTTCGAGATCATCGAGCACCGTGCCGACTTCGCCCAGCTGCGCACCGTCATCGCCCCGAGCGCCGGCTATCCGTACGAGGTGCAGCTGGTGATCGGCTACCGGCTGGAGGCCGGCGGGCTGCGCACCGTCGCTGCCGCCACCAACCTCGGGACGGGCACCGCGCCCTTCGGCTGGGGTTCGCACGCCTACCTGGTCGCCCCGGGCAAGAAGGCGGATGAATGGACCTTCACCCTGCCAGCTGGCAAGGTGCAGCTGACCGAAGGCCCGCGCCTGCTGCCGCGCGACACGGTTCAGGCCGCCGGCACCGAGCTGGATTTCCGCACCCCGAAGCCCATCGGGGATCTCTTCATCGACCATGCCTACACTGGCCTGGCTGCCCGCGCGGACGGTTCTTTCCGCGCGGAGATCACCGAGGCCGGGGGCGTCGGATCGCACATCACCTGGGACGAAGCCTGCCCGTGGGTCCAGATACACACCGCCGACCGCGATGATCCGGCCCTGGACCGCACCGGCCTGGCCATCGAGCCGATGACCTGCCCGCCGGGCGGCTACAACTCCGGCCAGGACGTCATCGCCCTGGCACCGGGCGCCAGCCACGAAGCCAGCTGGCTGATCGGCCCGGTCCAGCCGCGCTAGCACCGCAGGCGCCACCCACCTTTGGAACCACCACGAGTCAACTGGAGAGATTGCAATGCCGCAGGGCTCCGCAGCACATGAACCGACCCACCGGGTCCATCACCTGGCCGATGGCCGCGAGGCGATCTTCTTCGCCGACGCCAATGCCGCCGTGCCCGAACCGGTGGCCGACACCCGGCCGCTGGATCCGCGCGGGGAGCCTGGCGAACTGCGCTACGACCGGCTGACCGGGGACTGGGTGGCCGTAGCGGCCCACCGCCAGTCGCGCACCTACCTCCCGCCCAAGGAAGAATGCCCGCTGTGCCCCAGCGTCCACGGGCGGCAGAGCGAAATCCCTGCCGAGGACTTCAACGTGGTGGTTTTCGAGAACCGCTTCCCGTCCCTGGGCCCGGCACTGGGCCGGATTCCAGCGGCCGCACCGGTGCAGCAGCCGGCCCCGGCCTACGGGCGCTGCGAGGTCGTGGTGTTCACCCCCGAGCACACCGGTTCCTTCGCATCGCTGGATGATGCCCGGGCGCGCACCGTCATCGAGGCCTGGGCGCAGCGCACCGCCGCCCTGTCCGCCATGGAGGGCATTGCGCAGGTGTTCGTGTTCGAGAACCGCGGCCAGGATATCGGCGTGACCCTGCACCACCCGCATGGGCAGATCTACGCCTACCCGTACCTGGCGCCAACCGCCGCCAAGATGGCCGGCCAGGGCATCGCGCACCTGGAGAAGACCGGGCGCACCCTGATGGGCGACATCCTGGACTTCGAGCGCAAGGAGGGCACGCGCATGGTCGCCGAGGGCGAGCACTTCTCCGTGTTCGTGCCCTACGCGGCCCGCTGGCCGCTGGAAGCGCACCTGGTGCCGCACCGCCACGTGCCGGACTTCGCCGCGCTCAATGCGGACGAAAAAGCCGAGCTGGCCGTGATGTACCGGGACCTGCTGCGCGGATTCGACGCGCTGTACCCGATGCCCACCCCGTACATCGCCGCCTGGCACCAGGCTCCGCTGGAGCCCGTGGCCCGCAAGGCCTCACGGCTGCACCTGCAGCTGACCAGCCCGCGCCGGGCCGCTGACAAATTGAAGTTCCTGGCCGGATCGGAAGCTGCCATGGGCGCTTTCATCAACGACGTCCCGGCCGAGCAGACTGCTGCACGGCTGCGCGAGGTCATGCCATGAGCCGCAGCGGAACGAAGGAAACCGCGGTGCGCGTCAACGCCCTGCGCGAGAAGTTCACCAAGGCCTACGGCCACCACCCGGAAGGCATCTGGCGGGCCCCGGGACGGGTGAACCTGATCGGCGAGCACACCGACTACAACATGGGCTATGTGCTGCCCTTCGCCATCGACAAGAACGCGCTGGTGGCCGTGCGCCGCAAGTCGCAGCTGGAGCCGGGCAGCCAGGTGCTGGATTTCGCCTCCACCTACGGGGTGGGCGGCGAACCGCCGGTCACCTCCATTACCCTCGATGAGCTGGTGCCCCGCGCGGTGCCCGGCTGGGCCGCCTACCCGGCCGCCGTGCTGTGGGCGCTGAGCCAGCTCGATGGCGTGCAGATTGGCGGGCTGGAGCTGATGGTGGACTCCGATGTCCCGGTGGGCTCGGGCTTGTCCTCTTCGCATGCCCTGGAAGTGGCGACCATCGTGGCGCTGGACGATCTCTACGGCCTGGGCCTGTCCAAGGTGCAGATGGCCCAGCTGACCCAGCGTGCCGAGAACGAATTCGTGGGTGCTCCGACCGGGATCATGGACCAGAGCGCCTCGCTGATGTCCCATGCCCAGCATGCGCTGTTCCTGGATTGCCGATCCATGGAATCCCAATCCGTGCCGCTGCCGCTGGCGCAGCATGACGCGGTGGTCCTGGTCATGGACACCCGCGTAGAGCATTCGCACGTGGATGGCGGCTACGCCGCCCGTCGCACCAGCTGCGAGCAGGCCGCCGCGGTGCTGGAGGTAGCATCGCTGCGCGAGGTGCACAGCATCGAAGAGCTGGAGGCCATTGGGGACCCGGTAGCCAAGCGCCTCGCCAAGCACATCGTGACCGAGAACCGCCGCGTCCTGGATACTGTCCGCGCGCTGCGCGAAGGCGACCTGCCCGCGGTGGGCAAGCTGCTTTGCCAGTCGCACGAATCCATGCGCGACGACTACGAGATTTCCAGCGAGGAACTGGACGCCGCCGTGGAAGCGGCCATGGCGGCCGGGGCGATCGGAGCCCGGATGACCGGTGGCGGTTTTGGCGGCAGCGCCATTGCCTTGGTCAAGCGCGAGCAGATCGAACCGGTCAGCCAGGCCGTCCGCGAAGCCTTTGACCAGGCCGGCTATGTCGAGCCGGCCATTTTCACCGTAATTGCAGACGAAGGAGCAGGCCGGGCATGAGTTGGCTAGTGACCGGCGGAGCCGGATATATCGGATCCCACGTGGTGCGTTCGCTGTCCGCGGCAGGCCTTGAGCCGGTCGTCGTGGACTCGATGTCCAGCGGGGTGCACGGCTTCGTTCCCGAACAGGTGCCGTTCTACCAGCTGAACATCCTGCAGACCGAAAAGCTCGTGGAAATCATGAAGCGCCACGAGGTCACCGGGGTCATCCACTTGGCCGGCTACAAGTATGCCGGCGAATCGGTGAAGCACCCGCTGCTGGCCTTCGAGCAGAATGTCACCGGCACCGCGCACCTGCTCGAAGCCATGGCGTCCTCCCGCGTGCACAACATGGTCTTCTCCTCCTCGGCAGCCGTCTACGGCACCCCGGACGAAGATGTGGTGACCGAATCCACCGGCACCTTCCCCGAATCCCCGTACGGACAGAGCAAGCTCGTGGGGGAATGGCTGATCCGCGACCAGGCGGTGGCTACCGGGCTGAAGCACACCTCGCTGCGCTACTTCAACGTGGTCGGCTCGGGCAGCGAAGAACTCTACGATGCCAGCCCGCACAACCTGTTCCCGCTGGTCTTCCAGGCGCTGAATGCCGGAAAGACGCCGAAGATCTTCGGCACCGACTACGACACCGAGGACGGCACCTGCGTGCGCGACTACGTGCACGTCGCCGACCTGGCGCTGGCGCACGTGGAGGCGGCCAGGAAACTGGAAGCCGGCGAGGTATTGGAGCCGGTCTACAATTTGGGCTCCGGCGATGGCGTCTCGGTGCGCCAGATCATGGATGCGGTAGCGAAGGCCACCGGCATCGGTTTCACCGCGGTGGAAGAAGCGCGCCGCCCGGGCGACCCGGCGCGCATTGTCGCCGACGGGAAGCTGGCCGCCCGCGACCTTGATTGGCAGATGCGCCATAGCCTGCAGCAGATGGTCCACAGCGCCTGGAAGGCTTCGGCCCAGCGCGGCTGATTGCGCCAAGCTGAAGCGCAGCGGCCTGGGAAACTAGCTGGTGCGCAGCGTGGCCGCGATCTGATCCATGGTCTGCGCAATCGCCAGCGATTCAGCCAGCGGCATGACCGGGGATTCGGCCAGGCCCAGGGCAATGCACTGGGCCACGTGGGCCGCTTCCCAGCCCAAACCGGCAGTAGGCGAGGTTTCCGTGAACTCGCGGCTGTCGGCGATCTTGCCGTCGGCACTGCGCAGCACCAGCCCGGAACCGCAGCAAATCGGGCGCTGGAGTTCCAAGGTGCCCTGCGTGCCGGCAATCCATGCGCCCTGCGGCGAATCGGTTTCGATGCTGCTGAAGACCGTTGCCGTGGAACCGTCTTCATTGGAGAGTACCGCGGTGAAGGTAGCGTCAACCCCGGTCTTGGCCGTGCGTCCCGAAGCGTGCAGGAGCTGCTTGGCAGGGGAGACCATGGCGCTGAAGGCAATAGGGTAGACGCCGACATCCAGCAGGGCCCCGCCGCCGAGCGCCGGGTCGTAGATGCGCGAGTCGTAGTCGACCTCGAACTTGGCGCCGAAATCAGCCTGAACGGTGATGATCTGCCCCAGGATTCCGGACTTGACGACCTGTGAAACCACATTGCCGATGGGCAGGAATCGTGACCACATGGCTTCCATGGCGAAAACTCCGGCAGCCTTGGCCGCCTCGATGATCCGGGAAGTTTGCCCGGCGTCCAGGCTCATTGGCTTCTCCACCAGGACATGCTTGCCCGCGGCGATCGCCTCGAGCGCAAGTTCTGCGTGGCCGCTGTGCGGGACGGCGATGTAGACGACGTCCACCCCAGGGTCCCCGAGCACCTCGGCATAGGAGCCGAAGGCCCGGGTTCCGGCGTCTCCGTAGGTGCGTGCGAACTGCTCGGAGCGGGCCAAGGTGCGCGAGCCGACTGCTGCGAGCCGGCTGGCGGTCAAGTCGTTCAGCGATGCGGCAAACTGCGAGGCGATCCACCCCGGCCCGAGGATGCCCCAATTCAGCGCAGGAGCCGAGGAGGGATGGGGCAGCGTGGATTCGGGTAAGGCTAGTGGCACTGAAGGCTCCGATGGCAGGAAAAAATCATGGTGGATCCTAATCAGACTAGTGGAAGGCGCAAGGCGGGGGAAGAGCCATATTCCAACGACTATTCACCGATCAGAAGCATCTTGGGGATGGCGGTTCGTGAACCCAAAGCATCATTGGAGGATCAGTGTGCATCCTCGTCACCGCCAAGGCAGCGTCCGGGCCACGGCTAGCATGCCGGCAGGCGAGCTGCCAGTAGTGCTGGCCATTCATCTGGCGACCGCAACACCGCTACGCTTCTGCCGCGCTTTCGCTGAATTCGCGACTAGATCCAGCGGAATATCCCTGCTATCGCGCAGCGGGCGGGCGGTAGCCTCGCGGGCTTCTCGCACTTAGCGGTGGGCCATGGCATCGAAAAGCGCACGGGCGGAAACTCGGATTGGGCGAGCACATCCCCTCAAGGGTCCTGCTGGAAGCGCGCAGTAATATCCGGGATCCCATCCTCGCCGCCGGCGCCAGCGATGGGCTGGCTGGTAAGCCTCAATTGCTGAGCCAACCGCCTGGCTACAGGTCGACCGCGTTGGCCAGCACCGGTAGCTGCTTGCGAGCGGCCTGGACCTGACTGAGATCCAGATCGACTACCAGCAGCTCGGGTTCTGCACCGGCCCGGGCAATAATGCGTCCTAGCGGATCAACCACCACCGAATGCCCGACGCCCAAAGGCGCGGTACCGGTGATCTTGCGTCCAATGCTTTCAGGATCAGCCTGGTCCACTGCCACCACGAACGTCGTCGCGTCCAAGGCGCGGGCCTGCGCAAGGGTGGTCCACTGCTCGGCCTTGCCCTCGCCCTGGCCCCACGAAGCGCTGACGATATTGACCGCTGCACCAGCCTTCGCATGGCGGGTGAACAAGCGCGGGAACCGCAAGTCGTAGCAGGTGGCCAAACCGATCGTCGTTCCCTCATGCTCGAACTGCACCGGAGAAGTTCCGGGCGTCACCGAATCCGACTCGGCATAGCCGAAGGCATCGTAGAGGTGGATCTTGTCATAGTGGGTAACTACGCCTTCACCGGCGACCAGCAAGGTGTTGCGTACCCGGCCGCCTTCACCGGGGGTGAACATGCCCACGGCAATGGTGATGCCTATATCCCGCGCCTGCTGGCGGATCAGTGTAGCCCAGGGCCCATCCAGGGGTTGCGCGTACTTGGCGAGATCGTGGCCGAAGGAAACCTGCATGGCCTCGGGGAAGACCACCAGCGAGGCGCCTGCTTCCTTTGCCCGGCGCGCATGATCGCGCACTGTTACCAGATTGCGCTGCGGATCAGCGGTGCTCAGAACCTGCGCCAAAGCGATTCTCATGGGATAGTCCTTTCCTGCTGCCAGCTGCTGGCTATGCGCTACCTTCACGACTCTACGCAGTAGCGATCAGCGAAGCTACATCCGGGCCATCTGCACCTCTTCACGGCTCTTGGACACCGACATCACGTCCTTTTGGCGCTCACCGTCCACCTGGGCAGCCAAGGCATCCAGCTGCGACATTGATTCCAGGGATAAGCGGACATCCAGCGCCCCCAGATTATCCTCGAAGTGCGCGCTGAAGCGGGTCCCCGGAATCGGGGAGACGGCCACATTGAATGCGCGTGCTTTTTCATAAACCCACGCCAGTGACACCTGGGCGGTTGAAACACCTTCGCGCTGGGCCACCTCCGCGATGACTTGCCGCAATGGATGGTTGTGCTGCATGCGGGCCGCTTCGAAGCGCGGGAAGTTATGGCGGATGTCGTTGGCTTCAAGCTGCTGCAGGGAATCAACTTCTCCGGTGAAGTACCCGCGACCCAGCGACGCGTAGGTCACCAGGCCCACGCCGAGTTCACTGGCGGCTGGCAAGAGCCATCTTTCGATGTCCCGGCTGAAAATCGAGTACTCCATCTGGATCGCGGAAATTGGATGCACCTTGTGGGCTCGGCGCAGCTCCTCGGAAGTCACTTCGGACAAGCCGATGTGCCGGGCCTTCCCTGCTTCGACTAGCTCCTTGTAGGCTCCGACAGTCTCCTCGATTGGCACCCGGGAATCCACCCGGTGGTAGTAGTACAGGTCAACGTGGTCTACGCCCAGCCGCTGCAGGCTCGCATCCATGCATTTCTTGATGAAGTCCGGGTCGCCATTAGCGCGTGGGTCTCCCGGATTCTTCGGACGCACGATGCCCGCCTTGGTTGCCAGGTTGACTTCGCCGCGACGGGTTTTGAGCACCTGCGAGAGCAGGGTTTCGTTGTGCCCTTCGCCGTAGATGTTGGCGGTATCCAGGAACGTGACGCCGCGATCAAGAACATGGTTCAAGGTGCGCAGGGATTCGGCATCGTCGGCCGATCCGTAGGGCCCGCTCAGGGACATGCAACCAAAACCCTGCGAGGTGGCTTCCAACCCCTGGCCGAGGTCGATGCTGTTCGCGATCTGCTGTGCCATGGTGGTCCTTCGAGTAGTCAGTTTCTCTCTTCTTGAGCCTAGCGAAGCAGGATTCAGCGGTCATCATGTTCCGTGATTTATTGAGTTCCGTGAACTGCGGCCGAAACGACACACCGTAGCTAAAGTGGCAATGACCAGTATAAAGAGACTGTGTCTCACTTCTGCCCTTGAATCTCAGAGTAAAATTCTTGCCATGGGAAGCGTGGTTCGCGATCGAGTGCGCGAAAAGATGAAAGTCGAGTTGGCGGAACAGGTTTATGCCGTGTTCGCCGAACGCGGCATGGAGAACGTCACCGCCCAGCAGGCAGCCCAGGCAATCGGAATATCCCGTGCCACGTTCTTCCGGTACTTCTCGTCAAAAGAGGACGCGGTAGTTACTGCGTTGCGTTCCATGACCGCGCACTTCTCCGACATGGCCAGCTCCATGTCTTCGCATCCGGGCGAGAGCTTGTTGGAACTTTTGCGCCGCAGCTTTGAATCGGCAGTAGTATTCGCTGAGCAGGATCCGGTGGCGATGCAGGGCCGCATTGAGCTGGTCAGGAGCACCCCTGCGCTCCGGGCCAGCTGGCAGGAATCCCGGCGAGAGCAGCAGGTAGCGCTGGCCCAGGCGCTGTCGCCGTTCTGCGCGAACCAGCGGCTGGCTGAAACCGCCGCGTTGCTGGGTCTGGCCCTTTACGACCATGCACTGACCCGTTGGGTTGGGGAGGCGGGCAGTACGCTTCGCGAGATCCTCGATGAAGCCTTCGACTTCGCGGCCATGATCGATGACAACTGGGCGGAGAAGCGCTAGCAACCGCTACAGGCTACGGCAAGCGAAGCACCTTGATCGCCTCGGCCAAGTACGGTTCCGGGCTGGGGTCAGCAGATTGCGCCCAGCTGATCCATGCTGCAAAAGTCACCGTGCCGAAGGCCAGCGCCAGATAGGGCGCCGTCTGCGCGCTGACCCCGCCTTCCGAGAAATGCCGCAGCACCCGCTCGTTGTCCTTGCCCATCCGCATCGAGGCCTGGGCCAGGAGCTCGGGCTGGTCAGCGATAAGCCGCAGGCGTCCTCGCGTGACCTCCGGATCCGGCAGCGAATCGAAAGCTGCCACCGCAGCAGCGTGCATGGCACCCACCAGGTCGTGGCCCTCCTGCTTCGCCGAGGCGAAGGCGCCGTCTGAAATGGCCGAAGCTTCCAGCAGGCCGCCCCACACCAAATCCGCCTTGGAAGCGAAATAGCGGTAGAGGCTCTTGCGTCCGATTCCCGCTTCTTCGGCAATTTGCGCCATCGAGACTTCGCCATAGCCATGCTTGGCGAAGAGCGCCAGGGCGGTGCGGGCCACGGAGTCGGGATCAATGGACTGCGGGCGCCCAGGCAGGTGCGTGGCAACGGAATCTCGGGTGTCAGGCATATCCCAATTATGGCCCATTGAGTTAAGACACAGTGTGTCATAACATGAAACTACCAATTCATCGGCAACCAGAAGGAACGGTTATGGGCATGGAAAACGCATGGCAGGAAAAGGTCACCGCAGAACGTTTTGCCGGCAAGACAGTGGTGGTCACTGGCGCCGGTTCGGGCATCGGCAAGGCCACCGCGCTGCGCGTGGCCAAGGAAGGCGGCAAGGTGATCGCCGCGGACATCAGCCGCGAACGGCTCGATGAGCTTGTTGCCGAGAACCCGGATCTGGACGTTGCCGTTGTGGCCGGCGACATCACCGACCAAGCGGTAGTGGACCAGGTAGTGGCAGCTGGCGAGGGGCGGATCGATGCGCTGGCCAACGTCGCCGGCATTATGGACAAGTTCGAGCCGATCCACGAGATCGAGGACTCGACCTGGGAACGGGTCATGAATGTGAACGTCAATTCCGTTCTGAAGCTGACCCGTTCCGTGGTCCCGCTGATGCTCGAGGCCGGCCAGGGCAACGTGGTCAATGTGGCTTCGGAAGCTGGCCTGCGCGGCTCGGCCGCCGGCGTCGCATACACGGCCTCGAAGCACGCGGTCATCGGCATGACCAAGAACTCGGCTGTCATGTACGGCAAGAAGGGGCTGCGTTTCAACGCAGTGGCTCCGGGTGCGGTGCAGACCAATATCGAGGCTCCAATGGCCTCCGAATTTGCCCAGCAGGTGATCCCTCCGCTGATGGGCATCATTCCGGGCATGGCTACCGCAAGCCAGCTCGCCGCCTCGATCACCTTCCTGCTCAGCGAGGACAGCACCAACATCAACGGCGTGGTCCTGGCTTCGGATACCGGCTGGAGCGCCATCTAGCAAGGCCTGCCTGGAGACGAGTTTCCCTGCCAGCAGGTGGAACGGCCATCGGGCGGGGTGCACTGGAAA
>NZ_JBLVOJ010000009.1:206597-210549 GCF_053543715.1 Glutamicibacter sp. AGC46
AGCCCCCCCCGGCCGATTAGCTCTCAAGGTCCCCGCAGTTTTCCGTGCGGCAACCGCCTGACTCAGCTGCGCGCTTCTGCGCGTTCCTCATCGGGGTAGCTTTTTTGCGTGGCCGCAGCTGCTTCGGCTTCGGTTGCCGGGCTCATATCGAACTTGAGCAGGGCCTCCGGGGTGGGGCCACCGCCGAACTTCGGTGAAGGCTGGCCGCCGTTGGCTACGCGTTCGGCCTCCATGGCTTCCCATTCCTCATCGCGTCCGAGCATGCGGGCCGAGTCCTCATTGGTGATTTCCCCGGCAAAGGCGCGCTTCATTGCCTCGCGGTCGAACTGCCCTTCCCATTTGGCGACCACGAAGGTGGCCACGCAGTTGCCCAGCAGGTTCACGGCAACGCGCATCGAATCCATGATGCGGTCCGCGCCCAGCAACAGGGCCACGCCGGCCACCGGGAAGATGCCCAGGGCGGCTGCCGTCGCCGATAGGGCCAAGAACGAGGATCCAGGGACGCCGGCCATGCCCTTGGAAGTCAGCAGCAGGATGCCCAGGGCGGCAAGCTGCTGGCCAAAGCTGAGATTGTGGCCGAACGCCTGGGCCAGGAACAGCAGCGAGATGGACAAGTAGATGGCCGCACCGTCGAGGTTGAAGGAATATCCGGTCGGGACCACCAAGCCGGTGGTGGCGCGGGAGCATCCGGCGTTGGTCAGCTTGGTCATGATGCGAGGCATCACCGACTCGGTTGATGCGGTGCCCAGGGCCAGCAGGAATTCCTCGCGGGTGTACTTGATGAATTGCCACAGCGGAACCCGGGCAAATCCCCAGGCGATCAGGAAGAGGATGCCGATGAACAGCAGGGCCGCGGCGTAGCAGGCGAGAATTAATTTCGCATAGGTGCCCAGTGTCTCGATGCCGTATTGGCCGATGATGAAGCCCATGGCGCCGAAGGCACCCAGGGGTGCGACCCGCATGACCCAGCTCATGACCTTGAAGATCAGCTCCAGAACGTTCTCGAACACCGCGAGCAGTGGTGCGCAGCGTTCCTGGCCGACCACCACGATGGCTGCGCCGAAGAAGACCGAGAAGAACAACACCTGCAGCAAGTTATTATCCGCGAAGGCGCCGATGACGCTGACCGGGATGATTCCCAGGATGAAGTCGGCGGCCCCCTTGGCCTCTCCGGATTTCTCTTCGATGGCCCCGGCGTCGAGGGATGACGGGTCGATGTTCAACCCGGCGCCTGGCTGAAAGAGGTTGGCAATGATCAGGCCGAAGACCAGGGCGAAGAGTGTGGCGCAGGTGAAGTAGACCAATGCCTTGACGCCAACGCGTCCCACTGCCTTGACATCGCCCACCGCCGCAATGCCGGTGACAATCACCAGGAAGATCAGCGGGGCGATGATCATCTTGATCAGCATGATGAATCCGTCGCCCAGCGGGCGCAACTCGGATCCGACCTTCGGCAGGAAGTGGCCGATCAAGACGCCGGCGACGATTGCGACGCCAAGCTGGAAGAACAGGGAAGTGTAGAAAGGTTTCTTGGGGGTTGGCTCAGCGACCCGGAAGTCGTCTGCGGATTTGATTTTCATGGCTGCTCCTGAGGATGGACTCGCTCCGAGGTATGTGCCCGTGGCTTGGATGGTGTCAACTGTAAGGCACGTCACAATATTCCGCAATGAAAAAAGATAATTTCGTTATGCGGAATGGATTCCTTCTGGATTATGGAATTAATCCGTGTTTGATAGGCATTTATCTGGCTCCGAGTACCGCTGTGCCGATGGCGGCAGCGTTGGGCGTGTCACGCGCCATCGGGGGCTCGTGCTGTGCCGCGCGGGGCCGGCGAGGAATGAACCCGGGGGTACCGCTGTTCTTGATGCAGGGATCCCGGTTATTGCGCGTCGGGCAATCGGGCTGTGTCGCCCGGGCTGGCCGCCGTAAGCTGACCCTACCTGGAAGTCGCGGATGGCTTACTGGGATCATGGACAAAGGTGGAACCCACCGATTACTTCCAGCAGGATTGAGAGCACTCACTTATGAGCATGGAAAGCGCCGCCTGGCATTCGCTATGGAAGCTGTCAGGAGACAAGGGCAAGGCCTACGCTCCAACCACGCCTAAGCGAGTGCTGAAGTTCGCAGCCAGCTACAAGTCCCGGCTGCTGGTCTTCGTCGTCTTCTCCATCTTCGCCGCAGTCCTGGCCGTGATCACCCCGGTGCTCGCTGGACGGGTGGTCGACGAAGTCGTCGCGCAATCCGGGGTGCGGACGATCATCAACTTGGCTCTGGTCATGGCGGGGATCGCGATCCTGGATGCGGTGGTGTCCGTAGTGGTCCGCTGGTTCTCCTCGCGCTTGGGCGAGGGCATCATCTATGACCTGCGCACCGCAGTCTTCGACCATGTGCAGAAAATGCCGGTGGCATTCTTCTCGCGCACCAGGACCGGTGCGCTGGTCAGCCGCTTGAACAACGATGTCATCGGCGCGCAATCCGCCTTCGCCGGAACCCTTTCCGGGCTGGTCTCCAATACCGTGGCGCTGGTGCTCACCGCTGCGGTCATGTTCACCACCTCGTGGCAGGTCACGCTGATCGCTCTGGTGCTGCTGCCGATTTTCCTCTTGCCCGCCCGCCATTTCGGCAGGTCCGTGGCCCTGTTGCGTCGTGAATCCGCGGACCTGAACGCGACCATGGGCAACCAGATGACCGAGCGCTTCTCCGCCCCCGGCGCCACCTTGATCAAGCTTTTCGGCCGTCCCAAGGACGAGTCCGAGCAGTTCGCGCTGCGTGCCGGCAAGGTGCGGGATATCGGCGTCAAGATGGCCATGCGCCAGTTCTACTTCGTCGCCGCGCTGACCCTGGTTGCGGCCTTGGCCCTCGCCCTGGTCTACGGTCTGGGCGGCATGTACGCGGTGCGCGGCGATCTGGCCGCCGGCGACGTGGTGGTCCTGGGCATGCTGCTCACCCGCCTCTACACGCCGCTGACCGCACTGGCCAACGCGCGCGTGGAAATCACCAGCGCGCTGGTCAGCTTCGACCGCGTCTTCGAGGTGCTGGACTTGGAGCCGCTGATTGCCGATGCCCCGAACGCCCGCCGCCTCGAGGCCGGGGCGGTGCCGGTGAGATTCAACCACGTGAGCTTCTCCTACCCGAGCGCCGACAAGGTCTCGCTGGCTTCGCTGGAAGAAGTAGCCATCCTGGACACCCGCGGCGGCGAAGAGGTCCTGCACGATATCGACTTCGAGATCCCCGCGGGCCAAACCTACGCGCTGGTGGGCTCCTCGGGTGCGGGCAAGTCCACCATCGCCTCGCTGCTGGCGCGCCTGTACGACGTGGATTCGGGCAGTGTTGAACTGGCCGGCGAGGATATCCGCCAGCTTGAGCTCGATTCGCTGCGTTCGACGGTGTCCATGGTGACCCAGGACGGGCACCTCTTCCACGAGAGCATCCGCTCCAACCTGACGCTGGCCCGGCCCGAAGCGACCGAAAAGCAGATCTGGGAGGCGCTGGAGCGTGCCCGGCTGAAGCCGGTGATCGCTTCCTTGCCCGATGGCCTGGATACCGTGGTGGGCGAGCGGGGCTACCGGCTTTCCGGTGGCGAACGCCAGCGCATGACCATTGCCCGTCTGCTGCTGGCAGCACCCCAGGTAGTCATCCTGGATGAGGCGACGGCGGCCCTGGACTCGTCGAATGAAGCGGCGGTGCAGGCGGCGCTGGGCGAGGCGCTGGCAGACCGCACGGCGCTGATCATTGCCCACCGCCTGTCGACCATCCGCTCGGCGGACCAGATCCTGGTCGTGGAGGGCGGGCGCATCGTCGAGCGCGGAACCCACAGCGAGCTGCTGGCCTTCGGCGGGCGCTATAGCGAGCTGCACGAAACCCAGTTCGCGCAGTAGCACGCCTGTTCGCCGGCTCCATAGGTGTTCCGGCACCAGCGCGAACTGAGATGCGCCCCCTGGGCGGTCGATGC
>NZ_JBLVOJ010000009.1:210574-239651 GCF_053543715.1 Glutamicibacter sp. AGC46
TGCCATCGACTGCCCCGGCGGGCATCTTTGCTTGCGTGCCGGAATCGCCAAGCGCGGCTAGTCCGCCGCGGCCACCAGCTGGCGTCCCAGCTCGCGGGCCGCCTCCTGCAATACCGGCACCGCGCTGACGATGAAGGCCTCGTCAACGCGGGTCACCGGCCCGGAAACCGAGATGGCCATCGGCGTTGGTGCGCCCGGTACTGGCACGGCGATGCAGCGAACCCCTAGTTCCTGCTCTTCCTCGTCGATGGCGTAGCCGCGTTCGCGGGTGGCCTCGACATCGGTGAACAGCTTGCCCAGGGTGGTGATGGTGTTCGCGGTCTTCGGGGGCATGCCCGCCTGCGAGACCAAACGCTGCACGCGCTCGTCATCCAGCACCGAGAGCACGGCCTTGCCGACCCCGGAATTGTGCAGCATGGCGCGGCGTCCGACTTCGGTGATCATGCGCATCGAATGGGCTGACTGCACCTGGGCGATGTAGGTGACCATGTCTCCGTCGAGCACCGCGATATTCGCCGATTCGCCCAGCTTCGCGACCAGATCCTTCAGCGCAGGGGAGGCCAAGGCGCCCAGCTGGCGGTTGGCTACTTCGCCCAGCCGGATCAGCCGCGGGCCCAGTGAATAGCGGCGGTTGGGCAGCTGGCGCACGTAGCCCACGCCGACCAGGGTGCGCAGCAGGCGGTGGATGGTCGGCAATGGCAGGGGAGTATCGGCGGCAAGCTCGCTGAGCGCGGCTTCGCCGCCGGCACGGGCGATGACTTCCAGGAGCTCGAAAGCACGTTCGACGGACTGGACTCCGCCGGTGGTGGACTTGCTGGAAGTCTGCGTCATCTTTGCTCCTATATAAAGGCACTGGTTTCGGAAGAGGGCTGCGCATTACTTCTACGATGCGAAATCCTAGTCCCAAGAATAGCGCAGAATCAGGCTTTTCTTCCACGATCCGATATTAACTCGGCAAAAAATCATGCTGGGCGCCACAAAACACTCTTGCATTTTCATTTTGAGGATAATAGTATCCACTATACGGAAACTTTTACAGGAGGATCAGATGGCAGCACCAAGCCCGGGATATTCACTCACGCTTCGCGTCCAGACACCTGCGTCGATTACCGCGACCAGCGAGCTGGCCGGCGCGGTCGGTGCGGCCGGCGCGCACATCACGGCCCTGGATGTCACCGAGTCCAACCACACCCACATGGTGGTGGACGTTTCCTGCAACACCACCGACGTGGCCCACGGCGAGACCGTGCGCGCGGCGCTGGATAGCCTCGATGGCGTGAGCGTGCGCAACGTCTCGGACCGCACCTTCCTGATGCACCTTGGCGGCAAGCTCTCGGTGACCCCCAAGGTCGCCCTGCGCAACCGCGATGACCTCTCCCGCGCCTACACCCCGGGTGTCGCCCGCGTCTGCATGGCCATCGCCGAGAACCCTGCCGATGCCCGCAACCTGACGGTCAAGCGCAACACCATCGCCGTGGTCACCGACGGCTCGGCCGTGCTGGGGCTGGGCAATATCGGCCCGGCTGCAGCCCTGCCGGTCATGGAAGGCAAGGCGGCGCTGTTCAAGCAGTTCGCCGATGTCGATGCCTGGCCGGTCTGCCTGGACACCCAGGACACCGAGGAGATCATCATGATCGTCAAGGCCCTGGCACCGGTCTACGGCGGGGTGAACCTCGAAGACATCGCCGCCCCGCGCTGCTTCGAAATCGAGGCCCGGCTGCGCGAAGAACTGGACATCCCGGTCTTCCACGACGACCAGCACGGCACCGCAATTGTCACCCTGGCCGCGCTGCTCAACGCGGTGAAGGTCGTGGACAAGAAGATCGAGGACCTGCGCATCGTGGTCTCCGGGGTCGGCGCGGCCGGCAACGCGATCATCCAGCTGCTCATGGCCCGCGGCGCACAGAACATCATCGCCTGCGGACGCAGTGGCGCGATCACCCGCAACGAAGCCTACGCCGATGCGCACCGCACCTGGCTGGCGGAAAACACCAATCCGCAGAACTTCACCGGCACCCTGAAGGAAGCCATCGCCGGCGCGGATGTCTTCATCGGCGTCTCGGCCCCGAACGTGCTGGACGAAGCCGATATCGCCGCCATGAACGAGCGCGCCATCGTCTTCGCCATGGCCAACCCGGATCCCGAGGTGGACCCGGAACTGGCCGGCCGCCACGCGGCGGTGGTCGCCACCGGGCGCAGCGACTTCCCCAACCAGATCAACAACGTCCTGGCATTCCCAGGTTTCTTCCGCGGGCTGCTGGATGCAGGCGTCACCGAGATCACCGACGCCATGCTCCTGGCCGCCGCGGACGCTATTGCCGCGCGGGTCAGCGAATCAGAGCTGAACCCCGGATTCATCATCCCGTCGGTATTCGACCCACAGGTCGCCTCCGATGTGGCCATGGCAGTGCAGGACGCAGCCGCCGCCAAGTAGGCGCTGCGCAGCAAGACCCTAGGGTGCATGTCAACGCACCCTTCATTGGAACAGAGCACAAGAGGTTAAGGAACAACCCATGAGTATTGAAATCACCAGCATCCCCGACGCCGCCGATGCCCAGCAGATCCTCTCGGGCGAAGCGCTGGCCTTCATCGAGAAGCTGCACCAGAAGTTCGCTGGCACCCGCGATCAGCTGCTGGCCGCACGCGGCGTGCGCCGCCGGCAGTTCTCCGATGCCAAGTCCATCGACTTCGATCCGCAGACCGAATCCGTGCGCACCGGCGACTGGAAGGTCGCCGAAGCCCCAGAGGCGCTGCGCGACCGCCGCGTGGAGATCACCGGCCCGGCCTCCCCGGCCAAGATGGCCATCAACGCGCTGAACTCCGGCGCCAAGGTCTGGCTGGCCGACCTGGAAGATGCTTCCACTCCGAGCTGGTTCAATGTCATCGATGCGATCTCCAATCTCTCGGCCGCCGCCCGGGGCACCTTGGCCTTCACCGATGCGAAAACCGGCAAGTCCTACGCGCTGCGCACCGACGCCCCGCGCGCGGTCGTGGTGGTCCGCCCCCGCGGCTGGCACCTGCCGGAGAACAATGTGCTCATCGACGGCAAGCCGGCGGTCGGTGCACTGATCGACTTCGGCCTGCACTTCTTCCACAATGCCAAGGTGCTCGCCGAATCGGGACAGGGCCCGTTCTACTACCTGCCGAAGATGGAGCACTACCTGGAATCGCGCCTGTGGAACGAGGTCTTCACCTTCGCCCAGGCCGAGCTGGGCATCGCCCACGGCACCGTGCGCGCCACCATGCTCATCGAGACCATCCCGGCCGCCTTCCAGATGGAGGAATTCCTCTACGAATTGCGCGAGCACGCCTCTGGCCTGAACGCGGGCCGCTGGGACTACCTGTTCTCCATCATCAAGACCTTCCGCGAAGCCGGCGAAGCGTTCATCATGCCCGACCGCTCGGCCGTATCGATGACCGCGCCGATGATGCGCGCCTACACCGAGCTGCTGGTCAAGACCTGCCACAAGCGCGGGGCTTTCGCCATGGGCGGCATGGCGGCGTTCATCCCGAACCGCCGCGAACCAGAAGTTACCGCCGCCGCCTTCGACAAGGTCCGCGAGGACAAGTCCCGTGAGGCCAACGACGGATTCGACGGCTCCTGGGTCGCCCACCCGGACCTGGTCGAGCTGTGCAAGGAGATTTTCGACGCGAAGCTCGGCGAGAAGGCGAACCAGATCGACCGCCAGCGCCCGGAAGTCGAGGTCACCGCGGCCCAGCTGCTGGACGTGGCCAGCGCACCTGGCGATGTCACCGAGGCCGGCGTGCGCGCCAACCTCTACGTGGCAGTGAACTACGTGGCCGTGTGGCTCTCGGGCAACGGCGCGGTCGCCATCCACAACCTGATGGAAGACGCCGCCACCGCGGAGATCTCGCGCTCGCAGATCTGGCAGCAGATCCGCAACCAGGTGGTCGCCGCCGACACCGGCAACACCATCACCGCCGAACTGGTTGCTGGCATTCTCGCCGAAGAGGTTGAACGCCTGCGCGCGGAGGTCGACAATGAAGAGCACTTCAACGCCTACTACCAGCCGGCAGCGGAACTGATCGCGAAACTGACCAGCGGCAAGGACGAGGATTTCGCGGACTTCCTCACCACCCCAGCCTACGAACTCTTGGAAAAGGAATACGTGACCAAGCCATGAGCAACACCTTCGATGAGTCCACGCTTGCCAGCGTAGAAGCAAAGCTGGCCGCCACCGACCGGCTGCTGGAAACCTCCTACCCGGGGGATACCGGAGCCCGCCAGCCGATCCATACCGTGTACGTCCCCGGGGACAAGTACACCGTGGACCTCCCAGAACGTTGGGGCCACAACGCAGTAGCCACTGCCGGAGGACTGATTGGCCTATCCGCCTTGGCGGCCAAGCTCAAGCTGGCCGAACCAGAGCGCTTGGCGGAACTGGTTGGCGCGAAGCTGGCAAGCGAACCCATCGAAGATCTGCGCCTCGATTTCGAGGACGGCTACGGCAACCGCACGGATGCCGAGGAGGACGCCGCAGTGCTTGCCGCGGCCGACTCGGTATCCGCCGCGGTGGCCGCCGGCAAGGCCCCGGCCTGCATCGGCATCCGCTTCAAATGCTTTGAAGCACCCACCCGGGCCCGCGGGATCCGCACCCTGGATCTGTTCATCACCCGGCTTGTGGCCAACGGTCCGCTGCCCGAGGGCTTGCGCCTGACTCTGCCCAAGGTGACCACCGTGGCCCAGGTCGAGTCCATGGTCTACCTGGCCGAAAAGCTGGAAGAAGCCCACGGGCTGGAAGCCGGACGCATCCGCTTCGAAGTGCAGGTGGAAACCCCGCAGGTCATCCTTGCCGCGAACGGAACCCATCCGGTGGCCCAGCTGATCGCCTCCGGCAAGGGTCGGGTATCCTCGCTGCACTACGGCACCTACGACTACTCCGCGTCGCTGGGCGTGGCCGCCGGATACCAGTCCATGGAGCACCCGGTAGCGGACTTCGCCAAGGACGTCATGCAGGTGGCCGTGGCCGGCACCGGGGTGGAACTGTCCGACGGCTCCACCAACATCATCCCGGCCGGCGACCCGGAGAACATTGCGGCCGCCTGGGAACTGCACGCCCGCCTGGTCTCCCGCCACCTGTCCCGCGGCATCTACCAGGGCTGGGACATGCACGAGAACCAGCTGGTCACCCGCTACCTGGCCACCTTCGCCTTCTTCCGCGAGGGCCTGCAGGCAGCCGGAACCCGGTTGCGCAACTACGTCCACCAGATCAACTCGGCCATCATGGACGAGCCGGCCACCGCACGGGCCCTGGCCCGCTACATCCACCGCGGCGTGGCCTGCGGTGCGGTGAGCGCCGACGAGGTCACCGAACTAGCCCAGATCACCCTGCCCGAACTCGAGGCGATCGCCTTGAACCGCTCCCACGCCTAAGGACAACACCATGACTGTTCCAGCCATCCAGAACTCCTCGTCGTACTACTCGGACTTCGGCGGCCACCCGCCGCAGAGCGATCTGCTCACCGACCGGGCCATCGTCACCGAGGCCTATACCGTGATCCCCAAGGGCGTGCTGCGCGACATCGTCACCAGCGTCTTCCCCGAGTGGACCAACACCCGTGCCTGGGTGCTCAACCGCCCGGTCGCCGGCGGGGCCACCACCTTCTCCCAAGCCATCGTGGAAGTTGCCCCGGGCGGCGGCGCCACCAAGCCGGAGCCGCAGGCCCAGGTGCAGGGATTCATCTTCGTGCTCACCGGGCAGCTGACCCTTCTCATCGAGGGCACCGAACATGTGCTGGTGGACGGCGGCTTCGCCTACCTGCCAGCCGGCGCTACGTGGTCCGCCCGCAATGACGGCACCGAGACCACCAGCTTCCACTGGCTGCGCAAGCGCTACGAAGTGCTTGAAGGCGTCGCCGCACCGGCTCCCGTGGTGGGCAATGAGCGCGACATCGAACCTGGCCCGATGCCGGGCACCGATGGCAAGTGGCGCACCACCCGCATGCTCGACCCCAACGATGTGGCCTTCGACTTCGGCGTGAATATCGTGACCTTCGAACCAGGCGCATCCATCCCGTTCGCCGAAACCCATGTCATGGAGCACGGCCTGTACGTGCTGGAAGGCAAGGGCGTCTACCGGATGAATGGCGACTGGGTCGAGGTCGAGGCCGGGGACTACATGTCGCTGCGCGCCTTCTGCCCGCAGGCTTGCTACGCCGGCGGCCCGGAGAACTTCCGCTACCTGCTCTACAAGGACCAGAACCGCCAGATCGCGTTGTAAGCGTTCATTTCCAGAGACTGCCGGGGCCGCACCCCGCGCTGACCCGCCGGCCATCGGCGCACCGTGTCCATTTCATGTTCCAGTGATGTTTCTTTTGCTCGGACATGGTGGGCTGACGGCAGGGTCGCGCGGGATGCGGCCTTCGGTTTTGGCGACCCGGGGCTGTTTCGTGAAGATCCAAGGATCACTTGGAACCGCTCATCGAAACCATCGGCAATACCGGGCGTCATCCCGGCAATCGCGGGGAGCACGGAATCGTCCAACGTTGGACGGGTTGGAATTGGGACTCATCACTGGAGTCGCGGGCAGCACTTGAGTTATTTCCGAAGGCTTGGCCTGTTTGGGACGTGCCCCTATGCACCGGGCGCGAACTGGATGCGAACGCGGCTCGATGTTGCAGGTCGAGACGGGGCAGCGGATGCCCTCGTTGCCAACTCGCAGGCATCAGTGCCGCAGCAGCTAGAACTCTTCAGCGTCAACCTTGGCCGGAGCATCTGCTGCATCGCTGCTCAAAATCAACCGTCGTTCCAAACGGGTGAGATTTCCCGGCGAAGGATCAAGTCGTGCTGGTTCCAAGGCGGCCGCTAATGCCGCGCCAACCGCTTCCTCGTCCAAGTTCATTCCCACGGCGACCAGCGCGTCATCGGCCGGATCGCTGTGGGCCGCTGCTTTCGCGAAATGGATCTGCCGGCCCACCATATTGACCAGGAAGCGCTGCGTGCCGCGATCGGTGCGCAGTTTTACATGCCCCTTGAGCCGGTAGGCCGCAGCAGGCGGGTGCTCCAGCAGGTCCAAGAGGGCACCCGGATCCGCCGCTTCGGGGCAGCGCACCGTCACCGCGTTGGCGTGCGGAGCATGCTCGTGGTCGTGGTGCGGGCGGGAGGCAGCCGCCAACGGCAACTCGTCGATCGGGTCTTCGTTCAGGGCGATGTCGAAGACCAGCTCGGGGTCTATGGCGGCGTGCGACGCCGGGATGATGGCCACGTGCGGGTTGATTTCGCGGATCCGTCCGCTGATCCTGGCCAGGACCGCGTCGCGGTGTTCCGGGGCAATGCGGTCCAGCTTGTTGACCACCGCCATGCTGGTGGCGCTGAAGCGGGCCGGGGCCATCGCCGCGGTATCCACGGTGTGCTCATGCTCCACCGCGTCGATCACGTCGATGATGCCGCCGAAGCGTACCCCGTGGGCCTTGCCGAAACGCAGCAGCCGATCCACGTTCAGCGGGTCGGCCGCGCCGCTGGCCTCCACGATGATGGCATCCAGGCGCAGCTTCGGCTGGCCCAGCTTCTCCAGCAGCTCGTCCAGGTCGCTGCTATCGGACAGGCAGCAAACGCAGCCGCCGGCAATGGATTCGGCCGCATCGATCTGGCCGGTGATCAGCCCGGTATCCACGTTGACCTTGCCGATGTCGTTGATGATGACCCCGACGCGGGTACCCGGGCGGGTCAGCAAGCGGTTGAGCAGGCTGGTCTTGCCTGCACCCAGATATCCGGTGAGCACGATGACAGGGATCAATGCCGGCTCCTTTTCACTTCGACAAGCGGGCCGAATCCATTCTCCTTGCAGGGCCAACCGTTGCCGCGTGCTGACACGCCTGCCAGAAGATGGTTACCAGGAAGGCAAAACCGGAATCGGGCCATCGGCCTCGATATGCCGGGCCTGGCCGCGGGCCAGCCATTCGATCAAGCCTTCGCGGTCCGAGCGCACCTTCAGCGCGCCATCGCCGATGACCCATTCGTCGCCCTCTTCGGTCACCAGCGTCATGCCCGGAGCGTTCTTCACGCGCATAGTCCGCACGGCGGCCTCGACGGCGTTCTCCTGGGAATCCGGATCGGCTTCCTCGATGGTCCACGCGGTATCCAGATCATGGTGGTGGATGACCACCTCTGAGATGCGCAGGGCCACGATGGAGGTCGCCGGAATGATCTTGCCGTGAAGGTCCACCTCTTCCACGGCCAGTTCGCCGCTGAGCCGTTCGCACTGCTCGGCGAAGTATGCGGCGGCGTCCTGGAACTTCTTGACCAGTTACTCGCGCGGCAGGGCCGCCAGCTCGTCGATCTCCGCGTCGCGGGCCTCGCGCGAGGCGTAGAGCTCCTGCGGTTCTCCGCTGGTGGCCCAGTCGATGAGCTTGACCAGGCTCCGGCCGTTGGAGGCCAAGTGCGCAATGACCTGCGCCCGGCTCCAGCCTTCGCACAGCGAGGCGGCGGCCATTTCTTCGCTGGACAGGGTTTCGATCGTGGCCGACATCATCGCGGTTTCGCGGTTGAGTCGTGACAGGTCCGAGTGCAAACGAGCAGTATTGATCATGAAGTCACCCTACCAACGCGGGCGCTCCAGCAGTACGGGTTACGCCATAGATATCGAAAGCGACTCGATTCATATCCGCGCCGTGCGGGCCCTGGCGGTGCCTGGCTGCGACGGCAGGAAGCTGTCCAGCAGAACACGTGCCAGGCATGCTTCTTCAGGAACCAGCAGCCACGTAGCCTAGGGGGAGAAGCAAACGACCAGGAAAGCAGTCCGATGGCGAAGAAAAAGAAGAAGCAGAAGCCCAAGCAGGGGCATCCGGCACGCCTGCAAGAGGGCGTCGTCTCCCTGGACCGGGTGAAGGTGGGGCGCGGCCTGGACGCGCTCACGCCGCAGTTCGTACGCTGGTTCTCCGAGAACCGCGATGACCCAGAACTGGCCCTGATGGTCCTTGCCGCAGTGCGCGAAACCCTGGGCATCTACGCCGAAGTCGTCGGCCTGGACAAGGTTACCGATTTTGATCCGCCCAAACTGCTGGCAGTGCTCAGCTCGATGATTGAATTCGAAGAGGCCGAGAATCCCGATGCCGCCGATAATGGGCTGGGAACCATGATCTATATGGCCTGGGCGGATTACGTCGAGTTCTTGCGCGATGCCGGTCTGTGGGAGCGCGAGGCCGAAAGCCTGGAGTGGTTCCGGAAGTCGCTGGAAGCCCAGGATCCATTCGCCGGTGATGACGGCATCGATGAAAACGATGAAATTGACGAGATCATGGCATCTGACGAGGCCTCTCAAGCGGCCCTGGCTGAAATCGCCGCCATGCCGATCAGCAAGCTGGGCCGTGCCTTCTTGGCTTGGACCCTCACCGAGGGCAAGAATCTGTGGGCCAGCTTGCCGGCGCCTGAATTCTTGGAAACGGCCGCAATAGCGCTCGCCGACCAGCTGCCTCCGGAAGTCCACGAATCGCGCAGGGGCCTGATGGTTGCGGTCGTGCTCTCGGCACTGGAATCGGTCAGCGCCATCAAGCTGCCCGAACAGGGCAAGCCGGAGCGCGGCGTGACGTACGAAGACATCATGCAGCATGAAGACGCCGACTCCTTCGAGCCGAACTTCTACTTCATCCAGGCCTGCCTGGACTCGTTGCTGGAAAAGCCGGAAGGCGGCGATGACGCCAGCCTTGAAGCCTGGGGGCTGGCAGCTTTCTGGATCGTCGAGGGGATCGAAGGCAACCCGCATCGCGTGGCTGACCCGCGAGATGATCAATGGTCGCCAAAGGTATGGGAAACCGCGCATGTGCGCATGCATGAACTGCGCGTACTTGGCCTTATCGAAGATGGCGAAGCGTACTCGGTGCCCACTATCGTCCGCCTGGCGATTACCGACGTTGAACAGGACCTGCTCGATGAGGATGAATTCGACGACACCGATCTCGACGCGATGTTCGGGCCGGACGATGACGAGCCGAAACGCCTGAAGCGCGAAACACCGTATACCGGCAAGGTGCTGCAGCTGAAGCTGACCCTCAAGGACGCCAAGCCGCCGATCTGGCGTCGCGTGCTGGTGCCCATGGACCTGAACCTTGGCGACCTGCACGACATCATCCAAGCGAGCTTCGACTGGTACGACGGGCACCTGCACAGCTTCTACGAGGGTGGCTTCGGCGGCACTTCATATGGTCCAGAGATTGACGACATGGACTACCAGAAGAACGAAGCGGAAACCCTGGTTTCCTCGTTGCTGCAGAAGGAAAAAGACCGCCTGGATTACCTGTACGACTTCGGGGACAACTGGGAAGTGCGCATCGACGTCGAGAAGATCCTGGATGCCGATGGCGGCCAGCTGCCGCGATGCACCGGCGGCCGGCGCATGGCTCCGATGGAGGACAGCGGCGGGATCGGTGGCTGGGAAGCCAAGCTGGATATTCTCGATGATCCGACGGACCCGGAGTACGAGGAAGTGCAAGACTGGCTTTCGAACTTCGGTTACGAAGAGGAATACGAGATCGATCCGGCGTATTTCAACAAGGACGAAGTCAATGCCCACCTGGAGTTCGAGTTCTAGGCGGCTGATTCAAGCCAGTGAACATGCCCGTGGGTTGCCAAACTTTCAAACTTGGCAACCCACGGGCATTTTTGGTTTTCGGCTGGTTGGCCCTCTGGCCTAGTCGTCGTCTAGCGCGGCTCCATGCGGCGTCGCTCCGCCTTCATCGGTCCAGTCCTGGCCAACTTCATTATTCAAAGCAGGGTCGGAAATGGTATCGGGCTCTTCGGCCTCTGCCTTGTGCAGTCGGGCTTCAGGGTTGTTCTCGCTCATAAATCCATCCCTCTCGTTGCTTGGAATGCCAACCTAGCAAGAACCGCTGGGCATCAGAAGCTGCAGAACCCGCTTTTCAGGAACCCCTAAGGTAAACGTCAGCGCGCTTGGCTCGGGGCCACAGTCGATGCACGGATAACGAGCTTGGGAGTGAAAACGAATTGCTCGCGGACCGCTTGATCGCCCGCTTCTGCTTCGCGCAGCAAGACGTCGACAGCGGTTCGCCCGATTTCTTCTGCTGGCTGGCGCACGGTGGTAATCGGGATGACGGCCGACTCGGCGAAGTCGATATTGTCGTATCCCACCAGAGCAATATCCTCGGGAACACTGAGTTCGCCGGACATCACCAGAGCCTGCAGGATGCCCAACGCGAGCAGGTCGTTGGCCGCAAAGATCCCGTCGGGGCGCTGTGCAGGATCCATGGCAAGAATACGCTCTCCGGCTGCCCGTCCTTCCAGCACAGTCAGGTTCTTGGTAGGCATGTGCTCCAGCACGGCATCCGGGGCTTGGGCCAATACCGATTGGGCTCCCGTTAATCGGTGCTGGACCTGTTCGATGCTCTGCGGTCCGCCGACGAAGGTGATCCGCTTTCTGCCAATGTCCAGCAGGTGCCGTACGGCAATTCTTCCGCCTTCCACATCGTCCACGGAGACCGATGAAAAGCTGCGGTCGCCACTTCCGCGGTCCACCAGCACCACTGGCGTGCCCGCTTCGCGGATCCGCCAGAGCCGGCTCAAGTCGCTGTGCAAGGGGGAGATGAGTACTCCGGCGACGCGTTGCTCTTCGAAGAGATCCAGCAGTTGCTGTTCGGTGCTCAGGGAATTGTCGCTGGCTCCCATCAGCACGGTGTAGCCGTTGTCCAGGGCACGATGCTGGGCGCCCTGGGTGACGTCCATGAAGAACGGGTTGCGTGCATCGAGGACGACGAGCCCGAAGCTCCGGCTGCGGCCGGCACGCAGTTGCCTGGCCGCATCGTTGCGGACAAAGCCGAGCTTCTCGATGGCTGCGGTGACCTTGGAAACGGTGTGTTCGGAAACAACCTGGGGCCGGTTGAGCACGTTGGAGACGGTGCCTACGGAAACGCCCGCCTCGGCGGCAACTTCCTTGACGCTGACGGCCACAGAGCTTTCCTGTTCTTCGGTGAGTTGTTCTTCTGCGAGTATAACTGGCGCACGGATGGGAACTGGAATCCCGACAGCTTTTTGAAAGGATTCAAAAGAATGCGGCATTCGCTCGACCGACCGCTTGCAATTCAAGTGTGACCTGCTCTACACTCGAATTTCGAAGCGATTGAAACGATTCATTTTTGTGCAAAGCGAATCGGATCGCACAGTTTTGCCCACCCAGTTCCAGCGGTCCGGAAGAGTAGTACGATGCGAGTTTGCTTTCAATTGCAGGTCAATCCCGACCTGATCGACGAGTATGTGTCGCGCCACCGGGAAGTGTGGCCGCAGATGCTCCAAGCCATCGAAGAAGCCGGGCGTCGCAACTACTCACTCTTTCTGCGCGAGGACGGGTTGCTGATCGGCTATTACGAAACCGATGACGACAGCGCTGCCCAGGCCGCCTTGGACTCCGACCCGCGCACCGCAGCGTGGGAAGCGGAAATGAGCCGATTCTTCCTCAGCCTGGGCGGCCGGCCAGATCAGCAAGCGCCGCGTCTGCGCGAGGTCTTCAATCTCGAAAACCAGCTGGCCGCACTTGCCGCATCCCAGCAGTAGAAGCCCGCAGAATTACTAGAAATGGAGAGTTCCATGAGCTCGAAGCTGAGCCCTGAGCACCTGCAAATCCTTGACCGCCTTGCCATCGAAGTCCCTTCCTGGGCCTATGGAAATTCGGGCACCCGCTTCAAGGTCTATTCGACCCCCGGGACCCCGCGCGATCCCTTCGAAAAAATCGCCGATGCGGCTGAAGTCAACCGATTGACCGGACTGGCTCCCTCGGTGGCCCTGCACATTCCGTGGGACAAGGTCGAGGACTTCACCGTGCTGCGCGAGCATGCGGAAGGCCTGGGCGTCAGCCTCGGAACCATCAATTCGAATACCTTCCAGGATGACGATTACAAGTTCGGCGCCTTGACCCATGAGGATCCGAAGATCCGCCGCAAGGCAATCGACCACCACCTCGAATGCATCGACGTAATGGATGCCACCGGAAGCCAGGATCTGAAAATCTGGCTGGCAGAGGGCTCGAACTATCCAGGCCAAGCGGATATGCGAGGGCGCCAGGACCGGCTAGGCGATTCGCTGGCCGAAATATATGCGCGGCTTTCCGGAGACCAGCGCCTGGTGCTGGAGTACAAGTTCTTCGAACCGTCCTTCTACCACACCGACGTGCCCGACTGGGGAACGTCCTATGCCCAGGTTGCGGCCTTGGGGGATCGGGCCATGGTTTGCCTGGACACCGGGCACCATGCGCCAGGCACCAATATCGAGTTCATCGTGATGCAGCTGCTGCGGCTTGGCAAGCTCGGATCCTTCGACTTCAATTCCCGCTTCTACGCGGATGACGACTTGATCGTTGGCTCGGCAGACCCGTATCAGCTGTTCCGCATCATGGCCGAGGTGATCCGCGGTGGCGGACTGGACCAGGACACGCCTGTGGCCTTCATGCTCGATCAGTGCCACAACGTGGAGAACAAGATCCTGGGCCAGATCAGAAGCGTCCAGAACGTGCAGGAAATGACGGCCCGGGCGTTGCTGATCGACCGCGTAGCGCTGACTGAAGCACAGATTTCCGGTGATGTCCTGGCCGCCAACGAGATCTTCATGGATGCCTTCTACACCGACGTGCGGGCCGACCTGGAAGCATGGCGCGCAACGCGCGGCCTGCCAGCCGATCCGATGCAGGCCTTCCGCACCTCCGATTACCAGAGCCGAATCGAAGCATCGCGCGCTGGTGGCGTGCAAGCAGGATGGGGAGCCTGATCATGAGCACCGCAGCAAAGAAGCGCGGCATCTCCGGGTGGAAAGCCACCATTGCCGTAGCCATGAGCAATTACATAGAAGCCGGAGCCATCATTGCGCTGGCCACCAGCCTCAGCCTGTGGCAGGGCGCGTTCGGATTCGACGACGCGCTGGTCGGTGTCATCGCTGCCGTGTCGGCCAACGCGTTCGGCGCGGCCCTGGGTGCACTGATCGGCGGACCGCTCTGCGACCGTCTGGGCCGCAAGTTCATCTATACCTACGACCTGATCGTGTTCATGGTCGGCGCCCTGATGATCACCTTCTCCTCCGGTACGAGCCTGCTGATCATCGGCGTGGTCCTCATGGGCATTGCCGTGGGCGCAGGCGTTCCAGCCTCCTGGACCTACATTGCCGAGGAGGCTCCGCAGGAATCGCGTGCTGCGCACGTGGGCACCGCTCAGCTGGCGTGGTCGATTGGCCCAGCCATCGGTTTCGCGCTGGCGATCCTGGTTGAGCCTTGGGGCGTGAACGGCTCCCGGGCAATCTTCTTCCATCTTTTCCTGATCGCCGCTGTCACTTGGTGGGTCCGCCGCGGATTGCCCGAGTCCAGGAGGTGGAAGGAGCAACGTGCCGCGGAAACGGCTGCTGGCGTGAAAGCCTCGTTCTTCTCCGGCATGCGCGGGCTGCTGGCCGACCGCCGCAACTGGAGCGCGCTCTTCTTCCTGCTCGGCGTCTATGGGCTATGGAATACCGTGGCAGGGCAGGCTGGCATTTTCCAGCCTCGCGTCTATGCTGCCGCTGGCGTTGAATCCGCTACCCAGCAGAACCTGCTCCAGGTGCTGGTCTGGGTGCTGACCGCCGCCGCAACCTATTTCGGATTCATGAAATACGGAGACCAGGTCTCGCGGCGTTGGCTCTACTTCGGTGGCGCCCTGCTGGGTGTTGCGGCCTGGACCGTGCTGATCTTCGCTCCTCCAGGTGCCTTCTCCCTGCTGTTCTACGCAGTGGCCTGGGGCATCTCGGCGGGTATCGGCGCGCAGGCTTTCTACGGGCTATGGACCGCGGAGCTCTTCGCCACGCGCTACCGCGCCAGTGCACAGGGCGTGCTGTTCATGCTTGCCCGGGTGCTTGTCGGCCTGCTCTCGTTGGTGTTCCCGGTACTGCTCACCAACCTGGGCTTGGAAAAGCTTGGCCTGCTGATCATCGGCCTGCTGGTCGTCGCGTTGCTGATCGGCACCATTTGGGCGCCGGAAACGCGCGGCAAGTCGCTGGAAGAGATCGAACTGGAGCGCTATGGATATGAAACCAGGGCCACCAAAGTCGACGCCTGAGAACCACTGCCCCCATGCACACTAACGAGTCGGAAGACAAGAACACCATGAGCAACACCATCGCGACACGCACCACCGCACAGGAACTGATTCAACGATCCAACCGGTTGGGTGCAGACAAGAAGAACACCAACTACGCCGGTGGAAACACCTCGGCCAAGGGCACCGCGAAAGACCCGGTCACCGGTGAGCAAATTGAGCTGCTCTGGGTCAAGGGATCGGGCGGGGACCTCGGCACGTTGACCGAAAAGGGGCTGTCGACCCTGCGCCTGGACCGCATGCGCTCGCTGGTGGACGCCTACCCGGGCGTGGAGCGCGAAGACGAGATGGTCGCGGCCTTCGATTACTGCCTGCACGGCAAGGGAGGCGCCGCGCCATCCATTGATACCGCAATGCATGGGCTGGTCAACGCAAACCACGTCGACCACTTGCACCCGGACTCCGGCATTGCCATTGCCACTGCCAAGGACGGCCGGGAGCTGACCGCAAGGATCTTCGGCGACAAGGTGGCTTGGGTTGACTGGCGCCGCCCCGGATTCCAGCTGGGACTGGATATTGCCGCGATCAAGGACGCCAATCCGCAGGCCGTGGGCTGCATCCTCGGCGGCCATGGCATCACCGCCTGGGGAGATACCTCCCAGGAATCCGAGTCCAACTCGCTGTGGATCATCGACACCGCCGCTGCCTACCTTGACGAGCACGGCGCACCGGAGCCCTTCGGTCCTGTGGTTCCCGGATTCGAGCCGCTGGACGAGGAGGAGCGCCGGACCCGCGCCGCCGCATTGGCCCCGAGCATCCGCGGCCTGGCCAGCACCGACAAGCCCATGGTGGGGCACTTCAGCGATGATCAGCGAGTCCTGGATTTCCTCTCGCGCCAGAAGCTGGCGCAGCTGGCGGCCCTGGGCACCAGCTGCCCGGACCACTTCCTGCGCACCAAGATCAAGCCGATGGTGCTGGATCTTCCCGCTACCGCAGGCGTATCGGAGCAGATCGCTCGCCTGGAAGAACTGCATGCGCAGTACCGTGCTGACTACCAGGCCTACTACGAGGCCCACAAGGACCTGGACTCTCCGGCGATGCGCGGGGCCGACCCGCTGATCGTGCTGGTCCCGGGCGTCGGCATGTTCTCCTATGGGGCGAATAAGCAGACCGCACGGGTCGCTGGCGAGTTCTACCTCAATGCCATCAACGTCATGCGCGGCGCCGAAGCGGTCTCCAGCTATACGCCGATTTCCGATGCCGAGAAGTTCCGCATTGAATACTGGGCGCTGGAGGAAGCCAAGCTGCAGCGCATGCCCAAGCCCAAATCCCATGCCGGGCGCATCGCCCTGGTCACCGGTGCCGCGTCGGGCATCGGCAAGGCCGTGGCGCAGCGGCTGGCAGCCGAGGGAGCCTGCGTGGTCATCGCAGACCTGGACCTGGACAAGGCGCAGGCCGCCGCGGCGGAGCTGGGTACAGCAGATGTGGCCGTTGGCGGCGCCGCCAACGTGGCCGATGCGCACGCCGTGCAACGTGCCATCGATGAGGCGGTGCTGGCATTTGGCGGATTGGACCTGGTGGTGAACAACGCGGGCCTCTCGCTTTCAAAGCCCTTGCTGGAAACCACCGAGGCCGACTGGGACCTGCAGCATGATGTGATGGCCAAGGGATCGTTCCTGGTTTCCAAGGCCGCGGCCAAGGTGCTGATCGAGCAGAAGCTCGGCGGCGATATCATCTACATTTCCTCCAAGAACTCGGTCTTCGCAGGTCCGAACAATATTGCCTACTCGGCCACGAAGGCCGACCAGGCGCATCAGGTGCGCTTGCTGGCCGTGGAATTGGGCGAGCATGGCGTGCGCGTGAACGGCATCAACCCCGATGGCGTAGTGCGCGGCTCCGGGATCTTCGCCTCCGGCTGGGGTGCCCAGCGTGCGGCGACCTATGGCGTGGCAGAGGAGGATCTGGGGCAGTTCTACGCAAACCGCACGATCCTGAAGCGCGAGGTCATCCCGGAGAACATTGCCGATGCCGTGTTCGTGCTGACCGGGCCGGAACTGACCCGGACCACCGGATTGCACATTCCGGTGGATTCCGGAGTGGCGGCAGCCTTCCTGCGATGAGCAAGCAAGCAGAGAGCGCGCCGGTCGCAGCTATCGACCTCGGCGCCACCAGCGGACGTGTCATGATCGGCCAGATGGTGGACGGGAAGCTCCAGCTCACTGCCGTCCACCGTTTCGCCAACGGACCGGTTCCGCTGTCGAGCCTGGAACCAGGGGCGCGGCAAGAAGCGCTGGCCTGGGATATCGATGAGCTCTGGGCGCAAATTCGCCACGGCCTCTCGCTGGCTTTCGCACAGCGCGGGGATATCGCCAGCATCGGGGTGGACTCCTGGGCGGTGGACTATGCGTTGCTCAAGGACGGCAAGCGCCTGGGAGAAGTGCGGCATTACCGGGATCCGCGCAATGAGCGCGCGGTTGCTGCGCTGGAACAGAAATTCAGCCGGCGCGAGTTGTTTGCACGCAATGGGCTGCAATTCCTTCCGTTCAACACCGTGTACCAGTTGCAAGCCGAGAAGTTGGAAAACCGGTTGGCGAACGCCGAGGCGCTGCTGCTGGTTCCCGACTATTTCAACTGGATGCTCACAGGGCATCGGCGCAGCGAGTGGACGAACGCTTCCACTACCGGGTTGCTGAACCACAGCACCGGTACATGGGACGAGGATCTGGTTGCTGAACTGGGGCTTTCGGGAAAGCTCGCGCAGCTAGTGCACCCTGGCCAGCCGGTGGGCGCACTGCTGCCCGAGCTGGCTGCGGAATTCGGAGCCAGCCACGAAGTCCAGGTAGTGGCGGTCGCTTCCCATGACACGGCCAGCGCAGTGGTCGCGACCCCGCTCTCCAGCGGGCAATCCGCCTATATCTCTTGCGGAACGTGGGGATTGGTTGGTGTGGAGCTGGACCGCCCGGTACTCACCGAGCAAGCGCATCAAGCGGGATTCACCAACGAGCTGGGGCTGGATTCCAGTGTCCGGTTCCTGAAGAACGTCGCCGGAACCTTTCTGCTCAGCGAGTCGATCCGCCAATGGAACGACGACGCGGAAGCCGCCGGAAGGGAAGAAACCAGCTTGGAGCAGCTCCTTGCCGAGGCCGCGGAATTGCCTGTTCCGCAGGTGCTGATCGATCCTCAAAGCGAGCGGTTCCTGGCTCCTGGCCAGATGGCCCAGCGCATCTGCGATGCGGTGGAAGCCGCCGGCGGGCAGCGCCCGTGCTCACCTGCCGAAGTGATCAGGGTGGTCGTCGAGTCGCTGGCTCAGAGTTTCGCCCGCCAAGCTGCAGAAGCCGCGCGGTTGGGTGGATTCGAGCTGGAGAACATCCATATTGTCGGAGGCGGCTCGCAAGGCCAGCTGCTGTGCCAGCGCACTGCAGACCATGCGCGCGTGCCGGTCATTTCCGGACCCGTGGAATGCACCGCCCTGGGCAACGTGCTCGTGCAGTTGCAAGCGGCTATGCCTGCGGGCGGTGATGCATTGAACCTGCGCGACGTGGTGCGCGACTCGGTGCCGCTAGGCGCCTACGCCCCGTCGCAGGCCCTGAAGCTGGCCTAGATCCGTGTGGGATATCTAGGCCGTCGTTGACCCTCCAGCCCGATGGGGCTGGAGGGTCGAACTTTTTACACCTTGCGCTGCACGAATACCACGGCATCCTCCAGGGTCGCCGGATTGCCATCGGGACCGATGATGGTGCGTTCGCGGACCTCGGCGCACAGCACCTCCCACTGCGCCGGATCCAGAGCCAAAGCTTCCAGTTCCTTTTCGGGGCTGGGGAACACGGGCATCTGGTGATCGGGCTTGCTGGCGAAGGACGGCATCGATGCATGGGACAGGGCCAGCAGGTGGCCGCCGGGTGCGACCAGGGTCGCTGCCTTGCGCAGGAAGCTGGCGCGAGGGAATTCAAAGGGTGCCTGGAAGAAGCTCAAGGTCACCAGGTCGAAGGTTTCCCCGGTATTCCACGCAGCCAGATCCGAGGCGATGAAGCGGGTCTGCCCCGCGTCCAGACCGTGCTTGGCCGCTTCTTCCTGCGCGCGCTTCACCGCGGTGGGCGAGATGTCGACCCCGGTAGCCTTCCAGCCATGGGAGGCCAGCCACAGCGCATCGCCTCCCTCCCCGCAGCCGATATCCAGCGACGTGCCGGGGGCCAGCGGGGCGACAAGGTTCTCGATGACCTGGTTGACCTTGCCTGACCAGACCCGCTCGGACTGGCCGTAGTGGTTCTCCCAGAAGGCGACATCATCATGTTCTTTGGTGTGGTGTTCGTGGTGTTGGCTCATTTTCGTTGTTCCCCATTCGTCAGTAAGGCCGTTGTTATCGACCCTACTGACGATCGACCCCATGCGCGATCAGTTTTGCGCCAGAGGCAAGAATCGCTGCTCCTACCTTGCACTGACCTTGCCGAAGAGCCGGGCAATGGATGCGAGGATCATTGGCCGGCAGGCCAGCCAGGCGCCGGCGATTACGAGCAGCGAGAGCGCGAAGAAGAGCAGTCCGGTCCAGTTATCCGCGTACGCGGCTGGATCCGTGGAACCCTGGGCCGCGTACATGTGGTTCAGGTTGCGCAGCGCCCCGGTGGAGAACACCAGGATCACGTGCACGAGGATGAACACAGCGAAGTACAGCATGGTTGGGAAGTGCAGCGCGCGGGCAACCTCGATCGGGTACTTCGCGGTCAGTGCTGGCATGTTCTTCGGCCAGAAGGCGCTGAGCCGGAAGCCGGTGATCGCCGCGACCGGGGCCGCGATGAACACGGTGGTGAAGTAGGCCAGCTGCTGCAGCGAGTTGTAATTCACCCAGCCGTTTTCGGTGGGCCAATCCAGCGTCAGGTACTGCAAGGCCGCCGAAATCGCGTTGGGGAAGACCTCCCAAGACGTCGGGACGATGCGCATCCAGTGGCCTGTGGCGAACAGCAGCACGAGGAACACCAGGCCATTGATGATCCACAGCAGGTCAAGACCCTGATGCAGCCAGAGGTTGATGCTCACCTTCGGGCTGCGCTTCGACGACCAATAGGCAGGCGGCTTCTTCTGGTGCCTGACCAGCATGCCAGAACGGATGATCAGGACCATCAGGAAGAAGTTGAAGAAGTGGTTCCATGCCAGCCAGCCAGGGAACCCGAGAGGTGCCGAGTCCGGCAGGTGGTACTCACCCGGGTAGCGTTCCATGAATGACTCCACGGCATCGATGCCGGCAATGCCGCGGGCAACGAGCACCACGGCAGTGGCGATGCCCAAGGCGCAGAATGCGCCAAGGATTCCAGCCAGCACCCACTGCTTGGTCGTCAGCGGGCCATGCTTGGCCGCTTCTTTCTTGCTCTTCGCCGCTGCCTGGGGTGCCGGCTTGCTCGCGCGCCCGGGGGTCAGCGCGTTACTTGCCGCGGCTGCTGGCGCGGCAGGTTCCTGCGCACCCATGCGGGTACGGGCAGAAGCAGCCTGCACCTCGGCGGCCGCAGGCTCCGAGACCAGCGCGGCGCCGGATGCCTGGCCCACCGGATCCGCGGGTGCTGCCTCTGCCCTCGGCGGGATGGCCGGTGCGGCCTGGGCCTGGGCAGCTTCCGCAACCGGTGCCGGCGGGAGCGCAGGCGCTGGAGCCGCTGGAGCTGCGGCAACAACGGGAGCTGCCACGAATGAACTTGGCGGCCACGGTTCTGCACCGGCGGTGCGCGGCAGGCCACGGCGAACTGCTGGTGCCCCGGCACTGGAAACCGCTGTGGCCGGGGCGGTACCCGCGGTGGCAACTGGTTCGGGGGCCGCCGGCGCTGATTCAGCTACCGGTTCGGCAACCGGTTCGCCAACTAGCTCGGCAACCGGCTCAGGTGCTGGTGCAGCGGAAGCGTTCTGCGATGCGGCTGGAGCGTTCGCGGCGACCGGCGTTCCCGCAGGCGGCCACGGTCCGCCGCCGGCAACCCGTGGCAGGCCCTGGCGAAGAAGCCCGGCAACCGCGCCCTGATCTGCAACAGGTTCCGCGGCCGGTGCGCTGGCTGCGGAACTAGCAGATGCTTGGCCAGGCGTTGGTTCCGCAGGCACCGACGGGCCAACGGGCTGGTCGAGAACTGGTTCTGCAGCATCCTCGACCGCGCTAGGCCCTGCCGGGACCGCGGCGCCTGCAGCGGGAGCGAACAGCTCGGCTGGCGGCCAGGGATCGCCGCCGGCCACGCGCGGCAGCCCCTGGCGGATGGATTGGTTTGGTGCGTTCATGGCGATCAGGCCTTGCGTGCTTCCAAGGCGGAAATCAGTTGGGGCACGACCTTGAAGACATCCCCCACCACGCCGAAGTCGGCGATCTCGAAGATCGGTGCATCGGCATCCTTGTTGATGGCGATGATGGTCTTGGCGGTCTGCATGCCCGCCTTGTGCTGGATGGCTCCGGAAATGCCCAGTGCCACGTACAGCTGGGGAGAAACTGCCACGCCGGTCTGGCCCACCTGGGCGGCATGCTCGACGTATCCGGCATCCACCGCCGCACGCGACGCGCCCACGGCAGCACCCAAGGCATCGGCCAGCTGGTGCACCAGGTCGAACTGCTCCGCGCTGCCCAACCCGCGGCCACCGGAGACCACGCGTGCCGCGGAACGCAGCTCGGGACGGGTGGATGCCGTTTCGGCCGTTCTCAGTTCCTTGACCTCGACCTCCGGCTTGGCGCTGGCGGCTACCTCCAGCGGGATCGCGCTCGCCGGTTGGGCCTGGGCACGCTCTTCGATGCTGCCCACGCGCACGGTGATCACCGGCGCGCCGAAGGTCGGGGCGCTGTGGGTCGAATACGCGCCGCCGTAGATCGAGTGGGCTGCGATGATTCCCTGGTCATCACGCGAAACACCGAGCGCATCGACGCTCAGCGCCAAGCGGTGGCGCACCGCGAAGCGTGCGGCCACTTCGCGCGAAGCCAGGGTATGCCCCAGCAGTACGGCTTGTGGCTGGATTTGCGCGAAGGCCTGCTGCAGCGCGTCAGCCATCGGCGCGGTCAGCACCGGAGAATCGACGGCGGCGGTGAGTACCTGCGCGGCGCCAGACTCGCTGGCTTGCGCCGCCAGGGTATCAAGGGATCCGGCCGGAGCGGCGAGAAGCGCTACCGGGGTGCCCACGGCAGAGGCGGCGCCGAGCAGTTCCGCGTGGTTCTTGGCCAGCGTTCCAGTGGCCGTGGTCTCGAGGAAAACAAGAATTGAATCAGAAGCAAAGGAAGTCATGGTTTTCTTTCCGCTCACACCAGGTTGTTCTTGACGAGGAATTCGGCCACTGCGTTACCGGCATCGCCGTCATCGGCAATGACAGTTCCGGCGGTGCGGGGCGGGCGCTGGGCCACCGAAACCATGATGGAACGCGCAGTATCCGCAGGCAGGGACTCGACGCCCAAATCGGCCAGGGACAGGGACTCGACCGGTTTCTTCTTCGCGGCCATGATGCCCTTGAAATTCGGGAAGCGGGCATCTGGCAATGCCTCGGTGATCGAAGCGACCGCTGGCAATGGAGCGCTGATCTGGGCGGCAGCGCCATCCAGCTCGCGCAATCCGCTGATAGCGCCGTCGGCAATTTCTACCGAGGACAACGAGGTCGCCGCCGGAAGATCAAGCAGCTCGGCCAGCATGACCGGGAGCATGCCCGCGGAGCCGTCGGTGGACATGTTGCCGGTGAGGACCAGATCGTAGCTGCCTCGGCGCAAAGCCGCCGCCAGGACCTGCGCGGTGAGGACCAGATCGGCGCCGAGAAGCTCCTCGTCGCTGATATGCACGGCGCTGGCAGCACCCATGGCCAAACCCTTGCGCAGGGTGGCCTGAGCTGAATCCGGGCCCATGGTCAGCACGGTGATTTCAGTTCCAGGGTTCGCATCAGCATGCTTCAGCGCAACTTCCAGGGTCCGCTCGCCGATTTCATCGAGCACCACTTCTGAAGCGGCACGGTCGGCCAGGCCGGTCTCCAGATCCAGCAGGCGGTCCTCTCCGGTATCTGGGACTTCTTTGATCAAAACCGCGATCTTCATTATTTTCTCCCTCTTATCGCAGTAGCATCTGCCAGGACAGCCGATGGCCGGAAATCACCAATGATCCGGGGCTTCGCGGACCACTGAAGCGGCCCCCGCCGAAACTACTAGGAAATCCAAGTTCATTAATAGGCCACGGCGCAGATTTTCTGTAGAGCTGAAAGCATTGTGTCGCAGGCTACATCTGTCTTTGCTGTTCATCTTGTCGGATTCAGCGCCATTGGTCAATGAAAGTGGACAAGAAAACAGCAAGTGAGCACCTTGAACACCAAAGGTCTACGGTCCTGCGGGGTCATCCGGGCATGCTTCCACGCAGGTGAGCCGCATCGCGCTATTCGCCCGGCTTCGGGCGGGCACCGTAGGCTTTAACCAGAGACCAATTTCGGAACCAAAGGACGGCTCATGGCCAGCAAAAAGCGTCAAGGCAAGAAGAACTCGGGCGCAGGGAATCCTGCCAAGGCGGCAGCGCGCGGCCGCAGCGTGTTCCTGATCCAGGCTGAACAGCAGATCAATGCGCTTCGCCAGGACTACACAACTTGGGTAGCGCAGCAGGTTCCTGCCTTTTCGCCTGAACAGGCGGCGCAGGCAGCGGGCATGCAGCTGGACGTCATCGGGCAGATCGCCGGCCAGTACGCCGAGAACGCCCGCAGCTCGAACCTGTTCGACCTGGACATCGATGTCTTCGGCGAGACTCTGGCCGAGCACCTGGGCAACCTGCCGGAATCCTTGGCTCCGGAGCCGATCTTCACCACATGGCTGGAATACTTCAGCTTCATCGAGCAGCGCATGCTCTGGCAGGGCCCTGCGGAGAACCTCGAAGCCCTGCGCGAGATGCTGGAAGATACGCTCAATGGTTTTGCCGAGGGCGACGCGGAGCTATGCGGATTGCTGCGCGAAACCAGGTTGTTCAGCCAGGTCAAGGCCTATGCCCAGGCGGTGGCCGAAGGCGTGGACATGGAGGACTTCAGTGCAGCAGCCGAAGCGCCGCGCGCCAAGGTATTGACTGCCGTTGGCCTGGATGCCGAAACCTTCGACCCGGAAGGCCCGGCGCCACTAGCCTTCAACTACATCTGGAGCGCCGGCCGGATGTCCGTCGTGGAGTCGGAAGGATCGGTGTTGCGCACGGATCCGGACGCCTACGAATTGCTGGTTGCCGGCGAGGAAGCGGGCAGCGCGCAGCTGCTCTTCGAGATGGCTGTCGGCTGCGTCCAGGCGCACCTGAACCCGACCTTCGATGTCACCTTGCGGGATGAAGCCCATTACCTGGTGCTGCGTAACCTGCTGGTCACCGCATCCACCGGCCGCGAAGGGGACTTGGAGGGCCTGCGCCGCAACTGCGGTCCGAAGATCTACGATGCCGTGCTTCCAGAAGCCCGCATCGCCATGGATTCCTTGGTCGGCTACGGTCTGATTTCCAAGGACGGCGAGCGCTACAGCATCGACGAGCGCCTGGTTCCGGTCATCTCCGCCGGCATCTCAGAGGTCGAGGCCTTCTTCGAAGAAGCCGAATAAGGCAGGGGATGATACCCGCAGAGGCACCAGTCTGCGGGTATCATCCAACCTAGGAAGATATTCGCTAGTAGCAAGCAGGCAATCGCTAATGGGCAAGAAAATCAGTTGGCCAATGAGCTGGCTGGCTGCAGCCAGCGGGATCCTCTTTGCGGTGCTGCTGCTGATCGTGGATCCGCTGATCGCGGATGCCCCATGGTGGTCCGAACCCGACCTGTGGGTGCCCTTGGCGTTCCCGCTGCTTCCATGGCTGGCAGTTGCCGGCGTGATGGCATGGCTGGGAAGCGCAACCGAGCGCTGGCTGCACGCTCTGGTGTTCAGCTTCAGCGCCCTGGCCGCCGGGGTGATTCCCGGCCTTTTCTGGACGCTACTGCTCTTTGACGCTTTCCCGGATTCCGCCAGCCCGCAGCTTCCCATGGCCGTCTCGCTATTCTCGGGTGCGGTGGCAATTGTGCTGGGTGCAGTTGCAGGCGGGCGGGCAATTTTCAGGCGTTTCAGGAAGGCCCGGCTGGCCGCCGTGGCGAACTAGGCGGCGGAGCTAAGCCCCTGGAGGCTATCGAGCCTGGTCGTCCTGCCGCGAGGCAGCGATGGAGATCAGTTTCCGCAGCACCTCCAGGTCGATGTCCTCCAGCTTTTTCACGTACACGCAACCGGCTCCCTCGGTGTATTTGCCCAGCTGCGGCAAGAGCTGGGCGCCCTCGGGAAGGTCCTTCAGCCCGTAGAGCGAGAGCTGGGCCTTGCGCGGCGAGAAACCGGTCTTGGGCCAGATGCCCGTGGTGCGCGCATTGGCAGGGGAGATGTAGGTGTAGCTTCCGTAGCCCACCATGCTCGGTCCCCACATCACCGGCTGCTCGCCGGTGGCTTCGCGGAAGATGCGGTCCAGTTCGTGGCCGTCAACCCGGCGCTTGGCCGGGGTTGCCGCCTCAATGAATTCCTCCACGCTGGCCTCAGTTGGAAGGGTCTTCTGACTTGTTGGCAAGTGATGCCTCCTCGGGTGCTCCAGGTGATTCGGCCTGGAAAATTGTCGACAGCTTGCGGTACTGGCTGGTGCCCATGGCCAGCAGCGCCACCACAATCATGATCAGCCCGCCGGCCAGGAATATCAAGGCGATGCCGCGCGCCTCGCCTTGCCCCACCAGCCAGCCGAATCGGTCGTCGCCCGCTGGCGAGCGCATGAAGGGGATGACCAGGTACTGGGCAATCGGCGCGATCAGGAAAGCGGTAATCGGCGCCGCGGCGGCTTCCATCATCTGGGCGAAGCCGAACACCCGGCCCTGGCGGCGGAAGGTGACCACCTTCTGGATCACCGTTTGCTCCGAGGCTTCCACCGCCGGGATCAGCATCATGTAGAGCCAGATGCCCAGCACATAGAGCCACGTCCATTCGCGGATGGTGAAGATCGCGCCGAGGAATCCCATGACGGCAACCAGCAGGAGCATGGTGCGGATCGGGTTGGCCCCCAGACCGAACTTGGCGATGGCCAAGCCGCCGATGATGAAGCCGGTGGATGCCAGCCCGAAGGTGATGCCCCAGGCTTCGACCGGCATGATGGTCAGCCCGTAGGGATCCATCAGCGCCATGTAGGTGCCGCCGATGAAGTTGTTGAACATCGAGAAGATGATCAGCGCGAATAGGCCAGGGATGGCCATCACTGTAGTGAAGCCCAGGCGCAGGTCGCTGGTCTTGGTCCGCCCCTCCTCCTTTTCCGGTTCCTCCTCCGGGATGGAGATGCCCAAAAGGTGCAGCATCGTGACCACGACCATCACGATGGCAATGGCCAGCGTCCATCCCATCCCCAGCAGTCCGATGGACAGCCCGGAGAACACGCTGGTGATGATGAAGGCGATGCCCTGCACCGTGCCCACCAGCCCGTTGGCGTTGGCATGGCGCTCGACCGGGATCAGCAAGGTGACCGTCGTGGACAGCGCGATGCCTCGCATCTGCTCCACGATCGCGCCGAACAGGATGACCAGGCAGAAGATCCAGAACTGCCATCCGCCGATATCCAGGATGTCCTTCGTGGGCAGCCAGAGGTAGATCAGCCCAGCCAGGGAAAAGGCCACAGCGGTGATCATCGCGGAGAAGACGAAGACCGATTTCTTGCGGTGGTTGTCCACGATCGTCCCGAAAACCATGGAGAACACGGAGATCAGCAGCATGAATGCGCCGCCGATGATGCCGGTGGCCATGACGTTCTCGGTCTCCAGGTACACCCAGAAGGTCAGCGCGAACCACAGGTAGCTGGTGGTGAGGTTCGCGACGGCGGTGTTGACCAGGATGTGCATGAAAGAGCGCTGGCCCTGCGGCGGAACTTCGGGGTTCTGGCCGTGGGCCGGCGGGAGATCAGGGGGTCCTTCATCGCGCATGGGCAAGCCTGCTTCGAAAAAGTGGCTGGTGGTCGTAGCAAAAGAATACGCCGATGCATTGATAGGCAACAGGTGTGAATTCAGACGATCGAAAACATAGTAGTCAGATGCCTAGCCCAAGCCTAGGCATAACCCTAGTGTGACCGCCCGCACTTTCTGCCAAGGTTGAATCCATGCAAACCGGCTGCAGCGGTTTCCCCTTTAAACGAGCATTGAATGGACGGAGCACACCACGCCATGACCGAGACCCTGAACGAGGTATCCAGCCTGCTGGATAACGCGCTGGTTGACAGCCCGGAAACCGGAGAGTTCCGCGCCAACCGAAATATCTTCACCGACGAAGAGATTTTCGAGATGGAAATGAAGCACATCTGGGAAGGCAACTGGGTGTACTTGGCCCACGAGTCCCAGATCCCGAACATCGGCGACTACTACACCACCAACATCGGCCGCCAGCCCATCATCATCTCGCGCAACAAGCAGGGCGAACTCAACGCGCTGATCAACGCCTGCAGCCACCGCGGAGCCATGCTCTGCCGGCGCAAGACCGATAACCGCACCACCTTCACCTGCCCGTTCCATGGCTGGACCTTCAACAACTCCGGCAAGCTGCTCAAGGTCAAGGATTCGCGGGGAGCTGGCTACCCGGAGCAGTTCAACAAGGACGGCTCCCACGATTTGACCAAGGTCGCCCGTTTCGAGAACTACCGCGGTTTCCTCTTCGGCTCGCTGAACGCCGATGTCCTGCCGCTGGAAGAGCACCTGGGCGAGGCCACGAAGATCATCGACATGATGGTTGACCAGTCCGAAGAAGGCCTGGAAGTGCTGCGCGGCGCCTCGACCTACACCTATGACGGCAACTGGAAGCTGCAGGCGGAGAACGGCGCTGACGGCTACCACGTATCGGCCACCCACTGGAACTACGCCGCCACCCAGGCCCGCCGCGCCAACGGCGAATCCTCCAACGACACCAAGACCATGGACGCCGGCGGCTGGGACAAGCAGAAGGGCGGCTACTACTCCTTCGAGCACGGCCACCTGCTGCTGTGGACCGAATGGCTGGACTCGGCCAACCGCCCGCTGGCCGAGAAGCGCGACGAGCTGGTTGCCAAGTTCGGCGAAGCCAAGGCCGACTGGATGATCGGCATTTCGCGCAACCTGTGCCTGTACCCGAACGTGTACCTGATGGACCAGTTCGGCTCGCAGATCCGCGTCTTCCGGCCGATCTCCGTGGACAAGACCGAGGTGACCATCTACTGCTTCGCCCCGGTGGGCGAGTCGGACACCGCGCGCGCGGCCCGCATCCGCCAGTACGAGGACTTCTTCAACGCCTCGGGCATGGCCACCCCGGATGACCTGGAAGAATTCCGCTCCTGCCAGAAGACCTACCTGGCCACCTCGGCGCAGTGGAATGACCTCTCGCGCGGCCAGGCCCACCAGATCACCGGCCCGGATGAGAACGCGGACAAGGTGGGCCTGAAGCCCATCTCCTCCGGAGCGCGCACCGAGGACGAGGGCTTGTACCCGATCCAGCACGGCTACTGGCTGCAGACCATGCGCCAAGCCGTGGATAACGAACGCGAAGCACCGAACTAAGGTCGAAGGGACAAGACAGATGAGCACCATCGCACTGACCGAGGCGCCGACTTCCAACGGCGCAGTCACCACCGCGGATATCGCGCAGTTCCTCTACCAGGAAGCCCGCTTCCTCGATGACCGCGACTTCGACCGTTGGCTGGACTGCTACCACCCGGAAGCCACCTTCTGGATGCCGGCCTGGGCCGATGACGAGCAGCTGACCGAAGATCCGCAGCGCGAGATCTCGCTGATCTACTACGCTAACCGCGGCGGCCTGGAAGACCGCGTCTTCCGCATCAAGACCGACCGCTCCTCGGCCACCTCGCTGCCCGAGCCGCGCACCGGGCACAACATCACCAACGTGGAGATCGTTGCAGTGGACGGCGACAAGGTGGACATCCGCTTCAACTGGTTCACCCTGTACTACCGCTACCAGAACGTGGACACCTACTTCGGCACCTCGTTCTACACGATCGACTACTCCGGCACTGCGCCGGTGATCACCGCGAAGAAGGTCGTCCTGAAGAACGACTACATCCACCACGTCGTGGACATCTACCACATTTAAGCGACACCCATTGGGCGGCGG
>NZ_JBLVOJ010000009.1:239701-287360 GCF_053543715.1 Glutamicibacter sp. AGC46
GGGCAGCCCCCGCCGAATCGCCCATCCCCGAATCCTGTGAAATGAGCATGCCATGTCCCACCAGGTAGCCCTCGCCTTTGAAGACGGAATCACCCGCTTCATCAAGGTCGGCGCGAACGAAACCGTCGCCGATGCCTCCTACAAAGCCCGCATCAACATCCCGCTGGACTGCCGCGACGGCGCCTGCGGCACCTGCAAGGCCTTCTGCGAGTCGGGCAAGTACGACGGCGGCGACTACATCGAAGAAGCCTTGACCGACGACGAGGCAGAGGCCGGATACTGCCTGCCCTGCCAGATGGTCCCCGAATCCGACCTCGTGCTGCAGATCCCGACCACCTCGGATGTCGCCAAGACCTCGGCCGCCTCCTTCGAATCCACGCTGAACGAGATCCGCCGCATCTCCGAAACCACCTACGCCTTCAGCCTCGAGGTGGACAAGCGCGAAGACCTCTCCTTCCTGCCGGGCCAGTACGTGAACATCGAGGTCCCCGGCTCCGGCGGGCAAACCCGTTCCTACTCCTTCAGCTCGGGCCCGGAAGTGGACATCGTCTCCTTCCTGATCCGCATCACCGATGGCGGTCTGATGTCCACCTACATGCGCGATACCGCGCAGGTGGGCGACCGCATCACCTTCACCGGCCCGATGGGCAGCTTCTTCCTGCGCGAACCCAAGCGCCAATCGCTGCTGCTCGCCGGCGGTACCGGCCTGGCCCCGCTGCTGGCCATCCTGGAGAAGCTGGCCGGCATGGACAACCCGCACCCGGTGCACCTGATCTACGGCGTGAACACCGACATCGACCTGGTCGAACTCGATGTGCTGCAGGACTACACCCAGCGCATCGCGGGCTTCAGCTTCGACACCGTGGTGGGTGACCCGGACAGCGCTTCACAGAAGAAGGGCTACGTCACCAACCACTTCGAGCCGCAGCACCTGGCCGAGGGCGACGTGGACATCTACCTGTGCGGCCCGCCTCCGATGGTGGAGGGCGTGCGCCGCCATCTGGAAGCCGAAGGCCTCAAGCCGCAGAATTTCTACTACGAGAAGTTCGCGCTGGCCGTCGTTCCGGACGCCGAGCCTGCCGCCCCGGCTGCCGAGGCGCCCGCCGCGCAAGCCGCCGCCGACCAGGGCTACGAAATCGGCGAGGAGCACGCCAGCTTCGAGGCCCAGTTCGATGCGCGCATGGCCTTGGAACTGGCCGTCGTCGAGCTGACCATGGGCAAGCTGGCCGAGGGCCAGCTGGGCGAATTCAAGGTCCTGGCCGAACTGGCCGGCAAGACCCTGGACGGCGAGAAGTTCATCAACGCCGAGGAATTCACCGTCACCAATGACGCCTTCCACGAATTCCTGTTCAAGGCCGTGGGCAACGAGCACCTGCTGCAGGCCTACCGCCGCCTGGACGTGCCGGCGCTGATGGCCGCCGTGCTGCGCCAGGAGCACTGGATCGACGGGGCCGTGGACGCCGACCACCTGGGCATCGTCGCCGCTTTCGAGAAGCAGGACATCGCCGCTGCCCGCGCAGCGATCACCGCGCACAACCAGCACGCCAAGGCCACCATGGCCGCCGCTTCCAAGGCAGTGGCCCAGTGAGCGCCGGGCTGCCCGAGTCCTTCCATCCGGGACGCTTTGCCGGCAAGGTCGTCATGGTCACCGGCGCCGCCCAGGGCATCGGCTGGTCCGTGGCCCGGCGCATCGCCGCCGAGGGCGGGGAAATGGTGCTCGTGGACCGCGCGGCGCTGATCCACGAGGTGGCCGGGGCCCTGCGCGCCGACGGCGCCGACGGCGCCACCGCGCTGAGCGTGACCGCCGCCCTGGAAACCTACGAGGGCGCGCTGGCTGCGGTCACCGCCGCGAAGGACCAGTTCGGACGCATCGATGTGCTGGTCAACAACGTGGGCGGAACCATTTGGGCCAAGCCCTACGAGCACTACGCGCCCGAGGAGATCGAAAAGGAAATCCGGCGATCGCTGTTCCCGACCTTGTGGATGTGCCGTGCGGTCTTCGAGGAAATGGTCCAGGCCCGATCCGGAACCATCGTGAACGTCTCCTCGGTCGCCACCCGCGGCATGAACCGCGTCCCGTACGCGGCGGCCAAGGGCGGGGTCAAGGCCATCACCTCGGCGCTGGCCATGGAGGGCGCCGAGTTGGGCATCCGCGTGGTCGCCACCGCGCCGGGCGGCACCGAAGCCCCTGAGCGGGTAGTCAAGCGCGGGCCGGCGCCCACCGGCGAGCAGGAAAAGGCCTGGTACCAGGCCATCGTGGACCAGACCGTGGACTCCACCTTGCTCAAGCGCTACGGCACCTTGGACGAGCAGTCGGCGCCCATCGTGTTCCTGGCCTCGGATGAGGCCTCCTACATCACCGGTTCCACCCTCGCGGTGGCCGGAGGAGACCTCGGCTAGCGGCAGTCCCGGCACCACAAACGCACCACCATGGAACAAACGGCTCGTGATCACGGGCCGTTTGTTCCATCCAGCACCATCCCGGCCGTGCTTCCAGCGCCGGGCACGTATTTTCCGGGGAACAACGAGGTTCCCCGGTCACCGCAAACGAACGGAAAAACACGTGAATACCAGCCCAATGACATCCAGCACTGCCGCCAATGGCGCCGTGCGCTGGGTGGTGGTGATCGCCGCCATCGCCCTGATCTTCGACGGCTACGACCTGGTGGTTTTCGGAACCATCGTCTCCACGCTGCTGGCGGACCCCAGCCAGCTCGGCCAGCTCGATGAAGCCGCCGCCGGATTGCTGGGCAGCTACGCGCTGCTCGGCGTGATGGTCGGTGCGCTGTCCACCGGCGCGATCGGCGACTACATCGGCCGGCGCAAGGCGATGATCACCGGCATCATCTGGTTCTCCGTCGGCATGGGCCTGACCGCGCTGGCGCCCGACACCCTGTGGTTCGGCATCCTGCGCTTCCTCACCGGCATGGGCGTGGGCGCGATCGTGGCCACCGCTGGCGCGGTGGTGGCCGAGTTCGCCCCGAAGAACCGCCGCAACTACTACAACGCGATCGTCTACTCGGGCGTGCCGGCCGGAGGCGTGCTCGCCTCGCTGCTGGCCATGGTGCTCAGCGACGTGATCGGCTGGCGCGGGCTGTTCCTCATCGGCGCGCTGCCGCTGCTGTTCCTGCTGCCGATGGCCTGGTTCAAGCTGCCCGAATCCCCGCAGTGGCTGCTCTCCCGCGGCCGCGTGGCCGCAGCCCGCGAGGTGGCTGCGCGCACCGGAATGCTGCTGGAACTTCCCAGCGACGCCGATGCCGGGCAGCTGAAGGCCGAACGTGTCGGCTTCGCCGCGCTGGCCACCAGGCGCTACGCGCTGCCTACCGCACTGCTGGGCATGATGAGCTTCGCCGGACTGCTGCTGACCTATGGGCTGAACACCTGGATGCCGGAAATCATGCAGCAGGCAGGCTACGGCAAGTCCCATTCGCTGCTCTTCTTGCTGGTGCTGAACCTCGCCGCGGTCTTCGGCGGGCTGCTGGCTTCGGTGGCCGCCGACCGGGTCGGCCCCAAGCAGGTCGTGGCGCTGACCTTCTTCCTGGCCGCGCTGGCAATGGTGCTGCTGACCCTCAAGCTCCCGCTGGGCTTGCTGCTGTCCCTGGTGACAGTGGCAGGTGTGGGAACCATCGGCACGCAGGTGCTGATCTACGGATTTGTGTCGAACTACTACCACAGTGCCGCCCGCGGGGCCGGGGTGGCCTGGTGCGCCGGATTCGGCAGGCTGGGCGGGATCTTCGGCCCGCTGCTGGGCGGACTGCTGCTTTCGGCGGGAGTTTCCCCGGGAACCGCATTCTATGTCTTCGCCGCAGTTGCTATCGTTGGAACGCTGGTCACCACCTGCGTCCCGATGACCCGTTCGGACGCGCAGCGCAGCGCGCAAGAAGAGCTGGCTGCCGCGGGAGCAGGGAAGTAGCAGCACATCGAAACGCAACGCGGCGACGCAGGAAGGCTGGTGAACGCCATGCTCAGTGCCCAGCAGGGCCAGGATGCGCTCATCGGCCTTTCCCGCGAAGTCCAGCAAACTGGCAGTACCCTGGCCGTGCTGAAGGGTCCGCGCGGCAGCGGCAAGAGCACGATCATCAAGGCGCTGCTAACCCGGTTGGCCAGCCAATCGGTGCAGCTGGTGACCGCTTCGCGCTGGGAAACCGCGCAGCCCGGAGCCGCCTTGGGCCCGTTGCTGCAACGCAGCCACGCAGGCTCGGCCGGGGCGCTGGGCGAGGCCTTGCTGGAATACCTGCGCAGGGAGGCGCCGCAACCCCGTGTGCTGGTGCTGGAAAATGCGCAATGGGTCGATGACCTGAGCTTCCAGGCGCTGCACTACGCCTGGCGCCGCTTGCGCAATGAACCGGTACTCATCGTGCTGGTGATGCGCGACCAGAACCTGGCCAGGCTTTCACCGGAAACCCGGGAATTCCTGGCCGACAGCCAATTGAAGATCCTGCAGCTTCAAGTGCCCGATCCAACGCATGCGCGCGAGATTATCTGCGCCAGGACGGGGATCGACCTGCCGCCCATGGCCGTCGAGCAGCTGGTGGACTACACCGAGGGCAACCTGCAGGTGGTCATCGAGCTGGCCCAGGAGAATCCGGAGCACAGCTGGGAGCAGTTCGACCGCTGGCCGCCTGCCCCTCACGCCCTGTCGTTGCACGTCATCGAGCTATTGGAGGGGTTGGAACCGCGGGCGCGGGCGCTGCTGGAAGCGGCTGCGGTGCTCGGCGCGCAGGCCCGGATCGACAATATCGCCAAGCTGGTGGGCGAGGATGATCCGCTGCTGCCGATCCAGCAGATTCTCGACTCCTCGCTGGCGCAAACCCACGGCCATAGCGGGAAGGTGCGGCTCGGGTTCGAGAACGCATTGACCCAAATGGCTGTCTACCATCAGATCCCGCTGAGCACCCGCATCCGGTTGCATGCTTGCGCCGCGGACATCGTCGAGGACCAGGGGGCCAAGCTGGGCCATCGGGCCGATGCGAGCATCCTGCCCGATGGCCGCTTGTCGATGGAACTGCAAGACTACGCGCGGTCCCAAGGCAAGCGGGGCGAGTGGTCTTCGGCCGCTACCGCGTACTTCAGGGCCATGCACTTGTCCCCGGAACCGATGCGCCGCGACTCCCTGCTGCTCAACGCAGTGGATGCGATTGTCGCCGCCGGCGAGCTGCCGCGGGCGCAAACCTTCGCGCATCAGCTTTCGAGCTTGGAAAGCAGTCCGGAACGGGACGTGCTTTCCGGATACATCTCGATCCTGCAAGGCCGCGCCAACACCGCGCAGCGCTGGCTGTCCAGTGCCTGGCAGAACGCGGTCCAGCATCAGGACAACGATGTGATGGCCGCGATCGCCCAACGCCAAGTCCTCGACTCGCTGTGCCGTTTGAAGGGGCAGAAGATCATTGACTGGGCTGAGCAATCGCTGCGCCTTGCCCAGGTGGGCAGCCCGCTGGCCATTGAGAACGCAGCCATCCAAGGGCGCGGCCTGGCAATGATGGGCCGGGCTGATGAGGGGGAACAGGTCTTGATGGACCTGCTGGCCACCCTTCCGGCGGGAGCACAGCGCCAGCGCGCGGAAATGTCACTGGGCTGGGTCTACCTCGCGACCGATCGCGTGGAGCTGGCCCGGCACGAGCTCTCCGCAGCCAGCTCCACGGACTTCAGCGATGGTTCCCTGCGCATCTCGCTGTGGGCCAAAGCCTGGTCGGCGCGCGCTGAATTCCTCATGGGCGACTGGGACCAAGCGCTGGAGACGGTTCGATCCGCGCAGTCCCTGCAGGAGCGTTCTGAAATCCAGATCCTGCGTCCGCTGATCCAGCTGACCGCGGTGCAGATTCACGCATTGCGCGGCAATTGGGAGCAGGCGGATCTGCACCTACGCAAGTCGTGGGCACGCACCGGCAGCTATGCCATTATGGAGATGCCTTACCGGATGGCGCGGGCCGAGATTGCCCGGGCGCAGGCAAACCATGAAGAGGTTGTGCGGACGCTGGAACCATTGCTTCGGCTGGACCGTACGCAGGGCATCGACCAAGCAGGTTTCTGGACCTGGCAGGATACATACGCCATGGCGCTAATCCGTTGCGAACGCCTGGATGAAGCAGAAAAATTCGTACAGCCGTTGCTGGAGAGTGCTCTCGCTTCAGGCCACCAGAGCGGAGCCGCTCGATTCCTGAGCGTGCAAGGCACCTTGCTGGCAGCCCGCGGTGATATCGACGCAGCCCGTTTGGCCTTTGAAGATGCCATCCGCCGTTTGGAAGGCATCGGGTCGGTCTACCACCGGGCAAAAATTGATTTCTACTACGGGCAATGCCTGCGCCGAGCCGGCAAGCGAGCCGAATGCGTTGCGCCGTTGACCCGCGCGCTGGCGATTTTCACGCACTTCGATGCATCCGTGTACATCGACCGCTGCACTCGTGAGCTCCAGGCAAGCGGAACCGGGATGCTGCGCAGGGAGAGTGCTGACTGGTCGACGCTGACGGCGCAGGAACAAGCCGTGGCCAAGCTGGTTTGCGAAGGTGCAAGCAATCGACGTGTCGCTGAAGAGCTGTATATAGGCACCAAGACAGTGCAGTACCACCTGACCAAGATCTACACGAAGCTGGCGGTCTCAAACCGTACTGAGCTTGCTGCGCTGGCGCGGTTCGACCTTGAGGGATAGTGCCTTCCGACTGAGAAAAATTTTCATTCCCGAGGGCAGCAAAACCATGCGGAGTTCGAGTTGACCTGCGCGCTGTGACTGTAGATTTTTTTCATTCAGCACGAATCGCTTGAATCGAACGCGGCCGGGATTCTTGATTCAGGCCGCGGCCAGCATTGCAACCAGACTCAAAGCCGTTGCTCCTGCGAAGTATGGGTGGTGTGGTGGTGCTAGTGACTGAAAAAATTTGTCACTCGAAATCCAAATCAGGTACTGGCTCTAACTGGTTCCGGTTCCGGGCAGGCCCTCATCATGGCCGAGCCCCAGTACTCGCCGCACTTCGGGGGTCAATTGCACCTTGCAGGCCGCAGCCTCCTGGGGACGTCGAGGACAATGATCGTTGACATGATCAAATTTCTCCACGTTGTCCACGCTCTCGGGAACCGTGATTGACCGCAGCCCGTGCGGAGATACCCACGTCTTGGAGCCATCCGGGCAAGCGAAGACCTTCCAGCCAAGCGCGTGCTTGTACATCTGATGCTGCTTGCACAAGAGATGAGTGTTCTGCCGGGTAGTGTGGCCGCCCTGTCCATACGCTTCGATGTGATCAATTTCCGAACGATCGGGCAGACGGCGGCAACCAGGGAAACCGCAATGCTGGTCGCGGTAACGCAGCAAATCGCGCAACCCCTGGGAAGGTCGATATTTCTTGGGCTCCACATCAATTGCCGCTCCCGTCCACGGGTCGGTCAGAACGCGCTGGAACGACGGAGCATCCGCGGCGATTTCCAACGCTACGCCGATTGGGATCGGCCCGTAACCTTCCAAATCAGCGAGGGCGCGAGCGGGATTCACGAGCATTTCAATGGGTGGGATCGTGATGGCAACCCGTGGCTTCAGCGGCATGCCTTCCATTCCGGGCCAGCCATGCAGATACACGTCCGCAAGCACATCGGCTTCAACCTGCGTTTGCGTGCGCAGATCCTTGGAATCAGTGATCTGGGCGGCTGCCTGCTTTATCGAGTTGCGAATCGAATGGATGACATCAGCGCGGTGATGCAGCTGCAAGGTAGCCATGCCATTCTCCTCATTCCACACCTTGAGATTACGGGCTGCGAATGCGTTCTTCTGCCGGTTCTCTGCCGAATTGGGATTCATCCGGTCGTGAAAGCGACGGGCCCGCTGGTAGACAGTCTCGTCGCAGGCTGTTCTTGCCAAAGGCAGCAAATTTTCCTCCATGCGGCCGACCTGCTCCGGGGAAAGGTCTTGCGAGTATTTGACGATATCGTGGGCGGCCTTAACGGTAATCTCACCTGCAGCGAGCGCGGCAAGGGTGGCTTTGCAGGCGTGGCGCAAGCCCTTGGCATGGAACATCCGCTTGCTGGCTTTACGGACGGATTCGCGCAATGCGACAGCTGACTCAGCTACGAAATTGGAGTTGATGACCTGCTCGCTGCCACGGTCTATGCCATAGTATTCGGCACTCTTGCTGGCTTCGGCTTCTTCGTCTGGGGTGTGGGCATGCTCGGTGGCAATCAGGTCATTGAAGGACGCGCTGACCTGCTCGACTCCGTCTGCCAGTAAAACGCAGATAGCGGCTTCAGCGCTGCTCATCAGGCGTTGGAGTTTCTTCAGGCGTTCCAATGCGTCTCCGGGCCCATCCACGGGGCCCGCATTGAATAGTTCGTCGGCAACCTGCTTGATGGGTCCGAAGAACAACTGGTGCTCGCGATGGGCGTCGAGCGCTGACGCTCTGTGCGACTCCATGCGGGTGCCCGGCGGGCGCAGTGGAAGGCGATGTTCATCGTCGTGATCGTCTAGATATGCGGGAATAGTCATAGTTAACGTTCGCGCAGATTATCGACAGTATCTTCTGGTTCGAAACCAATTGTGGATAAGTTCTAGAAAGTTTATACGAATGCGATTAAGCGTGATTCCGGCGCGAAAATCGCTAGATCAGGGAAGGCAGTAATGGGTGCCGTGCTAGTTGCTAGTTGCTAGTTGGAGGCAGGGGGCGCGGCGGGCGGGTGAAGGCAGTTCGGATGCCAAAGGCTGCCATGGCTGCGAGTATGGCAAAGGCGAGGACGCTGGCCATGTACAGGGGTGCGGCTAGATCCGCGGCGGCATCGGCGTTCCAATCGGCAAAGGTGTCGCCCACCGAGTTCATATTGGCGAAGGAAGCGAAGAAATAAGCCGGTGCGCCTAAGGCAATGATCAGGCTCCAAGCTCCGATAGCCGCCCAGGCGGGCAGCTTGCGTCCGGCGGAAACTACCGGAACGAGCCAAGAAATGGCGAGGGCGGTTCCAGTGGCTGCGAAGACCCACCCTCCAAGCGAGTCGTAATTCTGGTCCATTGAGGCCATCTCGGAAATGGTTTCATCGAGGGAGAGTCCACTTGCTGCGGTCACGGCCCAATTGTTCATGAGCAGTGAGCCGTAAGCCGCGTAAGCCACGATCATGGCGAACCCGGAGATGGCTAGAAGTTTACGCATGTCAGTAGCCTAACAGTGCACTAGTCAACTTGGTGGGATAACCAATACGCGTATGAGTTGGGCGTCCATGCTACTTCCTTGCGCGATCAAGCTGTCCTGAGGCCAGCTGCCTGTATTCCAGTGCAAGAATCCGTGAATCAGATGCCCTTAGTCGGTAAGGTGCATTATGGGCCGATCGGGCGCCAAAAGCGATCGCGCGAGCGACATCACCCAGCGCCGCAATGCAGCGCCAACCGTTAGAAGGAGACTAGGGATGATCTTCACCAAAAAAGGCGACGCCGCAGTTCTGGCCAAGCTCAGCACAGCTCCAGCACCCTATCGCGAGATTGCCGAACGGCTTCACGCCATAATCATGCAGAGCGCACCATCGCTGGAGCCGATCGTCCGCTGGGGACTTCCGTTCTACGTCCGGGATGGCAAAGACGTCTGCTACATCAAGCCTGACAAGGACTTCGTAGCTTTCGGTTTTGGAGAAGTCGTGAATCCAGCCTACGAGGAAGGCTCCCGCATGCATCCAGTTGCATGGACTATCACCTCGCTGGATTCTGCAACGGAAGACAGGATCCGGGACCTGGTGAAGAAGGCCGCGGGCTGATCCCGAGCAAGCTAGCTGGCCGCAAGATGAACAGTGCGCCCGCTGCAGGCAGCCGCATTGCCTGGAGTCCGTCCTCAGGTGCGCCGAAGGTCCCGGCAGCGTCATTGCTGTCGGGACCTTCCGCTTCGCGTCGGTAGTACTGAGGGCAAAAGCCTAGGCGGCAAGCATCGAGATGCCGTGCTCCTCTTCTGGTATCCATCCGGTCCAGGCCCAGTGGTTCTGGGGTTCGCTGGTATCGGCAGCTCGGTGCGCGATGGATTGGGGTTGGAACTTCCCGGCTGGATCGTTCAGTGTTGAAGCATTCATGCTGCGCTCCCATTGGATTGGCGGGTGTTCGCCCGTTCGTCGAGGTTCCGGGTACGGCAACGGCGGGGGGCCGGCCAATGCTGCCGGGACCCCCGCCGTGTTGAGGCGCGCTGGGGCTTACTTCACAGGGTCGAGCACGAAGTCGTAGGTGACCTGCTTGCCGTTGCCCGATGCTGCTGGGTGCACGTCGAGCATCAGTTCCGGCTTCACCGCGGTGGCGATGTCGTCGTCGTTGTGCGCATCGCCCGGGAAGTACAGCTGGGCGGTGAGCAACTCGTGGCCCTCGGCGGAGACCTTCAGGTGCAGGTGCGCTGGGCGCCACGCGTGCCAGCCGGCGGCGGCGATCAGCTGGCCGCAGGCGCCGTCGGTCGGGATCTGGTACGGGGCTGGCTGCATGGTGTTGATCTGGAAGTTGCCTTCCTCGTCAGCAATGAAGGTGCCGCGCAGGTTCCACTCGGGGATGCCAGGGGCGAACTGCGAGTAGAAGCCCTCTTCGTCTGCGTGCCACAGCTCGATCTTGGCGTTCTTCAGCGCCGAGCCGTCGGTGGAGCGGACCTGGCCCTGGAAGAGCAGGTTGGTGCCCTTCTCGTCCTCGCGCATCGAGATGGTGGCAGGGGTGTTCTGCGAAGGCGCTTCGGGCACGTAGTAAGGGCCTTCGATCGAGCCCTTGTTGCCTTCGCGGTGGTCGGTGGCGACCTCTTCCACCGAGTGCTCCAGCCACACGTCCAGGAACAATGGCCATTCGCCGTCGTCGCCAACCTTGATCAACCATGCCTTCAGGGCATTGAACTCGTCGTAGCTCACGCGCTCTTCGAGGATGATGTCGTTGGCGGCCTTGACGAGCTTGGAAGCAAGCATGTTCACGCGCTCGGTGGAGGTCGCGATGCTGCCGAGCTTGCCGGAGTTGCGGAAGCTGTCGGTGGCGGCGTTGCCGGACTTGGCTGCAGTTGCGTCTGCTGGAGTTTCAGTGGTCATGGTGACTCCCCTAAATTATGTGGTGTGGCGGATGCGGATCCATACTGTGACCCCCATCATCCCGGGTGATTGATATTCAATGTAGTGCAGCGTCTATGCCAAGTGAAATACTCATTTGTCGGCCATTGGAACGTTTTGAATATCAATGCTTGTGGGCTGGGACACGGAGGGAATCCGCCGGTCCGGAAAAGTCCTAGGCCAGCGAATTCGGATGCTTGGCCAGCGCGGTGACCTTGATCTTCATGTACGGGTACATCGGGAAGCCGCTGAGGATTTCGTGCAGTTCGTCGTTGGATTCGACGTTGTACAGCGAGTGGTTCGCGTACTCGCCGACCACGCGCCAGATGCCCTGCATCTTGCCGCTGCGCTGCAGGCTTGCGGAGTACTCCTTTTCCCGGGCCTGGAAGTCAGCGACTTGCTCATTGGTCAGGTGGTCCGGGAAAACAACGTCCATACGGGCGAGGAACAACATGGGGATCTCCTTTAGTTCGAGGTGGAAAGCACGTGGTCCTGGCGGTAGCGCGCCAGCTTGGATTCGTCGATGGCGGCGCCCACGCCGGGCACGGTGCGCACCGGAATGCGGCCGTTGACGATCTGCAGCGGCTCGGCGAGCAGGTCATCGGCCATGTCCAGGAAATTGGACAGTTCACCGGCGCGGCGGCTGGTGGCTTCGAAGGCCGCGCCGAAGGTCACCGTGGCCAGCGAGCCGACCTGGGTGTCGATCTGGTTGCCCATGGTGACATCCACGCCCAGTCCGGTGCACAGGCCCAGGATTTCGGTGGCTTCGGTGAAGCCCGAGCGGGCGGTCTTGATGCAGATTGCGTTCGCGCCGCCGGAGAGCAGTTCGCGCGAGGCATCGCCCGCGGTGGGCGCGGACTCGTCGGCGACGATCGGGATCGGGGAGCGTTCGACCAGGCGGCGTCGGCTCATCGCTTCCTTGGCATCGCACGGCTCTTCGAGCATGGTCAGGCCAAGGCCCTCGGTCTGGCGCAGCACCTCCATGGACTCGTTCGCGCTCCAGCCGCGGTTGGCGTCCAGGTAGAGCTCCACGTCCTCGCCCAGCCCTTCGCGCAGCACGCGGCAGGCCTCGATGTCCAGGGCGAGCGGGCGGCGGCCGACCTTGAGCTTGAAGGTGGTGATGCCGTACTGCTCGACGAAGCGCAGGGCCTCGGCGAGCAGCGCCTGGGCGGGCTTGAAGCCGAGCATGTGGCTCACGCGCATCGAGTCGGTGAAGCCGCCGAGCAGCTTGTGCACCGGCGTGCCCAGCACCTGGCCGATGGCGTCCCAGACGGCGATGTCGATCGCGCCCTTGGCCACCTGGTTGTGGATGGTCCTATCCAGCACCTGGCGGATCTTGGCGCGGTCCATGATCTCCAGGCCGATCAGCTGCGGGGCGAAGACATCCTGCACGATCGCGACGATGGACTTCTGCGTCTCGCCGTAGGTGTACGGGCGCGGCGGGGCGTCGGCGGTGCCGATCACGCCTTCGTCGGTGTGCACGCGGATGAGCACGTGCTCGGCGGTGTGCACCTCGCCGCTGGCAAAGCGCAGCGGGTGGTTGTAGGGGATGGCGTAGGGGATTGTTTCAATCCGCTGGATTCGCATCGGGGTCCAGCCTTTCTAGGGGGTTGAGCAATGTGCAAAGTTCCAGGAAGTTGCGCACCAGCGCAGACTCGTTGCCGGCCTTCCAGGCGATCGCCAGGTCGACGGCCGGTGCGTTGCGCAGCGGCCGGAAGGTGATCCGGGTGCTGTGCGGCAGGTAGTGTGTGGTGGGCAGCAACCCGATGCCCAGGCCCGCGGCGACGAAGGTGAGCAGGGTGGAAGTCTCGCTGGCCACCTGCGCGATCTGCGGGGCGAAGCCCACTCGGCGGCAGGAGTCCATGATGATGTTGTTCACCGCGGAGGATGGCGGGTAGCAGATGAACTTCTCGCCAGCCAGCTGTTCCAGGTCCAGCTCATCGTGGGCGGCGAGCGGGTGGCCCAGCGGCAGCGCCACGGCCAGGTGGTCGCGGTCCAGCAGCATGTAGTCCACCTCGGTGCCGCGCACCGGCGGGCGCAGGATGGCCAGGTCCAGGCGTCCCTCGACCAGTCCCTCGACCATCTGCGGGGTGAGCATTTCGCCCTGCACATTCAGCTGCAGGCCCGGCATCTGCTGGGAGCTGGCTTCGATGAGCTTGGGCATGATGCGCGAGGTGGCGCTGCCGGTGGAACCCAGTCGCAGCACGCCCAGCGCGCCTTGGCCCACGGTGCGCACATCGCGGGAGAGCTGGTCGAGCTCTGCAAGCAGGATGCGCCCGCGGCGCAGCAGCAGCTCACCGGCGTTGGTCAGTTCCACCTTGCGCGTGGTGCGGATCAGCAGCTGGGTATCCAGGGTCTCTTCGAGCTGCTTGATCTGCTGGGAGAGCGGGGGCTGCGCGATATGCAGGCGCGCCGCTGCGCGGCCGAAATGGCGTTCTTCGGCGACGGCGACAAAGTAGCGAAGTAGTCTCGTGTCCATGGTGCTCCGATCGTCGGACCGCGCGTCGAATGCGCAGAAGACGCTTGCTGGCAACTCTAACGCGGCGGTCCAAGAGGGTGAAATACTTATTCTGGGTCGATTGAGAGTCTACAAGTATGAATTACTGGGTCGCACTGTATTCAACGATTGATTTCCAGACCGGAATCACGCCGGGAGGCACTGGACTGCCATGGACCGCCACGGCCCCATGTCGCCACTTGGCCACCAGCGTGGCTCCTTCCTGGCGCTTGGCAGCGGGACAGCTCGCGGCTAGGGTGTGAATGTGACGCTGGGCACATGTTTCGTGTCCGCGCAGATTTCGACGAGGCGATCCATGAAGGGGTACGCAGATGAAGGCTTATGCCCAGGGCGAGAGCGGACCGCAGCTGATCGAAGAGACGATCGGAGCCAACTTCGAACGCACCGCAGCCCGCTTCGGCCCGGCAGAAGCACTGGTCGAAGCGGCCAGCGGACGGCGTTGGTCATGGAATGACCTGGATGCGCAGATCAACGCCCTGGCCAAGGGCCTGCTGGCCGCCGGCCTGGAGGCGGGAGACCGGGTGGGCATCTGGGCGCCTAACTGCGCGGAATGGGTATTCGCGCAATACGCCACCGCGAAGATCGGCGTCATCCTGGTCAACGTCAACCCTGCCTACCGCACCCACGAATACGCCTACGCGGTCAACCACTCCGGGGTGCGCCTGCTGCTGGCGGTCTCCGAATTCAAGACCAGCAACTACCGTTCGATGGTGGAGGCGACCCGCGCCGACACCCCGAGCCTCGAACGCGTGGTCTACGTGGACACCGGGGACTTCGCGCAATTGCTGGCCGAGGGCGAGCAGGTCAGCGACGAGGAGCTGGCCGGGCATCTGGCGGCCACCAAGCCCGGGGATCCGATCAACATCCAGTACACCTCGGGCACCACCGGCTACCCCAAGGGCGCGGTGCTCAGCCACCGCAACATCCTGAATAACGGCTACCAGGTCACCGGCATGATCGACCTGGACGAGCATGACCGGCTGTGCATCCCGGTGCCGTTCTACCACTGCTTCGGCATGGTGATGGGCAACCTGGGCTGCACCTCCCGGGGCGCGACCATCGTCATCCCGGCCCCGGGCTTCGATGCCGAAACCACGCTGAGGGTAGTGGTGGAGGAGAAGTGCACGGGCCTGTACGGGGTGCCCACGATGTTCATCGCCATGCAGAACCTCCCCAATTTCAAGGACTTCGACCTCTCGTCGCTGCGCACCGGCATCATGGCCGGATCCATCTGCCCGGTCGAGGTGATGCGCCGCTGCATCGACGAGATGGGCATGGACGGGGTGTCCATTGCCTACGGCATGACCGAGACCTCGCCGGTCTCCTGCCAGACCCGCAGCGACGACGATATCGAGCGCCGCACCTCCACCATCGGCCGGGTGCACCCGCATGTGGAAATCAAGGTGGTGGACCCGGTGAGCGGCGAAACCCTGCAGCGCGGGGAAACCGGCGAATACTGCACCCGCGGCTACTCGGTGATGCTCGGCTACTGGAACGACGAAGACAAGACCCGGGCGGCCATCGACGACGAGGGCTGGATGCACACCGGCGACTTGGCGGTGATGCGCGAGGACGGGTACTGCACCATCGTGGGCCGCATCAAGGACATGGTGATCCGCGGCGGGGAGAACATCTACCCGGCGGAAATCGAGGAATTCCTCTACAAGCATCCGGATATCGAGGACGTGCAGGTGATCGGGGTGCCCGATGAGAAGTACGGCGAGGCGATCTGCGCCTGCATCCGCATGAGGGACGGCCGCGAACCCCTGGACGTCGCGGCCATCGGCGAATACTGCACCGGGCATCTGGCGCATTACAAGATCCCCGCCTACGTGCAGATCCTGCAGGATTTCCCGACCACCGTCACCGGGAAGATCCGCAAGAACCAGCTGCGCGAGGATGCGGCGAAAGTGCTCGAACTGTAGCCAAATGCCACCAGGCAGGGGCGCAAGGCACAGCGTTGCTTTGGGTGGAGGTGACCTTGGACATAAATACTGCGTCGATGATTTTTCCGACTGCTAGTTTTCCAAGTAGCTTGCCTTGGGCAAGCCTGGCATGATTCGCTGATCCAGATCAGGTCCAGGCCAGGGGTTGCCAAGGAATCCGAACGTGAATGGGGCGTGTACTTGCAGAAACATTTCAGCCGCTTAGTGGGCATCGCTGTCATTTTGATCGTCGTTCTCGCGGCCTCGCTCTTGGCCTGGGCGTTGAGCATGAGCGGGAAGCCTGCGCTGATGTGGAACCCGATCGAGGTCCATATCGGAAAACTCTGGACTACTTTCTACAGCACCGAGCTGCCGGATCTGTCCATCCTCGCTTTCGCCGTCGCCGCAGCAGTCTTCCTGGTGCTGCTGGTGGTCCTGGGCGAACGCTTTGTCACCTGGCGCTATCGCCGGACGCCGATCCAGAAATCGAGCCGGCCGCTGGCGCCCAAGGCGGTGATGGCCCGGACGCGGGGCATCTACGCCGGGCCGGTGACCGTGACCGTGCTGATCCCGGCGCACAATGAAGAAGCCTCCCTGCCGTACACCCTGAAAGCACTGGAAGAGCAGAGCTTTGCCCCCTCGAGCATCATCGTGGTTGCCGACAACTGCACCGACCGGACCGTGCAAGTTGCCCGCGAGCACGGGGTCGAGGTGTTCGAATCGGTGGAGAACAAGCACAAGAAGGGCGGCGCGCTGAACCAGGCGCTGCACTCCATCCTGCCCGGGATGGGCGATAACGACTGCGTCATGGTGATGGATGCCGACAGCCAGATCGGCGCGGACTTCCTGGCAACCGCCCGGGACCGCTTCACCTGGGACCGCGCGCTGATGTCCGTGGGCGGGCTGTTCCACGGAGAAGAGGGCCATGGGCTGATCGGCCAGTTCCAGCGCAATGAGTACACCCGCTACCAACGCGAAATCGGCCGTCGCGACGGCCGGGTCTTCGTGCTGACCGGAACGGCCTCGGTATTCCGCGCGACGGCCCTGCGCGAAGTGGCTGCGGCACGCGGGAGCATGCTGCCGGGCACCTGCGGCGAGGTCTACGACACGGAGGCTCTGACCGAAGACAACGAACTGACCATCGCGCTGAAAACCCTCGGCGCGCTGACCACATCGCCGCAGGACTGCACGGTGGTCACCGAGCTGATGCCCAACTGGAAGATGCTGTGGGCGCAGCGGCTGCGCTGGCAGCGCGGCGCCTTGGAGAACCTGGGCGCGTACGGAGTCACCCCGCAGACCACGCGGTACTGGGCCCAGCAGATCGGCATCGGCTACGGCGTGATCGCGCTGTTCAGCTATTTCGCGCTGATGATCATCATGCTGGTCTCCATGGACAACTGGGTGTGGTTCCCCTTCTGGATGCTGCTTGGAGCGCTCTTCGCTGTCGAGCGCGTGGTCACGGTCTGGCACGGCGGCTGGAAAGCCAGGATTATCGCCGCGCTGGTGATTCCGGAATTGGTCTATGACGCCTTCCTGGACCTTGCGTTCCTCAAGGGCGTAGGGGATATCGCGTTTGCCCGGAGCGCGGATTGGAAGCACGTCGACCACGCGGGCGCCGCACGTAAGGAAAGCACCTCATGATGAACCACCTCGTCCAGATTCCACATGGAATCATTCTTCCCGAGAGCGTTCTGCTCAGTGATTGGTTCGCGGTGCTCGCTTCGTTCGTCGCGATCAACACCGTGCTCTATCTGGTCCTGGGACTGGCCAAGCTGCTGCCGGTGATCCGGATCCGCAGCTCGCGGGGACGGGAACGGCGCTCAGAAACCCGGAATATCGATCCCGAGGCGTCCGTGTAGCTCATGCATCGCAGCTGGCAACCCCGCAAGCTCTATGCCCGGGCTGAAATAGAAGCCCTGCGCATAGTCGAAGTCCAGCTTCCGGGCCAGATCCAGATGTTCACCGGTTTCGATCCCCTCGACCAGAGTTCTGGCACCGATCTCGCGGGCAGCGGCCAGCAGGATGCCAACGTGTTCGCGAGCCTGCGTCGATGCCAGGTAGCGGATGAAAAGCGAACGGTCCAGCTTCACAATGTGCGGCTTCAGCCGGAGGATGCGCCCCCGCGTTGCATAGCCGATGCCGGCATCGTCAACCAGCAGCAGGCAGCCGAGCTCATCTGCATGGATGCGGGCGGCATCGCAAACTTCCGGCGCGGACTGCTCGTGCAGTTCCAGGCCCCAGAGCAGCCGGGGATCGAGTGCCGGCTCTGAGTGCGCGAACGCCCTGATCGCTGGACCCGAAGCATTCATGGTGAGCAGCAGCCCGTCGGGCAGGCCTTGGCTGGATTCGACAATGCGCTCCAGAGCGCGAAGCTCAAGTTCTACCAGGTTGCCTTCGGTCCGGGCCGCGGAGAAATGCTCGTCAGGGCTGCGCCCGTCGCTGAAGCGCGCCAGTGCCTCGAAACCCAGCAGCGTTGTGGAACGCAGGTTGATCAATGGCTGGAATACGAACTTCATGGACTACCTAACCTGGCGGTATGGGCTGGCAACTTGATTGCTGATTAGGCTGTTGCTACGAATGAGATCTTACCGCGCCACTGGCCGGGATCACGCGGTTAAGATGAATTAAAGAGAAAGCGGGTGATGGCATGCCGAGGACAATGGATCGGCGGTCAAACGACGACGGAATTTGGTGGAGCCGGTTCCTGCCAGCCAGGCTCCGCCGCATCAAGCGATTGGAAGTGGCTGTCACAGGGATGGTGGCAGTTTTCCTGCTGCTTTTCTATGTGGTCAACCTGGGCAATGATTTCAGCTCTCCGCTCTTCCAGAAGCTGGCGGTAGCCAGGGTTGCCGGGGCGCTGGGGCTGGTGATCGCCGTGTGGTGGATGCTGGATCGTTTTCCGTTGTGGATCGCCTATCTCGGGGCCCTGGCCGAACTGTCGGCCTTCGTGGTCTTCGTGGGTTTTTCGCTAAACCATGAGCAGATCGTCTTCAGGCTCCAGGAATTTCCGCTCATCGCACTGTACATGTCGTGGCTCTTTCCCCCGGCCGTCACCCGGTGGACCATCTACCCGATCATGGCTTTCACGATTCCCTACTCGGTGTTCTTCGGCCCTGCTGTGGGCACCGAGCACCAAAGCGGGCTGTTGAACGTGCTGAGCTTGGTCTTCTTCACCGTCGCCGGGATGTTCGTCGGCCTCTACGTCAAGCGCCGGTTCCGCCAGCAAACCCAGATCGACGCATTGACCGGGGCCTTGAACCGCGTCGGGCTGGCCGTGCGCGGCGATGCCGCCTTGCTCTCCTCCCGGAAATACCGCAGGCCCCTGGCTGTGGCGCTGCTGGACCTGGACGGATTCAAGGAGATCAACGACCAAGGCGGCCACGAAGCCGGGGATCTTGCCTTGAAGCAACTGGTGCGGCATCTGCGCAGTGCCACGCGGGCCGGGGACCTGGTCAGCCGCTTGGGCGGCGATGAATTCGTGCTGGTTTTCCCTAATACGACCCGTGGCCAGGCTCAGGTGCTGATGGAGCGCATCGAGCTTACATCGCCGCTGGCGTGGAGCTTCGGAACGGCAGAAGCCCGCACGGATGACAACTTGAGCACGATGATTCTCCGTGCCGACCGGGACATGTACTCCTCCAAGCGCCTGCGGACGGCCGAACGCGGAAAGAGCGCGGAGGGAAGCTGAGCTCCGTGCCCTAGTTCAGCTTCCCGCCCAGGCGGTCCTGCATCGTCTGGCTGGCCTCGTTCAGGCCGCGGATTTCCACGGTTTTCCCGTAGTTCTGGTACTTGGTGCGGATCGAATCCAGGGCGGCGATGGTCGAGGCGTCCCACAGGTGCGAATCGGACATGTCGATGATGACCTTCTCGGGGTCCTGCGCGTAGTCGAACTGGGTGTACAGGTCGTTCGAGGAGGCGAAGAACAGTTCGCCGTTGACCTTGTACACGGCGGCATCCGGGGTTGCGCTGCGATCCACGGTGACCATATGCGCCACGCGATTGGCGAAAAGCACCATCGCCGAGAGGATGCCCGCCCCCACGCCGATGGCCAGGTTGCTGGTGATCACGGTGAGCGCCACGGTGATGGCCATGACGAAGGTTTCGCTCTTGGGCATCATCTTCAGCGTGCTCGGTCGGATGGAGTGCCAGTCGAAGGTGGTCGCCGAAACCACGATCATCACCGCCACCAGGGCCGCCATCGGAATCTGCGCGACAATGTCGCCGAGCAGCACCGCCAGCAGCAGCATGAAGATGCCGGCGAAGGCGGTGGAGATGCGGGTGCGCCCGCCGGAGACCTTCACGCCCACCATGGTCTGGCCGATCATCGCGCAGCCGCAGATGCCGCCGAAGAAGCCGGTGACGATATTCGCGGTGCCCTGTGCCCAGGACTCGCGGGTCTTGCTCGACGGGGTGTCGGTGATGTCATCGACCAGCTTGGCGGTCAGCAGCGATTCGAGCAGCCCCACGAAGGCCACCGCGATCGCGTAGGGCGCGATGATCTGCAGGGTCTCCATGTCCAGCGGCACCCCGGGCAGGTGGAAGATCGGCAGAGAATCAGGCAGTTCGCCCTTGTCGCCCACGGTCGGAACGGCGACCTTGGCAAAGATGGTGATCGCGGTGAGCACCACGATGGCGATCAGCGGAGCCGGAACCGCCTTGGTGATCTTCGGGAAGAAGCAGACGATGGCCACGCCCAGGATCACCAGCGGGTAGACCATCCACGGGACATTGCGCAGCTCGGGCATCTGCGCCCAGAAAATCGAGATGGCCAGGCCGTTGACGAAGCCGATCATCACCTGGCGCGGGATGAAGCGCAGCAGCTTGGCCACGCCCAGCAGCGCCAGCGATACCTGGATGATGCCGGCCAGGACCACCGTGGCGAAGAGGTATTCCACCCCGTGGGTACGAACCAGCGGGGCGACCACCAGAGCCACCGCGCCGGCAGCTGCCGAAATCATCGCCGGGCGCCCGCCAGTGATCGCGATGACCACCGACATCGTGAAGGACGCGAAGATGCCCACGCGCGGGTCGACTCCGGCGATCACGGTGAAGGCGATGACCTCGGGGATCAGTGCCAGGGAGACTACCAGGCCGGCGAGCAGCTCTGTCTTGAGCAATCGCGGGGACTTCAGGGTGCGTAGCACCGACTGTCGTTGCAGGGGCGTCAGTTCAGCGGTCGCGGTACTCACCGGGGCTCCGTTTCGTCAGATGTCCCAGGGAAGGGAAATTGGGAACCCGTCTACGTTATCGCACCTATGCCCGATTGGGCTCAGGGCTGCAGATCGGACGCAGGCGCTGACCGTCATCCGGGAGGTACGCGCTCGCCGGTTGGGAGAATGAACAGATTGCTCAACAGTCAGAGCCCAGGCCTGGTACTCTCCACGAGGTCTTTACTGAGAAAGCACCGTTTCCTGCCAAATTACGCTGCGGAGCCAATCAATCCACGGTGGGTTGTGGTTACGACTACTGAATGTTCCTATCGACGAGATTTCCATTCCGCTGTCGAAGTTTCGTGGTGACGAGCGGTGCATGCTCGAATCCACATGGAGGAAGGTCGGTACTTTGTTCGCACGGATTTCATCAGTGCTGCGCGGTCCTGCGAATCGTTACTTTGGTGCCGGTGAGGGGTGAATATCAAAACTGCCGTCACAACCCTGCTGTGGGTCTGAGTCGGAGAAATTGAAGCGCACGGTAGGCACAGCCGACTTATTTAACTGCTGAACCAGATCGTATGGCCTCCATCGGCATGCCACATGACCGGAGGCCAAATGCAGTGTCTGAATCACAATATTGAATTGTAGGCTCGATGGCTCGTCTGCTGGTCTGACAGCCGGTTGCATACGGGTCAACCTGTCTCCTTTGGTGCGGCCATCATCACGCTGAGAAGCCACGCCTGGTTTGCCCCCTTTTCACGTTTGGCAACTTCACATACTGGCGTAAGGAACTGTAAGGAACTGGATGCTTATCACAAAAGCTCGCCGACACCGCGAAGGTTTATTTCACCGAGGCTGACTCTGTGCAGATATTGACCCGGTGCTTCTTGCTCAGCGGTGTCCCGACTGCAATATAGGCCTGTAGGCTGTGGGGACTCCATGATTCCGAAGATTGGATTCCCATCGCCATCCTCGTCGTACGGCAATAAAGTAGTATGCGTGAGATACAGAATGCCGCCCCCTGTCAGTTCCATGCCTTCAGTATTCTGGACCTTCCGAGCTTCCCAGCTGACTTGAGTTTCTGGGTACTTTTCCTGAATCTCATAGCATTCACGCTCACTGGCCACGATCGCAATTATTGGCTCTATGTGTTCTAGATCTGGAAACGGGCTGGGTTGTTTACCGTAGACAACGAAAACCATCAGTTCCTCTGAATATTTCGATCTAAGACGATTCTTGATTTTTGTCAGGATATTGCTTAGAGGCGGCATCGAACCCCCTTCTGCGCAGGAGCATAAGCATCAGCATAGTAAGTCTTGCCATTGTAGACAATTGTTCCGAGGGTGCGACCTGACCAAGTGGACGTTTTTGCAGATTTACATGTCAGCGCGTGATTTGTCTGCTGGAAGACAGTCGGGTAGTAGGTGCCATTATGTTTACCAGCTTTTATCTTTTGGGCTGGCTGGCCAATCGCGCGACCACCCTTGACCCACCACGCAAGCCGCTTAAAACGTGCCTGGGAAGAATGGTGGATCGCAGTGACTTTCTTGGTGCAATAGGTAGTGGATTTGAAGCCACCCGTCTCCTACTTCCCGGATTTTCTGGTGTGAAAACCTTCGGCCACGATCTTGCGAGGCCCATAGTTAACCTTTGCCATGGTCCCCACGTTGAATCCCGCTTGATGCAGTTCATCCATCATGTTCATTTTGGCTACTGCTTCGGCAGGTGATGCCGCTTCAATGTAGTTGGATTCTGCAGAGGTCTTTTCGGAGAAAAAATCTTTCGTTGAAAGGGCGTATTCCGAGGACTGCTGCAACGTGTAGGTTTCGCCAACCGGAGTTTCAACAGCTTGCGCCGTCCCTGGCGATACAGTCACCAAAGACAATGCAAGGGGTAATGCGACAAAGGAAAATTTCATCATTATGGTCTAAGTTGAATATTAAAAATTTAGATATGAATGGGACGTTTTTATTATCGATAGTAGTGTAACCGATTTTCGAGAATCTACCATTGGTCCAAGTCCGCACATGGAATTTAGGTTCCACGGCCGCGGGGTGCGGTTATTAGGAACTTTGGCCATTCTGATACCCCTGGTAGCCCTGATCGCAACTCTCCTTCCATGCCGTAATCATGATGCCCAAATTCTCCTTCGCACGGTCGATGCCGTTGGTTACGAGATCTTGGGCCGCGCCTTCGTATTTCTCGATGGTTAGACATAAGGTTCTGCTTACAAGGAGCCCATAACCGTCAGCCGGAGCTGCGATATAGGAGTCAAGCGAAATTAATAGTCACAATTCAGTCACTCCGGATGGTTTTAAGCCCGACGTTAATGCATATAGGACAGGCTCGACTTAGCCCCTCAGCCGACCGATTCACATCGGGGTCACTAAATCAGGTCGCAGATGGCACCTAGATCGTAAGACTTGTGGACGGACCAGGCTGTTGCCGAGGACCGCGGATAAAAGTATTGAGAAATTCAGGACATGATAGCCCCGGGGGGCGAATCGGGGTTAGATTCACGAACGACTTTCAATGCCAAAATGTATACCCTTTTCGATATGTCCATCCATGAAAGCGTGTGTGAGCGGAGCCAAAAGTTGCAGGTGAGCGAGCTGCGATCGACCGGAACAAGTGTTTGCCGAACGTGGGGTATCGTCATGGTAAGTAGTGCCTCCGAGGTGGAACAAGGGCGAGGCGCTATTGAGGCCAGAGGGCGGGCCGTTGATCCAATCTGTTCAATAAAGGGCGAGTAGCTCTGTAGGGCAACTCACTTAAAGTGGGCACCCAACTACCCGACTATCCGCCGGCCGGTTAAAATCGTAACCCCGGCGAATTGCTTTGCCGGGGTTACTCGATCATCACTCGCACCTTCATGAGGTATTTACCACTGTAGGGTGCAAAGCTATGCCGGCGCTGAGCGCCAACTGCAGGTTTGGGGAATTGCTTCAACTCCATGAGGGCGGACCGCAGGGCCGGCGGACTGCTGGACACGAGCAAAAAGGTTTTGGATACAGAAACTGGCACTGTCGCAAGACCGACAGTGCCAGTTTCTACGTCATCACTCGCACCTTCATGAGGTACTTAATACTCTAAGTTGGCATTCTGTGGATGCGGTAAGCATGCACTGCGCGTAGGCCATGGATCCCTGGAGGTGAACTAGATCTTCTCCGGGGCGGGCTTCGCCAGTGCCGGGATGCACAGGGCGATCAACCCCGCCAGCAAGGAGATTCCCGCACCGAGCCACAGGGTCATGTGGAACCCGGCTTCGGAGGGCAGCACCGTGCCGTGGAAGTCGGTGGTCATCTGGGCCAAAACCAGGCCAATCACTGCCGCACCCGAGGTGGTACCCAGCGAACGCATCAGGGTGTTGAAGCCGTTGGCGGCACCGGTTTCGCTGCGTGGCACTGCGCCCATGATGATGGCTGGCATTGCGCCGTAGGCCAGGGCCACGCCAGAGTTGATGACCAGGCTGGTGATCAGCAGGCCCCAGAGGCTGCCCATGCCAATCTGGCCTACCGCGTAGCCAGCGGACATGATGAAAATACCCAGCACCAGGGTGAACTTTGGGCCCTTGGCGCTGGTCAGTCGACCGCCCACAGGGGAGAGGAAGAGCATCATCAGGCCGGCTGGAGCCATCCAGAGGCCGGCGGCCAGTACGCCCTGCCCCAGTCCGTAGCCTGCCTCGGTAGGCATCTGCAGGATCTGCGGCATCACCAGCGAGCTGGAATACATGCCGAAGCCCACGAAGATCGAGGCGATATTGGTCAACAGCACCCGGGGTATTGCGGCGGTGCGCAGGTCCACCAGCGGTGCACTGGTGCGTAGTTCCCATACTCCCCACAGCAGGAAGACGATGACCGCGCCGATCAGCAGGCTCAGTACCAGCGGGGAAGCCCAGCCCCAGGTGGAGCCCTTGGAAACGCCGAGCATCAGGGCGATCAAGCCGATGGCCAGGCCGATGGCACCAAGCCAATCGAAGCGGGTTTTCGCGCCGATGGTTGGAATTGCCGGAATGAACTTCAAGATCAGTGCGGCCACCACAACGGTAATCGCCGAACCGAAGAAGAACAGCACGCGCCAGGAAGAGAACTCGATCAGCGCTGCGGAGAGCGGCAGGCCGATCGCACCGCCCACACCAAGGGTGGCTGAAACCGTGGCGATGGCTGCCGGCAGATGCGCCTTATCCACGAGGTCGCGCAACATTGCGATACCCAGAGGAATCATGCCTGAACCAAAGCCTTGCAAGGCCCGGCCGATGATCATGAGGGTGACATTTGGTGCCAGGGCACAGATGATTCCACCGAGGATCAGCGGGATGGCCAGGATCAGGATCATTCGGCGTTTGCCGAACATATCACCGAGACGACCGGAAATCGGCATCACTACGGCAGCTGCCAGCAGGGTCGCGGTGATGATCCATGCGGTGTTATCCGGTGAGGTGCTGAAGATTCCAGGCAGCTGGGGGATCAGTGGGGCAACCATCGTCTGGGTGAGCGATGAGGCGATGCCTGCCGTGGCGAGGATGCCGACGGCGAGTCCGGATTTCGGATGTCCGGTGGGGGTGGGGGTGGGCACAAGAGCCTTCCGGGATAAATGTGTAAGCTACATACTGTATGTATTTTACACATTGGAGAAGTTCGGAATGAAGCGCCATCTGGAACAGATCGAATACGAGCAGCTCATGCTCAGCCGCTACACCATCGCGCAGCAGCGCCAGTTCGGTGGTGTCGATCGCAGCGTGTACCTGCTGATGAGTCGCATTCAGGCCCAGGGTCCGCTGAGTATCGCGGAACTAAGCCACGGGCTGAGGCTGGACAACTCCACCCTGCAACGCCAGGTAACCCATGGAATCGACGATGGCTACCTAGAACGCATCGCAGATCCCGATGGCCATATTGCGCGTAAGATCACGCTGACCGACCTGGGGTTGGCGAAGCTGGAGCATGCCCGCGAAGTAACCCTCCATGCCCTGGATCGAATCCTGAATGAGTGGGAGGCTGAGGACGTTGAGCAGTTCGCCGGCTACCTGCAGCGCTTCAACGCTTCCATCGAGGAGTACCGCGACTCCCAGCGGGACTAATCACGAACTTGGTTAAAGAAAGATTCCCGCCGGGCAATATCCGACGGGAATCCTTACGATCATCACTCGCACCTACAAGAGGTGTTTTAAACTCTAATGCCGCTTTCTGTGCCATTCCTTTGGCAGAGCTAGCTATTAGCGATGCACTTGAAAAGCATCTGCGAGCCAGACAAATGCACATAAGCAGGCCCCGAACTTCGCTCGAACTACAGTCAAAAGACCATAGGTGCAGGTCTCAAGAGTGCCTAGGCTGATGGGTATGACTTCAACCCAGCATTCGATGCCCTGCAAGGTGGCCATTGTGCCCGACTCCTTCAAGGGAAGTGCCCGCGCCAGCGGGGTAGCTGCGGCCTTGGCACGAGGCTTCAGCAAGGGTGCGGCTAGCCGGGCGCGGGCGGTCGAGATTACCGCGGTGCCCTTCGCCGACGGCGGCGAGGGAACCCTTGAAGCGTTGATCGACACCTGGGGGACCGAGGCGATCGCACTGGAGACCACCGACGCCTTGGGGCGCCCGGTCACCTCCCGGCTGGGGCTTTCGGCCGACGGGAAAATCGCGGTGGTGGAAGCGGCCGAAGCAGCCGGGTTGCCGCAGGTGAGCGACGTGCCACGGCAACCACTGGATGCCACTACCTATGGGTTGGGCACACTGGTATCTCACGCGCTGGACCTAGGGGTCGCCCGGATCATCCTGTGCCTAGGCGGTTCAGCAACCACCGATGGCGGAACGGGTTTGCTCAGCGCACTGGGCGCAAAATTCTTGGACGCCAACGGGGAGCAGCTTCCCGCAGGGGGCGGGGCACTGAACCAGCTGTCGCGGATCGACGTTTCGCAGCTGGATGCCCGGGCCGGGCAGGTTAACTGGCAAATCGCCTGCGATGTCACCAACCCGCTACTGGGCGCCAAGGGTGCGGCTGCGATCTTCGGTCCGCAAAAGGGCGCCAGTGAAAATGATGTCCAGATTCTGGATAAGGGGTTGGCGCAACTGGCCGATGTTTTGGAAGCCAATACCGGCCGGGCACTGCGTGAGCAGCCGGGCATGGGGGCTGCCGGCGGGATTGCGGTGAGCCTAGGGTCCTACTTCGAGGTGGAGCTGGTGCCGGGCTGGGATTTGGTGGCCAAGGTACTTGGTGCCCATGAAATTCTGGCCGACGCTGACCTGGTGATCACCGGTGAAGGCCGGCTGGATGCGCAATCCTTGGACGGCAAGGTAGTTTCCGGGGTGCTGCAGGCTGCCGGTGAACAGGCCGAGGTGATCGTGGTGGCCGGTTCGGTGCAGCTGTCCGATGAGCAGCTGGAGGCCTCGGGAATCCTGGCCGCGTACTCGATTGCGCCAGGTCCGGCCACGCTGGCAGAACTTTCAGCAAACACCATGGAGCTAGCCGAGCGCACAGCTTTCAGCGTGGCCCGAACCTTCCTGCGCTAGGCGCTAGAAAATATCCAGCTTGAGCAGGCCGGCATCCAGAATAATCTTGGCCGAAGCCTCATAGTGGGTTCGCAAGCGCGCAGCCAAGGCAGGTGCATCCCGATCAAGTGCCGCCTGCAGCATGGCCTCATGCTCGGCCTCAACATTTCGGTGCGTGGCACCCTGCGAAGCGGCCGCCCAACGCCGGTAGAGCAAGGTGGAATTGGCCAGGTTGGCCGACAGCTCAAGGATCGGCGGGCAGGCGCATGGAGCCAGCAGCAGCTGATGGAAATCGCGGTGCGCCTTACCCCATTCAGGGGTGAACTGCTCCGGGTTATCTAGTTGCCGGCGCGGTGCCTTGGACAGCCTGTAATGCGTGGCAATCAGCGCGGACTCCCACTCCAGATCCCCGCGGGTGATGGCCAGATTGACCGCCAATTCCTCGGTGACACAGCGCAGCTCAGTCTGATCCTGCAACTGCTGCAGGTTCAGCTCCGGTACGAAAAATCCGCGGTTGGGGATCGCCGCCACCAAACCCTCACCGGAAAGCCGGGTGAGGGATTCGCGGATAACGGTGGTGCTGGTGGAAAAACGCTGGGCCAGATGCGGGGGAGCAAGGCGCTCGCCGGGCATCCACGCGCCATCAAGGATGGCTTCGCGGATGCCGGACAGGGCAGCTTCTGCTGGCCTAGCCACGAGTTCCTTGCTTGGCGGCACCGAAGGTGCGCAGCACGGTGGCCTTGGCGCTGAGCGCTTCCAGAAGCTGGTCGACCTCGCGTGCTGGTGCAATGCCTGCTACATAGTAGTCTGGACGCACCAGCAGTACGGTACCGGTGGCGGTATCGAAGACCCGGTTGATGTCCTTGGCCCTCACGCTATCGCCGTCCTGATTGGTGAAGACCAGCTGGGATCCGGCAGCCACCTCAATGGTGTTCCAGCCGGCCGACAGCAGCTCGTCGAGCATCACAGTGGCGCCATTGACCTCAAGGTTTGGCTGCGGAAGCATGCGACCGGCAAAGTTCTGGGCCAGGTGTGGAACCCCGGAAACCGGTGCGGCGACGGTGCCGGTGGTGTAGTGAGGCTGCTTGAGGAAGCGCATGCCGGTTAGCCAGCGGTTCAGCGGTGGGATGATGCGGGTGCTGGTGACCACGGCATCGCGCACGCGGGTGATCACGGGGTTGGTGTTCATCACTACCCAGCCGATGCGCTTGGAAAGCTTGACCATTTCCTCGGCATGCGGGCGACGCTCGGTTTCGTAGTCATCGATGAGCACTTCGCTTGCTTCACCCTTGATGACCGCGGCCAGGCGCCAAGCAGCACCCACGGCGTCGCGGATGCCGGCGTTCAGCCCCTGCCCGGCGAAGGGCGGCATCAGGTGCGCGGCGTCGCCGGCCAACAGGATGCGTCCCTTGCGGTAGGTGTCGGCGATGCGCTGGTGTGCGGTGTAGACCGCGGCGCGGCGTACGGAGACCACGTTGGTGTCCTGGAATGGTGCGACCAGGGCGGTGATGGATTCGGGGGTGATCATCGCGTCGCCATCTTCGTGATCGAAGAGCATGAATTCATAGCGGCGGCGGCCACCGACCCCGGGGACCACTACGGCCGGGCGCTGCCCGTTGCAGTGGAAGGACGCGAAAGGTTCGGGGTTGCCGGGCACATCCAGCAGATCCACCACGATCCAGCGTTCGGTTTGGGTGGAACCCTGCAGGCCGATGCCCAGTTCGCGGCGGGTGAAGGAGCGACCGCCGTCGCAGGCAAGTACCCATTTGGCTTTGAACTCGAGGGCGGTTTCTTCGCCTTCTGCTACTGCGTAGGGGTTCTGCCCGGTGTCTGCTGCCTTGGAGCCGTTGAATCCGGTGGTGGCTTCGCCGGTGCGGGTGGCGTGCACGATCACGTGGTCGGCATGCTGTTCGATCCTGGTGGCCGCGGTGGCGTAGTGCAGGCCCAGGTTCTGGCGCAGTGTGGCGGCCTCGTAGAGCAGGCCTTCCATGATTGGCTGGTCGAACTGGCTCTTGCCGGGCTGACCTAGGCGGGGTTTGCCGGGGCGAACGTCGGCAATGACCTTGCCGCCCAGGCCGAAGTAGCGGGCACCGGTGTCCATGAGCATCTGCGGTCCCAGCTCATCCATGATTCCCAGGTGCGCCATGACGCGCAGGGTTTCATCGGTGGCGCTGATGGCACGTGGCTCATCGCCACTGCCCGGGTTCTTTTCGATCAATGCAACCTGCAGGCCGGTATCTGCCAGCAGGTTGGCGGCGGTCAGGCCGGTGGGACCCGAGCCGATGACCAGGACGTCGATTTCATGAGACTGTGCCACTGCCCGCTACTTCCTTTGTGCTTCGTGTATTAACAGTGCGCGGCTGCGCGTCAGGCGGTGGCGCCGGCGGTGGCCTGTGCGCCAGCCAGCAGCGTAGCCTCGTCGGCCACGGTGTTGCGCAGGATGCCCAGGCCGGTGATCTCGACCTCGACGACGTCGCCGTGGTTGATCAGGCCCTCTGGACCGTAGAACAGGCCCACTCCGCCCGGGGTGCCGGTGACGATCACGTCGCCCGGGTTCAGCTGGGTGAAGCCGGTGACGTAGTTGATCAGGGTCGGGATGTCGAAGACCAGGTTGGATACCGGGGCGTTCTGGCGCACTTCGCCGTTTACGCGGGTTTCCAGTACAGCGGTGGTGATGTCGCCCAGATCGGCTGCGGGAACCAGGTACGGTCCGAAGCTGCCGGTGCCCGGGAAGTTCTTGCCCGGGATCCACTGGCTGGCGGCCTTCTGCCAGTCGCGCACCGAGAAGTCGTTGTAGCAGGCGTAGCCGGCGATGTGGTCCCAGGCGTCTTCCTTCTCCACGTGGAAGGCTTCCTTGGAGATGACCAGGGCCATTTCGCCCTCGTAGTCGAACTTGGTGGTGGAAGTCGGCTTGACCGCAGGGGCCAGGTGGCCCATCTGCGAGTCGGCGAAGCGGGTGAAGACGGTCGGTGCGGTCTGCCCGGTCTTGCCCGACTCTTCCTGGTGGGCCAGGTAGTTCACGCCGATGCAGATGATCTTGCCCGGGTTGGTCACCGAGGGCAGGAAGTCGATCTCGGCCTCGGCAATGGTTGGCGCGCCGGACAGGTCCAGCTGGGTGCCGAAGATGCCCTTTTCGATCGCGTCGCGGGTATTGGCGGCCAGGTTCTTGCCGGTGGGGCCCAGATCGTAGACGGTGCCGTCGATGGACACGCCCCAGGTTTCGGTGCCGTCAGCTGCCTTGAAGGATACGTACTGCATGGTGGTGCCTTTCGGGTGTTCTAGATGAAGGTTTTCAGTTCGGTGACAGTGGGAATGCCGAAGGTGCGGAAGTCCTCGGTGCGGCGGTTGGACCACATGTTCCACCAGTTCTCGTCTTCGCCCCAGACAATGGGATCGCGCTCATCGTCGTAGATCTGCTCCAAATCGGTGTAGAGCTCCACGACCGCGCCGGAGGTTTCCACGTAGTAGGCGGCGATATTGTGGCCGGCGCCGTGGCGGACCGGGCCCCAGATCAGTTCGCGGCCGGCCGCGCCCAGACGGTCGCCCAGCTTGGCGAGGTCGCCGATCGACTGGACCTGCCAGGCATGGTGGTGGAAGGTGCCCTGGCCCTTGATCAGCGCGATGCCGTGGTGATCCGGGTTGCAGCGCATGAAGTAGGCGAAGTCATCCCCGATGACATCCGAGAGGCGGAAGTCGAAGATCCGGCGCAAAAATTCCATCATGCCGCGCACGTCGCGCGGGTGGAAGTTGATGTGGCCGTAGCGGTCCGGGCCGAAGGAAAGCAGGCCGCGGTCGTTGTGCTGCATGCCGGTGTAGACCTCGAAGATCCAGCCTTCGGGGCCGATGAACGAGAAGCCGTCCTGCACGCCGGCGGAGACCGGGGTTTCGGAGACGATTCTGAAGTTCTCGTTGGCTACGCGCTTGCGGATCTCGCGCAGCGCGTCGCCGTTCTGCGCGATCAGGCCCAGGGAGTGGATGCCGTTGACTTCGGACTCGACGTAGGTCAGCTCGTGGTGCACTGAGTTCGCTGCGAGGTAGGCCTCGTTGCCGGTGCGTTCGGTGACGCGCAGGCCGAGCAGCTGCGTGGCGTCGAAGATGGATCCTTCGATGTCATTGGTCTGGATGGACACGTGGCCCATTTCCCTGATTAATCCCCAAGCCATGGTGGATCCCTTCTGTAGCCGATAAAAATATTGTGATCTAAATAATTAGATTATTTGCATTAAGTTAGATTGTCTAGTGCTTTCGGAAAAAGACTCGCGCGCCTGCGCGAGCAGACCTGCTGGTCCGCAAGAATAGGCGCGCAAAGACTAGGCCAAAACCGGTCGCCTGGTGCTGAACGGACGCTGAATTTCTCGCTTGATCAGGCCTGTTTCATCCAGTGCTGTCAGCGATTGAGCACCCGTCTGGTGCACCGCAAGAGCGTTATTATCGCTGGTAGCTGCGGTTCCCAGGCGGATAAATGACCCTAGGGCATCACCCAGAACCTTCGCCGTTTGCTCGAAGAGCTCATCGGCCACGCCATCGAGCATCGGGGCATCCTGCCAGCGCTCACGGTTGCCAAAGAGGAACGGCAGCTCTAAGCAGTGGGCCGAACCAGCGTGAGGCAACGGGGAGCGAACTTCGAAGCCCAGGAGCTGCACCTGGATGCCGGCAGCGGCTGCCGCATCGGCCAATTCCACGGCATAGAGTTGAATCTGGTGCAGGCTCATCGCCCTAACCATGAGTGACTTGGCCGTTGCTTGCGGTTCTGCGGCAATCAGTGCGTCGAAGACTTCTTGCGGTTCATTGAAGTTCCCTGCAATAAACCCGCGCACACTATCGAGGGTGAATGCCTGCTCGGGGGCCATGCCAATGAAGGCACTTGCCTCATCGGCGGTGTAGGACAGCAATAGCTGCTTCACATGCAGGCGTTCGACTGCCCGCGCGGTATCAAAAAGATCCGCCGGAACGGACTCATCGGCACTCGGGTAGAGGCCCAAGCCGCGCCCGGCCCAAGCCTGGGCCAGTGCTGTGCCGGCAGCCAATAGCTGCTCGGTGCTTGCCTCGGCCAAGGCGGTGCCATTAAGCGCTTGGGCCATCACCGCATTGCGTTCCTGCGCCTGGGTTTCACCCATCGGCGGCTGGAAGGACAGCGAACCAACGTAGAGCCTGTTGAACAGTCCACGGGCTGCCTCAAGCTGGGCCAATGCGAAGGCCCAGAAGGCACCTGCGGACTGGCCTGCCAGGGTGACTTCCTGCGGGTTGCCACCGAGTTCAGCAATATTGCGCTGTACCCATTCGAGCGCCAAGAGCAGTTCTTCGGGCGGCGTATTCCCGCCGCCCACCTGCTGGTTGTGGGCCAGCAATCCGATGCGGTAGTTGACCACGGCCACCACGCAGTTCTGCTTCTCGGCAAAGTCCTGCGCGTTGTACCAGCGCACGGTGCCGGCGCCGGAAACGAAGCCGCCGCCGGGAAGGAAAACCATCACCGGAAGGTCCTTGGCATCCTGCGGAGCAAAGACTGCAACCTGGAAAGCATCCTCGGACTGGGGCAGTTCCTGCAGTGCAGGACCTAGCAACCAATCCAGGGAACCTGGGGTCTGCGGGAAAATTGCCGGCTGCGCTGCGGTAAGTCCGGTGGCTTCACTGAGCTTGCCGAAGCGCCCGGCGCTGCGCTGCGCGTAGCTGTAAACCCCCATGCCTAGCGGATTTCCGTGTACTGCGACTGGTCGACCGCGCGGGTGATGTTCCAGTACTCGACGATCGGGTAAGGCCAGATCTGCGAGACGCGGCCGAACTTGTTCTTGTACCAGGTGTGCACCTCGGGGTGGCCCCAGGCCTTCTGCGCGTTGGCGGCATCGAGATCCGCCACGAACGCATCGAGCACCTCCTGCTTCAGGTCCAGTGCCTTCAGATCCTTCTCCAGCACAATGTTCAGTGCATCCAGGATGTAGGTCAGGCCGTACTCGATCATTGAGAACAGCGAGCCGTTGACCACATGCCCGGTATTCGGTCCGGAAACGATGAACAGGTTCGGGAAGCCCGGCACGGTGGCGCCGGCATAGGCGGTGGCGTTGCCGCCCCAGTATTCGTGGATGTCCTTGCCCTCGCGGCCGGTGATGCGCAGCGGCTCGAGGAATTCGGAAGCCTGGAAGCCGGTGGCGTAGATGATGACGTCCAGCTCGTGCAGGGTGCCGTCGCCATCGATGATCCCGGCCTCGGTCATTTCGCTCATGCCGGAGGTGACCAGGGTGGTCTGCGGCTTCTTCAGGCTCTTGGCCCACACGCCGTTATCGCGCAGCATGCGCTTGCCGCCCACGATGTAGTCCGGGGTGACCTTGGCCAGCAGGTCCGGGCGATCGGCATACTGCTCCTTGAGCATCTCGGTCAGCTGCTGGCGCACGCGCTCGTTGACCGCGGACACTGAACCTTCCGTGGTCCAGTTAGGATCCGCGGCGGTGGTGTGCTGGCGGCCCTCGACGCCCAGCCAGTGCTGCCAGAAGCGCAGCCACTGGCCGTACTGCGGCAGGTGCTCGACTAGCCAGGTCACCGATTCGGGCATGTCCTCGTAGTAGAACGGGGTAGGCAGCATCCAAGGGGAGGAGCGCTGGAAGATCTTGAGCTCTTCGACCTCGTCCACGATGGCTGGGACGATCTGGTAGGCGCTGGCGCCGGTGCCGATGACGGCAACCTTCTTGCCCTTCAAATCGATGCCCGGCTTCCATTCGGCCGAATGCACGTGGATGCCGGCGAACGTGTCGTGGCCCGGGGTATCGGGGAACTTCGGGCGGTCCAGCTGGCCGACGGCGGTCAGGACGGCATTGAAGCGGCGTTCCTGGACTTCGCCGCCGTCCACGATCATGGACAGCACCCAGCGTCCGTCTTCTTCATCCCAGGTAGCCGAAAGCACCTCGGTGCCCATCTGGATGTTCTGCGTGATGCCGCCGCGTTCTGCGACGTCGCGGGTGTACTTGTGGATCTCGGGGCCTTCGGAGAACTGCTGGGGCCAGTCATCGCGCTGCGCGAAGGAGAATGAATAGGCGTAGTTGGGGGTATCGAGGCGCACGCCCGGGTAGGTGTTCTTCCACCAGGTGCCGCCCACTTCGTGGCCCTTCTCGAAGACGGTGTAGTCCAGGCCGGCCTGCTTCAGGCGGTAGGCGGCAGCCATGCCGGCCACGCCCGAGCCGATGACGGCCACGGTGAAGTCGCGGGTGGGAGCAACCTGTTCCTTGGTGAAGGCCGGTGCGCCGCTCACTTCGGGAACCAATGCCATGTCGTGCTTGAGCATCTGGTGGTAATCGGTGGTGGCCTGGTTGGTGATCCAGTCCAGGATCGTGGTGGCCTGCTCGTCGTCCAGGGTCTCCACTGAGATGATTTTTTCATCGCGGATCCGGCGCAGTGCTTCGAAGGCCAATTCGCGGGCCGCTTCCTGAGCTGCGGCGTCCATGCCGCCGTGCGGCTGGCCCACGGTATCAACCGGCGGCTGCGGTGGACGCAGCTCATCACGAAGGATCGAGTAATCGCCGGTTGCCGCGGCCAGGGCCACCATCAGTGGCGGCAGGTCGGTGCTTGCAACGATCTTGCGCAGCTGCTCGTCGCTTTCGGTGATAGCAGAGTAGTTTGCGCGCCAGTACAGGTCATCTACCTGTTTGGTGGCGGCGGTCTCGATCAGTGATTCGCTCATTGGTTACTCCTAGCAAGTCTTTTCGGGCCGTGCGCGACAGGGCCGGCAGGCGCGTGATGTAACCAGTGTCACCTCTTGGTTATGCATAAGTCAACTAAAAATGTATTCTTTGCCGACTTTGGTATGATTTGTGTCATGGCGAAACGCACCGATTCAGAGACGATGTCAAAGCACATCCGCGACACCCTGCGCACCGATATCCTGGATGGGCGCTGGGAACCAGGTGCCCGGCTGCAGCTCACGCATCTTTCTGAGCATTACGAAACCTCGAGTACGGTCATTCGCGAAGCGTTGACCCGGCTGGTGGGGGACAAGCTAGTCACCCTTCGCCCTAACAAGGGATTCTTCGTCCCCGAGCTGTCGCTGGCAGAACTGACCGACATTGTGGAGATGCGTTGCGTCAACGAGCAGCTGGCGATCTCGCTGGGCTTCGAGCGTGCACCGTTGGAGTGGGAGAGCGAGCTGATGGCCGCGCACCACACCCTGGAGCGCACCCCGCGCCGTTCGGACGAAGACCCGGATAATCACACCCCGGCATGGAATCACGCGCACCAGAACTTCCATGACAAGCTCGTAGAGGCCTGTGGTGTTCCGCTGCTCACCGAGGTGACTCGCACCCTGTCTGATTTGATTCAGCTCTACGGGCGCTGGGCCGGGCCGGCAACTCGCGACGCCAAGCGCGATCTGGATAAGGAGCACCGCGACATCCTGAACGCCGCATTGGATCGCGATGCCGACTTGGCGGGGCAGCTGTTGCGCGCCCACTACGAAACCACGCTCAGCGCGGTGAAAAATGGCGGCGAGGTGGGCTTGGCCTGCTTGCCGCACGTCAAGCTGCTCAAGTAGCCAGAACCTTCACGGCAAGTCCGCACCCGGGTCGGGATGGGCGGATCTGCGAGCCTGTTTTGCGGCGCCTCCGCGGCAACCCAGCTTCAGACGTCAGAATCGCGATTTTCGCGTGGGAATGCGCCTGTTCGAGAAACTGGAGCGCAAGGATTCTACGGCTTGGAGAGCCTGGCCTTCGCCGGTTCCGATGTTTTCTTCAACCCAAGTGAAGTAGCGATGGGCTTCATTCAGGATTCCAGGAATGAAGTCGCTGGGGTCAACGCGGTGCTTCAGCTGGTTCACAGTGAAAAGCGTCGACCGTCCCCTCGCTTCCAGGCGAAGTGGTACGGGCTGGCCTGGAAACAGCCGTTCAGCCGAACCCGTTCGCAGGTACTCCTCGACAAGTTCAATCAACTCGAACCAGATTCCCGTCACTTCACCCCACAGCTCGCCCGGAATCAAAACGATCCCGTGGTACGACAGGGAGAGGAAACCTTCACTGCCGTACGGGTTTCTGTTCAATCGATCCCGCCAAATGCCGGCGGCGCGTTCAGGCTCCTGGAACATGCTCACCAGGTAGTTTTCGGAATGCGCGACGAAATCGTCGAGGTCCGTCACCGTGTGCGGAACCAAGATATACAGTTCGCTCTGTACGGCTTGCTCTTTCATCTCACCTTGATTCGTGCCGAGGGCCGGAATGGATGGCTCGGCCCCATGCTGGCGAGCAATTGGTGCGTGGCGTTGTTCCCGTTGCCATACGTTGCATTCGCTGGCTTGTCCCACTGGTTTTCAGTCTACTTTGCTCCTGCTTGATAGGGGGCAGGCACTGGATTGCGAGCGTCATTGGCGGTCACGCTTGTCGAGTTGCCACCTGTTCTATCCGAATTGCGCCCACTACCCTGTCCTGCCAGCTCCGCTGGGATATTATCGGGATACGGCCTGCATCTTGGCAAGAAATCCCCTTGCCGCTGGTGCGGCAAGGGGATTGTTGCGGCTCAAGCGCCAATGCCTAGCTCTGGACGCTTGAACGATCCTCGCGGAAGCGTGCAGGCCAGACGCCCTGCTTGCCCGGGGCCAGGACGCCCGCTGGATCCAGCGCATCCTTGATTTTCTCCTGCAGGCGGCGTGCTGCGTTGCCGTTGAAATCGAAGCCGTCGGCAATGCGGTCCATGTAGTCCACGTGGCTGCGGTACGGTGCGTAGCCGCGGGCGCGGGCAGCATCGAGCAGCTCGGAGTACAGGGCGCGCGCACGGGTGAGCATCTCTTCGTTGCCGCGCTCGAAGAAGATCATCGTCACATGAACCATATGGCGCGGATACAGGTGGTACCCGATGTACAGGTCGAATCCGTGCTTCTCGTAGAGCTTCTTGGCTTCCTGGTAGAACTCGGCCACCAGTTCGCCACGAGCCGGGATGATCGGCGCAGCGTCGATGTGTCCGCCGTTTTCAGCGGCCCAGCCCACGGTGGACAGCGGCTTCAAGGTCGGGACGCCTGCCATCTGGGTGCGGTCCTGGGTGGCGATGTCCTCATGCTGCAAGGCCAGGCCCTCTTCGCCCGAGTAGAACCGGGCGTCAACGCGGGCACCGGGGATCACGCTGATCCGGTCCTTGACGATCTGCAGTCGGCGTTCGCATAGTTCACGGTCGCCGTAGAAAGCGAACTTGCAGTTCCACTGGCCAATACCGAATTCCTGGCGCATTTCTTCCAGGCGCCAGTCCGGAATGGAGCCTTCGCCGTCCCAGAAGTCGGCACGGGATCCGCGCATGGTCGCGGCGCGGACGACGTTGCCGCACAGCGCGTTGTTCTGGATGATTTCCTCGCGGCGCAGAGCCGTGAGGATGTCGATCAGCTGCGGCAGGTGCGCCTCGTTATCGACGAAGATATCGCCATTGACGTAGGTGTGCGGTGCTGGCATCAGCCACAGGCCGACCTGGGTAACCACACCGTAGTTGGACTGGGTGAACAGCCCATCCAAGGTCGGGCCGAAGCCTCCCTGGAAGATCGGGCCCAGCTCGGTGCCGTCCATCGCTCCCATGCCGGTGCGGACCAGGTCGCCATCGGGCATGACTACTTCCATGCCGCACAAGGACTTCACGTGGTCGCCCAGCGGGGTCATGCCGTAGCCGCGGTCGAGCATATTGCCCATCACCGAGCCCCAGCCCAGCGCCGGAACCGACATCCACACCTTCAGGCCGCGTTCCTTGATGTATTCGAAGAGGTCGAAGAAGGTGACGCCGGGCTCCACCACGGCGTAGCACAGCCGGTCATCGACCGCGATGATGCGGTTCATGCGGCTCAAATCCAGCGCCACCATCCCGGTATCGCGTGGTTCGGGGCCGCCATAGCCCAGGTTCTTGCCGCAGGAGAAGGTCCACAACGGTACCTCGTGCTCGGTGGCAAGCTTGACGATGGCCTGCACTTCCTCGGTGCTGGCCGGGCGGATGCCGGGCCAAGGGGTACGGCCCGGGTTCAGCGGGTAGGGATCCAAGTAGCCCTCGGAATCTCCCAAGGAAACAACGTTTTCTGCGCCAACGATTTCCTTGGCTGCCTCAAGAAATTCTTCACGACGATCCATGATTCACCCTTCCACTGGCCATCGGCGAACGCCGCGGCCCCACTGTCTTAATCTAAAAAACTTGCTTTGTTTCGTGCCGTCATCAATATGCTTGATGACATGAATCTTGTGTCCCACCCGCAACTGACCTTGCGCCAGCTTTGGCACTTCGTTGTCGCAGCCGAGGCTGGAACCATGGCCGAAGCTGCCCGCCGGCTGCATCTGGCGCCTTCGGCAATTTCCATGTCCATCGCGGAACTCGAACGCATCGTCGGTGCCGAGCTGGCGATCAAGCGCCGGGCCAAGGGGCTGACGTTGACCGCGACCGGCAAGACCGTGCTGCTCCAGGCCCGCGAACTGCTGGAGCGGGCCCATGATCTGGAAACCATGGGCCAGGGAACCCGCGAAGAGCTTGCCGGCCCGTTAACCGTTGGCTGCTTCATGCCCCTGGGCCCGATCATCATTCCGCCCATGCTCAGTGCCTTTGCCCAGCAATGCCCGAAGGTGGAGGTCGATTTCCTGGAGGGGTTCCACCAGGAAATGCAGCATGCGCTGCTCGATGGTTCCATCGATGTCGCCTTCCTCTACGGATCGGAGATCTCACCAGCCTTGCGTTCGGCCACCGTGGCGATGGCCGAGGCCCAGATACTGCTGCCTTCCGGGCATCCGCTGGCCGCCAGCCCCTCGGTGTCATTGCGTGAAATCGCGAACGAGCCGTTGGTCCTCTTCGAATCCGAGCCGATCACCCAGCGCATCCTCGGCCTGTACCAGGGCAGCGGGCTGGAACCGATGATCCGGCACCGCTCGCGTTCCTATGCGACCGTGCGCTCGCTGGTCAGTACCGGCCGCGGGGTGGCTGTGCTGTTCCAGCAGCCGGCCCTGGAAGCACCCTACGAAGAGCTGAACGTGGTGCTCAAGCCGCTGAAACTCGATGACGAAAATATCGCCGTGGTTCCGGTTTCGGTGGCTTGGCCCCGCAGTTCGCGGCTGAACTCCCGTGCCCAAGCCTGGGTGGAAGTCGCCGCGGAACTCTTCGAGAATGCGGGCCGGCGCAGCTAGCGGCTAGACGCGCGTGCGGATCGAGGACGGGTAGGACAATCCGAAGTTATCCCGCAGGGTGGCGCCCTCGTACTCGGTGCGGAAGTAGCCGCGATTCTGCAATTCAGGGACCAGCTTGTCGCAGATGAGCTTGAAGCCGCCTGGGTTGAACGGGGCATTCAGGTTGAAGCCGTCGCAGGCCTTGGAATCGAACCAGTCGATCATGCGGTCTGCCACTGCCGAGGCGGTGCCGGCCATCCACTGGTGTCCGGTGGAGCGGGCCAGGTCAACGATCAGCTCGCGCAGGGTCATGCCCTGGTCCACCGACTTGCGGCGGTAGATCTGGTAGCGCGAACCCAGGGCCGGGTCATCGGAGAACCACTCGGCGGGAATCTTCTCGTTGAAGTCCAGCGAGGACAGATCCATCTTCAGATCGGCACCCACCTGCACGCGGCCGTTTTCCAGATGGATGTGGTTGGCCAGCTCCTCGGCCAGCTCATCTGCTTCGGCCTGGGTGTCGCCGAGGATCGGCAGGATGCCCGGGATGATCTTGATGTCGTTGGGGTTGCGGCCCTTGGCAGCCGCCATCGCCTTGAACTTGGCGTAAAACTCCACCGATGGTTCCTTCAGCGGCTGCGCGGTGTAGATGCCATCGGCCACCGAGGAGCCCAGTTCCATGCCTGGTCCCGAGGAGCCTGCCTGCACCAGCACCGGGCGGCCTTGCGGGCTGCGCGGCATGTTGATCGGGCCCTGCACCTTGAAGAATTCGCCCTCATGGTTGATCGGGTGGATCTTGTCGGTGTCCACGTACCATGCCGATTCCTTGTCGTTGGTGACGGCGTCGTCTTCCCACGAATCCCACAACTGGTTGGCTACCTCGACGAACTCGGTGGCACGGCGGTAGCGGGTGGCTGGATCCGGCGCGCAGTCCATGCCGAAGTTCTGGAAACCATCGGAGCTGGTCACGATGTTCCACCCGGCGCGGCCACCTGACATGTGGTCCAGTCCGGCCATCTGGCGGGCCAGGTTGTATGGCTCCGAGAAGGAAGTGGAAACGGTGCCGATCAGGCCAATGTTCTTGGTGCGTGCTGCCAGTGCGGAAAGTACCGAGATCGGCTCGTAGAAGCCGTTCATCTTGATATCGCCGCGCATTACGGTGTTGGCATGGACGATGTCGCCGAAGAAGATGGCGTCCAGCTTGGCGTCTTCAGCCATCTTGGTCAGGTCGTAGACGAATTCCAGGTTGGCCAGCTCTTCGGAGCGCGAGCCATCCATGCGCCACGAATCCTTGTGGTAGCCAGCGGGGAGCATGAAGGTCGTGAGCACCATGTGCTGGGGGTTCTTGGGAGTCATTGAAACTCATCCTTTCCTGCGGATGTGACGGGAAGCACTGAGTCCATGGTTTCAAGAGTCTCTAAAGTCGTAAATGGAGAACTTTTGCGCCATAGCGTTCAGAAAAATTGATGTTTGGTGTTAAAAGCTGGTCCGCGTATCAACTGATACGCGGACCGGTGCCGGGGTTCAGGCGTTCAGCTTTGCGTTGGACGGCGCTGACGCGGCTGCCTTGGGAGGCAGGGCGGCGCCTTCCGGGCTGATGCGGATGGCGACCAGTCCGACGATCAGGATTGCCACCCAGAAGATGCCTACGGCGGTGATGCCGAAGCTGACGGCCAGCGCGGTGCAGATCATCGGGGTGAAGCCGGCCCCAAGGGGCGAGGAGCCCTGGTAGGCCAGTGAGGCGCCGGTGTAGCGGACATCAGCTGGGAACAGCTCGGAGATGTAGGCGCCGATCGGTCCGGCCAGGATGCCCTGGATGACGCCGTTGCCGACGATGACTGCAACTGCGAAGCCCCAGCCGGTGCCGTTGCTCATCAGGAAGACTGCCGGGAAGGCCCAGAGGATGCCGGCGGTGCCGCCGATGGTCAGGATCATCTTCCGGCCGTACTTGTCCGAGAGCTTGGCGGCCAGCAGGCAGACCACGATGGTGACCATGGCCGCGTAGCCCTTGGTGTTCAGCACAAAGGAGCGGTCCACGCCCTGGGCCGCTGCTTCGGAAACGCCCCACGAAGTCAGCACGCCCTGGCAGGTGTAGAAGCCAAGGGAAGCGATCAGGGTGATGATGACGGTGCGCGAATGGTTCTTCAGCACCAGCGAGATAGGAGTCTTGCGCTCCTGCTTGCGCTCGGCGGCCTTGGCATCCAGCTCCTGGAAGACCGGAGTTTCTGCGACCTTCAGGCGGATCACCATGCCGATGATGATCAGGACTGCCGAGAAGATGAACGGAATGCGCCAGCCCCATTCCAGGAACGCATCACCGGTGGAGAAGGAGATGAAGGAAACCAGGAAGGTGGCCAGCAGGCCACCGGCCGGTGCGCCGGCGTTAGCGAAGGAAGCTGCGAAACCGCGCTTGGAAGCGGGTGCATGTTCCAGGGCCATCAGGGTGGCGCCGCCCCATTCGCCGCCAACTGCGACTCCCTGGACCACGCGGAGCAAGACCAGGATGACCGGGGCAGCTGCGCCAATGGTTGCGGTAGTCGGCAATAGGCCAATGGCAACGGTGGCTACGCCCATCATCATCATGGAAAGCACCAGCATCTTCTTGCGGCCAAGGCGGTCGCCGAAGTGGCCGAAGACGATGCCGCCCAGCGGGCGGGCAATGTACCCGACGGCCAAGGTGCCGAAGGAGGCGAAGAGTGCCAAGCCCGGGCTCAGGTTGCCGAAGAAGACCTTGTCGAAAATCAGCGACGCCGCAGTGGCGTACAAGATGAAGTCGTAATACTCGATGACGCTGCCCAAGAAGCTGGATCCGAGAATGCGGCGCAAATCCTTGGTGTTGAGGGAGTCGCTTGGCTCCATTGCCGGCACTGGCTGGTTCTGTTGCGAGTCGGACACGACGAGAACCCTTCCTGATCGCTGATGTGACTTAAGCCATAGTGGCCCATTTCACTAACCTTGTCCACTTTTTACGCATTTTAAGACAGATAATATTTTCTTCAGCCCTTGAAAACCGCGTGATCCTGCGGGTTTGAAAAAATTCTTCGACTCAGAGCTTGATCTGGGTCACATAAGTTATATAAACTGATGCACAGAATATATTTTTCAACCCGCTCAGCGGGACGCCCGATAAGGAGCAGCGAAGATGAGTGCACGCACTGGAGAGCAGTACCTGGCAGGGCTCAAGGATTCCCGCGAGGTCTGGCTGGGCGATCAGCGCATTGACGTCACCGAGCACCCGGCATTTGCCGGCTCGATCAACGGCATGGCCGCCTACTTCGACTACCAGCACAAGTACGCCGATGACTGCCTGATGAACGACGAGCAGACTGGCGAACAGCACAACGTCTCCCTGCTGCGTCCCAAGAACGCAGAAGACATCGCCCGCCGCCACCGCGCGTTCGACCGCCTGGCCCGCTACTCCAATGGCATGCTCGGACGCACCCCCGACTACGTCAACGTGGTGCTCGCCGGCCACGCCTCGCGCCCGGACATCTTCGCCAAATCCGGCGACCCGGTCTACTACGAGCGCCTGGAGAACTACTGGCGCCATGTGCAGGAAAACGACCTGGCGCTGACCCACACCATCGTGCATGCGGCCATCGACAAGTCGGTCGGCGAACTGCAGGGCATCAATGAAGAGCTGACCTTGCGCGTGGTGGACCGCACCGCTGAAGGCCTGATCGTGCGCGGCGCGAAGATGCTCGCCACCCTGGGCCCGATCGCCGACGAGCTCTATGTCTACCCGGCGGTGCCCATCCAGAAGGGCTACGAGGAATACGCGCTGTCCTTCGCGATCCCGGTCGCCACCAGCGGCGTGGTCTCGGTCTGCCGCGACCACTACGGCGTGGACCAGCCGGTAGTGGACAAGCCGTTCTCCTCGCGCTTCGACGAGCAGGATGCGGTCATCATCTTCGACGACGTGCTGGTCCCTTGGGATCGCGTGTTCATCGACGGCCAGCTCGATGTCTACAATTCCCTGAACGCCGGCACCGCCACCGGCAACACCCAGCAGCAGACCGCCATCCGCGCCTCGGTGAAGCTGGAGTTCGCCTACGACCTGTGCGTGCAGATGGCCAAGGTCACCGCCACCGACAACAAGCCGGACACCGCATCGATGCTCGGCGAGATCTATTCCTACCTGCGCATCGCCCGCGCCGTGATCCACTCGGCCGAGGTTAACGCGTCGGAATGGGGCGGCGGGGCGTTCTTCTGCCACGACGACATCTCCGCGCTGCGCACCATGATGCCCATCTGGATGGCCCGCGTGAACGACATCATCAAGTCCATGGGCAGCCACAACCTGCTGGCCACCCCGACCGCGGCCTCCTTCGAGGACCCGCGCCTGGGCCCACTGCTCAAGAAGTACCTGCCGGGAGCCAACGGCATCGCGCCAGAGGAACGCGCCAAGATCTTCCGCACCGCTTGGGACTTCGCCGGATCCGCCCTGGGCAGCCGCATCGAACTGTACGAGCGCTTCTACCTGGGGTCGGTCAGCCGTGCCCGCGGGCTGGATCACCGCAAGGCGCAGATGAAGGGCGAGACCGGTGCTTTCGAGGCGATGTTCGCCGAGGTGGGGATCAGCCCGGTCATCGCCGAGCAGGCCGCGCTGGACCTGGACGCCGCGGCAACGCGCGCCTAGGGAAGCAGGAAAATCATGGCTAACCCGACGCCCGATGTGCTCGATGCGCTGCTCGAGCACCTGCTGGAAACCCAGTACGGCCAGCTGCCGACGGCCACGATCCAGCGCGTGAACCAGCGCCTGCTGGATTCGGTGGGCGTTGGGCTGGCAGGGCACCGTGCCGACGACATTGCCGGACTCATCGAAGCGGCGCAGGCCTGGGGCCACGGCGATGAAGCAACCGTGCTGGGTACCGGAATCAAGCTTCCGGCCACCTCCGCGGCCTTCGTCAACGCGGCCCTGATCCGCTCCTTCGACTTCGAACCGGTGGAAGCCGAAGGCCCGGCCGGCAAGCAGGTCGCCGCCCACATCTCCGGAACCACCGTGGCCGTCGTGCTGGCCCTGGCCGAAGCCACCGGCGCCACCGGAGAAGAAGCACTGGCCGCTCTGGCGCTGGGCGATGACCTGGCAGCCCGCCTGGCCATCGCCGGCGGCTTCGACGTGTACTCGGGGCAGGATAATACCGGCACCTTGAATGCCCTGGCCGCCGCTGGAATCGCCAGCCGGATGCTGGGCCTGGACAAGGCGCAGGCACGCCATGCCATCGGCATTGCGGTCAACCAGGCTTCGGGCAATGTGGCGGCGATCTTCGATGGGGCCAACGGCTTCAAGCTGCCCATGGCCTTCGCCGCCCGCGCCGGAATTTCCGCCGCGCAGCTGGCCAAAGCCGGCATGAAGGCGGCGGATGATCCGCTGACCGGCAAGCACGGCTACTTCCAGCTGTTCGGCATCGACGCGCAGCCGGAACTGGCGGTGGCGGATCTTGGCGTGAGCTTCCATGGGGACTGCACGATCAAGCCCTTTGCCAGTTGCCGGGCCGCGCAGCCTTCGCTGCAGGCCTGCGCGGAACTGGTGGCCGACGGCACGGTGGGCTACAAGGACATCGAATGCCTCACCGTCCACCTGAGCGAGCGGACCCTGAACGGATTCGTCGGGGCGCGCTTCGAGGCGGGGGACACCCGCACCGTGGCAGCCCTGTTCTCGGTGCACGCCACCGCGGCGATCGCCTTGATCCACGGAACGGTTCGCCCCGAGCACCTGACCGCCAGCGCGCGGGCGGACCCGGAGCTGGCGCAGATGCTCGGGCGCATCGAGCTAGCCGGCACCCTGCCTAACAGCCAGCGGCTGACGGCGGAGATCACTGCACGGCTGCGCAGCGGCGAGGTGCGCCACGTGCGCGTGGAGCACCCGGACGGAAACATCTTGCGCACACCCCTGGAGCATGACCAGGTAGTTGAGAAGTTCTCGAAGAATCTCGAGTTCTCGCATCCAGAACTGGCAGCACGCAAGGACGCGTTGCAGCACCAGCTCGAACACCTCGCCAGCGCACCGGATCTGACTGATCTGATGGCGGCGCTGGACCCCACCAAAAACTTCACCCCGAATTACCAGGAGCAACTCCCATGAGCATCACCAACCTTGAATCGGTCACCCCAGTAGACATGAACACCTTCCGCAACGTCGTAGGCCACTTCGCCTCCGGTGTCACGGTGATCACCACGGCTGTAGACGGCCAGCTCTACGGCACCACCGCTTCGGCAGTGTCCTCCCTGTCGATGGAACCGCCAATGATGCTCGCTTGCCTGAACCGCTCCAGCTCCACCCATGACCGGGTAGTTGAAGCAGGCGTCTTCGGCATCAACATCCTGGCCGAGGACCAGGGCGCGCTGGCCTTCCACTTCGGCCGCAAGGGCGAGGACAAGTTCGCCACCGTGCCGCATACCCTCTCCGCGGAGGGCATCCCGCTGATTGACGGCGCATTGGCCACGATCGTATGCCATGTGGCCGAAACCCCTACCGGCGGTACCCACACCGTTTTCCTGGGACTGGTCAGCCACGCTGAAGCCCATGACCGCGAACCGCTGGCCTACTACCGCGGAACCATGGGCCGCCTCGAGCCGACCAAGGAGTTGGCTGCCTACCAGGCCACCCGCACCTGGGTGCTGCTGCGCACCAGCCCACTGGGCGAAGACCTCGACGTGGATGCCATCGCCGCGGCTTCCCGGGCCGACGCTGATCATGTAGCCAACGCGCTGGTGAAGCTGGAAAGCGAGCACCTGGTCTTCCGCACCGAAACCGGAAAATACCAGCCAAAGCCGATTACCGCAGAATTGACCGATTCGGCCTACGACTCGCGCGCCACCATCGAGTCCGGGGTGATCGCCTCGCACCTGGGCAAGATTTCCGAAGAGACCATTTCCAGCCTGCGCGAGATCACCGCGAAGCTGGCTGACCTGCGTGAGACTTCGGAATCCGACCTGGAAGAGTTCTTGGCCCTGAATGTCGCCTACCACGATGCTCTGGTTGGCGTTGCCGGCTCCAGCCAGCTGGTGGATTCCTTCCGCCGTTTGGGAATTGGCACCGTCTGGCGCCAAGCGCTGACCGCAGAGCAGTGGTCGCGCCAGCTGGACCACCGCCACGTTGCAGAATTGACCGAAGCGCTGGCTGCCGGTGACGCGCCAGCGGCCCAGGCAGCGCTTGCCGCGCACACCGAGTTCGGCAAGGCGCTGGCTCGTGAAGCAGTGGCCCGCCATGGCGGCCAGGTTTAGGCATTGAGGCGATAGCCACTGTGGAAAGGCGGCAGGTTGGAAGATCCAGCCTGCCGCCGTGGCTTTTAAAGCGTCGAAGTGCGGGCCTATTGCGCTGTGGCCCCGACAAAGAGGCGCAGCTTCCACTGGCCGCCGGTCTTGGCCCACACCGTGCGGTTGGCAGTTGCCAGATGCTTTTCGACGCCTCCGGAAATCAGATGCATTTTCATACTGCCTTCGACGACCACCACGTTGCCCTCCTGGGTAACGGACTCGAAGTCGTGGCTGAGCGCCAAATATTCGACGGCCCCGGAACCGAGCAGTTCCAGCAATGAGTCGCGGTCATCGACACGACCGGTGGAGTGGGTGTACTGCAAATCCGGCTCAAGCAGGTTCCCCAAGGTTTCGAGGTCACGGGCGAGCATGGCCGAAAGGCGCCGTTCTTCTGCGATGCGCAGTTCCGATTCAAGTGCCGCAGGGTCAATAGTCGTCAACGGTGATGGCTCCTAAGTAGCGTTTGGTTCGTAGGCAATCTACCAATAAGCAGTGGCGATGTGCGGATATTAGCGAGTGCTTTTACTGGGTGAGATGGAGTTTCAGGGTTGATCCCAGAAGTGGAAACTATCAGCCGAGGGTATGAGCCGGGCACGGGATAGTTACCTCGCATCGCTGATTCCCCGGGCCGCGGAAATTTCTACGATGGAATCATGCTCAAGAAAAAGTACCTCGCCACTGGCGCGCTCGCCCTTCCCTTCGCTCTCCTGCTCACCGGCTGCAGCGGTTCTGATCTCTTCGTCGACAAGTACGATGAATCCACCACTCGAACTGCCAAAACTTCAGAGAAGGCCGTGGCCGATGGCGTGCTGCCCGACTGGGTTCCGTCCGGCGGCACCGACGTTCAGCTGGTCCAGCGCAATACCGGCGCTGAACGCATCTTCGTGCTGAACTACGACGGCAAGCTGGACAGCGAACAGTGCAAGGCGCTGGAAACCGTTGGGAATCCGACCGAAGCCGAACTGGCCAAGGCCTACGCTTCTGACCCGCGCACCAAGAACCTCGAGCCTGACGAGATCTCAGCTACCCGCACCTTGGATGCCGACTGGTGGCCAGCCGATGGCCAAAGCGAGACGACTGATCTGTGCGGGCGCTTCTGGGTCCATCAGTCAGAGGGCAAGCTCTATGCCTTTGCTCCGGACATGGTTGCCCAGGTCCAAGCCATCGAGAAGGAGCGGGCCGCCAAGGAAGGCAAATAGAGGCTGGCCGCCACTAGCTGGGCTGGGGCCGC
>NZ_JBLVOJ010000009.1:287430-300308 GCF_053543715.1 Glutamicibacter sp. AGC46
CCCCCCCTGCAGCTTGTTGCTCATGCGGATCAGAAGCGGATCACGCTGCGGGCGATGGACCCGGTTTCCTGCTTTGCATAGGCTTCGTTGATCTCGTCGAGCTGGATCTCCTGCGCCACCAGGTCATCGAGATTCAACCGGCCCTGCAGATAGAGCTCGGCGTAGTAGGGAATGTCATTGCGGACCGTGGAGGAGCCCATGTAGATGCCGTGGAGATTGCGCTGCGGGATCAGCAGGTCCAGCATGATATTCATTTCCAGCGGCTTGCCCTGGGGAATGCCGATGAAATACACGTGTCCGCCGGTTTTGGCGACTTCCAGGGCCTGGCGCTGCGTGGGGGCAATGCCGATGGCTTCGAAGGAATGGTGGACTCCGCGGCCGGTGATGGCGCGGATGGCGCTGACCACGTCTTCGGTGCCGCCGTTGATGACATGGGTGGCTCCGAATTTCTTGGCCAGCTCCAGCTTCTCTGACTGCAGGTCAATGCCGATGATGGTCTTGGCGCCGGCCAGCTTGGCTCCCTGGATGACATTCAGGCCGATGCCGCCCAAGCCGATGACCGCGACGGTTTCCCCGGGAGAAACCTTGGCGGCGTTGAGCACCGCGCCCACGCCGGTGGCTGTCGCGCAGCCAAGCACAGCAGCCTGCGCGAATGGGATTTCCTTGGGCACCCTGACCAGCTTGTTCTGGTGCAGGACCGTGTACTCGGCGAAACCGGCCACGCCGAAGCCTTCTACGCGCTCGCCGTTGCGCGTCAAGCGTGCCGGGGTATCCGGTCCGCGCAGCGCATGCTGGGGATTCAAGCAGCGGTAGGTCGCTCCGTTGACGCATTCTTCGCAGCTCCCGCAGAAGCTGATTTCCGTGGCGATGACATGGTCTCCCACTTCGAAGTCGGTGGCTTCGGGGCCTAGCGCGATGACGGTGCCGGCCATTTCGTGGCCGACCACCATCGGCAAGGGGCGCCCGCGGTCTACGGTGGCAACTATGTGATCCGAGTGGCACAGGCCTGCGGCTTCGACCTTCACCAGAACTTCTTGCCCCCGCGGCTCGTCGACTTCGAGTTCCTCGATGCTGAAACCTTCGCCGATGGAGTTGATGACCGCTGCGCGCATTGCAGATCCTTCGTTAGATTCTTCTTCTAAAAATGCATTATTTCTAATAGTATATTTTCATTAGTGTTCTGCGTCACCCCCTTTGCGCGACTATTTTCTGGAGGAAGCATGAAAGCAGCAGTCGTTTCTGAAGTTGCCGGCTCTTTTGATGTCCTGGACATCAGCATTGACAACCCTGAAGCCCATGAAGTCCTCATTGACGTGAAGGCCAGCGGCCTGTGCCACTCGGATTTGCACGTGGCGACGTCGGACATCGGCTTCCCCATGCCAGCGGTGCTCGGCCACGAAGTCTCGGGTCTGGTCGTGGGCGTCGGTTCGGCTGTCACCTCGCTCTCGGTGGGGGACCGCGTGGTGACTTCTCCAGTGCACAGCTGCGGGGTCTGCAAGGGATGCCGCACCGGCAAACCCTACCAGTGCCGCGTGCCCTCGCACACCGACCGCACCGCGCAGCAGAATCCGCGATTGTCCCTGGGTGGGCAGCGGCTCACCCAGTTCATCGGTGTTGGCGGCTTCGCGGAACAGGTGCTGGTGCATGAGAACACCGTCGTAAGGGTTCCGGACGCTATCCCGTTCGACCGCGCGGCGCTGCTTGGCTGTGGAGTGGTCACGGGTGCTGGCGCGGCTATTAATACCGCGCGCATCCGTCCAGGCGATACCGTTGCCGTGATCGGCGCCGGTGGTGTCGGGCTGAACGTCATCCAGGGCGCGAAACTGGCTGGCGCGACCCGCATCATCGCTATCGACCTGCAGCCGGCCAAGCTGGAGCTGGCCAAGGTCTTCGGTGCCACCGACGTCATCAACGGCGGGGAGGGCGATGCGGTGGAAACCGTCAAGCGGATTGCTGGCGGGGGAGTGACGCATGCCTTCGAGGTCATCGGCCTGCAAGCCACCAGCGAGCAGGCGGTGGCCATGCTGGAAATCGGCGGCACCGCGTACCTGATTGGCGTTCACAAGCCCGGCGCGCAGATCAGCATCACCCCATTTGGAGACCTGATGGGACGCCAGAAGGGCATCCGTGGCGTGGCCATGGGGTCGAGCAATATCCAGGTGGACATCCCCATGTACGCCGAGTTGTATCTGCAGGGCCGTTTCAAGCTCGACGAACTGGTGTCAGCGCATATCAGCTTGGATGAAATCGACAAGGGATACGAGCAGCTGCGCGGCGGTGCGGTAGCCCGAAGCGTGATTACCTTCTAGATTTATCGACGCCGGTCGCTGAACGAAGCAAGGCCAGCAGTTCACTGATCTGCTGGCCTTGTTTCATGTTCTGGGGGTGCTGCTACTCTCCGGTCTGCGCGCGGCGCTGTATGCGCGTGGCGTACAAGACGCAGCCCAGCAACCCGATGAAGCTGAGCGCAACCGCCACGGACCCGGTGATGCCGGGCAGGTGCTGGTTCCAGGTCATGTTCAGGGTGACAAGCAGAGACACCAGAAATCCTCCGGTGAGGTAACTGATTGCCGAACTCATGGTGAACCTTCCGTGGGCAGAACGTGCTCCCGTGAGCCTAGCATCGCGCCAGTCGCTGTCCAAGGATTTGCCGGTGCTGGTTATTTGCGAGACGCGTGCTCCCAGAGCACTTCATCCACTGTTACGGGCTTGTCAATGAGCTCGAAGCGTGCCATTGCATCCAGGCCTGACTGGGAAGCCTCTGCATCGAACGCGGTGCCTGCCAAGGCGAACCGCGTTGGAGCTTTTTCCACCGGAATCTGGTTGACCTCGGCGTGTATCTTCTGCACTTCCTCGAGGTTTGCTGCATCGGAGTAGAACTCCACTGCCTCTTTCATGGCCGATACGAAGGCCTTGGCAGTATCTGGATTCGCACCGGCCCACTGGGAAGTGCTTAGCCACAAAGTGCCCGGCTGATTCCCCTGGTACTCGCGGACCGGGTTGCCCAAGGAGGGGAAGCCGGCCGCAATCATCTGGTGGTAGAAGACATCGCTGGGGACGACCGCGTCAACGGTCCCGGTCTCCACCGCGGCCTGCATCCCGGCGTAGGGCATGCCCGCTTCGCTGAACTCGTCGGCGCCCACCCCTGCGTCTTCCAGGGCTTGGAAGACCGGCAGATCGCTGCCGGTCTTCACGCCGATGACACCGATGGTCTTGCCCTTGAGATCGGCAAGCCTCGCAATCCCAGAGTCCTTGGCGACGAGTACTCCGGAGTTATCGACGTCCGGGTCGACCACGCCATTCGAAGCCAGCGCTTCGATCGGCAGGCCCTTTGCCACGGAGGTGGCGACGTTGACCCAGGAACCGGTGGCGATGTCCACCTCGCCGGAGATAGCAGAAGCAATCTGGGCGGCGGGGTCTGCGCCATTGATGATTTCAACGTCCAAGCCATGGTCTTCGAAGAAGCCTTGGGATTCGGCGAGGTAAGCCGGCTCGAACTGGATGCCGGCCACCGAGACCTTCAGCGGGATCAAGCCGCCCGGTGTTTCGGCGCCTTGCCCAGCGTTGCCGCAAGAGGCCAAGGCCATGGTGGAAACGAGCAGGACCGCGGACAGGGGCAGGGCCCGGCGCGCGGAAGATGGAGTTCTCAAGATGGCCTCGTCGTGCTTGAAGGGGATATGAAGTGGCAGGCAATCAGCTGAAATCTGTGATGACCGAACGGGCAACGCCCTGCCCGGCCTTCATCGCTGCGAAGCCCTCGTTGATCTGCGAGATATGAAGTTCCCGGGCAACGAGCGCGTCGAGCTTGAGGCGCCCGGCAAGATAGTGCTCGGTGTATTTGGGGACATCACGTTGCGGGCTGGAAGAGCCCATATAGATCCCGTGCAGGCTGCGCTGCGGCCCAATGATGTCGGACATGGCATCCAGCGGCAGTTGCGCGCCGGGCTTATGCAACCCGACCAGATAGGCATCCCCGCCTACACGGGTCATGCGCACCGCCTGCAAGCTGGTGGCCTGCAGGCCGATCATCTCGAAGGAATGATCCACCCCGCCGCCGGTGATTTCCTGGACCTTGGCGACAGCGTCTCCACTGCCGCCATTGATCGTGTGCGTTGCCCCGAATTCGCGGGCCAGTTCCAGCTTCTCATCGCTCAGATCCACTGCGATGATCTTCGAAGCGCCGGCGATCTGGGCGGCATTGATCGCGTTCAACCCGATGCCTCCAGCGCCAATGACTGCGACGGATTGCCCCTGGGCCACCTGGGCGGAGTTGAACACTGCCCCGGCACCGGTCAGCGTGGAGCAGGCCATCACCGCGGCTTGGGCGAAGGGCAACTCCTCGGGAATCCTTACTGCCTGGTTGGCATGCACCAAGGTGTACTGGGAAAATCCGCCGGTGCCGAACATCTGCATCACCGGCTGATCCTTGCAGCTGGCGCGCGGTGCTTGGCCGGCCGTGCGCAGCGTGCTGGGGCGGTTGGCGCAACGGTATTCCTGGCCCGAAAGGCACAGCGCACACTGCGCGCAGTACTGGATCAAGGCGGCCAGCACGTGGTCGCCCGCAGTGAAACCGCAGGCTTGGTTGCCGGTGCTGAGCACCACCCCGGCGACTTCATGGCCCAGCAGCAGCGGGGCGGGAAGGCCCAGATCCATGCCCGCCAGGTGGGCATCGGACTGGCACAGTCCAACTGCTTTGACTTCGATCAGCAATTCCGCGCCCAGCGGAGCATCAACGTGGATGTCCTCAATGCTGAAGCTGCCATCGCCGTGCCTTGCCAGTGCTGCCCGTGCGCTGAGTGCCATGGGGATCAGTCCTTGCGCAGGCGCACGAGGATCCGTGCACGGGCCTCGGTGAAGCGCGGGTCAGCCTTGGTGGCCAGCTGGTCGCGGGTCTCGCCGAAACCGGTGACGATCTCGTCGACTACGGTGGCCGGCTTCTCCGCGATCACGACCACCTTGTCGGCCAGGTACAGCGCCTCGTCGATGTCGTGGGTGACTAGCAGGATCGTCACACCCAGCTTGTGCTGCAAGTCCAGCACGAGGTCTTCGAGGTCGAAGCGGGTCTGCGCATCAACCGAGGCGAAGGGCTCATCCATGAGCAGCACCTTCGCGTTGTAGGCCAAGGCGCGGGCAATGGCCACGCGCTGCTGCATGCCTCCTGACATTTCCCAGGGGAACTTGCCGCCTTGGCCTTCAAGGCCCACGGCAGCCAGATGCTCATCGGCCAGCTTGTTGCGCTCGGCCTTGCCGATGCCCTTGCCCTGCAGCGGGAAGGCCACGTTTTCGCGGGTGGTCATCCACGGCATCAGTGAACGCGAGTAGTCCTGGAAGACCACGGCGAGATCGGGGTGCGGGCCGTTGATCTTCGTGCCGGAAACCTCGATGGTTCCGGCTTTTGGCTTCAGCAAGCCGGAAAGGCATCGCAGCAAGGTGGTCTTGCCGACGCCCGAAGGGCCGACTATCGAGATGAACTGGCCATACTCCACGTCCAGATCCAAATTCTCCAGGATCTTGTTTTCGGCCGGGCCGGCGCCATAGCTCATGGACATGCCGCGAACCTTCATGAGCAATGGTTTGGTTTCCATGGTCGTTTCAACGGGTGCTTGGGTGGTCATGGGATTCTCCTTGGTCAGAAGATGGAAGGTCGGACGGAAACGGAGGCTACTGGGCGCCGGAGGCGTGGTACCAGCGCAGGATCCGTTTTTCGACGAGCACGAAGAGGATCGAGATGATGTAGCCGATGACACCGACCAGCAGTGCGCCGGCCCATGTCTCCGGAACCTTGAAGGTGGCCGAGGAATTCAGGATGTAGAAGCCCAGGCCTTCAATGGAGGCGAACATTTCCGAAACCACCATCACGGTGATGCCGATCGGCAATGCGACGCGGATACCGGCCACGATCTGCGGGGTGGCACCGGGCAGGATCACGCGGCGGAAGTGCAGGCCCCGGGGAATGCGGTAGACCTTGGAGAACTTGCGCACCGTTGGCTCGATGCCCAAGATGCCGTCGATGGTGTTCAGCAGGATCGGCCACATGCAGGCGAAGGCGATGGTGCCCATCTTCGGGCCCTGCCCCATGCCGAAGACGCCGATGATCATCGGAACCAGTGCTGCCTGCGGGACAGCGCGGAAGAAGTGGATGATCGGGTCAACGATCTTCAGCAGCAACGGGACTTCGCCCAGCAACAGTCCGCCGCAGATGCCGAAGAAGGCAGCCAGGGCCAAGCCGACAAAGAGATTGGACAGCGAGTACCAGGCGCCGGAAATAATCACGCCGTTGCCCAGGTCGCGGACCAAGGCTTCGAGGATGGACTCCAGCGAGGGGATGAAGAAGTTCGTGGAGTTTGCCGAGCCGAACCACCAAGCCGCAACCACGGCAACGATGAGCCATGAAGAAACCAGTATCTTGCGTCCGGCGGCCGCCGAGGAACTCGGAGCCTTGGCTTTCGAAGCGCGTGATGGCACTGCGGGGGCGTTCAAAGTTGCGTTAGTCATCGTTCTGCCTCTTCCACTTCAGCAAACGGTTTTCGGCCTGTTGCAAGAGCAGGGCGATGGCCCATCCGGTCAGGCCGGCGAAGAACAGGTAGGCGAAGGCCAGATCCCAACGCTGCGCCTGCTGCATCAGCGTGATCTGGCGTCCAATGCCTGGCGCCTGGGAGATCACTTCAACGCCCACCGCCACCAGGATGGCGATGGCCGAGGAAATGCGCACACCGGTCGCGATCAGCGGCAGGGCAGAAGGCAGCAGGACCTTGGTGAAGCGCAGCATCGGCGGGATGCGGAAGACGGCGACGGTGTCGGCAACCGCGGCTTCCTGGCGGCGTGCACCGTAGATGGTCTGGATCAGCACTGGCCACAGGCAGGACAGCGCGACGACGACGATTTCCATCATGGTGTTCGAGCCGAGCAGCATGATCACGACTGGCATCAGGGCCAGTACCGGGAACGAACGGCCGAAATCGATCAGAATCGAGGTGGAGTTGTCGAGGAAGCGAACTGATCCAATGACCAGGCCCAGGACGACACCCACGACCGAAGCAATGAGCCAGCCGGTGAGGGCTGCGAGCAGGGTCTTGCCTAGCCCGCCCCAGAAGGCCGCTTGGCCCAGGGCTTCGGCGATGGCAGAGAAGATCTTTTCCACGCCGGGGAGCATGGAGGGCATGGTTCCTGAGGCGATCACCAGTTGCCAGATGCCCAGCAGGGCGGCGATGGCCACGATGCGCAGGGTCCAGAGCAGACCCGGTGAAATCGTTGACTCTTTCATGGGAATCCTTGAGTAAGCAGTTGCAAGCTAGGGGTGCTGGTGGCGCCAGCGCAGGGGATGGCGCCACCGGTTGGGCGAAGCGGACGTGGGCTACTTGGCGTCTGCCGAAGCCCGGGTAGGGGCTTCGTCCCAGAGCACATCTTCGACGATGACCTTGTTCTCGACCAGGCCGAAGTGGACCATGGCATCGATGCCGGATTGGGCTTCAGCCACGTTGAAGGTGACGTCCGCCGGGACGAAGGTCTTGGGCGCATCGGCTACATCGATCTGGTTGGCTTCGGCGTGGACCTTGCGGACTTCCTCCAGATTGGCCGGGTCCGAGTAGAACTTCACGGCATCCTGCATAGCTGCGTCGAACTTCTTGGCGGTCTCGCCATTCTGCTCCAGCCACTGCTTCTGCACGGTCCAAACGGTTACCGGCATGCTGGACTGGAATTCCTGTACCGGGTTGGAGATGGTCTGGTAGCCCTTCTCCGACATCTGGTGGTAGAAGGAGTCGGCAGGCACTACTGCATCCACGGTGCCTTGTTCCAGGGCCGCTTCCATGCCCGCGTAGGGAACAGCAACTTCCGTGACTTCCTTTTCCTTCACGCCGGCCGCTTCCAATGCCTGGAGCACGGGGATGTCGCCACCGGACTTCACGCCAACTACGCCAATGGTCTTGCCCTTCAGGTCTGCCAGTTCCTTGACCCCGGAATCCTTGGCCACCATGACGCCGGAGTTGTCGGCCTCCGGATCAACCATGCCGTTGCCGCCAATGACCTGGATCGGAACACCTTGGGAGAAGGAGGTGGCGACGTTGATCCACGAGCCGATGGCAACGTTCACGTCACCGGAGACCACCTGGGCCAGCAGCGCGGCGGGGTCGGCGCCATTGACCAATTCAACGTCCAGGCCCTGGTCCTCGAAGTAGCCCTTCTCTTCAGCGATGCGTGCGGTTTCGAACTGGATCGGAGCAATGGCGACGCGCAGCTTCACCGGGCCGTCGGCGCTGGCCTCCTCGCTGGATCCGCACGCGGCCAGGGTGCCGATTGCGAGGGCAGAGACTGCGAGGCCGGAGAAGGCCTTCCGTGCAAAACGTCGTTTCGTGACCATGGGGATCTCCTTGAAAGCTTGGTGCCTAGGCGAAGGCTGCGAGTTGTCGACCGGGGTCGGCTCCCGGAAGAAGAAGTACATTGAGCATCAAAATGTATTCCTTGAATCACAATATATCTTTAGTATGATTGTGTGGCAAGACTCACATTCAAAATGATGCCAACGACGAAGCACGCCGGGCAGACCAGGAGATACATTCCATGACAGCAACAGATCTTTCCGCCGTTCCGCTGGCTCAGCAGCTTCGCGCCGCTTTGGCGGCCACGCCCCTTCCGCTGGTGATCAATGGCCAGGAGGTCGCTGGCTCGGGGGAAAAGCTGCCGGTAACCGATCCCTCCACTGGCCAGCTGCTGACCGAGACGACGGCTGCCACCGCAGCGGACATCGACCGCGCAGTAGCTGCCGCCCGTGCAGCGTTCGAGTCCGGGCCCTGGGCAGAAATGACCCCGGCAGCACGCCAGCGGGCGCTGCACCGCTTCGCTGACGCATTGGAAGCGAACCTCGATGAATTGGCTACCCTGGAGTCCCTGAACTGCGGGAAGCCCTTCAACATCGCCCGCTTTGGCGAGCTGCCCGCGGGCATCGAGACCTTGCGCTACTTCGCCGGCTGGGCCACCAAGCTCAACGGCGAAACCCGCGAGATTTCCCTGCCAGGAACCTGGCACGCCTATACCCAGCGCCAAGCCTTGGGCGTGGCCGCACTGATCGTGCCATGGAATGTCCCCTTCACCATTGCGCTGTCCAAGGTGGCTCCGGCGCTGGCGTCCGGCTGCACCGTCGTGCTCAAGCCCGCGGAGCTGCCCCCGCTGACCGCCGTGCGCATGGCGCAGATTGCGCTTGAAGCAGGCATCCCGGCCGGTGTGCTGAACGTTGTCCAGGGCTTGGGGCCGGTGGCCGGCCAAGCGCTCGCCGACCATCCGGATGTCGACAAGCTCTCCTTCACCGGATCCACCGCGGTAGGCAAGAAGCTGCTGGCGTCGGCAGCGGTCAATCTCAAGCGGCTGAGCCTTGAGCTGGGCGGCAAATCCCCGGTGGTGATCTATCCCGACGCGGATCTGGACAAGGCCATTCCGGCCGCGGCCATGAGCATCTTCGGCAACTCCGGCCAGGTCTGCGCGGCAGGGTCGCGACTGTATGTCCACGAAGACATCGCAGACCAGGTCATCGAAGGCATCGCCGGATTCGCGAAGAACCTCAAGCTGGGCGCTGGCCTGGCAGAAGGAACCCAGCTGGGCCCGCTGATCTCCCAGGTGCAGCGCGAGCGCGTGCTGGGGTACATCGAGGCGGGCATCGCTGATGGCGCGGAACTCGTTGCCGGTGGCTTGGCCGAAGGCGGAGAAGGATTCTTCGTGCAGCCGACCGTGCTGAAAAATGTCAGTCCGGACATGTCCATCGCCAAGGATGAGATCTTCGGGCCGGTGCTCTCGGTCAGCACCTTCGGCGACGAGGATTCGCTGGCTGAGGTGCTGCGCCGGGCCAACGACACCGACTACGGCCTCAATTCGGTGATCTTCACCCAGGACATTTCCCGCGCGTTGACCTTCGCCAAGAAAATCCAGGCCGGCAACGTCAGGGTGAATACCGGTGCCGGCATGGATGCGAACATGCCGTTCGGCGGATTCAAGCAGTCGGGGTGGGGCGCGGAAAATGGCCGTGAAGGCATCGAGGCCTACACCTCGCTGAAGTCGGTCACCGTCAAGCTCGGCTAGCGGCAATGTTCTATTCCGGGACTGCTTTGCGCAGTCCCGGGCCGATAGGATGAGCTCATGAGCGAAAAGGAGCAACCCCGGCTGGCTAGCGCGTTGGCGCAGAAAGTCGTCGACACGATTGCGCCGACCATCAACCGCAATGTGAACATCATGAATGCTCACGGAGTCATCATTGCTTCTACGGATGCTGCGCGTATCGGTACCCACCACGACGGCAGCGCAGAGGCGATCCGCCGCAACAACATCATCCGTGTCAGCCAGGCCGACGGCTCGGCCGGAACCCAGCCCGGGGTCAATGTGCCGCTGGTGCTGAACGACCAGCTCTGCGGCGTTGTGGGCGTGACCGGAGCTCCCCACGAGGTGGAACCGCTGGCCGGCCTGATTGCACTGACCGTTCAATTGCTCTTTGCCCAGGAACGCGAGCACTCTCGCAGCGCGCGGCGCGAGACCGAAGCCCGCGACATTATTTCTGCGTTGATCGCCGGTCGCGTTGCGCCTGAAGTGATCGACCGCTCGCTCGCAGCGCATGGTTTGCGCGGGTCGAAATGCATTGAAGCTTGGCTGCCCCGAAGCGTGGGGGATCCGTCGCTCGAAGAGCCGGCGAAGGATCATCACCGCACGTCATGGATTAGCCTTTCCGGCGCGTACTGGAGGCTTTGCGCTGCCAGCGAGACAGCTTTCGCTCCCGAGCGCATGGACCAGGAACGTTTCCTGGTCTCCGCGCCTGTCGAAAAGGCCGAGGATCTCATGGCCGAAACCGAAGTGCTGCGCGTATTGTTGGGCTATCCGGCACTCGTGCCTTCCCACGCGCGGCGCCGCATGTGGAGCCGGGAAATTGCTGTGGCTATCGCCCGCACCCCAGCCCGCAGCCTGGAACATGCAGCTGCCCCAGCGATGCAGCTCAATGAGGAACAAGCCAGAACCCTGCTGGTCGTTGCGACAGCTGCTTCGATGAGCCAAGCGGCCACGGATCTGCATATTCACCGCAATACCTTGGTGCAAAGACTTGAACGGATAAGCCAGGTCAGCGGCGTCGATATTCGGCGGTCCAGCGAATCCCTGAAACTCCAGCATGCCATCTACGCGAGAGTGGCCTTGGGCCAGCTGCATGTTTTCTAGGCCCTGGAAACTAGGGGAGCTGGCGCCAGGGCTGGGAAGGGTGGGGTGTTTGCACACATTGGCTCTTTCGAACCCAGGCAAATGTGGTCGTGTGCCCATAGGTATTCGGGGTCACTTTTCCTAGTATTGGCAGGATGATCGATCTTTGCGCCCGAAACCGGGGTGGCACGGTGGCATCTAGCCCAACGGGCAAAGCCTTGAGCAGCTTTGCCGATAGGGCTGGTCCACCCGTTGAGCCATTGCGGGCTGGGCGCATTGAACTACCGATATTGGCAAAGGAGCCAACCCGCCGTGTACGAACTGCTTGTTCTGCTGATCCTTGTTGTGGCCATCGTGATGGTCACAGCACGCTTGAAGATCAGCCCATTCCTCGCCCTCGTTGGCGCAGCTATCCTGGCGGCCTTCGCCTACCGGATTCCGCTGGCCGACGTGGCTTCGACGGTCACCACGGCCTTTGGCAGCACCATGGGAAATATCGGACTGGTGATCCTGTTCGGAACGATGATGTCATCCTGGAGAAATCCGGCGCCGCGATCTCCATGGCAGATGCGCTGATCAAGGTCCTGGGTACCCGGTTCCCCAACCTGACGCTATCGATTATCGGCTACATCGTTTCCATTCCGGTCTTCTGCGACTCGGGATACGTGGTGCTCAACTCGCTGCGCAAAGCCATCACCCTGCGTACCGGGGTCTCCGGGCTGGCAACTTCCATCGCCCTGATGACCGGCCTGTACGCGACCCACACCATGGTGCCTCCAACTCCGGGCCCGCTGGCCGCAGCCGAAAGCATCGGCATTGCCGATAACCTGGGCTTGATCATCGCAGTCGGATTGCCCGTTGCGGCCATCTCGGCACTTGCCGGCTTGGCCTACGCCAGCCGCTTCAACAAGTCCCAATGGACCCCGTTGCCAAGCGACGACCACAATGACATCTCCGAACTCGACTATGAGCAGCTGCGTGCAAGCTTCGGAAAATTGCCCAGCCCGGCGCTAGCCTTCATGCCGATCCTGGTTCCGCTGGTGCTGATCTGTGCCGCATCCATTGCGAAGCTGCCCTCGCACCCGATTGGCGAAGACGCTGCCCTGGAAATCCTTTCCTTCCTGGGGACGCCAGTTATTGCGCTGATCTTCGGCTTGATCTCATCGACTTTTCTTTTGAGCGGTGGCAGCAAGCTGGCGGTCTTCAATGAGCAGATGAACGAAGCTGTACGCACCGCTGCTCCGATCTTGCTGATCACCGGTGCCGGCGCCGGCTTCGGCGCGGTCCTGGCCGCGTCGGATCTGACCACGATTCTTTCGGATTCACTCAGCGGACTGGGCTTGGGCCTGGCTGTGCCATTCCTGATCGCCGCTGCATTGAAGTCCGCCCAAGGCTCGTCCACCGTCTCAATGGTGACCACTTCCGCGCTGGTCGCTCCGATGCTCGGCTCCCTGGGCTTGGGTTCGGAGCTGGGCATGGTGCTATCCGTATTGGCAGTAGGCGCCGGTGCGATGGTTGTCTCGCACGCCAACGACTCCTACTTCTGGGTCGTCTCGCAGCTCAGCCGCATTCCGGTGATCACCGCCTACAAGACCCTGAGCGTGGCTACCGCCATCCAGGGCACCGCGGGTTTCCTGACTGTACTGGTCCTGGGAGCCGTACTGCTTTAGCAGCACGCCTTCCAAGAAAGCAACGGATCGCGCCATCGGCAG
>NZ_JBLVOJ010000009.1:300328-319841 GCF_053543715.1 Glutamicibacter sp. AGC46
CCCCCCCGATCCGTTGCTTTAAGCAGTGCTGGATTAGCCCAGGCCTGCCGCCGGGAAGCTCCGCGCGGCCTTATTCGCTGTGGCAGTCGAGATCACCAGCAACGCGATGGCGGCCAGGTAGCCGGCTCCGGTCGCGGCGAAGGCGAAACCGAATTGGCCCAGCAGGCAGAGAACTGCTGCGCTGGCCAATGCCGCCCAACCGGCCCAGGAAGCCGCGGCAAGCAGGGGCGCAGCCTGCTGATGCCCGGCGAGCCAGGCCCCATCGCTGGCCAAGGTGTGGCGCGTCTTGATGCCGATCGCCGCATTGCGAGCGAGCTTCCGGTCCCGTGCCATCGGGGCGAGGAACGCTGCGACCAGCGTTATGCTCAGCAACCCGAACATGAAGGCAATCACGCCTGCTGGATCCACTTGCCGCCTCTTCTGCCGATTGATCTTGAATGGCCATTCTATGCGGTCGCATGGAAGTGCCCTGATCCACGCTGTGTTCCCAATCGATGCCTAGGGGAACGCCTTTGAAATCCAGTTCCAGCATGCCAATTGCGTCATGCGAAGGTCATATGACGTCTTATCCGCCCGTTTTCCGGCAGGGCGAAGGCGCGAAGATGACGTATTTTGTCCTGCTGTTCCTCCGCATGACAGCGCCCTTCCCGAGGACCTGCCAGTAATGCTTGACTCGGAGCACAACCCATCCAGAGCGGCTGAGAGGCCTGGCTCCGAGACGCCGCAGCAAGCCTGCACTCCGCAGGTAGTGCTAACGCCAGGTTCGATGGATCCGCAGATTTTCTGCATCCTTCGGAATCCATAGCCCAAGAGGAGAACGAAGATGACTGTACTGGATACCCAATTGCCGCGCGTGCCCTACACCGGCACTGCTGATGAAGCTGAACTGGCTCATTGGCGCGACGTCGCCCAGCAAGTAGCTGACAAGCTGGCGGCTGACGCGCTCGAACGCGACCGAAAGAACGCCCAGCCTTTCGCCGAAGTGCAGCTGCTGCGCGAAGCCGGGTTGCTCAATCTCTTGGTGCCTGCAGAATTCGGCGGAGCCGGAGCCCATTGGGAAGCGGCTTTCGAAGCGGTCCGCATACTGGCCGCAGCTGATGGCTCCATCTCGCAGTTGCTGGCTTACCACTACATCAACCAGTCCGGCATTGCGTTCTACGCCCCAGCAGAAGCGCAAGGGGCATGGTGGCAGCGCACCGTGGAAGGTGGCTGGCTCTGGGGCGATTCGGTGAATCCAGTTGATCCGGATTTGACGCTGAGCGCCGAAGGGGACGGCTACCGACTGAATGGAGCCAAGCGATTCTCCACGGGTTCCGGTGTTGGCGAGGTCATCGTCATCAACGCGCTGGTCCAGGGCGGAGAATACGACGGGCAGATTCTCGCGTTGGTTCTGCCACGCTATATCGATGGCTTGGAAATCGTTGACGACTGGGACTACCTGGGACAGCGGCTGAGCGCGTCGAATTCCTTGAAGTTCCACAACGTGCGGCTCGAAGCAGGGGACTTGCTGGGATTCGTCACCGATGAACCGGTCTCCACCCTGCTTACCCCCGGTATCCAGTTGGCCTTCGCCAACTTCTACCTGGGCATCGCCCAGGGAGCACTGGAGCGCGGCAAGCAGATCTTGCTGGGCCGCAAGAACGCCTGGCTGTTCTCGCAGGCAGAGACCTACTCGCAGGACCCGATCTTCCAGCGCACCGTCGGAGAGCTCAAAGCCCGCACTGCAGCAGTGGCGGCGCTGACCGAGAAGCTGGGCCGGAAATTCGATGCCCTGCTCTCGAAGGCCGGGGAAGTCACCCAGCCCGAACGAGCGGCGTTGGCCGTGGAAATTGCTGAAGCCAAGGTGGTCTCCACTGAGGTGGGAGTGGATGTGGCGAACCGGATCTTCGAGGTGACCGGTTCATCTTCGACTGCGAACTCGGTGGGTCTGGACCTGTACTGGCGCAATGTGCGCACCCATTCGCTGCACGACCCAGTGGACTACAAGAAGATCGAGGTCGGCGCCTACTTCCTGCGCGGAGAGTCCCAGCCGCTCTCGCTGTACACCTAAGAAAACTTCTCCCGGATTGGACTGAACGATGACTGTACTTGCAACTGGCAATCGACTCGCAGGCCTCAAAAACCGCTTCGCACCGCTCTTCGCGCGCATTGCGCAGGGTGCAGCTGAACGCGACCGCACCGGCGAATTGCCCTTCCAGCAGGTCGCGGACCTGGCCGCTGCCGGCTTTGGCGCGGTTCGGGTCCCGGAATCGCACGGGGGTGCCGGTGCTACGCTGCCCGAACTCTTCGAGCTCTTCGTGGATCTCGCGGCGGCGGATTCCAATATTGCCCAAGCGCTGCGCGCGCACTTCGCCTTCGTCGAGGACCGTCTGGTTGCGGCCCCCGGTCCGGGGCGCGACAAGTGGCTGGCCCGCTTCGTGGCGGGAGAACTGGTGGGCAACTCCTGGACCGAGGTCGGCACCGTCAAGGTCGGGGACGTGATCACCAAGGTCACCCCGGACGGCGAGGGAGGATTCAAGATCAACGGCACCAAGTACTACTCCACCGGCTCGATCTTCGCCGACTGGCTGGATACCTACGCAGAGCGCACCGACACCGGCAAGCGGGTGATCGCCGCAGTCAACCGCCACCAGCCCGGCGTCGAGCTGGCCGATGACTGGGATGGCTTCGGCCAGCGCACCACGGGTACCGGCACCTCGACCTTCACCGATGCAATTGTCGCCGAAGAAGACCTCATCGACTTCGATACGCGTTTCAAGTACCAGACAGCTTTCTACCAGCAGGTGCTGCTCGCTGTCCTGGCCGGCTCCGCCAAAGCAGCCGAGCGCGACTTCGCCGCTGAGCTGAAGGCGCGCAAGCGGACCTTCAGCCATGCCGCGGCCAATGTGGCGGCCGAAGACCCGCAGCTGCTGCAGGTGATCGGCGAGGTCTCCGCGGCGGCCTTCGCTGCCGCGGCAACGGTAGAACGAGTGTCGACGGCATTGCAGGGTGCCTACGAAACTGCGCAGGCGCTGCACACCGGCGAGGTGACCGGGGAAGAGGACGAAGCAGCCAACGATGCGGCAGAGCTGGCCAGCGCCCAGGCGCAGGTGGTGCTCACGCCATTGGTCCTCAACGCGATCACCCACGCTTTCGATGCGCTGGCCGCCAGCGCCACGAGCGTTACCAAGAACCTGGACCGGCACTGGCGCAATGCCCGTACCGCCGGCAACCACAACCCCTGGGTGTTCAAGGCGCGGTTGATTGGCGACCTGGCGGTCAATGGCACCGAGCTTCCGCGCGTGTGGGCGATTGGTGCATCAAAGTAGATTCCTTGATTTTGCGGGTCCAGCATTCTTTGCCGATGCTGGGCCCGTAGGTTTTAACCGTGCAGTGTTGCCCGCAGAACGTCTTGAATGCGAAGATGTCCCGCATGAGTGGTTGGCAATTTTCTTTCGAGGACGGGTACAAGCCTCCCGTCCTCGACTTTGACTGGACGCCGATCGACACCGTTGTTCAGCGACTGGCACTGCTGCAGGTGCAAGCCAGAGGAACCGGCGAGGTGACCGCGGAACTGCAAAGCTGTGTTGCTGAGCTTGAGCGGCTTATCGTGCTGGCCTTGGAACACGGCGCCAGCCTGGGTCAGTTGGCCGAAAGAACTAGGGTCAGCCAGCGGGATCTGGCGAGGGTCAGGAAAACCGGACGACTTTACGAACGGTAATGGTCCGCTGCCCGCTGGCTAGACTGGGCGGGTGATCAACTACACCCTGCGCCAGCTGCAGTACTTCGTCGCCGTCGCTGAACTCGGCTCCATCTCCGCTGCGGCGAAGCAGTGCCATATTTCCCAGGCAGCCATGTCCCAGTCCATGGACGAGCTGGAACGCGCCGTCGGCTCGCAGCTGCTGGTGCGCAGACGTGCCCGCGGCGTGGTGCTCACGGCTGTCGGCACGGACTTCCTGCTGGACTCGCGGGCCCTGGTGCGCCATGCCGAAGAAGTGCAGGACCAGATTGTCGAACGCCAGACCAAGCTCTCCGGCCCTTTGGTGATCGGCTGCTATTCCTCGCTGGCCGCTTTCTGGATCCCGGTGATCTGCGAACGCTTCACCAATGTGCACCCGGATTTGCAGGTCACCCTCGTGGAGGGGGACGGGGCCGACCTGCAGGAGCGCATGCTCAAGGGCCACCTGGATGCGGTGCTCACCCATACCCGCCACCTGCTGCCGCAGGTCTCTTCGCGTACGGTGATGTCGGGCCGGCCCTATGTGCTGGTGGGAGGCAATCACCGGCTGGCCGATCGCACCTCCGTCGCCTTGAGCGAACTGGCCGACGACGACTTCGTCTCCCTGGACATCCCCACGGTGCGCGATAACCAGCTGGTGAATCTTCGCATGTCGGGCTTGGACCCCAAGGTGCGGTGGAGTTCGCAGAGCTTCGAGGCGGTGCGCGGGATGGTGGCTCGGGGTTTGGGCTATACCGTTCTGGTGCAGCGCCCGCCGGTCAACCTGAGCTACGACGGCTTGCCGCTGTCGGTATTGGAGATCGAGGGCGAGGTTGGCGTGAGCGATATCTGCGTGGCCTACACCGCTTCGGACCGCCCTAGCTTGCGGCTGCGCGCGTTCTTGGATTTCTGCGAGGAAGCCGGAGCCGAGAAAGAGCGCAAGGCCGGTTAGAACCCGTAGGTTCCAACCGGCCCCGCGCTTTCGCCAGTCGGGAGGCTAGTGGCTCATTTCCTCGGCCTCGAGGTCGGCGTCGCGGCCTTCCTTGATGCCGCGCATGGCCAGGGCGGCGACGATGAACGCGGCGGCCCAAACGGCTCCGGCGATCCACAGCGATCCGCCGCCCAGCAGCACCAGGCCTGCAACGATCATCGGGGTGAAACCCGCGCCCACGGTGGAGGAGAGCTGGTAGACCAGCGAAGCGCCGGTGTAGCGGATGCGGGTTGGGAACAGCTCCGCGGTGAACGCGCCGAACGGCCCGAAGATGAAGGCCTGGATGATGCCGTTGGCCACGAACAGCGCGATGGCGAAGAGCCACAGCTGGCCCAGTTCCAGCATCCACATGATCGGCAGGGCGGCCACGGCGCCGGCGAGGATGCCGACCATCATGACCGGGCGGCGGCCCAGCTTGTCTGAATAGCGCGATGAAACCCAGATGCCCACCACGGTCAACGCGGCGCCAATGGCCTTGATGTTCAGCACCGCAGTGCGGTCCATGCCGACTTCCTCGACCACGTAGGAGATGGCCCAGACGGTCATCAGGCCCTGCACCGTGTAGGAGCTCATGCCCACCAAGGTTCCGCGGATGACGGACTTCGGGTACTTGGTGATGACCTCCATGAAGGGGGTCTTGCGCTCTTCTGCCTTGTTTTCCAGCGCCAGGAACAGCGGGGACTCGGTGACCTTCAGCCGGATGACCAGCCCGATGCCAACCAGCGCGATGCTGATCAGGAACGGAATGCGCCAGCCCCAGGCCAGGAACTGCTCATTGGGCATGAGCGAGACGGCCGAGACTGCCAACGTGGCCATCACGGCGCCGGCCGGGCCGCCCATGTTCGCGAAGCTCGCCGCGAAGCCGCGGCGCTCCTTCGGCGCGTGCTCCAGCGCCATCAGCATGGCCCCGCCCCATTCGCCGCCCACGGCCAGGCCCTGGACGATGCGCAAGATGATCAGCGCGATCGGGGCCAGCATGCCGATCTGCGCGGTGGGAGGAAGCAGTCCGATCAGTGTCGAGGCACCGCCCATCATCGCCATCGAGGTGATCAGCACGCCCTTGCGGCCGATCTTGTCGCCGAAGTGGCCGAACACGATGCCGCCCAGCGGGCGGGCCAGATAGCCCACGGCCAAGGTGGCAAAGGAAGCGAAGATGGCTACACCCGGGGTCAGGCCCACGAAGAAGACCTTGTTGAAGACCAGCGAGGCCGCCGTGGCGTAGAGGATGAAATCGTAGAATTCGATTGCGCTGCCGATGAAGCTGGAAGCCAGGATCCGGCGCATCTGCGGGGATTTCAGCGAGGGAACCAACGCCTGTGCCTCCACACCGTTGCCATTATTCAGGGTGCTGCTCATCGTACTGCCGCCATTTCACTGTTGACGCGGGAAAAGGATATCGTGTCCAGATCGTTGGGCACTAGGTAGTTGCCGGAGAATTTCGCGGCGTGGGCTTCCCAGACCTGCAAAGGCGTAGTTCCGGGGACCAGATGGTGCAGGGCCAGGCTGCGCGCCCCGGCCTGGTGCGCGATCTCGATCGCCTGCTCCGGCGAGGTGTGCGAGGCGCGGTGGTGGTCCATCGAAGCCTGGGCTTCCAAGGTGCCAACCGAACCGTAGGCGCGTTGCACCCAGTCGAAATCGATGGCCTCATGAAGCAGCAGGTCGGTATCCTTCGCCAGGGCCACCAGGTTCTGGCAGGGCGCGGTGTCTCCGGAAATGGTCACCGACCCTTCTGCGGTATCGAAGCGGAAGGCGAAGGCCGGAGCGATCGGCGGGTGCTTGACCAGTGTTGCGGTCACCGTGACCAGCTCGTCGCGGTAGATCTCGAACGGCGCGAAGCCCTTCGGTGTCGGGTTCTCGTTGGGGTGGTACCCGGTGCCGGCCGGAATCTCGATGTCCGAGGCGATGAAGTGGTCCAGCGGGGAGGGGCGCAGGGCGTCGATCACGCGGTCATTCAGGTCCGTGGCGTAGGCCTGCATCAGGTGGTCGAACATCGAGGCGGTTCCCGGGGTCGCGTTCTGCGGGTAGAGCGGCTGCGGGGCGGTCACTGCGCGCGGGGAGGCAGGTGGCAGGGCGCCGCGGTCGCCGGGGCCGATGATGGAAATCGGAGCCTTGCCCGCTGGCAGGGTGAACATTCCGAAGATGGCCAGCGAAGCCAGGTCGATGGTGTGATCGGAGTGCAAGTGCGTGAGGAAGATGCCGCGAAGGTTCGCAGGGGTGAAGCCGGCTTTCATCAGCTGGTTGCCCACGCCGGTTCCGGCATCCACCAGGTAGACGCTTTCGCCCACGACTACGGCGGTGGAAATTCCCGCCCGCTTGCCGGCGTTCTCGCCGGTCCACCAGCGGGGTCCGCCGGCGGTGCCCAGCGTAACGACGTGGGGATTGAGATTGGTGGAGGCCATGGAATGCGCCCTTTCTTTGGTTCAAGTGCTGCATTCAATTCTTATGCGCTGGATCACATTCGTAAAACTGTTTTTATCAACCAACTAAATAGGTTTAGCCGATAATAGGTTGGGTATGCTCATAGCATCGACGCAAACCAAGGAGGGTCATGTCCGAGCAAGATCGCAGCCGGCTTTCACGCTGGATATTGCCACGGGGCAGTGAGCCTGACCCGCGCTTCACGCTGGCCAACGAGCGCACCTTCTTGGCCTGGATTCGAACTTCGCTAGCCTTCCTCGCGGGCGGCACAGCGCTGGAGGCCTTCGCCGCAGAGGCCTTCCCGTCGCCAGTTCGCACCTGGCTGGCGGTGCTGGTGATCGGCGTCGGCATCCTGATTGCTGCCGGTGCAGCCGTGCGCTGGGTCCGCGTGGAACGCAGCATGCGCACCGGCAGGCCGTTGCCGATTCCCGCCATTGTCCCGCTGCTGGCATTCGGTGCCGTGGTGGCCTCACTGGCGGCGATCGCCATGATTTTCTGGTCCCTCAGCTCGTGATGAAAGAGCCCATCGAGATCAGCGACCCGGGGTTGCAGCCAGAGCGCACCGTCTTCGCGTGGAACCGGACAATGGTTTCATTTCTCGTGGTTTCCGCGGTCTTCCTGCGCTGGCTTCCGCACTATGGCCTGGCCGTGATCCTGCTGATTGCGATATCTTCCTCGATGGCATTCGGGATTCTGCTCTCGCAGCGTGCCCGGTACCGGAAAATGGCGCAAGGCGTGAAGGCTGAACGCGTCAGCGCGGATGTTCTCGCCGTGCTGCTGACAACAGCGGTGCTGTTGGCTCTAGGCGCTTGCGCGATCATCCTTGTGCTCGGCGCCTAGTTCCGGGTGCTCGCCAGGCGCAGGTTTATCGAGGCTGCGGCAGTAGCGGCCAGAGGAGTTGCAGGCGCGGCGCGAGTGCTGTTCCGGCCCTATTGCGAATGCCCGGGCCGGTGCAGCCAGTCCAGGCGCTCTAGCTGTACCGGTGCTGGGACCCGGATTTACCGAAGGGTCAGGGCCCATGGAGCTCGAGAATCTCCGCGGAGCTGAATGCTACCGATTCCGCGAGCTTTTGCACCGCTGCATAACGCTGTGACTCCGCATCGATATCCTTGTGGAACTGGGAATTTCTTTCGTCCCTATCAGCCTCGAACTTCTTTCCGGCGAGAGCCAGCTCCCGGGCAATTAATGCTGCCAATCCGTCACGCAGTTGTTCCAGGGAGGTGTTGGAAATTTCCAATCTTCGGTTAGCTGCGCTCAGAACGGCATCAGGGTAGCCGGCGGCATCGAGTTGGCCGCGCATGAAATCGCTGGTCAAGAACTCTGTTTCCTCGGCTGCGGGCTGGCGGTTGAAAACGGCGGCAACCCGGTACGCGCCGGGCGCCTTGTCGCTGAGCAAAGTTCCCGGCAGAGAGTTCATGAGCACCGGGCCTATCTTCAGCGGCTGGTGCTTCTTGCCAAGAGTGCGGGAGAAGTCCATCATGGCTTTTCCTTTCCATGTCCGTTCCATGCCGGCGACCAGGGTGCTCTGCCGTGGGCAGCAGCGCCTGGCGCCAGCTCAGCTAGGCTTGCCGTAGGGTTGCTTGGCCCGTAGCAGGCAAGATGTCCACGCGGCGCTCTGGTCCCTGTAGTGGTTCTTGCGAACTGTAGGCAACCTTGCGCCATCCGCATGAGGTGCAGGTCCAGAGCACTTCACGCATCGTTACCAGCATGTCCTGGCGCTGGCCAGCTTCGTGGCCGCCTTCGTTGTCCCATCTCTTGAGCTGGTTTTGATCATCGACGAATCGACGGGTTTCTGTTTCAACCAAGGTATTTCTGTAGCACCTCGGACAGCTGTTCGGCTTGTCCATGACATTCCCTCCGTTGCTGCATAGTCGTTTTTATTGCCGTGCTCTGCCCTCGGTGCTGCAGTTCAAGGCCGGTTCCACGGGAAACGCCGTACCATTTCTTGAGTTGGGCATCGCGGGGACCGCGGCAGTTGTGCGCGTACTGCCGTTTTGCACTGTCGGCTTCAAAGGTATTGTCCGGCTGTGCTGGTTGCATGATTCGCCACTAGCGGACCGAACCGGTCTGTGGGCTGCTGGAGCAAAACTGTGATTCGTTCCTGGCGGGCAACCCTTATCGGGCAAATGGGAGAAACGCAAGGAAGCGGGCAGTTAATTCGAGCCGCCTCGATAAAGATCCCGGTTCAACACTGCTGCGTTAATCTGAACGCCGTCCTCGGCAATGAGGAGGGCACAAAAGCTCTACGCCGGTAGGAAGTGCTTCCGATGACGGCATTTCTACGGAAGTTAGATCCAATTCCAGTCTACTCCGGTTTCCCGGTTGTGGACCGGAAAATGGCCAAGTGAAGCGACGAAGGGTGCCCGCGGCTGCAACGGCTTGTGTTGCCGAGGGACGTCACCCTGTCGCGGTCCGGGCCATGGCGCGGGAGGCCAGCGGAAACCGCCATCGGCTAATGCGGGGCCCGATCTTGAATGTTCCGGAGTTCGGGGTCCAACGGGCGGGAATGCGCGTACAGTGAAAATACCGGTCCAGCTCGAATTCGCTGTAAAAGGGGATGATTCGCGATGCAGGCTGACGCTAGATTCAAGATGCCGTTCAATTTCGCCCAGGTGGTTATTGCGGCTTTCGGAGCCATGGGGCTTAGCGCCTTGGCCTATTTTGTTGCCAGGGTTATCGGCGCATCCATGGAGTACTCCGGCGGCTTATTCCGGAACCTGGATTTCATCCACATCGTGCGATTCACTGCCCTGCCCATTCTCATTCTCGGCTTCCTGACCTTCTTGATCGGCCGGGCCAAGCCGGGCTTCTGCCGCATCGCCCAGTGGGTCGGCGTTGCCGCCGTCTTGACCTCAGCGGTGGTGCAGTGGTTCTTCGCCGAGGACTGGGGGACCGCGCTGACCCTGGCGATTATGCACCTGGTTGTTGCAGCGTCTTGGTATATCGCGGTGAACTACTCGAATAGGAAGTTCAACGAGATCGCGGCCCTGGAAAACCTATAGCCCTGCTAAGTGTCGCGGTTCTCACGGGCTCCTGAGAGCCGTGGCACAGGCACTCGGGAATAGAATAGTTGTGAACTATCAACAATTCTAGGAGTGCCATGACGTCTCAGGGACAACCCAATAGCCCATTCAATTTCATTCAGGTGATTATCGGTGCGCTGGGTACCAGCTACCTGAATGTCATCATTTTCTTCCTGTCTGGCGCCGCTGGGGCATCCCGCCGGATTGGTCCTAATTCAACTGATGTTGTCGCCTTTGACCACCTGTTGCAGTTCACGTTGATCCCGATTCTGTTCTTCGGCCTGGTGGTCTTCCTGATCGGACGGGCAAACAAGGGCATTTGCAAGATCGCGCAGTGGGCTGGCTTGCTCATCGCGGTAGTCTCGATCGTTTTCCCGATCATGAACGCAGCAGATGCCGCTACCGCTGTGGGCCTGTCCCTGATCCATATCGTGACCGGTATCGGCTGGTTCTTCTCGGTGCACTACGGCAACAAGGAGCTCCACGTTCCTTCCAAGGACGTAGCGCTCGTCTAAGCACGAAAAGCAAAACCTCGCAGAGCGATCAGCAATGATCTGTTCTGCGAGGTTTTCCGTTAAGCCGTGAGAGCTGCTGGTGCTGATTCGGGCTACACCCCAACTTTCTCGAGCTGAGGATGCTCGTAGGCTTTGCGCATGCGCGGCAAGAACAGCAGGCTGACGGCTGCCACAAGGCACAGCACCGCAGCGGTAATCCACGCGGCCAGGTAGCTGCCGGTGGTTTCCCGCGACAGCCCTGCGGTCAGCGAGCCGGCGCCGGCGCCGATCATGTGGAAGGCGAAGACCCAGCCGAAGACCACGGTGGCTCTAACCGGACCGAAGTACTGGCGGCAGAGCACCACGGTAGGAGGCACGGTGGCCACCCAGTCCAAACCGTAGAAGACAATGAAGATCCACATCAGCGGCTCGACGGTTGGACCCATCAGCGAGTGCAGGAACATCAGGGACAGTCCGCGCAACGCGTAGTACACCGCAAGCAGCAACCACGGGCGTACACGGTCGGTCAGCCACCCGGAGAACGCCGTGCCGAGGATATCGAAAATGCCAACCAGCGCCAGCAACCCGGAAGCGGTCGTTGCCGGCATGCCATGGTCGTGCGCCGCAGGGATGAAGTGCGTCTGCACCAGTCCGTTGGTAGACCATCCGCAGATCCAGAAGGTCATCGCCAAGACCCAGAATGCCGGGTAGCGTGAGGCCGCGAACAGGGCCTTGAGAGTCGCGGCAGCCATCGAACCCTGCTGCGTTCCGGATGCCGGCGCGGCTGCAGCTCCGGCCCCGCCGTAAGGCAGTACACCGGCTTCGGCAGGGGAATTGGCGAAGGGCCAGCGCAGCAACGGGATGATCAGCACCGCGAAGACCGCAACAACCAGAGCCGCGGCCCTCCATGAGTACTGCTCGATGATCAGTACAATGCTTGGCAGGAACACCAGCTGGCCGGCGGCATTCGCGCCAGAGAAGATGCCCATCACCAGGCCGCGCCGTTCGCAGAACCAGCGGTTGGCAACCACAGAACCGAAAACCAACGCCATCGCCCCGGTGCCCAGTCCAACCAGCACACCCCAGAGCGCCCACAACTGCCAGATCTGGCTGATGAACACGGACAATCCGGCTCCGGAGGCCACCAATGCCAGAGCGATGGCAGCCACCTTGCGCATGGAATACCGTTCCAGCAAAGTCGCGGCGAAAGGAGCTGCCAGGCCGTAGACCACCAGGTTGATGGTCACCGCGGTCGATAACTGGGAGCGGAGCCAGCCGAATTCGGATTCAAGTGGTTCAAAGAACGCGCCGGTGGTCGAGCGGAACGCCGCCGTGGCGACTAGCGCCAGCGTGGTCACGATGGCGACCAGCCAGGCTCGATGGATCCGCAATGGCTTCGGGGAGTTCAATCGCATGCTCCTTCTGGGTGTTGCTTTAAACATTGCACCGGTGCTAACAGGCGTTGGAGTTCGTGACGTGCGAAGAACAAATATTGATGTCCGAAACAGGTGGAGCGCCTTGCCGCGCCGGGATTAGCTGTGCATGGCGAAGCGCGGCAGACTCAGTTTTTGCGCCTGATCGGCTCTGCTTATTCGCTATGCGGGGTCGTTGCCGTTGCTGGGGTTCTGGCGCCGGCTGCGAGGGTGCCGGTCCTGCGGGGCCGGCGCACCCAGCGCCTGCCGCGGAAAGGTTTTTAGCTTGGCCCCGGAAGGCGGTTCGTCCTGGTCCAGCGGATCGGCCATGGCCGATGGGGCAGCGGAGGCTTGGCCTGTTGCGGCTGCCGCGGCGGTTTGGGCCGTCACCGGGGCATCGCGGATGACCGGCATCCTGCGTGGCGGCAGCGGACGACGATGGTGCACGAGATAAATCAGCATGGCCAGGGCCTTGTGCATGACCACGATGGTGAAGATGGCCGATCCGGCATAGCAGCCCCAGGCGACCAGGTGAAGCGTGGTCACTTCAAGGACGTTCAGCTCCAGCGAGCCGTTGAGCATCATGACGGCGCCGATTTGCTGGATGACCATGCCGAGCACGGCCAACCCCACCGCAAACCAGAAATACACCAGGGTATCGGCTCCGGGTTTCTTCACGACAGGCATTTGAACCTCCGTTGGCCAGCTGTCGGCGGTCATTGCTACACACTGTAGCCCATGGCAGGAAACAGCTTATCTGCCCAAGGTGGCCCGGGCCTGGCGCAGCAGCGGCTCATCGACCATCTGCCCTTCGAAAGCGAAAACTCCGGGATTCGCCTCCGCGGCGTCGAGGATCCGCCGGGCACGTTCCCGTTCTGCTTCGGTCGGTGCGAACGCCTCGCGAATGACCGGCATCTGGTTCGGGTGGATCGAGGCTTTCGCGGCGAATCCCGAGGCCTTGGCATCGCGGGACTCCTCGCCCAGGCCTTCGAGATCTGGAATATCGAGGTACACGGAATCAATTGCGGCCTTGCCTTGGGCCACCGCATGCAGCAGCACCTGCGACCGCGCGAACCGTGCCACCTCGCGGTAGCTGCCATCCTCGCCCCGCGAAGATGTGCCGCCGAGCGAGGCGATCAGGTCTTCCGCGCCCCACATCAGCGCGACGACATTCTGCGCCCCGGCAATGTCCGAGGCATTGGTGATGCCCTTGGCGGTTTCGCACAGTGCCAGCACGTCGTAGCCTGCCAGCGCGGCCGGCTGCGCCGCCGATTCGCACTTGGGCAGCATCACGGTGCGGTAGGCCGTTTGCCCCAGCGCTGCCAGGTCCTTGGCGAAGTGCTCGCTATCGACCGGGTTCACGCGCACGATGACCCGCGCGGGATCCAGCGGCGTATCCAGCAAGGCGCGGCGGGCCGCGTCCTTGTTCCCGGCAGCCACAGCGTCTTCCAGATCGATGATGACCGCATCGGCACGCTGTGCCGCCTTGGCGTAGCGCTCGGGCCGGTCGGCCGGGCAGAACAGCAGGGAAGGACCCATCAGGAAGCTAGCCATTGGAGCTTTCCCCCTTGGGTTCCAGCGAATCCAAGTGCGCCTGCTGGGTCCACATCAGGCAGGTGCGGGTGGCGGTGGCCACGATGTCGCCGTGCTGGTTGCGGCCGGTGTGAGTCATGGACGCCAGGCCCTGCCCGGGGCGGGACTTCGATTCGCGCAGTGCGGTGATCTCGGTTTCGGTGTAGAGGGTATCGCCGTGGAACATCGGGTGCGGGAAGCGCACGTCATTGATGCCCAGCTGCCCCACGATGGTGCCCTCGGTCAGCTGGCCCACCGACTGCCCAATCATGGTGCTCAGGGTGAGCAGGGAGTTGACCAGCGGCTTGCCGAAGGGCTGGGTGGATGCCCATGCCGCGTCCAGGTGCAGTCCCTGGTTGTTCATGGTCATCGTCGTGAACGCGACGTTATCCGCTTCGGTCAGGGTGCGCCCGGGCTTGTGCACGTAGGTGGCCCCCAGCTGCAGCTCATCGAAGTAGAGGCCGCGCTGCTCGACACGTTTGTGGGTTTGCTCGCTCATGCGTCCTGCTCCTGATGCTGTGCTTCGGATGGCTGCGCTGCTTCCACGGTGGCCACGACCTGCTTGGCCTTGACCAGATCCCCGGTCTTCAACCCGGTCATGCGCACGATGCCGTCCGCGGGGGAGAAGAGCTGGTGCTCCATCTTCATCGCTTCGATGCTCAGCAGCAGCTGGCCTTCGGCGACCGCATCGCCATCGGCCGCCTGCACGTTGATCACGGTGCCGGGCATGGGCGAGAGGACATGCGGGGAGAAGGTCCCGGATTGCTTGGCGATGGTGGCCAGCTGGCGTTCGAGGACTTCTTCGCGGGGCAGCTTGCGCACCGCCGCGGTCCAGCCTTCCTCGCACAGCCACAGCGTGCCATCGGCGGCGAAGGCATGCTGTAGTGCTGTGTGCTGGCCGTTGACGGACAGGGTTCCATCCGGTTCCTGCCGCACGGTGAATTCTTCGGCGCCCACGCGCACCCGGCTCGAATCGGGATCCCTGAGCAATGCGGTCCTGCCCTCGGCGGCCTCGACGTCGAAGTGCCCGATGCTGGCCCGGCGATGCTGGGCCCGCCATCCGTCGCGCAGGCCCCACGGGGTATTCGCGGCTGGAATGCGCCGATCCTCCAGATGCGCTGCCAGTGCCAGTTCGCGGGACCCGACCTGGCGGAAGCCGAACTGGTCCATCTTCCGCTCGATCAGGTTGGTGTCCAGGGCTCCGGCGGCCACATCCTCGTCGGCCAGCAGCAGCCGCAGGTATTCGCTGTTGGTCAGCACGCCCAGCACCACGGTGCCGGCCAGTGCCTTATCCAAGCGGGCCAGCGCCTCGGTGCGATCCGGGCCCCAGGCGATGAGCTTGGAAAGCATCGGATCGTAGTGGGCGCTGATCGCCAGGCCGTCGCGCAGCGAGGAATCCACCCGGACATTCTCCGGCTCGCGCACGTGCAGCACGGTGCCCACCGAGGGCAGGAAGCCGGAGGACGGGTCTTCGGCGTAGAGCCGGGCCTCGATGGCATGGCCTTCCAATGCCACCTGGTCCTGGGTGAAGTCCAGTGGCTGTCCGGCCGCGATGCGCACCTGCCACTGGACCAGATCCAGCTTTGCGCCGTTCACCCGCACGACTTCCTCGGTGACCGGGTGCTCCACCTGCAAGCGGGTATTCATTTCCATGAAGAAGAATTCGTCGGGGTTCTGGTCGCTCACCAGGAACTCGACAGTTCCGGCGCCGACGTAGCCCACCGATTGCGCAGCGGCCACCGCGGCGGCGCCAATGCGCTCGCGGATCGCCGCGCCTTGCTCCAGATTCTCGAACAGCGGAGCCGGGGCTTCCTCGATGACCTTCTGGTGGCGGCGCTGCAAGGAGCATTCGCGTTCGCCCAGGTGCACGGTGTTCCCATGCGCATCGGCCAGGATCTGCACCTCGATATGCCGCGGATTGCGCACCAGCCGCTCGAGGAACAGGGTGTCATCGCCGAAAGCATTGCGTGCGGTGCGCCGGGCGCTGGCCAGCGCTTCGGGCAGTTCTGCGGCGGAATCCACGGCGAACATGCCCTTGCCGCCGCCGCCGGCCGAAGGCTTGATCAGCAGCGGGAAGCCGACGTCCGCGGCAGCGGCGAGCAGCTGCTGATCGCCGAGGCCGGGTTCGGCGATGCCGGGAACCACCGGCACCTGGTGGGAGAGGACATGGTTCTTGGAACGGATCTTGTCGCCCATGAGATTGATGGAATTCACCGGCGGGCCGATGAAGGTGATGCCGGCAGCCTCCAGCGCACGGGCGAAGTCCACGTTCTCGGAGAGGAACCCGTAGCCCGGGTGCACCGCCTGGGCACCGGTGTGCCGGCAAGCGGCGATCACCGCGTCGATATCCAGGTAGCTTTCATTGGCCGCAGCCGCGCCGATGCGCACCGCGCGATCGGCTTCGGACACATGCAGCGCCCCGGCATCGGCATCGGAGTAGACGGCGACCGATTCGATGCCCAGCGCCCGCAGGGTACGGATGATGCGCACCGCGATTTCTCCGCGGTTGGCGATCAGGACAGTGTCAAAGAGCTTCGTAGTCATGGTGTTTTCCTCGTACTACATCCGGAAGAGGCCGAAGCTGGTCTCCGGCAGCGGCTGGCGGGCGCAGACATCCAGGGCCAGGCCGAGCACCCGGCGGGTATCTGCCGGGTCGATGACCCCGTCGTCCCATAATCTGGCGGTGGAATAGTAGGGGTTTCCCTGGGTTTCGTACTGCTCGCGGATCGGGGCCTTGAACGATTCCTCCTCCTCGGCGCTCCAGTTGCCGCCGCCCGACTCGATTCCGTCGCGCTTGACCGTGGAGAGCACCGAGGCGGCCTGGGCCCCGCCCATCACCGAGATGCGCGCGGCCGGCCACATCCACAAGAAGCGCGGGGAGTAGGCCCGGCCGCACATCGAGTAGTTGCCGGCGCCGAAGGAGCCGCCGATGACCACCGTCAGCTTGGGCACCCGGGCGGTGGCCACGGCGGTGGCCATCTTGGCCCCGTGCTTGGCGATGCCGTCCGCTTCGTAGTCGCGGCCCACCATGAATCCGGCGAGGTTCTGCAAGAAGAGCAGCGGGATGCCGCGCTGGTCGCACAGCTCGATGAAGTGCGCGCCCTTCATCGCGGACTCGGAGAACAGCACGCCGTTGTTGGCGATGATGCCTACCCGGTGCCCGTGGATCTGCGCGAAGCCGGTGACCAGGGTGGTGCCGTAGTCGGCCTTGAATTCGTGGAACTCGCTGGCATCGACGATGCGGGCAATGATCTCGTGCACGTCGTAGGGCGCGTTGACATCCACCGGCACCACCCCGGCCAGTTCACTGCCCGGGTAGAGCGGCTCGACGACCTGGCTTTCGATACTCCAGGCGGGGGCCGGGTTGGCCGGCAGGGTGGAGACGATATCGCGGATGATCATCAGCGCGTGCTCGTCGTTCTCGGCCAGGTGGTCCACCACGCCCGAGGTCTTGGCGTGCAGGTCGCCGCCGCCCAGCTCCTCGGCGGTGACGATCTCCCCGATGGCGGCCTTCACCAGCGGCGGGCCGCCCAGGAAGATGGTGCCCTGGTTGCGCACGATGACCGTCTCGTCGCTCATTGCCGGAACGTAGGCGCCGCCGGCGGTGCAGGAACCGAGCACCGCAGCCAGCTGCGGGATCTTCTTCGCGGAGAGCTGCGCCTGGTTGTAGAAGATGCGCCCGAAGTGCTCGCGGTCCGGGAAGACCTCGTCCTGCATGGGCAGGAACGCCCCGCCCGAATCCACCAGGTAGATGCAGGGCAGGCTGTTCTCCAGCGCGATTTCCTGGGCGCGCAGGTGCTTCTTGACCGTCATCGGGAAGTAGGTGCCGCCCTTGACGGTGGCGTCGTTGGCGATGACCAGCACGTGGCGGCCGTGCACCAGGCCGATGCCGGCGATCATTCCGGCGCCGGGGCTGGCGCCGTCATACATGTCCTCGGCGGCCAGCGGTGCGATTTCCAGGAAGGGCGAGCCGTCGTCCAGCAGCGCGTCTACGCGTTCGCGGGGCAGCAGCTTGCCGCGATCCACATGGCGCTGCCGGGACTTCTCGGAGCCGCCGCGGGCAGCGCGTTCGAGCCGTTCGTGCAGTTCGGCCAGCAGCGGTGCCTGGTCGGCGGCGTTGCGCTCGAAATGCTCGGGGTTCAAGTGGGAGGAGAGGGTCTTCACGAAGTCAGTCCTTGCTGGTCGGTTCGCTGGCGATCACCCGGGGTACGGGCAGCTGCTGCGCAGGCAACGGGAATTCGTCGGGCACGGCCAGGATGCGCATGGCCAGGGAAATGAAGTTCAACTGCACTTGGGCCAGTGTGAGCCGGCCGTCCTTGCGGTACCAGTGCGAGACACCGGTCCCCATTTCCATCAGTGCCAAGCGGGCGATGCCCAGGTCCACGGTGCTGAAGCTGCCCTGGCGCTCGCCGGCCTGAAGCGCGTCGGCGAAGAGCTGCTCGTAGGCGTCGCGCAGTTCCTGCATCTGCTCGCGGGCCTTGGCCGATAGCGCGCGCATCTCGTATTCGGTGACACGTGCGGTGCTGGGATTGGTGGCGGTGAACCCCACGTGGAAGGCCACGAGCAACGCGAGCTGGCGTACCGGGTCCTTGCTGCCGGCCAGCGCCTGCTCGGCGCCGGAGATCATGGCGGCCAGGCAGTCGTTCATGATGCCCACCAGCAAGTCTTCCTTGCCGCCGACGTAATGGTAGAGGGTCGCCGAGTTCAGTCCTACGGCGCTGCCTAGTTCGCGGATGCCGGTGGCGGCGAAACCGCGCTGGGCAAAGCAGGCTACGGCTGCTTGCTGGACCTTTCCCAGTTCCATGGACACCACCCTGTGACTCAAGAGCCAATCAATCGATTGACAGTTTCCATCCAACCGAAGAAAAAGTGTGGTGTCAATCACTATCTTCTGCAGGCGGGGACACCGAGTGGCGCTGCCATCCGCACCTCATGCGACGCTCATGTTAAAAGGGGCCGAAATATGACGTTTTCTATTTATGAATCAAATGCAAAACACTAGACTGCTTGATGTTATTTACTGTCAAGCTCTAGTTAATTCTGCTGGGCAGCTGATCAGACGCCACTGGAAGGCATGATGCCGCAACCTGAACCACGTTTCCTCAACCGCCAAAACCCAACCCCAGCCGGACCGTCGCGCCGCGGCCTACTCGCCGGCGCCTCCGGGCTCATTGCCCTGGCCGGACTGGCAGCCTGCGCATCACCGCAGGCCCCGGACGCGGACAGGGCAAACCTCGCCGGACCCCCGCAGACCCCCGATGAAGTGCTGCAGGTACTGCGCGCCGGGAACCAGCGCTACGCCGACGGCATGCCAGAACGCCCCAATCAAGCAACTGAACGGCGCAGCGAGCAGGCCGAGCACCAGAACCCCTTCGCCCTGATCCACGGCTGCGTGGATTCCCGCGTGACCCCCGAGCTCCTGTTCGACCAGGGGATCGGAGACCTGTTCGTCACCCGGACCGCCGGCGGAGTGCTCGATGACACCTTGGTTGGCAGCATGGAATTCGCTGTTTCCAGTCCCTATTCGGTCCCGTTGCTGGTGATCCTCGGCCATACGGCCTGTGGTGCGGTGGCGGGCACCTTGAAGGCAATGGAAGAAGATGCCAAGAATCCGCAATTGCCCGGCGAGATGGTCGACTTCGCTGAACAGATTGCTCCTGTAGCACGCAAGGCAAAAGTTGAAGGTTCGGGCAGCGAAGAGGTGGACCAAGTGGTGCAGGCCAATGCCCGTGCCGTCACCGAGCAGCTACTGGAGCGATCTGCCATCATTCGCGAGGCAGTGCAAGAAAAGCGGACCCGGGTGGTGGCAGCTGTCTACGACCTGGACAGCGGAGAAGTGCGCTGGCTCGATGGCTAGCTCCGATTTTCCGGTTGCGAATTAACCAGAAGTTCCCCCCGGGGGGGCC
>NZ_JBLVOJ010000009.1:319888-325322 GCF_053543715.1 Glutamicibacter sp. AGC46
CCGGGGGGGAACTTCTGCGATCATCACTCGCACCCTCGCTGAGGTTGTTTCTACGATATTGACAATGCCTATGGCCACGCTGAGCGCAGGCTCCACGGCGGCAGGGCATCTGGCGAACGGGGCGATCCAGCTACTGGACCAGCTGGGCTTCCAAGGTTGCAGCCGAAACGCGAATACCGGCGGATGGCCAGCTCGCCGCTATCCTGATGCAGCTGGTCAGACGCAAAACACCCATTGACGGGCTTTCGGCACGGTTTCGGGATTTGCCAGCAGGTGCACTGGTACTCTCGACGCTGGATGCTAGTGAAGCATTCCCCGTGAAGAATCCGCATGCATGTGCAGTGAAAGGTCCCATGGCAGCCAGCGAATCCAGCGTCAACTCCCGCGCCCGCGCTGCAGTCGCGGCCCTGTTCCTCACAAACGGAGCACTCTTTGCCAATATGGCGCCGCGCCTTCCCGAGCTGAAGCGGGAACTGGAATTGGACACCGCCGGCTACGGCTTGCTGGTCACCGCATGGCCTGTTGGGGCAATCCTTGCAGGGTTGGCTGCAGGTGCGCTGGTGCGCCGTTTTGGTTCCGCGCAGGTTGCCGTCGTGGGCACGATAGTTACCGGTGCGGCCTTGCTGGCCGCCGGCAGCGCGCCGGGCGTGGTCTTGGTCGTGCTGGCTTTTGCCCTGGGCGGCGCCATGGATTCGATTACGGATGTCGGGCAGAACGCGCACGGGCTGGTGGTGCAACGGCGCTATGGGCGTTCGATACTGAATTCCTTCCACGCGTTGTGGTCTGTCGGAGCGGTGATCGGCGGTTTGATGGCCGCTGGAGCGATCCAGATGAACTTGGCATTGCCAGTGCATTTGGGCATATCGATGGTGCTCTTCGCCGCGGTGGCACTGACTGCCCTGAAATTCTGCCTGCCTCGATCCGCCGAACTGGCGGTCATAGAACCTGTTGCGCCACCTGCACCCGGAACCGCCCGGGCCGCGGCCCCCGCAGGATCCCGCGGACGGCTGCTGCTGATGATGAGCGCCCTGGTCTTGATCTCCGTAGCCGGAGTAATGGTTGAAGACGCCGGGAATTCATGGTCCACGCTGTATCTTGGCCAGCTGGGGGCGCCAGCGGCGCTGGCGGCCAGCGGGTTCATCGCTCTGGTCGGGGCCCAGTTCATTGGCCGAATTCTCGGCGATGGCATGGTCAACCGCTTTGGCCAGCGCGGCATGGCCCAGTTCGGGGGAGCGCTGATAGCAATCGGTATGGGTCTGGCGTTGTTCTTCCCCACGGTTCCGGGCACGCTGCTGGGATTTGCCGCGGCTGGATTCGGCTCGGCAACCCTGGTCCCGGCGGTGATGGACCAGGCCGACAAGCTGCCCGGCCTGCCTCCGGGAACTGGGCTGAGCATCGTCTCCTGGCTCATGCGATTGGGCTTCTTGTTCTCCCCGCCGCTAGTGGGTTTCCTTGCCGAGAACTTCGGGTTGCGCATGGCACTGATGGTGTTCCCGATTGCGGGACTTGTGGTGCTTGCTTGTTCGCCAGTGCTGCGTCGAAAAAGCCCGCGGAGCGATGGAACAGGGGAGCAAGGAAGCCGTAGCTAGTTTTCGCCCCGAAGCGTGATGGACTCGATGGCTTCGCCGTGCAGGTCTTCAATGACCAGATTAACTACCAGTTCCCTCCAGCTGATCAACGGGCTGATGGCACAGCGAACATAGTCAAGGACTTGCTGCTCGATAACCTGAACCGAACTATCCCCAGCCATGCTGACATGGCATTGCACCCTCCAGTTAAGGTGGGGAATCTGCGTGTCAGTCGCCTTGATCTCCGTGTAGTTCAATTGCGATGTCGGCGACTCGGAAAATGCCGCTCGAATCGCCTTGATTAATTCCAGGGACGATACGCGTTTGGCCAGTCCCGTGCCCGCATCTTGCACATCCCACATCCGCTGGAATGGCGAGTGCTCGGCTATTTTGCCCAATATTCGCTGCGAGAATGCTTCAGGCTGGTGCTCCGGGGTCGAGCTGTGCAGCAGTTGGGTGATGAATCCGTTCTGGTCCTTGAGCCGCTGCCGTTCGGCGTGGCACCACCGGCACTGCAATTCGTGCAGATCTGCAGGTTCATCCAGGTTCAGCAAAACGTCTTCGGTAGTACGTCCGCAGGGAAGGGTTTTCATGACACCGCCTCGCTGATTGCATTGCGTGCCCGTGCGAGTCGCCCTCGCACAGTTGATTCTGAAACGTTGGTCACCAGGGCCGCTTCCTTATAGCTCATGCCTTGGAGCGCGACCAGTACGAACGCCTGGCGAAGCGCCGAAGGCAATCCGTTGATGATCTGCCAGGCATCGGCAATCTCGCCGCGTTGCACGGCGACGTTTTCTGGCAATTCACGGTCAGGGGCTGGGGTTTGCTCTAGCACTTCATCATCCACGGTTTGCTGGTCATTGGCACGCTGGCGGATGCGATCAAGACAAATATTTCGTGCCATGCGGTAGAGCCAAGTCTTGAACGCGGCACGTTCGCGCAGCGAGCCCAATGACTGCCACGCGCGGATCCAGGCATCCTGGGTGGCATCCTCCGCATCGTGCCAGCTGCTGAAAAAAGTCTTGCAGTATTGGCGCAGGCCGGGTGTCAGCGCGGTGACGAGTTCGCCGAAGGCCTCGGGGTCCCCCTCCATCGAACGACCAACAAGCACGGTCAACCGGGTCGGTTCCAAACACCCCTCCTTAAGTGATCTATATCACACTCATAATGTGTGAGGATTAATCTGTAGCTCTCGTCTGTATGAGTGTAAGGCACAAAAATATCCGTTCAATGAATGAGGAGACCATCATGGTGCAACGCGATTCACAAGGGCCAATCATCAAGCCAACCGGCGAAGAGCTGGAACGCCAGGCCAAGGCAAAGGCCGCAAATGACACGCCGGTCCACGAAGAGCTGCGCGGTCCGCTGCACACCGAACTGGGCAAGACGACCATCGAAGACCGTGTGGTCCAGAAGATTGCCAGCATCGCCACCCGCGAAGTTTCCGGCGTATACGCCATGGGCAACGCCGCCCGCCGGACCTTCAACTCGCTGGCCGAACGCATCCCCGGTGCCCAAGCCAACGCGGCCGGAGGCGTGAGCGTCGAAAAGGGCGAGCAGCAGACCGCCATCGACGTGTCGATCGTAGTTTCCTACGGGTTCTCGATCGTTGAGGTCTCCAACGAGATCCGTTCGAATATCATCGCCCAGGTTGAACGCGCTACCGGTCTGGAAGTCATCGAGGTAAACATTGAAGTCACCGACGTGCACCTGCCAGAAGACGATGACGATGACGCCGAGCCCCGCGATGGCCTGAAATAACTGTCCTCATCTAAGGAGCAGAACATGTTACACGTCAAGTGGGGTTTGGCCATCGGCTGCCTAGCCGGATTGCTGATTGCCTTCGGATCATTCACGCAGTTCGTGGTGGTGGCATTCTTCGCCATCATCGGCGCTGGAGTCGGATGGCTTTTGCAGGACAGGGTTGACCTCGGCCAAGTGTTCAGCAAACGTCGGCGGTGAAGCAGATGGCAGAGCTGTCCTCTAGCCGTGGAAGCACCACGGTGAACACGGCCGTCTATTCAAAAATCGCTGCCCAAGCAGCCTATAAGGTGCCAGTTGTCGGCTCTGCCGCGGGTGGGATCCTGGGGTTGGGGAAGTACAAGGATTTTGACAGCCGGCCCAAGGCCAAGGCCGAGGTGCTTGGAAGTGCAGTGGTGGTCGATTTGGACCTTGGATTGAGCTATCCGAGCAATGTCCAGCAAGCCTGCGAAGACGTGCGGAACATGGTTGCGGCTGATCTGCGCAAGTATCTGGGCGTTGAGCAGGTGCAAACCGATATACGGGTGAGCTGGATGTCAACGCCGGATGAAGGAACTAGCAACAGGAGGCTGCGATGAGCAGGTTCTGGCACGTTCGCAGTGCCCGCACCCTGGCCTTGATGATCAGCTTCATCGTCGTGTTGGCCACGAGCATTCTCCTGGCGCTATCCTGCCTGCTGCGTTTGACCAGCGGACAATGGCCCGGTTTTGCCCAGCAGGGCATTAACGCGGTCAGCAACTTGCGCTTCAATGACAACCTGGCAGTGATCGCCATGGTGGTTCTTGCGGTGCTCGGTCTGCTGCTGTTGCTCAGCGCGCTCATTCCAGGGCCCCGGCAGAGCATCCTGCTGACTACCGATGATCCTTCAGCGGGGTCGGAACAGGCAATCTCATGCCGTGGAATATCAACCTTGGTGGGGCATGAGGTCGAGCGAACCGATTCGGTGACCCGCGCGAGCGTGAAAACCAGCCCGGCCCTGGTCCAGGTTACCGTGCAGACTCCAGCCCACTCGGTTCAGCGCGTGCGGGAAAACGCGCAGGCGCGGGCGCAGCGCGTGATCGACGGGTTGCCATTGCAGCGCGCTCCCAAGGTCAAGGTCTCAGTGCAACGCCGAGGGGGAAACTAGAAATGTTCAGAACGCATGTGGTGCGCCAACGACTTATTCTGGCGATCTTCGGTTTGGTCCTGCTGGCGGCCGGTGCCTCGGGCCTCGCAGCAGTCTGGTGGGGGCTTGGCCAAGGCGCTGGCCGCGGCCAAGCCCGGATTGCCAGCAGCCTGCCGATCGATCAGCAGTACCTGCTGCCACTGGGACTCGCGCTCGGAATTGCCGGCATCGTGCTCTCGCTGGCGGTGCTGATCACTGCCATTCCGCGCCGCCCATCGGCGCATGAATTCAGATACGAATCGAGCAGCGAAGGAGTCAGCGAGATCGAGACTTCGGTAATAGCCAAAGCCGCGGAAACGGCCGCTCGAACGCAACCGGAAATCGTGGATGCGAACGTTCGAATTGGCGGCAATGCAGCTGAACCCGTGCTTTATGCGCGATTCACCCTGCGCGCCGACGCTCCGGCGAATCGAGGGATCGAGCTGGTCAATGGCCGCGTGGTACCTGACCTTGAAATGGTGCTGGGGGTGCCTTTCTCCCGCAAGCACATCTCGTTCAGCTTCCAGAAGCCGGAAAAGCAGGATTCGAATAAGGCCGTGCTCATCTGAGCCGGCCCAGGAAAACAAAAAATAGCCATTAACGGCAAGGGCATCGTGCCGCATCTCTTGGGGAAGTAGGAATGCATGGGAATAATCGGTTGGATCATCCTTGGCCTCGTTGCCGGTGCGATCGCGAAGGCAATCAAGCCCGGAAAGCAGGGAGGCGGCTGGCTTGCCACGCTGCTGCTCGGCGTGGTCGGGGCGGTGCTGGGAGGCTGGATTGGCTCGGCAGTTTTCGGTGTCGGAGTGAGCGAGTTCTGGTCATTGTCCACCTGGCTGCTGGCCATCGGCGGCTCGCTGCTGGTTCTGGTCATTTGGGGTTTTGTCAGCAGCAAACGCGACTAGGGGCATGCGCTGAACTGCCTGCAGCCTGATGGCGCTGGCTATGGGAACGGGGGGGG
>NZ_JBLVOJ010000009.1:325365-331957 GCF_053543715.1 Glutamicibacter sp. AGC46
CCCCCCCCGTTTCCTTCTGCCGCAACGCCTGCATGATGCCGGTGAGAACCTGCAGTGCCCAGGACAGCGCGGGGCCAGGTGCAGCGCGAATCATCCAGCTTGGCATGCAAGGCGCCCTCCGCTACGAAGGCCATCATCGACAAGACCAGGCAGATCCCAGTCGAGCGAACGTGGTGGCCAGGACCGCCTGGAAACCGTAGGGCTAGGCTTGGGGAATGGAAGATGCGCTGAAAAAGATCAGCTGGCCGGTACGCACTGAACGCCTGTCCCTGCGTCGCGTGAATTCGGCTGATGCGGGAGACCTCTGGCGCTACCGGCAGCTTGCCGATGTCACCCAGTGGATTACCGCTGGCCCAGCAACCCTGGAAGAATTCCGTTCGCTGTTCTTCGCGAAGGACTATCCGCTGAGGAACCTGGCTGTGGAACTGGACACCGGGCAGGGGACCCAGCTGATTGGCACGGTCATGCTGGATATCGTGGATGGCTGGGGGCAAAGCGAAATTGAGCAGCGCGCCAAGGGCGTTGAGGGCAACCTCGGCTGGAGCTTCGATCCCTCCTTCGGTGGCAAGGGCTACGCCACTGAAGCCGTTGCCGCTGCCATGGGCCTGTGCTTCGGCCCTCTTGGCCTGCGCAGGGTTACTGCCGAATGCTTTGCCGCCAATGAGCCATCATGGAGACTGATGGAGCGTTTGGGGATGCGCAAGGAATTCCATGGCCGCAAGGACAGCCTGCATCGCAGCGGTGAATGGATGGATTCCGTGGGCTACGCGCTGTTGGCTGAGGAATGGACGGCCCAGGCCTCCTGCTAAAGGATGAGGGATGGATCCTTGATCACCGGTGTGTTCTTTGAAAGGCTGGAAGAGAACAGCACCACCCCAGCGAGCTAGGCGGTCCCATGGGCAAATCAACGCGCACCAGTGTTCTTTTGGCGCTGGCAACCGCCGCAATTCTGCTCATGGCGCTGTCGGAGGAACCTACCTGGGGGTTGCTCGTAGGCAGCTGGACCTTGATGCTTTGGGGCTGGACTGGCAGTCCGAAGCCCCAGGAAATCACCGTCGATGCACAGGGGCTCTCACCCAGGGATGTGAAGGAATACCGCCGTCAGCATCCGGGCGCGACGATGGTTGACGCGATCAATGCGCTGGGGAAAACCAAGCAATAGCCAAAACTGTCCGTGCAAGGTAGGCATGCACGAAGGTGCGTGCTCGCGAAGCGAGCTGGATCGCCTTGCCGAACAGAAACAAAACACCCCAAACTGAGCCACCGCCCACAGATCGGCGATCGTGAACTGTCCTGCACTTGAGGTGCGAGCCGGAATGCATTGATGCTCGGGGATGGTCTTTCGTGTCGACAGTTCATTTTCGGCGATAGCTAGTCCGGGACGGCTTCATTGGCGTAGAGAATACTTGAGGGAGCCGGAAAATTCTGTTGGGCGAGCACGGTATGAACGACGCTGCTGGCTGGAGCCAAAAGCCATGAAAATGCGTGTTGCGGGGTCTTTCGCGTCATTGTTTCATGGATCGGGCGCATCGTTGCCTCCCTACCGGGTTGGGGGAGCTGGGTCTATGGCTTCGGCAATCGACCCCAATATCGGTTGGCCTGCCGCTGGCCTTGCCTGGTTGGTTCCGTTGCCGTGCAGGATTAGTTTTCGCGTCGGGTCCTTGCCGGCCTAGTGCGGGCCAGCAGCCGGAGCTTCGCGGCTATTCGACCGAGAGCAATCGCGTAATTTGGGCTGCGGCGCCTTGGACACTTTCAATGAGCAGATCCAGGTCGGTTTCCGGCAGACGCACCTGAGCGATGGTTGCTGTAACAGACCCCGCAATGACGCGATCTTGGAAGATCGGGGCGCTGATTCCAAACGCATCTGGCAAGCGTTCTCCATGGCCGATTGCCCAGCCGCGTTCGCGAATCTCCGCAAGATCCTTGGCTAGGTCCTTGCGGTTAACCGGTGTCTTCTCGGTCAGTGGATCTAGCGGAACGGAAGCCAGGACGCGCTCGTCGCAGAATGCCAGAATCGATTTTCCAGCGGAGCCCGCATGGAGCGGGATGGGAACGTTGGAGGCGAGACGGTAATGAAGCGGCTTGACGCCATTGATGACCAGCGTCATTTCGGCGTTCGCCGATTCACGACTGTATTCTGACAAGCCAATGGTTTCACCAGTTTCCCGGGAAAGATTCTCCAGAATTGGCCGCGCCATGGAAGAGAAGTCCAACTGCGGACCAAGCAATGCGGCCCAGTGCAGCAAGCGAGGTCCGGCTTGCAGCACCCCTGCGTCTTCGGTGGCGAGGCCTACAGCGACGAGGCTGGACACCAGACGGTTGGTCGTTGCGGGATTTCCATTGATTCTGCTCGCCAGGGACTTCCCGCTCGAAACGCTGAGGGGTGAGGTGCACAATGCTGTCAAAAGACGAACGACGCGTTCGAGTGCCGTTGCCCCTGCAGGATTGGTGATTCTGTCCGTGCTCTGCAGGGATACATCCGTGGCGTGGGAACTGGAGATCTGATCTGAGGCTTGGCGGACCATATGGCCGAATACGGTTAGGTCTTCGTCACTAGTCGAGTAGGTTGGGCGGGTTATCGAAACGGAACCGATGAGATTGCCAAAGGCAAAGGGCGCAGCTGCACCGGCAGCCAAGGGGAATTGGTGCCCGACGCTGATGGTATAGCCGACTTTTCGATCATGTCGCAGGAGCTTGCCCAGTTCCTCGTAGTCGGTCACTGTCTCCGCAGTTCTCGGCTCAAGGGGCAGCTGGCCGAGCGCTTCAATTCCGGTACGCGTGAGAATGGCTCTGCCAGTAGCGCCGGCATGGAGTGGAAGTTCGGTGCCTGGATCGAGGGAGTAGGCCACGGGACCAGGCTGGGAGTGCGATGTGAGCACGACGGCCTGCCGGTGCATCGCATCGTGGACAGCCATTAAAGCAGTGGCTCCGGTTTTGACCGAGAGGTCCTCGGTCAGCGTTCTTCCCAACGCAAAAAGCGGGTGGCGGTCCTGGAGAGCGCATGCTAGGACACTGAGCCTTGGACCGCAGGTATAGGTTCCTTGTGGCGAAGCGACAGCCAGCCCATGCTCGGTAAGCCCGAGGAGGATGCGGTTGATGGTGCTTCGGCTCGATTCGAGGGCTGAAGCGAGTTCGCGCACGCCGATGGCTTCGGTCCTCGTGATGAGAGCATGGAGAACCGCAAGAATACGCTCGTTATTGGCCACAATTTCAGTCATGACATTCCCGCCGAGACAATCGTGATAACACGTTCCCGGGCGATCCGTAATTCCTTTCCACCTAAGCACTATTTCCCAGAAAGCAACTCTGCCGTACCGGGAAACCTGAAGATGAGACTTCTCAATTCTCGCACGTCGTAGCTGTTCCACCATTGCCAGCATCGTTTATTGGCTCGCGGGTTTACCCGAGAATTCGATCGGCTTGGCTATCTGCTGCTGGGCTCTACCCCGGGGCAAGCGATCGGTAAATCGAGTTCATGCACTTGACACGACCATGTGCGTGCCCTCACACTCTAATTACATAATAGGACACTGTCCCAGTTTTTAAACTCATTCTGATTGGAGGCGACCATGACTTCGGTATCGGTCAAAGATGACTTGTACAAAAAGAAGGCAAAGAAAGCCACAGGAGTAGCCGTTCTCGGTACGTTTATCGAGTACTACGATTTCAGTGTTTTCGGCTACGTCGCGGCAACGATCGCAGTCGTATTCTTCCCGAGCGGCGACTCGATGGCAGGCATCATGAACACCTTCCTGGTGTTCGGGTCGGCATTTGTCGTCCGCCCGGCCGGTGCGCTCGTTTTCGGGCACATTGGCGATAAGTACGGTCGCAAGGCAAGCCTCATTGGCTCCGTGATCCTTATGAGCGTGGCAGCTGCCTTGATTGCGGTGCTTCCGACGTATGCGCAAATCGGACTATGGGCGCCACTGCTTCTGTGCATTTGCCGCATGCTGCAAGGATTCTCAGCAGGCGGGGAAATCGGTGGTGCTGCCAGCTACATCCGGGAGTGGGCCCCGGCGCAACGACGCAACTTCTACATTTCGCTGATTCCCAGCGTTGCCGTGATGGGCAAAGCCCTTGCGGCTGGACTGGCCGCGCTGGCTGCCACACTCGTGCCGGAGGCCGCAATGCTGGAATGGGGCTGGCGACTGCCTTTCCTGCTAGCTATCCCGTTGGGTATTGCCTGCCTGATCATGCGGCTCAAGATCGAAGACAGCCCCGAGTTCAGCCAGAAAGCCGCTTCGGAAACCCGCGAGCATACTCCACTTAAGGAGATGTTCCGGGACCATCGTCCGGCACTTGCCAAAGTGTTCTCCATTGCGCTGGTCCAGAATGTCGGCACGTACATTGGCACTGTCTTCGTTGCTACCTATTTCAGTTCGATTCTTGGATTCAGCAAGGCGCAATCATCAACAATCGTACTCATTGCGGTAATTGCAGCTGCCTTCTTCATTCCGGTCGCCGGACAGTGGGGCACCAAGATCGGGAGTAAGAAAATCCTTGTTATCTCCTACCTTGCATACATTGTCATCACCATTCCTTCCTTCTCGATGATGAACGCGGGAAGCATGAAATTGGCGATCCTGGGATTGCTGCTCGGGATGATCCCTTATGCGCTATGCCAAGCCGGCACCTATGCCTCGATGCCGGAATTCTTCCCTGTTGAGGTTCGCCAGACGGGAGTTTCCTTTGGCCACTCGGTTGGAGCGGTGCTTGGAGGCGCCGGCGCACCGTACGTTGCAACCTGGCTCATCGGGAGCACAGGAGACACTTTGGTCCCCGCCTACATGCTTGTGCTTTTCGGGCTCATCGGGCTTGCAGTAGTCCTGGGCACTGTCCGCACCAACGGCAAATCACTCTCCCATATTTACCGATAGGAATACCCAATGCCAGCAATATATGTTTCGGATGCCATCCATGCCGAAGCTTTGAAGAAACTCAGTGCTTTGGGAACTGTGTACCAGGGGTACGGAGAGCATGCAGTTGCATATGAGGCCGTCAGCGAGCAGATCGATGCAGTCATGCTTCGTGCTGAAATCTTCGATGCAGAAAAAATCGAAGCGTCTCCGAAACTCAAGGTCATCGCGCGTCATGGCGTTGGCACGGACAACGTCGACATCGAGGCGGCGACGCGTGCAGGTATCTGGGTCACCAGTACACCGGGAAGCAATAGCCGCGCAGTTGCCGAGCATGTTTTTGCGCTGCTGCTGTCTCTAGCGCGCAGAACGCCTTACGGCGTGCAAGCAGTCAGCCAAGGGAGCTGGTCTGAAGCCAAGCCCCACATGCTCGGATTCGAATTGCATGGAAAGTCCTTGGGATTGCTGGGCTACGGGAGCATATCCAGGATGGTTCACGCGATTGCAACAGGTTTCGGCATGAAAGTTCTAGTGCACGATCCGTTTGTCTCTGATAGCGACATACTTGCCGCCGGTGCCGGCCCCGCGGATTTCGACGCGCTCATCGCGCAGTCAGATGTGCTGAGCCTGCATCTGCCGCTAACCGATTCGACAGCAGAAATTATTAGTACCCAGGCGCTGGCGAATATGAAGCAGGGCGCAATTCTGGTCAATACTTCCCGCGGCGGGCTGGTGAACGAGCAGGCTTTGCTTGAGGCCCTGGAAAACGGCCACCTGCATGGAGCAGCTTTAGACGTCTTGCAGAGCGAAAGCGTTGATATGAAGAACCCGCTGCCGCATTCTGTCCTAGCGGCCGCCGGGCTGCCCAACCTCATCCTGACTCCGCACGTTGCTGGTCAAAGCGCCGAAGCATTCCTGGCTGCCGGCATCCAGGCATTCGAATCCATCGACAGCGCGTTGCGGGGCAAGGTGCCCTCAGCAGCACTCAACCTCGTGTCTTTGGTCTGAAGAGCAAGAAAAAAGGAAGAATAATGATCATCTCAGCCCCAACAGATTCCCTGCAGATAAACGCTGCGTGGGAGCGTCCAAACCCGGAAACCATCGCCAAGCTGTCACATTTTCCCGTGGCGCTCATAGCGGACGCGCAAGGGCGCATGGGAGTCATGAATTCAGCATTGAGCTCAATCACCACGGGCTTGGCGCTTTCTGGTTCCGTGCTTCCGATCCTGACGAGGGAAGGCGACAATCTGGCGATCCACCGTGCTTTGGATGATGCTCGTGAGGGCGACGTTCTAGTCATCAATGCAAATAGCGAAACCAACAGGGCTTGCTTCGGAGATATCTTGGGCGAACTGTGCGTGAGCAAGGGCATCGCTGGTGTCGTCATCGATGGCGCGACTAGAGACGTTGCCGACCTATCAGAACTTGGTCTGCCAGTTTTCGCCAGGGGCGTTAACCCTGCGGGACCGTTTAAATACGGGCCAGGAACCATCGGGCGTGCGGTGGCCTGCGGCAATGTCGTATGCAACCCCGGTGACGGCATCTTCGGTGATCAGGATGGGCTCGTCGTTGTCCCGTCGGCCAACCTTGAAATGGTGCTCGAGCTGACTATGGCGCAGGACGCCGCAGAAAATAACCTGCGCGCGCTGATTCCGTCGGAGGACTCCAGAATCAAGGCGTGATCGCGACTCGGCAAGTTCGCTAGGAATCTTGGCAGTATAAGAGAAGCGGCCGGC
>NZ_JBLVOJ010000009.1:331989-345435 GCF_053543715.1 Glutamicibacter sp. AGC46
GGCGGCTTCTGCGCTGATCGCTGACGGGAATGATTCCGGTCAACTGCCAGCGCATGCCGGCTGCGAAATGGACCAAGACGGCCGGAAACAAGCGGACTGCTGCAGCGGGGAATGAGCCTAGTAGTAAACCGCCAGCGGGCCATTGGGGCCCGGGATGACCTTTACCGGGGTTTCGAAGACCTTGGTCAACACCTCATCGCACATGATTTCATCAGGGGTGCCGAACTCGACGACCTTGCCCTGCTTCATTGCGCAGATGTAGTCGGCGTAGTGGCCGGCGAAGTTGATGTCGTGCAGCACGATCACGATGGTGCGGTTCAGCTCGCGGGCAGCGCGCTGCAGGTGCTGCATCATCACTACCGAGTGCTTCATGTCCAGGTTGTTCAGCGGCTCATCGAGCAGCACCGTGTCGGTGTCCTGGGCCAGGACCATGGCCACGTAGGCGCGCTGGCGCTGGCCTCCGGAGAGCTCATCGAGGTAGCGGCTTTCCAATTCGCCCAGGTCCAGGAAGTCGATGGAGCGCGAGATGATCTCTTCATCGGCCTGGGTCAACCGGCCCTTGGAGTGCGGGTAGCGGCCGAAGCCCACCAGCTGGCGCACGGTCAGGCGGGTCACGAAGTGGTTTTCCTGGCGCAGGATCGAGACGATCTTGGCCAGATCCTTCGAGTTGGTCTTGGATACGTCGTAGCCGGAGACCTCGATGGAACCCTGGTCGATGCCCAGCAGGCGCCCGACCATGGTGAGCATGGTGGACTTGCCGGCGCCGTTCGGGCCTACCAGGGCGGTGATGCCGCCGGTGGGGATTTCCAAGCTGACCGGGCCGATGGAGACCGTGGAGCTGTACTTCTTGCTGACGGAATTGAGGGTAATCACAGCCGGCCCTTTCGCAGGATGAAGATCAGGAATGTAATGCCGCCGACGGCTTCGATGATGATGCCGACCACGCCTTCTGCGTAGAAGATGTTCTTCATGACGAAGTAGGCGCCGGCCAGGACCACGAAGCCGATGAGGAAGGACATCGGGTAGATGTAGCGGTGGTCGTAGGTGTCCGCCAGCTGGTAGGCCAAGGTGGCCACCAGGAAGCCGAGGAAGGTCAGCGGGCCCACCAGTGCGGTGGTGACCGCCATGAGAATCGATACGAAGAACAAGGTCTTCATGACCTCGCGGCGGTGGTTGATCCCCAGGTTGATGGTGGTTTCCTTGCCCAAGGCCAGGATGTTCATCTTCTTCGAGGACAGCACCAGGTAGCCGCCGGCAATGGCCACCAGCGGGATGGCCACCGGCATGTAGCTCATGTCGGCGTTGGCCATCGAGCCGAACAGGCGTGCGGTGAGGACATCGAATTCGCTCGGGGTCAGCAGGCGCTGCATGAAGGTCGAGATCGAGCCCAGCCCGGTGCCGATGATGATGCCCACCAGCAGCATGATCTGGATGTTGCCCAGCTTGCCCGAAAGCAGCCAGCCGTACAGCGCCACCGAGAGGCCCACCATGATCGCCACCTGCAGGACGAACTGGCTGACTCCGGTGAAGAAGGTCACCCCGGCAACGCCCAGCACGAAGATCGCACCGGTCTGCACCACCCGGTACAAGGCTTCGAAGCCCATGATCGACGGGGTGATGATGCGGTTGTTGGTCACCGTTTGGAAAGCCACCGTGGCGATGGACTGGCAGGCGGCCACGATCACCATGGTCAGGATGTTGCTGGCGCGCAGCTTGGCGATGATCCAGAATCCGTCGGAGCCAAATGGCATGGGGTTATCCCAGGCGAGCAGGCCGATCCCGAAGAACAGGGCCAGCCCGATCATGATGGACAGGGTGATCCAGTATCGCTTGCGGACCTTCTTGGTGGGCAGCGGCCCGGCAGAACGGGCGGAGTGGTGGATGCCCAAAGCGGGATGAGTCATGAGATTAGCCAACTTTACGCTGCCTCAGAAGCAGGAAGATGAAGACGGCCGCGCCGAGTACGCCCAGGATCAGGGAGACCGGGACCTCGAACGGCATGATGATGGTGCGGCCGATCAGGTCGCACACCGTGGTGATCGCGATGCCCAGCAGGCAGACCCAGGGCAGGTTGCTGCGCAGGTCGTCACCGCGGACCATCGAGACGATATTCGGCACGATCAGGCCGAGGAATGGCAGGTTGCCGATGACCACGGTGACCACGCCGGTAGCGACCGCGATCAGCGCGGTGCCCAGCAGCATCACCTGGCGGTAATTCAGCCCGACGTTGGTGGCGATTTCCTCGCCGAGCCCTGCTACGGTGAAGCGGTCGGCCACGATGTAGATGGCAATGGCGACGATGGCCACGATCCACAGCACCTCGTACTGCCCGCGGATCACAGAGGTGAAGGAACCAGCCAGCCAGATGCCCATGGACTGCAGCTTGTCGGTGGACAGCGCGAAGAAGGTGGAGAAGGCGCCGACCACGGAACCGAGCATGATGCCCACGATCGGCACGGTCAGCGAGGCCTTGAGCGAAATGCGCTGCAAGAACAGGAAGAAGATCATGGTGCCGATGAAGGCGAAGACAATCGCGACGCTCATCTTGGCCAGCAGCGACGCGCTGGGGAAGAGTACCAGCATGGTCAGTAGGCCCAGGCCCGCCCATTCGGTGGTGCCGGTGGTGGTCGGCTCCACGAAGCGGTTCTGGGTCAGCAGCTGCATCACCAATCCGCTCATGGCCATGGCCGCTCCGGCCAGTACCAGTGCAATGGTGCGCGGAATGCGGGTGACGGCGAACATCATCGCGCCGTCGTCCTTGCCGAAGATGTCGTAGACGCCGGTGAACAGGGAGAACGCCAGCAGCACCAGCACTGCGAGGATGCCCAATGCGAGTTTTCCGGAAAGGACCTTGCTCTTGGTCCGGGCCGGGGAGGTCGTGCTTGTCATTATGCCGCCGTGGAAATAAGTGGTGGGAAAACAGCTCTAGTGGCGAAGCCGGAATACGGCTTCGCCACTAGCTGGCTGGGGTGTCCGGAATGCTACTTGGCAGCTTCCAGCGCGTCAGCGAAAGTATTCAGGAACTCGGTGTAGGTCTGGATGCTCTCGTTGGTGTAGGTGTCAGCAGGCATGACGACAACCTGGGATTCCTTCGAGGCGGTGACATTCTGCAGCGCCTCGGACTTCTCCAGCAGGTCCTTTGCCGGCTGGTAGTCCGCACCGTCGGCTTCAACCGCTGCGTCGCGGTCCATGACGATGATCCAGTCCGGGTTGGACTTGGCGATGGCTTCGACCGAAACGTCGTCGCCCTCGTGGTCGGTGGAGGATTCGTCGAGCTTCAGCGCCGGGGTCAGGCCCAGGAAGTCGAACATCGGGCCGACGGTGCGGCCGGTGGTAGGAGCCGAGTAGCCCAGCTCGCCGCCCGAGGCGATCAAGCCCATGACGGTCTGGTCCTTGTCGTAGGCATCGGTGACGCGCTTCTCGGCGGCTTCGAAGTCCTCAACGAGCTTTTTGGCCTCGGCCTGCTTGCCGAAGATCTCGCCCAGGGTGGTGACCTGGCGTTCCAGCTCAGCGTCAAATGGCTCGCCTTCGCGTGGGTCCAGCGAAATGATGGCGGCTTCCGGAGCCAGTTCCTTGAACTTCGCGGCGTGCTGGGTGTAGCGCTGGCCGTTGATGATCAGGTCAGGGTCGACGGTGACAACTGATTCCAGGTTCGGTTCCTTGTGGCTGCCCAAGTCCAGGATGTTCTCGTCCTTGGTGTAGGAGATGGTATCCGGCATCAGCGAGACAGCGCCTGCGGTGAGCTTGATGCCCCAGGAATCCAGGGTCTCGAAGGTGCGGTTATCCGTGGCAACGACCGACTGCGCAGGGGACTTGACGGTCTTCTCGCCTTCGTTGTCCGTAACGGTGACAGTCTTGGTGTCGCCGGCCTTGGCCTCAGCAGCCGTATCGGTTGCGGAACCGCAAGCGGTCAGGGACAGTGCGGCGATGCTCAGCAGAGCAGCGGCGCGAAGCTTAATCGAGGCCATGTTTTCCTTCTTCGGACAGCAACCGGCGTTGGTTGCGCTATTGAGTGATCTGATAATTAGCTTAGCCTTATCTGAGCGAATTAAGCCAAACGTCTCTTGTGTTAGCTAAGTCACCCAAATGCGCGAATTTAAGGCCGGAACCGTCCGCAAATGCGGCTCTTGCTGAGGCTTGCCCCAGCTGACTGGGCTATTTCAGGGAGAAATAACGATCATCGGCCTTGTTTAATTAGTGTCCGGAGGCATGGAGGAAGCTGCGTCAGACAGCGTAATGAATTGCACCTCCAGCTCATTGCATGAGCCGAGCCATGGCGCAGATGCTGCCATTGATGCCCGTTTTGCGCGCCGGTATCAGGCTGCCGGGTAGGTGATCCGCGACTGCTGGTCGATCACCGCGCCCGGGCTCAGCTCGGCAGGTTTGGCCGGATGCCCATCGATGATGTGGAATACCTCGGCACCGCGGGCCAGCAGATGATCAGCAATGATCCTGCGATGGCAACGCCACCATACAGCTTCGGCGCACATGATCGCCGTCTTCTGGCCGGCGGTCCGCGCCTGCAACCGCTGGAGCGCCTGCAGGAAATCGTCCCCGAGGGCATGGTCGGCGTAATTATGGAAGCTGCGGTTCGTCCACCATGCGTTGACTGCGAAATCGACGCTTCGGCTCACAGGACGCCTGCCGGTCAGCGCTTCTTCGTGGTGCAGGCTGATTCCTGCTGTGCTCAAGGAGGCTTCCAAGGCATCCGCATTGAACTGCGGGAATTTGCGGGAGCCGGCCAGTTTGCGGACATCCACAACATTCGTGACTCCGTACTGCGTTAGCAGTGCGAGGAAATCCTCGATGGATCGTGCCGAATGTCCAATGGTGAAAATTCCAGCGGGCAAAATGCTGGCTCCTTGGGTGGGGAAGGGGCGGGGCTAATGCTGATCGTGCTTGGCGGAGCTGAGGACTAGTTGGAGCAGCTCTTCGACTTCGGCAGCACGGGACTGCCAGTAGCCGGTGTCGAGCCCGAAGCCGAGTGTTGCTTCATCGGCGCGTTTCTTGAAATAGTCCCGGTGGTCCTCCAGCGCATTGGCCAGGTCCGCGAATTGGTCATTGCTCAGTTCCAAGTTCAAGGTTCTCTGCTTCATGAGCTTCATCCTGGGTCGAGTGCGAATTCTATGAACCCGAGCGTACGCCCATTGCCAGCCGAAATGACCGCTATCAAGCTGGCACTCAGAAAGTCGTCGCCAAAGCTCGCCGGGAATAGGCTCGTGGCAGGCCTTGTTGTGCCGAATACGAGCATCGATCAGAAGGAGCAGTTCATGGCTGAAGAAAATCGAGTAGTTCTCATTGGCGGACATGGGAAGGTTGCCCTGCTGGCAGCGCCCAAGCTGGTTGGGCGCGGCTACGCGGTCAACTCGCTGATCCGCAACCCGGAGCATGCAGCCGACATCAGCGCCACGGGCGCCACCCCAGTAGTCATCGACATCGAAAGCGCTGGCGTGGATCAGTTGGCCCAGGCCTTTTCCGGTGCAAGCGCCATCGTCTTCTCCGCAGGTGCCGGTGGCGGCAACGAGCATCGCACCCGCGCCGTGGACTATGATGCCGCGGTGCGTTCCATGCAGGCCGCCAAGCAGGCCGGCGTGGACCGCTTCGTGATGGTCTCCTACAGCCGCGCCCTGGTGGATGTGGACAGCCTGGATCCGGCCAACTCGTTCTACACCTATGCCAAGGCCAAGCACGACGCCGACGCGTACTTGCGCGGCACGGAGCTGGACTTCACGATCCTGGGCCCGGGGGCGCTGACCCTGGAACCGGCCAGCCAGCGCGTGGTGCTGGCTGACAAGGCAGGCAAGGTGAACGGAGCAGACGTTGAAGGCGAGGCATCGCAGACCTCGCGCGAGAACGTCGCCGAAGTGATCACCCATGTGGTGGCCAATAATGCAGCACGCCGCTCCACCGTGAACTTCTACAACGGCAACATGCCGATCGTGGAAGCGATCGTCTAGGAATGCGCAGCCGCAGCCCAGCCTCCGCAACGGGGGCTGGGCTGTTCTGCATCTGCGGATGAAAGTTCCGCGGCTTCCACTGAGTGGATGCGGGGCCTTCTGCCTGCGGGCAAGCGGTGGGAGGACGCCAAGGAGCTTCTCGCGGTCCGGAGCAATGATGCGCACACCCTGTATTCGGTGTCCTTGGCCCATCAGCTGCTGGGCCATCACCCGCAAGCCGATGCCAATATCGTGCTGCCGGCCATGCTGCTGCACGATATCGGCTGATCTGCCGTGGATCCGGTCCTCGTGCTGGGCGCTATTGCACCGGGTGCGGGCAATGCCGAAGGTGGGCCAGGTCCAGATCACCGACTGGGAGAAGGTCTATGCCGCGATCCCGCATCAGGATATCTTCACGGAACGCAAGATCGACCGGCCCGGAGCCCTGGTTGTCGTCCGCCCGGACATGTATGTCGCCCAGGCCTTGCCGTTGACTGCCCGCGCGGAACTGGCCGAGTTCTTCTCGAAGAACATGGCATTGCCGAAGGTGCCTGAATTCTCCTAGGCCAGTCCGGTCCTCGATGGAGAGCAGGGCAAGAAGAAAACCCCGGTGCCGAAGCACCGGGGTTTCCTTTTGTCATCACTCGCACCTTCATGAGGTACTTATAACTCTAGGACGGCTGACTGTGAGCGCGCTGGGCTGAGCCTGCCATTTGGCTTGGCATTCAGAGACCCGCCGGAACGACGGCCGCCGGAGTCATGGGAAAGCCGGTCACGGTCTTGGGCCGCGGGGGAGCGTAGGTGCGCACCTTGGAGGTGCTCAGCCCCATGCGGACCAGCGACTCCGCGATGGTCACCGCTGCGCGCACGCCATCAACAATTGGCACGCCGGTGGCCAGCCGCACCTGTTCCTCCAGCTCGGCCATGCCGCCGCAGCCCAGGCAGATCACTTCGGCCTTGTCGTGCTCCACTGCCTGGCGGGATTGCTCGACGATGGCCGCTACCGCGCGCTGCGGATCGGATTCCAGTTCCAGCACGCCCAGCCCACTGGCGCGCACCGAGGCGAGCCGGTCGGTCAGGCCGGCCAGTTTCAGCCGGTCCTCGATCAGCGGCACCGTGCGGTCCAGCGTGGTGACCACCGAATACTTGTGGCCGAGGAATTGCGCCGTGGAGGCGGCGGCTTCGGTAATGTCCACGACCGGGACATCCAGCAGTTCCTGCAGGCCCTCGCGTCCGTGCTCGCCGTAGCCTGCTTGGATGACCGCGTCGAATGGCTCGGTGTAGCGGACCACCTTGTCCATTACGGCGATGGCCGCCAGATAGCTTTCGAAATTGCCTTCGCAGGAGTCCGCCCCGAAATCCGGGGTCAGCTCGACGATCTCGGTGCCGGGCGAGGCGACCTGCCGTGCGGAATCCCCGATGGCGCGGGTCATGGACTGCGTGGTGTTGACGTTCAGGATCAGAATGCGCATGAGTTGTCCTAATGGGTTGGTGCCACGGCGATCGGCTCGCCATCGAGGTCTGCCAGATCGTGCTGGCGCTTGGCCAAGGCCAGGTAGGCCAGGGCGCCGGCGCCCGAACCCAGGAACCAGGCAAACGGGCCAACCATGTGCAAGGCAGGGACGAAGGCCAGCACCAGTGCGATCACCGAGCTGATCACCAGCGCCCCGACGGCCCGGTAGTTCACGCCGCGGGTGAAGTAGTAGGTGCCTTCTGCATCCGAGCGGTACAGGTCCATGACGTTGATCCGGGCTTTGCGGATCAGCCAGTAGTCGGCCATGATGATGCCGAACAGCGGGCCGAGCAGCGCGCCCAGGCCGCCCAGGAAGTAGTTGATGATTTCGGGGGAGTTGTACAAGTTCCAGGGCAGGATGACCAGGCCGATGACCCCGGAGATCAGTGCGGCGGTGCGGAAGTTCAGCTTCTTCGGGAGCAGGTTGGTCAATGCGTAGGTCGGTGCCACGAAATTGGCCATCAGGTTCACCGCGATGGTCAGCACCAGCAGGGCGGCGGAGGCCAGCAGAAGCAGCAAGGTGTTCGGGATGGCGCCGACAATATCCGACGGCGAGGTGATGACCTGGCCGTTGATGGAGAACTGCGTACCGGTCAGGACCACCACGATGGCGCCGAAGAACATCATGTTCAGCGGGATGCCGAAGAAGTTGCCCTTGACGATCGCCTTCTTGGAGGATGCGCCACGGGTGAAGTCGCAGAAGTTCAGGACGAAGGTGCCGTAGATCGAGACCCACAGGGCGGCTGCGCCGAACATCGCGGTCCACATCTCGATGCCGGTCTTCGACTCGCCGGTGCTCATCGAGACGTTGAAACCCGATTCGAAGAGCATCCAGATGGCCAGGCCCAGGAAGGTGGCCAGGATGACCGGGCCGGCGAAGGCCTCGTACTTGCGGATCATCTCCATGCCGTAGCTGACGATGACCAGCTGCACCGCCCAGAGGGCGACGAAGCAGATCCAGCCCAGGGCGTTCAGTCCCAGGAAGCTGGTCTGCTCCAGGGCTGCGGACCCCGGGGCCACGGCAATCACCATGACGGCGAGGACCTGGGCGGCGAGGTAGGTCTGGATGCCGAACCAGGCAATGGCCACGGCCCCGCGCAGCAGCGCGGGAATCTGGGCGCCGTTGATGCCGAAGGCGATGCGGCTCATCACCGGGAAAGGGACACCGGTTTTCTCGCCCATGAACCCCGAGAAGTTCAGCAGCGCGAAGAGCAGGACCGCTCCAATGCCCAGCGCGCCGAGGATCTGCCAGCCGCTCATGCCCAGCGCGAAGAGCCCGATGGCGAAGGTGTAGTTGCCCAGCGAGTGCACGTCGTTGGCCCACAGGGTGAAGATGCTGTAAGAGCTCCAGGTGCGCCCGGAGCGGGTGGTTGGTGCCAGGTCCTGGTTGTAGAGCGACGCGCTCAACTCGAAGGGATTGGCCCGGTCGATAGCGGGCCGGTTTTCCTGCGGTGCGGCCTCGGGCACCATTTCAGGGGTCTTTTGCGACATGATGGACATCCTTGTCAAAGGGTCATGCATCCGGGCAGGCGCATTCGGGCGCACTGCGGCAAGGGAAGATGACAGATCTGGGGAAGCGGAGCGTTCAGGGGAACGGCCCGTGCCTGCCTGCGGGGACGCAGGACAGGTAGGCGGGCCCGCTTACGGGTAGATCGGCTGTCCGAAATTAACGTAGAACTCGGCCGGCGAGCCGAGAAGCGGCATGGCCGGGCGCGGCGCAACGGCAAGCCGCTGTGCGCTGTGCGTGATGCACGGTGGAAAAAGCATGGCTGCTCCTGAGCTAGGAAGTCACTCCGAGATATGTGCCAGGTGAGTAACCACCACTGTATGCACTGGATCACATTCCCGCAATAGAAAATGATAATTTCACCAGATGGTATTTTGGCCGGATTCCGGAGCCTTTTATTCCATTCCCGGAATCCGCTGATGAGCCTGCTTTTATCAGGATCGCACCGGGCGTCATTCCTGTCCTGATGCCACTGCAGCGCCCTTCTGTGCGACTCTGCGCGCATCGGCACTTCGTCCCGAAACCTTCTTGACAGTGATTGGCGTCTCGTCCTAGAGTTTTCATAAAGCAAAAGCTAACTTCCATAAAGCGGAATCTTTGGAAGGTGTTCTTGAAGGGAAATCCAGTGTCCTACACTCTGAACTGCTCGATCCTCCTCACCGAGTTGCCGCTGCTGCAGCGCGCGGATGCCGCCAAGCAAGCGGGTTTCGACAGCGTCGAATTCTGGTGGCCATTTGGCGAAGCCGCCCCCTCCGGCAAGCAGGTCGACGAATTTCTCGCCTCGCTGGCCAACGCCGGCGTCCAGCTGGACGGACTGAACTTCTTCGCCGGAGACATGCCGGCAGGCGACCGCGGACTGGTTTCATGGCTGGGGCGCGAGTCCGAATTCAAGGACAACGTCGACGCGGTAGTGGCGATCGCCGAAGCTACCGGCTGCAAGGCCTTCAACGCCCTGTACGGCAACCGCATCGAGGGCGCCGACCCGGCGGCCCAGGATGCGCTGGCCTTGGAGAACCTGGTGGCCGCGGCCCAGGGCGTGGCCAAGGTCGACGGCACCGTGCTGATCGAGCCGGTCTCCGGCACGGAAGCCTACCCGCTGAAAACTGCGGCCCAGGCGCTTGCAGTCGTCGAGGCTGTCAAGGTCCAGGGCGAAGGGAACATCGCGCTGCTGGCCGACTTCTACCACCTGTCAGTCAACGGCGATGACGTCGCCGCCGTCATTGAAGCGCATGCCAAGGACTTCGGCCATATCCAGATCGCCGATGTACCGGGCCGCGGAGCTCCGGGCACCGGGGACCTGCCGCTGCAGGACTGGATCAAGCGCTCGCGCGAGTTGGGCTACACCGGCAACGTCGCCCTGGAGTACAAGCAGGAAGCGGCCACCGCCTTCGACTGGCTCCAGAACGCCAGCAGCAGCGCCGCAGTCTAGAGAACACCTTTTCGCACAAGAATTTTTGGAGAATCACATGTCGCAGAACATCGCCTTCATCGGACTGGGCATCATGGGCCTGCCGATGGCCAAGAACCTGGTCAACGCCGGCTATCACGTCACCGGCTACAACCGCAGCGACAAGGCCGGCAATGAGCTGGCCGCCGCTGGCGGAACCAAGGCCGCCTCCATCGCGCAAGCCGTGGCCAATGCGGACGTGGTCATCACCATGGTCCCGGATTCCCCGGACGTCCAAGCCGTCACTCTCGGCGCAGAGGGCGTCTTCGCCAACGCGAAGGCCGGAGCGCTGTGGATCGACAACTCCTCGATCCGTCCCGACGTGGCCGTCGAGCTTGCGGCCGCGGCCCGCGACGCCGGACTGCGCCCGCTGGATGCCCCGGTCTCCGGCGGCGAAGCCGGCGCCATCGAGGGCGTGCTGTCCATTATGGCCGGCGGCGAGCCAGCTGACTTCGAGGTGGCCAAGCCGGTGCTCGAAGCGGTGGGCAAGACCATCGTGCTGGTGGGTCCTTCGGGCTCCGGGCAGACCGTCAAGGCGGCCAACCAGCTGATCGTCGCGGCCAACATCCAGGCCCTGTCCGAAGCGGTGCTCTTCATCGAAGCCTATGGCGTGGACACCGACGCGGCGATCAAGGTGCTCGGCGGCGGCCTGGCCGGCTCCAAGGTGCTTGACCAGAAGGCCCAGAAGATCCTGGACCGCGAATTCGCCCCGGGCTTCCGCCTGGCCCTGCACAACAAGGACATGGGCATCGTGACCTCCGCGGCCCGCGAAGCCGGTGTCGTGCTGCCCCTGGGCGCACTGGTCGCCCAGCTGGTCACCTCCACCGTGGCTTCCGGCGACGGGGCGCTGGACCATTCGGGCCTCTTCCGCGGGGTGCAGCGCCTGGCCGGCAAAATCGAGGCCCCGGTCCCGGCCTAGCGTCGCCAAATCTTCCTACGGCGGGGACAACTAGGTAACCCGCTTCTTCAGCTAGCGGCCGCGCAATACCGGCTACGCTCCGGTGCCGCCGGACCCCTGGTACACGGCAGGGGCCCGACGCGCCGTATCCGCTGCGCAATGGGCTTTGTTCCAGTTCATCGCCGCTAGCTGGTGCTCAAGGAAGCGGCGTTGTGGTGACTCATGCACCTTGGCTTCCCGCCGTAGGTATCCTTCTTTTCTTCTTCTCGTTCCAAAGGACGTATTCCCATGCCTAAGATGCGCGCAATCGACGCCGTCGTCCAGATCCTGGCCAAGGAGGGCGCCACCGAGGCGTTCGGCTTGCCAGGAGCCGCGATCAACCCGCTGTACTCGGCCATGAAGGCTCACGGCGGCATCCGCCACACCCTGCACCGCCACGTCGAGGGGGCCAGCCACGCCGCCGACGGCTACTCGCGGGCCACTGGCAAGATCGGCCTGTGCCTGGGCACCTCCGGTCCTGCCGGCACCGACATGATCACCGGCTTGTACGCCGCGATCGCCGACTCCATCCCGATGCTGTGCATCACCGGGCAGGCCCCGACCAATGTGCTGCACAAGGAGGACTTCCAGGCCGTGGACATCGAGTCCATCGCCAAGCCGGTGACCAAGTACGCCTCGACCGTGCTGGAGCCGGGACTGGTTCCGGGCACCTTCGCCAAGGCCTTCCAGATCATGCGCTCGGGCCGCCCGGGCCCGGCCCTGATCGACCTGCCGATCGACGTGCAGATGGCCGAGATCGACTTCGACATCGATGCCTATGAGCCGTTGCCGGTCCAGAAGCCGAAGGCCACGCGCGGCCAGGCCGAGAAGATCGTGGACCTGCTGCTCTCCGGAAGCAAGCCGATCATCATTGCCGGCGGCGGCGTGATCAACGCCAACGCCAGCGCGCAGCTGGTCGAACTCGCCGAGGAACTGGACATCCCGGTCTCCCCGACCCTGATGGGCTGGGGCGCCATCCCGGATGACCACCGCCTGCAGTCGGGCATGGTCGGCATCCAGACGCACACCAAGTACGGCAACCAGACCTTCCTGGAATCGGATATGGTGCTGGGCCTGGGCAACCGCTGGGCCAACCGCCACACCGGGGATCTGGCCACCTACCGCGCCGGACGCAAATTCATCCACGTGGATATCGAAGGCACGCAGATCGGCCGGGTGTTCTCCCCGGACCTGGGAATCACCTCGGATGCCGGGGCCGCCATCGAAGCCATCCTGGAAGTTGTGCGCGAGCGCAAGGCCGCCGGCACCCTGCCGGACTACTCGGCCTGGGCCAACGAGGCCACGGCCCGCAAGTCCACCGGGCACCGCAAGACCAACTTCGAGAACGTGCCGATCAAGCCGCAGCGCGTCTACCAGGAAATGAACGCCGCCTTCGGCCAGGGCACTACCTACGTGTCCACCATCGGGCTCAGCCAGATCGCCGGTGCGCAGATGCTGCATGTCTACAAGCCGCGCAACTGGATCAACGCCGGACAGGCCGGCCCGCTGGGCTGGACCGGACCGGCCGCCCTGGGCGTCGTGCGCGGCAAGCCGGGGGAGAAAGTCGTGGCCCTCTCCGGAGACTACGATTTCCAGTTCATGATCGAGGAGCTGGCCGTCGGCGCCCAGTTCAAGCTGCCGTACGTGCACGTGGTGGTCAACAACTCCTACCTCGGACTGATCCGCCAATCGCAGCGCGCCTTCGAGATGGATTACCACGTGTCCCTGGGCTTCGATAACATCAACTCCCCGGAAACCAACGGCTACGGCGTGGACCATGTGAAGGTCGCCGAGGGCCTGGGCTGCAAGGCCGTGCGCGTCGAGGATCCCAGCCAGCTGGCTGCCGGATTCGCGCAGGCCAATGCGCTGGCCGAAGAGCACCAGGTGCCAGTTGTGGTGGAAGTGATTCTGGAAAAGGTCACCAACATCGCCATGGGCGCGCAGCTGGATGCAGTCAATGAATTCGAAGACCTGGCTTTGGACGCCGCCGATGCACCAACCGCGTTGGTGCCGATGGCAGCCTCGGCCACCGTGGGTGCGTGAAAGGGCAGTCGTCGCTGACCTGCAACCCGCAAAGTTTGGCGCGGGGGCCCGGGTCACCAATAC
>NZ_JBLVOJ010000009.1:345467-359881 GCF_053543715.1 Glutamicibacter sp. AGC46
AATACGGGGCCCCCCCCGCCACAACAACCTAGACTTGGCATAGAGCTGCCGAGCCCCAAGAACACCAAGCAATTAACGAGTAGGAACACCTCATGAGCATCAACGAAGCTGTTGGCCGCACATCGTCCCCCACCGCCACCGGAACAACCTATGACCTGGTGCTGCGCGGCCAGCAAGTGCTGACCGCGCAGGGCATTGGCCCGCGCGAAATCGGCGTGCGCGACGGAAAGATCGTCGCCGTGCAGGAATTGGGTGCCGGACTGGCCGCAGAGCGCGTCATCGAGGTGGCCTCCGACGAGGTCCTGCTGCCCGGACTCGTTGATACCCATGTGCACGTGAACGAGCCAGGACGCACCGAATGGGAAGGGTTCGAGTCGGCGACCAAGGCCGCCGCTGCCGGCGGGGTGACCACCATCGTGGACATGCCGCTGAACTCCATCCCGCCCACGGTGAACCTCGAAGCGCTGGAAATCAAGCGCGCGGCCGCTTCCAAGAACGCCTATGTCAACGTCGGCTTCTGGGGCGGTGCCATCCCGGGCAACAAGAAGGATCTGCGCGAGCTGCACGAAGCCGGAGTCTTCGGGTTCAAATGCTTCCTGCTGCATTCTGGAGTTGACGAGTTCCCGTCCCTGAGTGTTGGCGAGATGGAAGAGGACATGGCCGAATTGGCCTCCTTCGACTCGCTGATGATCGTGCACGCCGAGGACTCCGATATTATCGGCAACTCCCCGCAGCCGGTGGGCGGCAAGTACGCCGGCTTCCTGGACTCGCGCCCGCGTGATGCCGAGAACACCGCCATCGCGCAGGTGATCGAACGCGCCCGCACTACCGGAGTGCGCGCCCACGTGCTGCACCTGTCCAGCTCGGATGCGCTCCAGATGATCCGCGAAGCGAAGGCCGAGGGCGTGCTGCTCACCGTGGAAACCTGCCCGCACTACCTGACCTTGCTGGCCGAGGAAATCCCCGACGGCGCCACAGCCTTCAAATGCTGCCCTCCGATCCGCGAGAATGACAACCGCGAGCTGCTGTGGAAGGGCCTGGAGGAAGGCATCATCGACTGCATCGTTTCGGACCATTCCCCGTCCACCATTGACCTTAAGGATGTGGAGAACGGCGACTTCGGCGTGGCCTGGGGCGGGGTGGCGTCGCTGCAGCTGGGGCTGCCGCTGATCTGGAGCGAGGCGAAGAAGCGCGGACTGAAGCTGGAACAGGTCGTGCAGTGGATGGGCCTGAATCCCGCGAAGCTTGCCGGACTGGGCTCCAAGGGCAGCATCGAGGTAGGCAAGGACGCGGACTTCGCGGTCTTCGCTCCGGAGGACACCTTCGAGGTGGACGTCCAGAAGCTGCACCACAAGAACCCGATCTCCCCGTACCAGGGCAAGACCCTGAACGGCGTAGTCCGCCGGTCCATCATTGCCGGGACCGATGTGGATTTCCAGAATCCAACGGGTCAGCTGATCCGCCGCGAGAGCTAGGAACCGGTACCTCGCAAAGCCCCTGTCCGCAGGACGGGGGCTCTGCTGCGCCGTGGGCAATAATAGCCCCGGCGTGCTTTGGCCACCACAGATTCGCAGCGTATTCACCGGTGGTACGCAGGCTATTTCCCTGGCGCATAACAAACAGGTATCGATTGGATGTGGCGGTAAAGGATTGGGCTGCCCAGCTCATAGACTGTCAGCACTATGGGGATAGAGCAGCCGTCACTCTGAACACAGGAAATGGGTATGAACGCGATTACTGCTGCTTCGATAATGAGCAAAGAAGTCGACGATCTGGCGTTGGGCGAAGTGGTCCAGGCGTCGCTGGTCTTCGGCGCAATCCTCATGGCTGTGCTCCTTGCCTTCGGGCTCAAGACCTATGCCCATTGGCGCCGTCATGCCAACGGCACTCCAGCTGATCAGCGTCCGGCCGAGCGTGATGAGGCTCCGAGTCCAGCAAGCGGTACCCGGAAACTTCCAGCACCGCGGATTGAAGTGCTTTCGGCGCTCGGGGACCTGCGCCGGACCGGGGCCTTGAAGCGCGGTTTAGAGGACAGCAGATGAAGACAGGGATTCGGCCGGACGCAACGGGATAGTTAGTCAAAGACGAGATTGGTAGTCTCAAGCCCATGCAGGGCCGCACTTGGCTTGGCCCACGCGATAACGGGCTGGAGGTATAGCGGTGGTTGAAGCAACCCGGGTGCACCCGGCCTTGCCACGCTTCCTGCGCTGGGCAGATCCCGAATCACGTCTCTTGCTGGTGCGCGCAGCGCCCGAAACCGGACGGACCTGGTTCGCGAAATCCTGGATGGGGACCGGAGGGGTGTCGTCCATGATTTCTCGGAGCGGCCCTTCGAGGTGCTGGAAGAACTCGAGAAGATTTCCCTGCAGCTAGCCCAAGACCCGCAGCTCCATGCCGCAGTGGTGCTTGCACCCGGGCATGCGGTGTGCTGAGGGCTTGGTTGACACTTCGACCGCATGACCAAGCTTTGGTTATGCGCAAACGTGGAACAAAAACCATGCCAAGAATCTTCACCGAAGAATTCAAGAAGGCCGCAGCCGCTCTTGTCGAATCAGGGATGTCGCAGAAACAAGTCGCTGCGGATCTGGGAGTCTCAACGACAGCACTGCAAACTTGGGTCCGCGATGCCCGCTACCAATCCCACGGATTCGCCCCATCCTCCGATGCTGGCGAATGCAATGTAATGCTCCAAGCTCTCAAACGGATCCGGGAGCTCGAAATGGAGAACGAAGTGCCGCGCAAGGCTGCAGCTTACTTATCCCAGCCGCACATCCGTTGCCCAATATATTGGGCCCGTTCGTCCAAGAATTAGTCGCCAGAACAGGCAGTAAACGCATTTCTGTGGCGGTGACGCGCCGGGTCTTGGGATTCAGCACCCAGGCGTATTACAAGTGGCTGAAGAACCCCGTCTCTGAGCGGCGGGTGTGGAGGCTGTGTCGTGAGGCTGCAATCCGCTTAGTGATCAGTCAACACAAGCGCAAGCACGTTCCGGCAGGCCCTGTGGTGCATGATGACCTTAGTGCAGCGGAACTTCACCGCCGAGCGGCCCAACCAGTTGTGGTTGACCTATATCATCGAGCACCACACGAGTGAGGAAAAGCTATACCTATGCGCGATCAAAGACGTCTTCATCAACCGAATCGTTGGCTATTCAATGGATTCGCGGATTAACGCCCAACTGGCTGTCAACGCCGTGGAAATGGCAGTGGCGCACCGAGGCCATCCGTGTGGGGTCACAGTTCACAGCGACCGTGGCAGCCAATTCCGATCCAGGAAATTCACCCAGGCTCTCGAGCGTCAGGGGCTGGTTGGTTCGATGGGCAGGGTTGGGGCAGCTGGTGACAATGCGGCTATGGAGTCGTTCTTCAACATGCTGCAGAAGAACGTGTTGGACCGTCGCTGGTGGTCCTCCCGCCAGGAACTTCGTCTGGCCATTGTTGGGTACCTGGAGGGGAGGTATAACCGCAAGAGCAGGCGACGAGGTTTTGGGGAAAATGACCGCGAGCCAGTTCGAGGCTACAATGTTCGAGTCTGTCGCTCTGGCAGAATAAACCTTCGTGTCAACCAAACCCTCAGCAGACCCCGCAGCAGGGCTATTCCTCAACCTGCGAAGCCCCTGGTGGTTCCAACTTTGGGGTGACCTGCAAGCGGATGAATGGGCACACCTCATGCCCAATTCGAGGATGACCTCTCCATTCGGGCCGCGTGCGTGCCCGCTGGCCAGCTGCTGTGGCATGCCTTTCCTGATGATGCAGGAAGGCGTTTACCTGGCAGGATCAGACCCCTACTTCCACGATCCCACGGACATGAAAATCACGTATGCCAGAGTCGGCAAGATCGACAAGCTCTACGACTCCAATGGCAACTACATCGTCGCCCAGTTGACCGAAGCATTGTATTCGGAATTCGAGTTCCACGAAGCCCAAGGTCACTCCCTGCTGGTCAAAACCGGGAATGTGGTGAGAAGGGAAAACCGCTGGGCAAACCGGGTGCTACCGGCAATTCCAGCGGCATCCACGTCCACCTCCAGACCAACAACCCGAAAACCTCAGGTTTCGACCGCCCAGCAATCAACAACGGCAATACCTATGACCCGGTATCGATCCTTCGACAGCAAAAAGTGAACATCCAAAGCCCCCCAAACTCATGAGCCTCGCCCTGGTGGCGGCACGCGTTACAGAGCTGGCCGGATGCACCAGTGCGGGAACAGACGCCGAACCTATCAGTTTCCCGCCCATGACGGCTATGCGGACACCAACTGCCAGTAGCCCCTCCCTAAGCAGCGGCCCCAAGCACGGGGATGCTGTGGATGATCCCGCCAAAATCGAATTGGCCAAGCAAAGCAGCAATGTTCATGACCACCTGGAAACCGAACAAGGACTTCAACCGCACCGCAGCTGAACTGCGCGCCCGCAAGCTCATGACCAGCGAACGGGACAAAGAGGTCATCGGCTCGGAACGGCCCGCGACCGGTGTTGAATGGTTGACAGCCGCAGAAAAGAAGGCGACCAGCAAGCCCTCGGTGAAGCTGATGGCAGAGCGCCACGAGCCAGACTGTTGCGGTCACCGCCACCTGGCAATGGGTCACCAAGAACGGAGTATCCTGGGCTGGGGAGGGAATCAGACGTTCTTCTCCACTTTCACCGACACCGCACCGTACAAGGTTCACGACTACGTTTCATTGAGCAAATAAGCAGCCTGGACGGCGCTGCCGATTTGCCTCTTGGAAAAGCCAAAGCGACATGAGAACTACAGAAAGATCCTGCGGGCCCGCATTCTCGAGGTTCTATGCGTTACGACATGCACCGCTGGCAGCAAAAATGGTACGGAATCCTCCGCTTATCGTGCGGTCCAGCATGTCGGCAAACCGGAGATACGGATTTACAGCTAGGATAGTTTCGTTTGCTAGATTTTCAGATCCAACCACTGGGCGGCGAATCGTTTTTTCCCCCAAGAATAACGATTCCCAGTGGGCCCGCTGGTTTTCCCCAAAAACTTGCGGGTTGCTTTCCTTGCCGATGAGAAGACCCCGTGTGCATTGACAGCGGGGGTCTTCTCATCAAGGGACTGATGCTGGTTATGCAGCCACACACCCAAGAAGTGTTCTTCTTCAGCATTACAGGCCGTAGATTCCCAAGCAGACCATTGGCTGGCATTCAGTCTCCCAATACCAGTGTGTCATCACCATTCGGCGATTCTTCCCATGCTTCTTCGACCACCTGGATCAAATGAGTGACGGAACTAAGGATTTCCGGTGATTCCGATGGGCCCGATAACAAACCATCTCTGTATCTTTTCAGCGCTTCATACAAGGCGTAGCTGGAATCATCATCTTCCATCCGGATAGTGAGCGAGTATGGAACGAACTGTTTGTCAGAATCCATGATTCCTGCTTGATTGTCGTGTCGGAGAACTATCCGCGGCGTATTTGATTGGATGGGCGCTCAGCCGAGATACCGAAGACGTATCTCTCGTGAGAGGTTTGGCTGTTATCGGAATACTTCTAACTCTGCATGCTGTTGGAAGCCGTAAACAGCAAATGGTACTCATGTGTTTTCTTCAGCCATGCGCTTCGAGGCGCGGGTATGTCTGTTGGCCTGCGCGTAGCCAGCGCGCCAGACGAATGCAACTGCCGCTAGAAGCACAGCGCTCAGGACTACGGCCCACCACGGAAAGCCAGGTAGTTCGGATTTTTCTGCTGCGGCGAGTTCATCTGCTGGTGGAGTCGGTGTTACTCGCACTGCATTGACGAGAATCCTGTGGCTGTTCAGCCCGAGAGGAGTGCAGGTAACAAGTGTCAGCATGTCGGTATTGGCGACAGGGAGTATAGCTTCGGTTTCGTCTGGGTCAATGACCACCGTTTTTACAACTTCGTAGGTTAAAGTCTGATCGAGCACCGAAACAGTTAGGCGGTCTCCGATCTGTGCCCGATCCAGATGGGTGAATAGCGTAGATTCCGGTAGTCCGCGGTGCGCTGTCAATACAGAACGGGTTTCATTTCCACCGACCGGCAGCGAAGTTCCCTCCAGATGGCCAATGCCGCGTTGCAGTGTTTCGTCACTTGTGCCGTGGTAAATAGGAAGGTCAATGTCGAGAGATTCATATCGAAGGCGCCCCATGAACCCGTTGCCGGTGGTGTCCAGCATTGAATCGTAGTCCAACTTTTCTTCAGCGACGTTGATGTCACTGCTGGCGATGTTCTCATTGGCCCGGTATACCGCGCCACTAGCTAAGGCGTCATTGTACTCATGGGCGCGGCTAATCTGTTCTGCCCGATATGTTGCGTCATTGGTCGGAGCTTCTCGCATCTCGTTGAGCGCCATCTCAGTCACGCGGGACTGCTCGCGCTGCGAGAACCATGACGCCGTGCGAGGATACATGAAAGTCATGACTCCTGCGAGGATCAGGATGGCCGCGAGGCTCTCCAGCCAGGGCAGCTTCCAACTCCGATGGCGCCCGCTGTGCGGTGCGTGACGCCTAAGTCTCGATGTACTCACTAGTTTTCCTCATAGGTGGTGAAATAGATTTGGCGGCGGCACATGAATGCACCGCCGCCAAATTCTGGGCCTTTATACGTTCAGGCCAGCTGGAGCTTAGGCATCCTGCTTGTTGTTACGGCGACGGGCTGCGAGGAGGAGTCCTCCGCCTGCCGCAACGATTACCAGTCCGCCTACGGTCAGCAGGATCGTGCCCTGAGCACCGGTCATCGGAAGATCTGGACCTTCAGTCTTGGCGTTCACCACGGTCATCGAATTGACATTGTTCTCACCCGGGGTGATGGTGACAGGATTGTCGATTGGCGTTGCGGTGTGGCCAGCTGGAACCACAGTTTCATAAACGCAGTAGTCCTTGGATGGGGCAGGCGCCGCTGGACCGTTGTCAACGTTGGTGATCCAAAGGCCCAGAGGGCTGCTGGCTGGGGTGGTGTGGCTCCACTGCACAAGACCGTTGGCATCGGAGGTGCCGGTGGCCACGGTGCCATTAGCTGGAGCTTCTGCCGGGCAGGTCTCACCGGTGAGGTTGAAGACCTGGAACTCAGCGCCTGCCAGCTTTAGCGCGTTGGGCTTGGAATCATCGGTCTTCAGAATCGAGAGTTGTCCCCAATAGGTGTAAGGAACTTGTTCGCCTGGAACCGTGGTGCCGTTGAAGGTGCTCTTGTAATCGTCGTTCGGGATAGCCCCGTTGCCGACAGAAAGCACGGTGGTGTCGAAGCTAAGAGCGATGCTTTCGCCCATATTCGCATCGAGCACTGCGCGGCCAGCTGCGGTGAAGGTCCACACGGCGTTTCCAGTGACGTTGTAGTGGGTTCCTTGAACAAGTGGCGTACCGCCGACCGTGGCAACTGTCGAGTCAGCTACGTAGCGCAGGCGGGAATCGAGGGCGTCGCGAACGATGGCTTCAGTGAACTTCTCGCCATTGTTAAGGGTAGGTACTGGAACGTTCAGCGTCCAGGTCACATCGCTGCCTACGGTCAGTTCGGACTGTGCAGGATCGATGGTCTTGGTTGGTTCATCCAGGATCTGGTTCTTCGGGTCGGCTACTACGTTGTAGTTCCAGCCGCTGCCTTCGGCACCTTCAGAGGTAGGGATCGAAACATAGAAGTCCGGGACCTTGGAGACGATGTTGTTTTGGCCTGGGTCAGTTTCGCGAACGAAGTAGACACCTAAGTCCAAGTTGAAAACAGTAGAGCCATCCACTGTCGACTGGGCAACATCGGTACCTGAAATCAAGCAGTACGGCGCGGAAGGAGCAGCTGGTGCTGAGTTGAACAATCCGTTCAAGCCGTTCCAGTCGGTAGCCGCAGACAGATCGATTGGATCACATGAATTCCCTGCGTTGAGCTTACCGACCTGCTGCACGGTGAATTCAACCCCATCAAGCAAGTTTTCGGGGTCAGGAGTTTCCCCAGTACCAACGGGTGAACCCGAATACTTGTTCACCGTCAGGGTGCCGCTAGACGGAGCGCCCGGCTGGTCGGGACCCACAGCTGCAAAGGCAGGTGAACCAAGAAGCAGCAGCCCGCTAGCTGCGATCGAGATGGCTCCAATGGCGGCGGTTGCGCGCCTTAGGAGCGGATTCTTAACGGTCATTGTTTTTCCGTTTTCCTTTCGTTCCCTCACCGCGCATCGGGTTCGGGTGGACTGATGAATTGTTCTTCGAGTGGATTCGAGATGAGGGATTAGTGTGCGCATGATGCGGGTTTTACAAGGAGGTATTGATGTTATGAAACCCCCTGACGGCGTTTGCGCAGACGGATAAGCCCTGCACCAACAAGACCCGCGGCCAGGATCCCGCCACCGAGCATGCTGTAGAAATCACTGCCTAGCCCGCCAGTCAGTGGTATTGCCGGGCCCTCGCGCCGGGTGTTCTCAATTGGGCCGAGGTCGAGAGTCAGGGTATCGGCAGATACTTCAAACACGAGTGGGTTTTCGAGTGGGTAATAGCCAGCTGGTGCTTTGGTTTCTTCCAACTGGTATTCTCCCCATGGCAATTCAGGTATCTTGAAGCCGCCTGCCCGCGGATCACGGTCTGCACCGGTGCACGAAGAAGCTTCCTGCGCGGTGCAGTCCTGGATTGCTAGCCCCTGCCCGCCATTGAAATTCGATGGCCCGGTGAGCGTCCACTGCGATCCGGAGAGGGCCTTGCCGGCCTCGTCGATCTTTTCCCAGAGAACTGCTCCGCTCTTGGGCTTATTGGTGAAGGTGCATTCAGCAACGTCACCTGGTTTAAGACCTGTCAGGACTGAAGCCGCTGAAGAGAGGCTTTTTTCTGCTTTGGCTCCGCCGGCACTAGTCACCGAGCACACACCGCTGACGAAGTCGTACCCGGTCTGCATGGTCTCGCTGATAGTCACGTTGGCAGTGGCCGTAGGATTGTTCGGAAAATTAATAGCCCATGGTGTCGCGACCTCGCCATCGGCACCAGTCAGCGCGGTTGCCGGGGTGCTGATGCTGGTTCCAGAACTGCTTCCGGCTGCCAGGGTGGCGCCTACGGTCCAGTTGTTGGCTGGTTTAGGGTTCTGTCCCTTGAAATCCTGAAGGTGCTTTCCGATTGATACGCTTGCCGGTTTCAAGCTGTTGACGAACGTGCAGTCAACTACGTCCCCGGGAACGATTCCAGCTGCAGGGTTGTTATCCGGACCGGTCAAAGTGATAGTCGTTTTGGTTCCGTCAAGCTTGGTCACGTCGCATTTTCCGCTAGCGAATTTGTAACCGTCCTGCATGACTTCGCGTACTTTCAGGTCAGCTCTGTGGGTGCTTGCACCGAATTGGAAACGCCATGAGGACGTTCCTTCCGCATTCGTCTGCTGCGTAGTTGCTGATGGGCTAGAAGATACGGAGCCGGTTACAGATTGCGCAGCAGCGCCTACAGTCCAGTTCCTTCCTGGCTGAGGGTTCTCACCTTTTGAGTCGGTGACTTGCTTGTGGACGTTCACTTGCGCGATGAGCGGTGAATTGTAGAACCGGCATTCCACTGCTTGGCCGCTGGAAGGAATCGTGATTTTTCCTGCAGTACCTGTGCCTTGAACGGTTTGAACGCCATCGACCAGACAACGGTAGCTAGAGGCGTAGTTGCTTAGGGTTGTGGTTCCTGCGGCGGTTTCCGCGAAATGCAGTTCGACATTGCGTACAGTCGGCAGGGGACCAACACGCTCGGGCTGCTGCCCATTAGCGTTGCCAGTAGTTGTTGCCGTGCCGATGACAGTGCCGCTAGCGCTTCCCTGGCGTAGGGACAAACCGAATTGATCACCTGATGCTACACGTCCACCTTCAACAAACTTCTCAATGGTGATGGTCGGCGGTGATCCGCATGATGCGAGGTCCGTACTTCCGCCGAAATTCGTGCTCACGACGGTTTTCGGATTGCTCCAGCCGGGCATGTCATAGGATTGCACAATATCGCCCGAGCTAAGATATCCTTTGCCGTCGGCGTCGAAGGCCACACCGTTGACGTTGGTCGTGGTGTTATTAACCGTGTTACTGACTGACGAAGTGATAATTCCGCCATTCGCAGACGCCAGATTAGCTGCCGTCACAGAGTATATGGTCGCAGTGCTTCCGGAGCCACGGACAACGAAGAGGTTTCCGTTCGCATCGAAACCCATGTCGCCGTTCGCCGCAGCGGTGGATCCAGTATCTGTAGCGATCCGCCCTTTGTAAGAGATCGCATTTGTCGCAGGATTGTATTCCCATAGCTGGAATGACCGTGTGCTATTGCCGGTAGGGGTGTAGCCGCCGATGTAATAGCGACCGGTGCCCAGATCGACTGCTCCTGCAACGAATACTGCCGAACGATTCAGCGTGCTGGAGTTTACCGCAGCGCCGGTGGTGGACCAGGAACCTGTGTTGACGTCGAAACGGTAAACCGTGGCACCTAGCGTGTCCGTGCTGCGGTGGTAAGCGAATACTGTGGATCCGCCGGCACCGATTCCTAGGCCGTTCATCTGCATGTTTGCCTGGTTGACAGCACTGCCCAGGTTTGAAACAGCTCCACCTGGTGCGACGGCACGGATTTGTCCAGCAGAGGTCAGCCCGTAGACATATCCGGGACCACAGATTGGGGAATAGGTTGCCGCAGCTCTAAGAGCTCTGGACTCCACTACGGAAGCACCCGACTCTTTGGCTGTTGGTTCCGAAGAACTTGGCTCTGGCTCAGGGTCAGTGGTTGACTCGACCGACTTCGAGCTGGAGGGGGACGGCGCTGGTGTTTCCGAAGGATTGTTCAGGAGAGCCGAGGGGAGCGATTCGTCGGTTATACCGGACGACTCTTCCAAGGAGGAGCCCGATGGCTGCGCAGATTCGGAAACTTCAGGGCCGGCAGTGGACGCTGGACTCTGGGATGCCATTACTGAAAGTTCGCCAGTGTCGGAAGTGGTGCTGGACAATGGCGTGGCAAATGCGGCCCCGGAGTGCTGAAAACTTAGGCTTCCGATTGCAACGAGAGCTACGCAGAAAATGAGCCAGTTCCGAGCTCTTCGGTGCTGAAGAACATCCCGGCCTTGGGAGTTTCTTGGCGCTGGCAGGCCGCTAGGCAACTTGGTTCTGCCGTTACTTTTGCGAGTGCGACGATTCTCGTAGTGCTTGCCCAGCATTTATCGTTCCCCAACTGATGAAAGGCGTGGGGAAGAATGTCACTAGGAAAAGGAAACAAAACCAGAGAGAACTCGCATTAAGCGTTTAACGAAAAATCCCCAAGGTAATAAATCCAGGCCCCCACACCTGAATGTATGATTCGGGATCAACCTACCAAGGAGTTGATGAATAGTCATCTTTGGACATAGTAACATTTCGTAATAAAGTTTGCTCTCATGCATTTCGATGGGCGCATTCGGGGCCGCTATCCTAGGCCCGACCAAGGGCGTCGATGAGTTGTCCGGTGTCCAATTTGGCATAGCCTCCGCCCACGTCGGATTAACTGGTGGATGGACGTTCTCGCAGCTATTTCTACTTCCTGAGAGGGGCATCCTTCCGAAAACTGGCAAGCATTTCGGTGTGGAAAGAGGGTGGGCTTGATACCAGGCTTGTCGAGCTGGTTAGTGAAGTCGTTCGGCGCTAAGTGCGCGATGGCATCAACGTCACCGAGCTGATGTTTCCCAGTTGCGCGTTCGGCGATGACGACTTGGAGAATTTCGCGAAGTTCAGCGAGTGCCCTGATTGGCCGAGGTCGGCTGACGGAACGATCGATTCTATGTCAGATTAAATCTACCTATAGCGGTCAAACCCGGTCACCTCCATCATGAAGAAAGTGGCTGGAACTCTGGACGAAGCCGGTCCGGTGCTCACCATGGATGTGCGATCACCTGCCAACGAAGATCCGAGGGGGACGTCCTGATCCCGGCCAGGATTACGGGCAGCTTCTGAACGTTGTTGACCGCCTGAACATCTGGAATTTTCGGGGCATCGCATCGTCCAATCGCGTTTCGACAGACGAATTGGTGTAGCGGTACATGAAGCAGGAACCTGAAAATTATTCCTTGGAAATCGGGCGTTGGGAAGGCGCAGGCTCCATGCACAGCAGATCCGTGAGCAAGGAACTGCGAAATGCCGAGGGCCATTCGTTGCTGCATGTCTCCGCTACCCCACTTCGTTGATGGACGACAGCGTAGGGTCCGCATTGGAGGGAGCTTCGAGCCAATTTCCTGCTACTCGCCAGGATGCGGACCAGCCGTGGAATCTATACGAACTCCGGCTCGAAGAAAAAATTCCAAAATTAATACGGATTCTTGCGTCATGATTCCCTTTTCCGCGTATCTAAGTGGTGTAGGCGCTGAACTGGGCAACAAGGAATTATGAGGTTTCGAGACGTCCAGTTGTCTTATGGGGAAGGTGCTGACGGGTGGGCGAGTTGCAAATTTGGGGGATGGAACTCGCCCACCTTTCGGGATTTTCAGGTCCATTTCACAGATATATTGGAAAAATCCTGATATGTTCTAGAGGATGAAAGTGGCGCCCAAACTCGGGCGGCATCGTCGACGGGGCGCAGGTTGCCGTTAGTCGGCCCCAGGGGTTGGGGAATCTTTGGGGGGCGGCTGCGAGCACCTGCCTTGTCGCACGAAACGTTATGGGGACGTAGTGACAATTGATTCTGGGGCACGCTTTACTGAAGTCGGCGATGCAGATTTAATTCGTGGTGTTAGGACAGGAAGCCGCGAAGCCCAGGACCACCTGTATCGACGGCACAAGCAAGTGGCGCTGAATGTAGCGTTCAGGCATACGAACTCTCCTTCCGACGCCGAGGATGTTGTCTCTGAAGCTTTCTTGCGGGTCTTCCGCATCATCGAGCGTGGGGCAGGGCCGGATGAGTTCTTCCGCGCCTATTTAATGACTGCGGTATCCCGTGAAGCTTTTTCCAGGAATAAGTCGGCCACGAAGCAAATTGCTGTCGAGGATGTCCAGGAATTCCTTCCAGGCGATGCACACGCGGACAAAGCGATGGAACGCCATGAATCCAACTTTGCTATCGCTGCGTTCAATGCCTTGACCGAACGCTGGAAGACGGTGCTGTGGCTCACCGAAGTAGAGGAACTGCCGCCGAGAGACGTCGCGCCAATTCTAGGAATGACACCCAACGCGGTTTCAGCATTGGCGGTACGGGCGCGCGAGGGATTGCGTGAAGCCTACTTGGCCGCGCACATGAATGGTCAGTCTGGGGTGCCTGCAAATTGCGCCGACATTCGAGAGCATTTGCCTGCCTTTATCCGAGGTACGTTGGGGATCCGGAACGAGCGTGATGTCAAAGAGCATTTGAAATCGTGCCCGAACTGCGCAGTAGTGTTCGGGGAATTGAACGAAATCGGTGCCACGTTGCGCGCTTATGTCCTTCCTCTGTTTGTTGGCGGGATAACTGCGCTGGGGATTCCTGCCTCGGGAGGTATTGCTGGAATGGGATTTTCAGCTGCCTCAGCAACGGTGTCTGCGGGAGCTACTGCTGGTACAGCATCCGCTGATGCATCGGGCGCCGGATTGAGCATAACGGGAGGAAGCAGCCTGGCCGTCACTTTGGGCATTGGGTTGGTGAGCGTCGCCGTAACCGCGTCCGCTATCGGCCTGATACCGAAACTGATTGTTCAGGAGGAAAGGGAACGGGCCGCACCGTCCAGCGCGGACCAGACCCAGCCGCAGGTGCAAGGTGTTGAAGCCCCGATAGCTGGGGCCCAGCCACCCGTCGTAATGAGCCGTGCCATGTTCTTACGAGACATGATTGGGCAAATTGTTCCTGATGCGAAGGACGATCCAGCAATCACAAACCAAGTGGAGTCGCCATTCAGTAATCTATTTGTCCCGCTGACACATGTGCCAGCGGCTATGCCGTCGCCTGAAGACATCTCTGAATCTACTTTTGATTCGACTCCGGAACCGACTCCTGAACCGACGGTTGAGCCGACTCCGGAACTGACGGTGGAGCCTACGGTTGAGCAGACTCCGGAACCGACTCCTGAACCGACGGTTGAGCCGACTCCGGAACTGACGGTGGAGCCTACGGTTGAGCAGACTCCGGAACCGACTCCTGAACCGACGGTTGAGCCGACTCCGGAACTGACGGTGGAGCCTACGGTTGAGCAGACTCCGGAACCGACTCCTGAACCGACGGTTGAGCCGACTCCGGAACTGACGGTGGAGCCTACGGTTGAGCAGACTCCGGAACCGACTCCTGAACCGACGGTTGAGCCGACTCCGGAACTGACGGTGGAGCCTACGGTTGAGCAGACTCCGGAACCGACTCCTGAACCGACGGTTGAGCCGACTCCGGAACTGACGGTGGAGCCTACGGTTGAGCAGACTCCGGAACCGACTCCTGACCCGACGGTTGAGCCGACTCCGGAACTGACGGTGGAGCCTACGGTTGAGCAGACTCCGGAACCGACTCCTGAACCGACGGTTGAGCCGACTCCGGAACTGACGGTGGAGCCTACG
>NZ_JBLVOJ010000010.1:0-37489 GCF_053543715.1 Glutamicibacter sp. AGC46
GCGGCCGGCGGTCGCATCGAATCAGCGACCGAGCAAGTCGACGTGAGCACGTCCACCGGACGCTTCGCCCGCGGCATGCTCGCAGAATTCGCAGCCTTCGAATCCGAGCGTATCGGCGACACCTGGAAAGAAGCTCACCGGCGCCGCATCGAGCAAGGCCTGCCAGCCACCGGAAAGAAACGCTTCGGCTACCAGTACGACAAGGCCATAGGATTCACCCCGCACCCCGTCGAAGGCCCAATCCTTCAAGAGTGCTACCGCAAATACGTCACCGGTACCTCCTTCTACGAGATCACCGACTACCTCAATGCCGGACCCACAAAGCCAGGGGAAGGCTACACTGGGCCGAAGCCCGGAATCTGGTCAGCAAACACCGTACGCCGTGTAATGGACAACCCCTTCGCCTCAGGCCGGTTCATCTCCAAAGGAGAAGTCCGCCAAGGGATCCACGAACCGTTGATCAGCGAAGAAACATGGGAACAATTCCAGGTGCGCCGCAAGAGCCGCAGGGTCACCCGATCCAGCACCAAAGGCAAATACCCGTACACCGGCCTGATCTTCTGCGAGCTCTGCGGCCACGGGATGTATGCCGGCCTCTTTGGCTCAGACCACACCCTCAAATACCGCTGTAGCGGGGCCGCACAATGGAAACTCCACCCCGGCGGCTACGTCATGAACACCACCATCGAAGCCACCCTACTCCCCTGGCTGTCCGACCTAGCCGACGAAATCAACCAGGCAACCAACAGCGCACCCACCGTCCCGAAAGCTACAGACCCTACCCCACACCTCCGGCGAGCGCTGATGAAGGTTGAGGCCCGGTTGGAAGGGCTGACGGAGAAGCTGGTGGACGGGACGGTTCCGCAGGAAGTGTATGAGCGGATGCGTGATCAGTGGCTCGGTGAAAAGAAGTCTTTGGATGATCAACTGATGGCGGCGCGCGTCGAGTCCCGGGTTGAGCCCGTGAAGTTGCCGCCTGATTTGATGGAGCAGTGGGGTGAGATGCCGGCTGAGGTGAAGCGAGAGCTGCTGGCCCGAGTGGTGGCGAGGATCTTAGTGAAGCCTGGACGGCCGCGAGCTGAGGTGCGAATTGTCGCCCGCTGGGAGAAAGTTGCCTTGTCAGATCATAGGAGCAATTAGAGCTTAGTCATGAGTGTAATCATGACCCATCCGGGCACGTCGCCTCTGCTATCCCTGAGTTTCGGGGAAACCTTACGAAAGAGTAGTTCACCGGTTGCAGTGATTTGCAATACCAGTTTGAGCATCATTTCTTGTATGTGATTCATGACGGCCCTTCTAACTTGCTAAAGGATTTCAAAGTGGGAGATTCAAGCTTTTCTATGCTCCGATCAATAACTCATCTCCAATAACGCCAGACCGGGGAATACGGCGAAAACGATCGTGAGAGGAAGAATTCCGAACACGACCGGTACCAGCATGGAAATCTCGCGTTTTCCTGCAACTTCCATAAGTTCTCGTTTGGACGCATCGCGGACATCTTGTGCTTGGTCTCTGAGCACTTGAGCCAATGGTGTGCCTCGCTCTGTTGCAACAACGATTGCATCGACAAATCGCGTCATGGCTCCAACTTGCATCCGGTCGGACATATTCTGCATCGCTTGGACCATCGGTGTGCCTGCGTGAATGTCGTTCAAAGTCTTGGTGAATTCGTCACCGATCACCCCGTGGCAGATTCGTGAAATTCTTTCGATGGCCCCGGTGGTTGATTCGCCTGCGCCGACAGTTAGCGCCAGCACTTCGGCCACGGTTGGAAACTGAGTCAATATTTTCCTGGCCCGCCGATGGATCTGTTCGCCAAGCCACCAACCACGCAATGCATAGCCAACAATCCCGAAACCAATAACGACTAGCACCGATAGGATCAAAGAGACATGATACTGAACGGCGGCAAAGGCCATGAGCGCAGATCCTGCTACTAGGCCTGCCAGAGCATAAACAATTTCTTGAGACCGGTAGTCAATTACGCTCATGTCCAATCCGGCAGCGTTCAGACGCTTCCGAAGAGTACTTGCCGAAGGACTGTGTAGGCTAGCCAGCTTCTTGATTTGCAGCAACATGGGGGCAGCGAGTTGGCCTAAAGCCGAGTGCCCGGAGTCAGAGTGCCATGAGTCTTCCAGCATGCGTGAGCTTCGAACGCCAACGCGAACATGGGGCGCAATACGATCAGCGAAGGCCATTCTTCGCCAGCCCGGCAGGTTCACAAAGACCAGCCAAAGGCCTATGCCAAGTCCCAAACCGCAAAGCGCCGCCCACGGTGTATAGCTGTTCATGCCAGGACTCGTTCTTCTACTGGCAAGGTGCCCAGCCGGAGCATGATTCGATAGCAAACGAGGGAAACCAGCATGCCCAGGCATAGCACTATCACTCCCCCGAACGTCATATATGCATCCTTCGCAGCTTCCTGGGTGCCCAAGACCAACAGCAAGATCCATGGCGCGGCGACTGCCAAACGCGCTGCCGAGACAATCCATGATTGGCGGGCAGCGAGTTCCCCTCGTGTTCTCACGTCATCGCGCAAGAATGCCGACAAAGTTGTGAGCGTATGCCCCAAGTCGGTGCCCCCGACTTCACGCGTAATCCGCAATGTCGTGAGAATCTTGTCGGCTACCGGGTCTGCCAAGCGTTCGCCCAGCTGGTCCAGCGCCACGGAGAAGTTCGCTGTGGCTCGATAGTCCAATGCGAAATCCCGAAATAGCGGACGCAATACCTGCGGGCCGACGACAGCCAATTGGCTCAATGCTTCGGGAAGAGATAGGCCCGCCCGGATGGCACTTCGCAAGTGATCAACCACCTCTGGCCATTGTTCTTGCAATGCTGTGCGGCGCTTGGTGGCTTGATGGCGCAGGTAGACCCATGGTGCGAATGAACCGAAGATGCTAAACACCAAGGCGAAGAGCCACGAAGCGGTGAGTCCCAACGTCACCAACGCGGAAGTCAGCCCGCAGACCAGGCAAATCACGATGAATTTTGCCGGAGCCAGATTGCTCATTCCTGCATGCAAAAGAGCATTCTTGATGGCCGAGCTACGTTTGGGCGATTTTGCCCACGGGGCGAAGAGCAACCAGTCAACCATGAGGGCAATGCCTAGCCCGCCAAGGAGAGCAAAGAAAGCAACCACCGCTACACCGCCATCAATTCGGCAATATTGATTCCAGCGACATCAAACTTTTCATGGGACCAATCGGCTCCCCGAGCCGGCAGCAGGCGATCGGCTTGCCGCTCGAATAGCGTCGAGGACTCAATTTGCCCTTCCTCCACGCGGTTGCGCACGCTGAGAATCTCGTTGACATAGCGATGGCCCTGTGGACTCCGCACGCAATGAACCACAAGGTCAATGCATGCAGCCACGGTCTTGATGGTGAAGTCGCTGGTGATATTTGGTCCTGCAAGCAACGGCAAAGTGCAAATTTTTGTGATAGCGTCGCGGGCAGAATTCGCATGCAAGGTACATAGCCCCGCGATTCCCGAGTTCAGGGCAATGAGCATATCCAAGGACTCTGCTTCGCGGACCTCGCCGATAATGATCCGTTCCGGGCGCATGCGCAAGGCCTCCTTGACCAGCCGGCGCATCGTGATTTCACCGGTGCCTTCAAGATTGGCGAGGCGAGTTTGCATGGCAACGACATCTCTTAGTGAAAGATTCAGCTCAAAGATTTCCTCGATGGTGATAATGCGTTCCCTGGGGCCGATCGCTGATGCCAGACAGTTGAGCATTGTCGTTTTGCCGGCTTGTGTAGGGCCAGTAACGATGACATTCAGACCGGCACTGATCGCCGTAGAAAGGAACCTCGCTGCTTGTTCGCTCAAGGCTCCCAGCTCAACTAGATCTTCAAGTTTTCCCGCGCGAGCAATGAACTTACGAATGTTGATGGCCCAATGCTCATGGGTGATGTCTGGAATCACGACGTGAAGACGAGACCCATCAGGCAATTGGCAGTCGACGAATGGCTGGGAAAGGTCCAGACGCCTGCCCGACGTTTTGAGCATGCGTTCTACTAGAGCCGCGATTTCTGCCGATTCCATGCGTATGTGGGTCAGTTCGCTTTGGCCACCTCTGGCGCAAAATACTTGATGTGGAGAATTTACCCAGATCTCTTCAACAGAAGGATCATCCAATAAGGGTTGCAGCGCTCCGAACCCGGCCACATTATCGAATACTGAACGTTGGGCGGCCTCTAGCGATCCAAGTGAAGGCACGGCGCCAAGCAATGCGCGTTCGTCGTAGTCGCGAATGACCTCTTCAATAAGTGATCGGATCATCGCTGGCTGCTTTGCCGGGTCCAATCCACGCCGGCGAACCAGCTCGCGTACTTCGTCTTCGACAATGGACAGCGCATCCACGACTGACTCCTTTGGCTTCCCTACTGGAGGATCCCGATCTCGGGGACTATCGGCGAGCGCGTCGTCGGTGCAGCATACCTATTCGTATGACAAGGGATGCTATCTGCAGCAGAGACCGCTTTCAAGAGGTTCCCGAAGTTGTGGATAGTTCTTGGTACTTTCTCCACACCAAGATTCTTATCTTCCAGCGCCGCCCTCAATGCTGGTTTAGATGGGAACGACAACATTCCATTACATTCAGGAGACCTCATGGTCCGCTATGAATTACTTCTGATTTCCCGAAAATTCCAGCATCCGCGGCAATTCGAACTTGTCATGTCCGGACGAATATCGGGCGAGCAGCTCGCCGCACTGCTGCAGCAGCATTTCCCGGGACAACGATGGTATTCGGGAATAACGCGGATAGAAGAGTTGGGGATCCTGCATGCGTCTGAACGTCTTCTGCTCAATGAATTGCCCCAACCTGTTCGCGCCACAAGCACCACAGCTTCGTGCCTCAAGTTATATGTAGTTCGCGGCCCCGACGCTGGTGCCTGGATTCCGCTCACAAAGGGAGAACATGTCATCGGCAGAACCGCCCCATTATGGTTAGAAGATCCGCTGGTGTCCCGGGTTCACGCGAAGTTATTCGTGACAACCCGGAGCTTGCGCCTGGTAGCCTGCTCTGAGCAGCAACTTGCCATGCCAGATGGCAGCCGCTGCGAGTCCGTGGAATTGGAACACGGATCGCGCTTCTTTCTGGGCAACACTGAATTCGCTGTCGGCGATCCATTAACCGCCCAATCCGGTCAATTGGTAACCCCCGAACAATTGGAAATCCAAGTACCTTCCAAGCCCGAGCTGTCCCGCTTAATTGCTCTGGTCCTCGCAGCATTCGTTCCGATCATCTCCGGCGTCTTGCTTGCCTTGGTTACCGGTTCGATGCTCTTTCTGATCTTGAGTGGCGTTTCGGCCCTTATGGGTATGGTGCCTGCCGGTCAACTGTTCGTGGAGCGTCGCGAATGGAAAAGGGAAATGGAAGTGCAACGAGCTTCCGCCATTATCGCGAGAAGTAAATATTCTCCGGCTCTCGGAGAATCGTTCGTAGCCGGACTGGATTCCGCTTCTTTGGGACTGTCGCATGCCCGGATACCACCACTGGTTTGGGGCGAGGGACTGTGGTCTCCGCAGGACACCTCTCGTTCTGATCCCACGGGGATCCGCAAAGTATTTCGTAGCCTCAGGAAGACGAAGTCGGACGCGCCCTGGTTCGGTCCAGTATTTTTCCCGAGTACCCCGAGCGTCTGGCAGCTGAATTCTGCACAAGGGCAAAGCGCTGGGGCTATTCTGGCCGCAGTACTTGCACGCTATCTCCCGGCCATACATTCCGGCCAGATACGGCTCGTGCTCGATCCCAGTGTCAGGTGTCTTCCGGCGTCGCTGCTTTTGGTGAGCAACGTTTCCGTGGCCCACCTGTCGATTCCCGAAGAATCGAGCTTCACCAGGAAAGAGGAAACCAACCTGGCGACGTTGTACGTCACTGCCCAGGAACCTCAACCTATTTCCGGCGCCCTGGTGCTGGGCGTTTCACCGGTGCTGGCCGAATCCGTGGAGAATTGGATTGTTCCAAGCCCCGTGTCCTCGCGTTTGCCCGACGAACGCTTAGTGCTGCAGAACCTAAGCACGCTGAGCCTTTCGCGGTTCGACAGGATGGTGCAGCAGTATGTGCAGCTGCAAAAGCAGGCAATAACCAAGAACGCAGAATCCATTGCATCCCCGTCACTAGCCGTACGGGCACATCTGGGCCTCGATGAACAGCAAGAGGACGTGTTCCTTGATCTTCATGAGGATGGTCCGCATGTACTGATTTGCGGCACTACAGGGTCAGGCAAGTCAGAAGCGCTCAGGCGCCTGATTGCTGATTTTGCCCGGAACCACCCGCCGACTCAGCTTGCCTTCGCACTTATTGATTTCAAGGGTGGAGCTGGACTAGGCGTCTATGCAGGTTTGCCCCATGTCCAGCTCTTCGCAAGCGACCTCGATGAGGCAGCGGCTCAGCGCACGTTGGAACAACTAGAACATGAGGTGCGGCGGCGCGAGGAGCTTCTGGCAGCACAAGGCTGCAGCGACATTGCGGAATATCAAGATCTCGACGAATCAGGCCCGATTCTGCCTCGCTTGCTGGTAGTCATTGACGAATTCCGTGTTTTCGTCGAAACGCTTCCTCAAGCCAGCGCCAGAATTGATCGTTTAGCTGCGGTGGGTCGAGCTCTAGGAATCCATCTGATTCTCAGCACGCAGCGTCCGGCTGGCGCTTTGACGGGACAAACCAAGGCGAACTTAAACACGACAATCGCATTGAGGGTAAACGACCCGGGTGAGTCCGTGGAACTGGTGGGCTCCACCGAGGCGTCCAAACTCCTCCACCCCGGACAGGCGATCATCAAGGGCGCTTCCAAGCCCACTAGGAACATGCAATTCCAGCTGGCCATCGAGCCGCCACTGCACGGCGAACTATTCGAGCGGAATCGTCAAGATCTCAGCCTTCGTCCGTTGTGCCGATTCGAAAAGAGCATCGCGTCAGTCGCTGGAGATCGCTTGCAAAACCATGCAGCAGAACTTTCCTCACAGTGGTCCACTTCGGAGCTCCCGGTATCTGGTTTTGCTCCAGCGTTGCCTCGGCCAGCAGAACCAACGCACTCGCCAGATACGTGGGATGGGAAGGAACGAGGAACGATTTACTGCGGCGTTGCAGATAATCTGCATTTGGCCCGGCTTGAACCTTTGATTCTTGACCCTGCCCGTTCACGATCAACATTGATCTGCGGCTTGCCAGAAGCCGGTGCCCGAACCCTGTTCGCTTCCCTCGCCCGTTCGCCCAGAAAAATACTTTGCTTCGGTCCGTCGCCGATCCCGGATGCCACTGAAAACGTCAAGGTTGTCACGGGTGAGGATCCCTATGGCTTTTTCGATGCTGTCGACTTCCTGGAATCCATGCCCAGTGATCCAGCATTGATCATTCTCGTTCATTCACTGGCCCAGTTGCAGTCCAATATCCACCCGCAACATTTCCAACGCCTGGACGAAGCACTCGGTACGCTATTGCGTTTCGGCGGCCCGCAATCGCCTATGGTGATTTGTTCAGTTGACCGCGACCAAAACGCGTTGAAGTCCACCGGTCTTTGTACAGAGCAATGGTTCTTCCCATTCAACGCTACCGAGTCATTAAAGATGATGTGGCCCAAGATCCCGGCCTGTTCGCTTTTGCCGGGTCGAGGGGTCAAGCTGAGTTCGGGGCATCCTCCGCAGGTCTTCCAACTCACCGAAGTTCAATTAGCTGAAATCCCGGGAAGCACCTGGCCCGAAGTGCCTTCGGCTTGGCAGATGCCTTCAGGTTCTGCCCTTCAACCGGCAAACTTTCTGGGATACTCGCCCTTCGATGGTGAGGCGGTCCCTCGACCAGCAGGTCCGATGGTTGTTGTGCTGTGCCCCGATACGCAACAGCGCCGGCAGCTGACTGCCGTACTCGCTGTGCGTTGGAACTCCCCGCATATTTGCGGCCTACCGGACTTTGAACGGTTCGTACGTTCTCTCGAGGACGGCTCGTACCGTGTTCGGCAGGACTTGCTTTGCCTCTTCCTCGAAACCACCAATGACTCTCGGTTGCCACCGCTCTTGAACGCTCTGAATTCGAGGGGAATCGGTGTCGCGCTATTCGTTCCGCCGTCCAGCAGGATGGCCTTCGACCTGGGATTGAGCGCCAACGGGTTCGATGATCGCCAGGTAGTCGCTGTCGAAGCCCATCATCCGCAAGATCTTCAACCGATGAATTGGCAGCCAATCCATCAGGTGCCTCATCAAGGAGCCAAAGACTATTGGTGCGCGGTCATCTCCAAACGAGGCAAACCGCGGATGATTCATATTCCGTACGAATTATCTGCTGGCAATTCAGCGGTTTGGCCGGTCTCCGAGGAATGCGGTGGTCTTCGGCGCGAAGAGCATCACCACAGTGGTTCCGGCGACCACGATGGAAAGTACCGCCGCGGCCGTCACCATCGGGATATTGGAGCTCAGGAATGAAACAGAGAGGATGAGCTGGAATAGTTGCCAAACGACAATCGGAGCACGAGTGAACGCTTTTCCCTTGAAGAAGTTGACAGCTACCGAGCCTTGCCAAACGGCAAGAAGCAAGCACAGGGCCAGCATGAATAACTGCCCGCCCATATTGACTGTTCCGTTGGTGTCGAGGTTCAACATGTAGCTGATGGCGTACGCCAGAACAGCCAGGGCCTCAATTAGGACAAGCGCGGCAACCACGAAAACACTGGTTGGGCGGGACGAGACTGCATTTTCGTTGCTCACATCAACAATTTTCGTTGACCTTCTGCAGGAACTCAAACCGCAACAATTGACTTTTGCTGTTGCTCGCGCCACACCTCTGATAACTAGCGGATCCTAGTGCCAAATGCCATGTGAGAAAGCACTCAGGCATTCAGCAACATTTCGCTACCGTGACTCTTGTTTACTTCCGCGTTACATGAAAACCTTATGTGGTCGGTTAAACGAAGTGCCCGAATGGACTTCTCCGACCTTTCGAGACGCCAGATGTTAACCGCTAGGCAACCAGGATTTCATTTCACTCCTAGTTATTTTTTGCCTGTGTGTTGATTGTCGTTGGTGTTTCACACCCTCTCAGATTTCAAGGAGCATCAATAAGCATGGATTGGCGTAGCCGCGCGGCGTGTCTGGAAAAGGACCCGGAACTGTTTTTCCCAGTGGGAAACACCGGTCCGGCCCTGTTGCAGATCGAAGAGGCCAAGAGCGTCTGCCGTCGATGTGAAGTAACCGAAACCTGCCTGCAGTGGGCTATTGAGTCCGGCCAGGATGCAGGCGTCTGGGGTGGCATGAGCGAAGATGAGCGTCGTGCCTTGAAGCGTCGTGCAGCACGAGCTCGCCGCGCTTCCTAATTAAGCTGCGCTCGAGGTAATTCTCGCAACCCGAGACGCTATACGAAATCCGCCAGAGGTAAACACCACTGGCGGATTTCGAGTTTAAGCGACAAATTGTCAGCTCAGCTAGGTACATTAAAAGTAGTATTCATGTTCGAAAGGATCCGTTAGTGACTCTGGCCCGCTTCGCGTGCACCGTTCAGGCAGGTGCGACCGCAAAATGAGCCCGGCCCTGACCGACCCCAACCTGGGCAAGACGCTGGATGGTCGATACCGACTGGACCATCTGCTTGCCCTGGGTGGCATGTCACGCATCTACCGCAGCATGGACAAGCGCCTGCATCGAGCGGTTGTCGTGAAGATCCTGAACGACAACTTCTCCAGCGAGCATACAGTGCGTGAGCGATTCGAATCCGAAGCTGTCATCGCTGCGAATATCACTCATCCGAATGTGGTCTCCATCCGCGATCACAACGTGAGCGATAATCTGGTGTACCTCGTGATGGAGTATGTTCGAGGACGGAACCTCGAACAGGTCATTGAAGAACGCGGCCGCTTTACTCCGCGTCAGGCGCTAAGCGTCCTTGAACAAATTTGCCACGGTCTCAGCGCCGCGCACAGCGAGGGAATCATCCACCGGGATATGAAACCGGCAAATGTGCTGCTCTCCGATACCGGCGAAGTGAAAGTTACCGACTTCGGCTTGGCCCGTGCTGCCAGCGCCCATACCCAGTCAGCCACGCTCGTCGCCACGCTGTCCCATGTCTCCCCCGAACTAGTTTCAGGGGCACCAGCCGATTCGCGCAGCGACATCTACGCACTGGGCATCATGATCTACCAGATGCTGACTGGACAAGCACCGTATACCGAGACCAATGCCGCTGCATTAATGAAGCATCATCTGGACTCCCCCATGCCCATGCCCTCGGACTTGGTTCCGGGATTGGCCGAAGATCTCGATGAGTTGGTTCGATGGTGCACCGAGAAGGATCCAGAGAAGCGCCCGCAAGATGCTTCGCTGCTGCTGGAGGAGATCATCCAGATCCGCTCAACGCTCAACGATGCGCAACTGGACCTGGGCGCCGAGGACCTCGGCGGGATTGAAGATCTCACCCCGCAAACTATGGCGCAGATGCCCACTACGCTGCAGCAGCGTCTTGATGCGATGCAACGCGAGCGCGAAGATGAGCGTGAACAGCTATGGCTGAAGCGGAATACTGCTCAGCACGAGGACAGCTACGTTATCGATGATGCCCCCGCCGATCCTGACCAGACAACCGTCATTGCCGCGGTTGACGCCACCGAAGTCTTGGATCTTCGCGATGCGCAAGCCACACTGACCCAGCCTCGTCCCACTGATCTTGCCGCTGATTCTGGCATAGCCGCAACGTCGGTGTACACCCGCGGCCGCGATCTGGAACCGGCCCACGAGAATGACGCCGATTCCGAAGCACCGCTGTCGGTACGTGGCCAAAAGCGTGCGCAGAAGCAGGCTGCAAGAAAGTGGCGCAAGGAAGCACAGGTACCCACCCACCGGTTGCGTCAGCCTCGCTCGGGTACGCAGAAGTTCGTCATCACCGTGATGTGGATCCTCATCGTGGCTCTGGTCGCAGGTGCCGGATGGTTCTTCGGCCGCGGCCCCGGAACCGTCATCCGCATCCCGTCATTGACCGGTATGCTTCAATCGCAGGCAGTCGCGCAAATGGATGGCCAAGGTGTTCCAGTTCGGGTAGGCACGACCTACAACGATGAGATTGCCATCGGCAGGGTGGTCGACTCGCAGCCGGGGACCGGCGAGAACATCATGAAGTTCCAGGGAATCGATCTGATCGTTTCGCAAGGCCCTCAGCTTTTTGCAGTTCCGGATTTCACCGGGAAAACCCTGGATCAGGCCACCAAGTTGCTCGATGAAATCGGTTTCGAAGATGTCCAGGAAGCCGAGGCCTACTCGGAATCGGTGACGAAGGGCGAGATTATCAGTTCCTCCCCTGCCGCCGGCAAGAAATTGCCGCGGAAGAACATCATCACCCTCACTGTTTCCAAGGGACATGCTCCGGTTCCTGTTCCTGCGGTCATTGGTCTTGGCAAGGATGCGGCCAAGGAAAAGCTTGAGTCCATGGGCTTGAAGCTGGAAACCGGTGAATCCGTCCATTCCACGACGACCGAAAAAGGCCTAGTCGCCGTCCAGGACCCGGCCCAGGGCACCGTTGCGTACGGCAGCACCGTGACAGTGAATCTCTCGGAAGGACCAGAATACGTCCAGATCCCATCCGTGCTCGGCATGGGCGTCGAGGAAGCACTCTCTGCACTGGAAGCCGCCGGCTTTTCCGTGAAGACGCACAATGTCTTTGGCGGTTTCAGCCAGACCGTTCGCATGCAGTCTCCATTGCACCAGCAAGCCGTGCGCGGCAGCGAGATCAGCATCTACGCCTTCTGAGGCCTGCGCCGTTCCCCCAGGCATAAAAATAATCCGGTTCCCGCTGTCGGGAACCGGATTATTCTCTAGCTGCTAGCGGTTTCGGCTGCGGCTCTGCAGTGCCGAGGAGACCAGGAAGGCCATCTCCAGGGACTGGCGGTGGTTCAGGCGCGGGTCGCACAGCGACTCGTACAGCGAGTCGAAGTCTTCCTCGCGGATCGGATCCGCTCCGCCGAGGCACTCAGCCACATCGTCGCCGGTCATCTCCACATGCAGGCCGCCTGGGAAGGTGCCCAGCGCGTCGTGCACTTCGAAGAAGCCGCGGACTTCGTCCATGACATCTTCGAAGTTGCGGGTCTTGTAGCCGTTCTGGCTGGTGACCGTGTTGCCGTGCATTGGGTCCGTAACCCACAGCACCTGGGCGCCGGAGGCCGTGACCTTTTCGATCAGGTTTGGCAGCTTCTCGCGGATGTTCTTCGCACCCATGCGGGTGATGAAGGTCAGGCGTCCTGGTTCGCGGTTCGGATCGAGCTTTTCGATCAGCGCGAGGACATCTTCCGGATCCGAGTTCGGGCCCAGCTTCACGCCGATTGGGTTGCGCACGCGCGAGAGGAAGTCCACATGTGCGTGGTCCAGCTGACGGGTTCGTTCACCGATCCACAGGAAGTGGCCGGAGGTGTCGTACGGCAGGCCGGTCCGCGAATCGGTACGCGTCAACGCACGCTCGTAGTCCAGCAGCAGTGCTTCATGGGAGGCGAAGAACTCGGTGCGCTTGAGCGCCTCGAAGTCTGCACCGCAGGCATCCATGAAGCGGATGGCCGAGTCGATCTCGCCGGCCAGCTGCTCGTAGGCGGAGTGCGCCGGGTTGGCCATGAATCCGCTGTTCCACGAGTGCACGCTGCGCAGGTCTGCGAAGCCGCCCTGGGTGAACGCGCGGATCAGGTTCAGCGTGGCCGATGAGGTGTTGTAGGCCTGCACCATGCGCTTCGGATCGTGGGCACGGGAATCGGGTGTGAAGTCGAAGCCGTTGACGATGTCGCCGCGGAATGCCGGCAAAGTAACACCATCTCGGGTTTCGTCATTCGAGGAGCGCGGCTTGGCGAACTGGCCAGCCATGCGTCCCATCTTGATTACCGGCATCGATGCGCCATAGGTCAGCACCACAGCCATCTGCAAGATGGTGCGAACTCGCGAGGAGATCTTGTCGGCGGTTGCATCGGCAAAGGTTTCGGCGCAGTCGCCGCCCTGCAGCAAGAAGGCCTTGCCCTGGGCTGCTGCGGCCAAGCGTTCGCGCAGTACGTCGACTTCGCCGGCAAATACCAGTGGCGGACGCGAACCCAATTCGTTGATGGAGGACTGATAGTCCTTGTGCTCACGCCAAGTCGGCTGCTGGGCAATTGGCAATTCACGCCACAAATCTAGTTGCGGATCGGTGGCGGGGCCGGCTACGGAGGAGCCTGGCAATGGGGTTCGGTTTTCTTCGCTCACCTTGCCCATTCTACGTGGCATCAGCTCAAAGGACCGCGATGAATGTAACAAGTCGCCGTAACACTGCGCATAGCGGCCTGCTACTTCTTTGGTTTGCGTGGAGCATAGATGTCGACGTAGCTCTGACCTGACAGGACATTGATTGCCTTGCGGATCTCGTCGGCGCAAGCGCGAAGCGTTTCAGGATTCGCGGACCTGCCGTTCAGGTGCTCGAAGGTCAGCGGCTTGCCGATCTTGATCCCGATCCGGCCCGGATGCGGCAGGCTTTGGCCGATGGGCTGGACCTTGTCGGTGCCAATCATTGCAATTGGTATCACCGGTGCACCTGTTTCCAGGGCGAGTTTGGCGACGCCGAGCTTGGCCCGGTACAACCGTCCATCCGGTGAACGGGTGCCTTCCGGATAGATGCCCAGCACCTGGCCCTGCGCCAGTGCGTTCTTGGCACTGGCCAGCGAAGCAGCCGATTTCTGCCCGCCTGAACGGTCCATGGGCAGCTGGTTGATATTGCGGAAGAACCACGCGGTGATCCGGCCCTTGATGCCCTTGCCGTTGAAGTACTCGTCCTTGGCCAGGAAAATCACGGTACGATCCAGCGCCGCTGGGAGGAACACCGAGTCGCTCACCGACAGGTGGTTGGAAGCCAAGATCGCCGCACCGGTTTCAGGCACATTGCCGATGCCCTGGATCTTGACGCGGAAGAAAATTCGTATTAGCGGCCGGACAGCGAAACGCTTGAGGAAGTCGTACAGCACAGCGGGAAAATTCCTTCTTCTAGTTGACCAGCTACGCGGGAAGAGAAACCGCGACCTTACTGGTCGAAGCGCACTCCGCACCCTTCAATTGTGCACTACGCTCGAAGGTGAAGGCAGAAATCCGGAGGGTTCACGATGAAACTTGATGCAGGCAATACTCCGCTGGACGAGCGCAAACGTCCATGTGCAGTACTTTTGATCCACGGTTTTACCGGCTCCGCTGTTTCCATGCAGCCATGGGCGGATTCCTTGGAGCAGGCCGGATTCGACACGGACATTCCCCTTTTGCCCGGGCACGGAACGCAATGGCAGGACATGGTCGGTCGAGGTTATGGCCAGTGGATCCACGCTACCGAAGCGGCTTTTGACAGGCTCGCGCGCACGCACGAGCAGGTATTCGCCGCTGGCCTTTCCATGGGCGGCGCCCTGGCCCTGCATCTGGCGACCCGCCGCAATGTAGCCGGTGTTTCGCTGGTCAATCCGGGCCTGGTCGTGGACTCCCCCTTGTCCTCCTATACTCCTTGGCTCAAGCATGTAGTGCGCAGCGTTGCCCCTATCAGCAATGACATCGCCAAGCGCGGTGTCGATGAAGGGGCCTACCCGCGCACCCCGGTAGCAGCCGTAGCCGAACTCCGTTCGCTCTTTGCCCAGACCCGCCGGCGCTTGGAGCTGGTGAACGCCCCGGTGCAGCTCTTCCGTTCCACCGTCGACAACGTAGTCTCAGAGCAGTCGGTGCGCGAGCTGGTCGAGGGCCTGAACTCAGGCACCCTGGCCGAGCACCACATGCTCTTGCACTCCAAGCACGTAGCCACCCTGGACTACGATGCGGAGCAGATTTTCCACGAATCCGCTCGCTTCTTCGCGCAGCTGGCCGCCACGGAACAGAAGCGCAAGGAGGAGCGCGCATGAATCCGGAAGATGCCCATCCTTCAAACCAGAATGATCCGCAGTGGGATGAGCTAGTCGAGAATTTCCGTCAGCTTGATGCCTCGGTACCCCGCGAACCCAGCGCCGACGAGCGCGCGGCGAGACTGGAGAAGCTCTTCAACACCGGGCCTGCCGCGGTTCGCGGACCGCGCGACTATGTTGCTGAGCAGACCCCGGAAGAGTTCGTTCCAGAAGAACCCGCCGCGCTGGGTTCAGGTGATCCGATGCTGAACCTCGCCTGGGTTGGCGCCGCTGGCGGTCCGCTTGGGTTGCTGCTGTGCGTGGTGTTTTTCCGCGCAGCTCCGGTGTTCATCTATTTCGGACTGGCACTCGCCGCCCTGCTCGGAATCGCCTACTTGCTCAAACGTCTTCCCACTGAACGCGATCCGGGAGATGATGGGGCTCAAGTATAGAAAACGGCTTTGAGTACACCACACGGTAGGTTACTCTATAGTAATAAATATGTGATGCGGGTTACCCGCTATTGCTAATGGGGTCACACAGAGTTTCAGGAGTTGAAGACCAGATGCGCGAATACAGCTCGCCAATTCGCATTCATTCGCCACAGCAGTCGAATATTACAGATCTGCTATTACGCCACGCGAATTCAGCGGCCAACCCGGCATTGTTCTCAAAGCCGGGAACCGACGGAACGTGGAATGATGTCACGGCATCGCAGTTCGCTGCCGACGCCCGGGCTATTGCGAAGGGGTTCATCGCCAATGGCATCGAACCTGGCGACCGCATCGCGCTGATGGCCAAGACCCGCTACGAGTGGACGCTGGTTGACTTCGCCATCTGGTTCGCCGGCTGCGTCACCGTCCCCGTCTATGAAACTTCCTCCCCTAGCCAGGTTGCCTGGATCGTTTCCGATTCCGGTGCCAAGGCCGTCGTCGTTGAGGCCGCCGCCCAGGAAGCCGTGGTCCGCCGCGCCGCCCATCAGGAACAGCTCGACGGACTGGATCACGTCTGGCAGTTCGATGGCGGGCTGGAACAGCTCTCCGAAGATGGCCGGAACGTCGATGACCAGTTGCTCGAAGCCCGCCGTTCGGGCACAGCATTGGATGACATCGCCACGATCATCTACACCTCGGGCACCACCGGCCGCCCCAAGGGCTGCGAGCTGACCCACGGCAACTTCGTGGAGCTGGCGGAGAACGCTGTGGCTACCTTGCCCGGCGCCGTTTACCCGGGCGCATCGACCATCATGTTCCTCCCGCTGGCTCACGTTTTCGCCCGCTTCATCTCGGTAGTCAACATTGCCGCTGGTTGCCGCACCGGACACACCCCCGATGTCAAGCACCTGCTCGAGGACCTCCAGTCCTTCAAGCCGAACTTCATCCTCGCTGTGCCACGCGTCTTCGAGAAGGTCTACAACTCGGCCATGCTCAAGGCTGAAGATAGCGGCAAGGGCAAGATCTTCCACGCCGGCGTTGACGTTGCAGTGGCATACTCCCGCGCCAAGCAGGAGGGCAAGGTACCGCTCGTGCTGAACCTGAAGCACAAGCTCTTCGACGCCCTGCTCTACCAGAAACTGCGCACCGCGATGGGTGGCAACATCCGCCATGCGGTCTCCGGCGGAGGTCCGCTGGGCGAGCGCCTCGGCCACTTCTTCAACGGCATCGGGGTCACCATTCTGGAAGGCTACGGCCTGACTGAAACCACCGCACCGATCACGGTGAACACCCTGGACCGGATCAAGATCGGCACCGTAGGCAAGCCGCTGCCGGGCAACGCCGTGCGCATCGCCGCGGACGGAGAGATCCTCACCAAGGGCATTTGCGTGATGCGCGGCTACCGCAACCGTCCAGAGCTGCAGGATGAGACCTTCACCGATGGCTGGTTCCGCACCGGGGATATCGGCGAACTCGACGCCGACGGATTCCTGAGAATCACCGGGCGCAAGAAGGAAATCATCGTCACCGCCAGCGGCAAGAACGTGGTTCCTGCGCTGCTTGAGGACCAGATCCGCGCCGACGCGCTGGTTTCCCAGTGCGTGGTCATCGGCGAGGGCCGCTCGTTCATTGCGGCCCTGGTGACCTTGGATCCAGAAGCCCTGCCAGGTTGGCTGGCCCGTCACCAGATGGACCAGAACCTGTCGCTGGACGAGCTATCGACCCATCCAAAGGTGCTCGAAACCGTGCAGGCGGTCATCGACAAGGCCAACACCTCGGTATCCAAGGCCGAGGCGATCAAGTCCTTCCGCGTTGTGCCTGCTGACTTCACCGAGGAAACCGGTCATTTGACTCCCTCGATGAAGATCAAGCGTGCAGTAGTGCTCAAGGACTACGAAGCCGTGATCGAAGGCATCTACTCGGCGCCCAAGCCGACAGCATAGTCCAGCACTGCATTAGCCAGCTCCCACGATTCGCGAGCTGAGGCGGCCCAAGGCAACTTGAGGCCGCTTTGCTGTGTTCGGGCATAGTAGCTGCGCGGCAATACCACGCGGCTGAATGCCTGGGTGGCGTGATTCTGGTGCTCGTGGCCAAGCACCGCGTAGATCAGGTTCCCAGCCAGGTCCTTGCGGCCATTGGCCAGCAGCCATTCGACCAATTCCATGAGCCGGTCTTCCGAGTCGGCACTGGTATCGCCCACAACCACCAACACGTTGGTGCCGGTGAATTTCCCGTCCATCACCGATTGCACGCGCTGCGGTCCGGCCGTGGCCACCTGGGCCTTGCAATCCAATTCGCCGAATTGTTCGGCCAGGTGCTCTGCGATTTCGCAGAACGGAAGATGCGTGTCGAGGGTGAAGACCAGTACCGTGATCGGCTGGCCCTTGGATCCCAGCTCGGCAACCTGCTGCCTCAGCCGGGCGGGCACAGCCCCGGGCGTCATCTTGCTTGGGCGCATCACAGCTCCTTCTGCTTTGTGGTTCGCACGATTAGTTGGCAGAGCGCAGGGGCCCGCAACTTTGGTCACGAGCCCCCGTGCTCTGGGTACTGCGGATGCTACTTGGGTTCGATCACCAGCAGCAGATCGCCACCCTGTACCTGGCTGGTGCCATTCAGGGTTACCTGGCTGACCACGCCGCCCGCGTTGGCGGTGATGCCAGCTTCCATCTTCATTGCTTCGATGGTGGCCACGGACTGGCCGGCCTCGATCAGGTCGCCGACCTTGACGTTCACAGTCACCGCTCCCGCGAAGGGTGCAGCGACGTGGCCGTTGTTGTTCGGATCGGCCTTCGGCGCGGACTTCACGGTGGATTCTACCGATTCGTCGCGGACCTTGAGCTGGCGGGACTGGCCGTTGAGGTTGACCACGACGGTGCGCAGGCCCTTCTCATCGGCTTCCGATACCGATACCAGCCTGACCAGCAATCGAACACCGGTACCCAGCGAAATGACATGCTCAAAGCCGGGAACCAGGCCGTAGAGGTAGTCGCGGGTGTGCAGGACGGACAAATCGCCGTAGTTCTCCACCGACTTCTCGAAGTCACGGGTTGGGCCAGCGAAGAGCAACCGGTTCAGGGTACCGCGAATCGTGTCCGAATCCGCCTGCAGCGCTGCCAGGTCCTCTGCCGAGAGGTCCTCGACATGGGCCTTGACATTGCGTCCCTGCAACGCCTTGGTGCGGAACGGTTCCGGCCAGCCGCCTGGAGGGTTGCCCAGCTCTCCCGAGAGGAACTGGATGACCGAATCCGGGATGTCGTAGTTCTGCGGGTTCGCTTCGAAGTCCGCGGCTGGGACTCCGGAACCCACCAGCTGCAAGGCCAGGTCGCCGACGACCTTGGACGATGGAGTCACCTTGACCACATTGCCGAGCATGTCATTGACCGAGGCGTACATCGACTCGATGGCTTCGAAACGCTCGCCCAGGCCCAATGCAATGGCCTGCTGGCGCAGGTTCGAAAGCTGGCCGCCCGGAATCTCGTGCTGGTAGACACGGCCGGTTGGCGCTGGCAGTCCGGATTCGAATGGCTTGTACATGGCGCGCACTGCTTCCCAGTACGGTTCCAGCGACGCCACGGCATCCAGTGACAGGCCGGGATCACGCTCGGTGAACTCCAGCGCTGCGACCAGTGCAGAGGCCGATGGCTGCGAGGTGGTGCCCGCCATGGCCGCGCTGGCCACGTCGACGGCGTCCACACCGGCGTCGATGGCAGCCATCAACGTCGCCAGCTGCCCGCCGGAGGTGTCGTGGGTGTGCAGGTGCACCGGAAGATCGAAGCGTTCGCGCAGGGCCGTGACCAGCTTGGTTGCTGCCGCTGGGCGCAGCAGGCCGGCCATGTCCTTGATTGCGAGGATATGCGCGCCAGCGTCGACGATCTGCTGTGCCAGCTCCAGGTAGTAGTCCAGGGTGTACAGCTTCTCGTTGGCATCCAGCAGGTTGCCGGTGTAGCACAGGGCCACTTCGGCGACTGCCGTGCCGGTGTCGCGTACCGCCTTGATGGCCGGAGCCATCTGCGAAACATCGTTCAGCGCATCGAAGATGCGGAAGATGTCGATCCCTGCGGACGCGGCTTCCTTCACGAAAGCGTCGGTGACCTCGGTTGGGTATGGAGTGTAGCCCACGGTATTGCGGCCGCGCAGCAGCATCTGCAACGGGATGTTCGGCAGCTCCGCACGCAGCAGCTCCAGGCGCTTCCAGGGATCTTCGCCCAGGAATCGCAGGGACACATCGTAGGTGGCACCGCCCCAGACTTCCATGGAGAACAGCTGCGGGACGTTGTGCGCGTAGGCCGGTGCTGCCGCGAGCAGGTCGCGGGTGCGGACGCGGGTGGCCAGCAGCGACTGGTGCGCATCGCGGAAGGTGGTATCGGTGATGCCCACCGCTTTCGACTCGCGCAGGGCCTTGGCGAATCCTTCCGGACCGAGATCCAGCAGCTTCTGGCGCCAGCCATCGGCCGGCACGGCGGACTTGGAGGGGCCATCGAATGGCGAACGCTCTGGCTCGTCGGTCTTGTCACCCGGGAAAGCAGGAAGCTTCTTGCGCGGGTCGATTCCCTCGACACGGCTGCCATTTGGCTGGTTCACCGTGACATGGGCCAGGAAGTTCAGCGCCTTGGTACCGCGGTCCTGGGATTCATTGCCGGTGAGCAGATCCGGGCGGGAGTCGATGAAGTCGGTAGCGACATCACCGGCCAGGAACTGCGGATCACTGAGCACATTCTGGATGAACGGGATGTTGGTGGCCACACCGCGCACGCGGAACTCGGCCAGCGCACGGCGGGCGCGAGCCACAGCCGTCTGGTAGTCACGGCCACGGCAAGTGAGCTTGACCAGCATCGAGTCGAAGTGCGGGGACACCTCGGCGCCGGTGTAGATCGTGCCGCCATCCAGACGGACACCCGAGCCGCCGGCGGAGCGGTAGACGGTAATGGTTCCAACATCCGGACGGAAGCCATTGGCTGGATCTTCGGTGGTGATGCGGGACTGCAAGGCCCAGCCACGCACCTGGATGGTGTCCTGGCTGATCTCCAGATCCTTCAGCGACTCGCCAGCAGCGATGCGCATCTGCGCCTGCACCAGGTCGATGTCGGTAACCTCTTCGGTCACCGTGTGCTCAACCTGGATGCGCGGGTTCATTTCAATGAATACGTGCTGCCCGGCGCGGTCGCCCACGGTATCAACGAGGAATTCGACGGTGCCTGCGTTCTGGTAGCCCAGAGTCTGCGCGAACTTCACGGCGTCCCGGAACAGCGCCTGGCGAATCGATTCATCCAGATTCGGTGCTGGAGCGATTTCGACAACCTTCTGGTGGCGGCGCTGCAGCGAGCAGTCGCGCTCATGCAGGTGGACAATGTTGCCCTGCTCGTCGGCGAGGATCTGCACCTCGATGTGGCGCGGACGCAGCACTGCTTGTTCCAGGAAAACGGTGGGGTCCCCGAAGGCGGTGCCGGCTTCGCGCATTGCCGCGCCCATCAGCTCCGGCAGGTCTTCGCGCTTGTCGACACGGCGCATGCCGCGACCGCCGCCGCCGGCTACAGCCTTGACGAAGATCGGGAAGCCGATGCGATCGGCCTCGGCAATCAGGTAATCAACATCATCGCTTGGCTCGGAGGATTCCAGTACCGGAATGCCTGCCTCGCGAGCAGCCTTCAGCGCCGCTACCTTATTGCCGGCCAGTTCAAGCACGTCCGCCTTTGGACCGATGAACTTGATGCCTGCTGCTTCGGCAGCTCGTGCGAGGTCAGGATTTTCCGAGAGGAAGCCGTAGCCCGGGTAGATTGCATCCGCGCCGGCTTCTTTGGCAACGCGGATAATCTCGTCGATATCCAGGTAGGCGCGGACCGGATGGCCCTCTTCGCCGATCTGGTAGGCCTCTGCGGCCTTCTGACGGTGGATCGAATTGCGATCCTCATGTGGGTAGACAGCAACGGTCTTTGCGCCCAGCTCGTAGCCGGCGCGGAAAGCGCGAATCGCAATCTCACCGCGGTTGGCGACCAAGATCTTTTCAAACATAGTGTCCCTACATCGAATCTGTACACGCTGGTTCAACGGCACAATCAGGACTGTTCCCCTCAGGTGCAGGCCCGCCATCCCAGCGTGTCGGGTCTCGAAAAGCAGCTAGTATTTGCCACTTCTGTGAAACACACTACACGGGGATTCTCCAGAACGTCCAAACATTTCGCCTTGTGGTCAGACCACATAAAATAATTGGATCTTTGAAGTTTTAATCACTAACTTGTGCCTAATGGCAAAAACTGACGTTGCAAAGTCGGAGAAACACGGCTCGGCACACTATGATGATGAGAGACTAAAAATTCGGTGGGACGTTTAAACTAACGAACAGTGAAAGGCGTGGTCTGGTCCGTGCACGTAGTGAGCATCAGCAGCCTCAAGGGTGGCGTAGGAAAAACCTCCGTGACACTCGGATTGGCTTCAGCAGCACTTGCCGCCGGCATTCCGACTCTCGTCATTGACCTGGATCCCCATGCGGATGCCAGCACTGGCCTTGGAGTCCGGGCTAATGGGAAGCAGCCAATTGGACAAATGCTCAAGAACGCTCGTCGCGCCCGTCTGCAAGATCAGGTTGTCGCCAGCGCTTGGCAGTCCAAGGCAGCAGAGAAGAAATCCCGTACCCGCATTCCAGTGCTCGATGTTGCCGTTGGCGACGCATTCACCGGCATCTACGATCGACCAGATCTGCGGACCCGCGACCTACGCCGCCTCTCCCAGCTTCTGAGCCGCACCAGCGGTTACCAGTTGGTTCTCATCGACTGCCCGCCATCGCTGAACGGCTTGACCCGCATGGCATGGAGCGCGTCGGATCAGCTCGTGCTAGTGGCAGAACCCAGCTTGTTCTCCGTGGCCGGCACCGAGCGCACCCAGCGCGCATTGGAACTCTTCCGCCGTGAATTCGCTCCTTCCCTGGGACCGGTACGTGTTGTCGCCAACCGCGTCCGCAAGGACTCCGCGGAGCATACCTTCCGTTTGGGCGAAATGCGCCAGATGTTCGGCGACTCCATGGTCAAGCCCGAGATTCCCGAACACCCGGAATGGCAGCAGATCCAAGGTGCCGCGTACTCGGTGCACCAGTGGCCTTCCAAGGCTACTGCTCCGATGCTGGCGCAGTTCGACGCGTTGCTCAAGGAAGTCATGTCCGCAGCAGGCCCGAACAACACCTAGGCCCGGATACGGATAGCAGCTTAAGCAATTGACCGGATCTTCCTTCAAGGAAGATCCGGTCAATTGCTTAAGCTCTTGAATTATCTGCCGGCCCTAGCCGACGTTGCGCGCCGCCTTGGCAGCCCGACGGGCAGCCAATTCATCTTCTGGCAGGGTCTGCTGCACAGAGCTCTCTGAAGGCAGCTGGGCAAGGGAACCTTCCACCTCGCGCCAAACACGGCCTACGGCGATGCCGAATACGCCCTGGCCCTTCTGGACAAGGTCAATGACCTCGTCGGCGCTGGTGCATTCGTAGACCGAAGCTCCATCGCTCATCAACGTGATCTGGGCAAGGTCCTCAACGCCGCGTTCACGCAGGTGCAAAACGGCCGAACGGATCTGCTGCAGGGATACTCCGGTGTCCAGCAGCCGCTTGACAACCTTGAGCACGAGGATATCCCGGAATGAATAAAGGCGGTGGCTGCCGGATCCCTTGGCTCCGCGCACTGCCGGCTCTACCAGGCCAGTACGTGCCCAGTAGTCGAGTTGGCGGTAGGTAATGCCGGCTGCCTTGCACACAATTGGACCGCGGTAGCCGGCATGTTCATCCAGCTCAGGCAGGTCATCGGTGAAGAGCAATCCCTGGGTGCTGGATTGCTTGTTGCCACCGTCGACCCCATAGTGAGGCCCAGTCTGGCGAGACTCCATCCAATTGCTCCTTGCGTGTCAGCACGTTCCTAAACGAGTATCCAGGGACCGAATGAGAACCGCGCAGATGCGAGTGATGACCATCAAAAAACAGCTCTTTTTAAATGTCCCTATGCAAAGACGGTACGGCGATAACGACTAATGGTCAAAGACCTTCAAGCTTAACTTTAAGGCGTGTCGCGCAGGCTTGGGGAATTACCCAATTCAAGGCCAATATTCCACTGAAACCAAACGCGCGATATCTACGAAGAAAAATCTTCTGGATCAATATTGTCCAAGAATTCACGGAATTCGCGCAACTGCTCTTCGGGTGCCTCTTCGCCGCCAGTTTCATTCTCGATGGCCACGCCAGCTTCTTCCAGGACGTGCTCGGCGCACATGATCGGGCACTGGGCGCGCACGGCAAGGGCGACGGCATCCGAGGAACGGGAATCTACGCGTTTGCCGTTGGAAAGGACAAGCTCCGCGACGAACACGGCATTGTTTACCGAGACTATTTCGATCCGCTCAAGCTTCACGTCCATGCTTTCAATGACGCTGAGCAGCAGATCATGGGTCATCGGCCGAGGCGGAGTGAGCCCTTGTTCAGACATTGCGATGGCCGAGGCTTCGGGCGCACCTATCCACAGCGGAAGGTAGAGATTACGCTCAGGGTATTTGAGCAGCAACAGCGGCTGATTCGCCGGCAATTGAATACGGATTCCGGCAAACTCCAGTTCCAGCATGCTAGCCCCTTAGAGTTGTTGTTGCCTGTTCGAATTCAGCCTAGCGATCCAGTTGGGAAATAGCACGTTGCACCAGGGCCTCGTGAATTTCCAAGCACTGGCGCGAGATTTCCTGGGCCTCTTCCGCAGCGCGGGCACGAGCGGAGACTTCAGGCTTCTTCAGTTCGTTGCCGACAATCGATTCAATCAGCGAGAACTCGCGATCAGCTGCGGTACGGAACTGCCGCAGGTGGCGAGGTTCAACGCCATGGCCCGCCAGCTGAACGGCCGATTTGGTGACCTTGATGCTGTTGGCGTCCAACAGGCCAGCAACCGGTTCGATTAAGCCGAACTTTATCAATTCGCCAACGAGCTCCTCGCTGGCACCGGTCAGCCCCTGCAGTTCAGCCAAGGACACCGAACGGGTTTTGCGCTCCACGGCCTCAGCCATGTCATCGTTGACCGCCTGTGGCGCCACCGGGGCTCCCCCAGGCAATGCTGCTGGCGCTTCACCGCGATCCACCGAGTCGAGATGGTCCTTGATGACCTTCAACGGCAGGTACTGGTCGCGCTGAACCGAAAGGATGAAACGCAAGCGGCTCACATCCGACGCGGAGTACTTTCGATATCCAGCGGAGGTGCGTTGCGGGATGATCAGTCCCTTGTCTTCCAGGAAGCGGATCTTGGACGCAGTGACACGTGGGAACTCATCCTTGAGTTCCGAGAGCACCTCGCCGATATTCAGCGCGGCCTGCCGGACGGTCTCGTGGCGTTGAGCCTCGAGACGTGGGCTGCGGGCTGCGTCAAAGATCGGCAAAGGGTCTACACCTCGGATGTATGGATATGTCGGCGTGCCAGACGCCGGCGGACAAAACCTCGAACTCTACTAGTTTAAAGGTTCGGAACGCTTTGGTAGAAATTCAGGCGGAATTTGCCGATCTGAACCTGAACACCAGTGCTCAACGGGATCTCGTCGATACGGTCGCCGTTGATGTAGGTACCATTCAGCGATCCGATGTCGCTGAGCGTGAACCGCGCGTCCGTTCGGGAGAACTTGGCATGCCGACGCGAAACGGTCACATCGTCCAGGAAGATATCCGCGTTTGGATGGCGGCCTGCGATGCTCTCGTCGGTGTCCAGCAAGAAGCGTGCGCCCTTGTTTGGTCCGGAATGGGCAATCAGCAGCGCAGAACCAGCTGGCAGGGCGTTAACTGCGTTTTTCTCATCCTCACTCAGGGTGTAGATGACCGAAGGTTCAGCACCCTTGTGCACCGCAGGAAGAGCGATATTGGTCGTCTCAGAGGCAGACTCGTTGTGCGGGTCAACCGGCCGATGTTCCGACATTATGGGGTCCTCCAGAAAATTCTGTTAACAGTTCGTGCGTGACGACCTTGAGTTCTGTGTTGGCACAGTCAGTAATACCAAACTATTTACAGATTAGCCTACTCACTGCCCAACTGATAACAGAAAAGTACATATTTTCCGCTGCAAGGGATTGCCAGTGTGGCAAGATGCCAAGAGAGACGATGATGCCTTGGCAGCGCCTGCACTTCGATCCTTTCCCACAGATGGAGGCGATGCAAGGATAAATCAGGAACTTTCAGGTGAATCATGACGAAGATACTTCTCAAACGCGCGTATACCGCGCCCAGCGTCGAGGACGGCTACAGGATCCTGGTTGACAGGCTCTGGCCGCGCGGGAAGAGCAAGGCTGCCCTTCAGCTGGATCACTGGGCCAAGGCCTTGGCACCGAGCACCGGGCTTCGCAAAGGCTGGGATCACGATGCCGACCGCTTTGGCGAATTTGCGCAGCACTATCGCGCCGAGCTATATCAGAACCCCGCTGTCGATGGCTTTCTGGAAGTAGTGGACCAGCATCCCGTGGTCACTTTGGTCTACGGAGCAAAAAATGAGCAGGCTAATCATGCTGTGGTGTTGCGTGACTATCTGCTCGATCAGCTCTCTGGTCCGTAGGCGGCACGAAGCACACGCCGTCGGCACACACCATATCCGAATCGACCACCTGCTGAAGGTCAAAGCTGAATTCCTGGCTCACCGTGGCACCTTTCATCGAAGTCCTGTCCCTTGGTGGTTCAACCATGTTGCGACAAAGAATATTCCGCACTTCCACGCGACGCCCTGCGCAGGGAAACCGATGGCACCGCGAGATACTCGCGGCGCCATCGGTGATGTGTGGAGCGAGGGCGCTACTAGTTCTGCTCCAGCAGGATCGGCTCGAAGAAACGGGCCAGCTCGTTGGCCGCATCCAATGGCAGGATGCTGGCAACATACATATCCGGACGGACGATCACGATCGCGCCATCGCGGGAGATCTGGCGCTCCTCGAAGATGTCCGAGCCGTCCAATGCGGTGTAGACCTTCTCGTAATCCATCAGGCCGAACACGCCGGTGTCCGGACGGAACACCTTCGGCGCGTCATTCACGTTCATCGTGGTGTAGTCCTGCTGGTAGACCACCTTGACATCGAACAGCGCGTCGGCGTCGGCACCCTTCGGCGTGAAGCGAACCAGTGGCGAGCGCTCATTCTCCAGCAGCCAACTCGACAAGGCGGCAATTTTCTGGGACTCTCCCACCGGCTGCTGATCAGCAAAGACGTAGATGCGGTAGCGGCCGTCGGCACGATGGTGGTGGCCCAGGTGCGTTGGGTTGGCATCGGCCAAGCGCATGACTTCCGAAGAGCGGAAGCGCTTGCCCACGGGGAATCCGGCGGCCAGCTCCTGGTGCTCCTTGCCGGCGACCAGCGCAGATGCCGCGTACTCGGTCATGAAGCCGGCAGGGAATTCGGCCGTGCGTACATAGAACTCGGCAACGCCTTCTTGGCCTTCAAGCTCCTTCGCAGTAGCAGCCATGATGGAGGACCACTTCTTGTCGAAGTCGATCAGGTCCTTGGCGATCACCTTGCGCTCGTCCGAGTAGGTGCGCAGCAGGCTTTCCGGAGCTTGGCCCGAGAGCACATAGCCGATCTTCCAGGCCAGGTTGAACCCGTCCTGCATGGAGACGTTCATGCCTTGGCCGGCCTTGGCCGAGTGGGTGTGGCAGGCGTCGCCGGTAATGAACACGCGCGGCTCACGGGTACCGATCTCTTCAACCGGCACATCATCGAAGCGGTCAGCCAGCCGGTGGCCTACTTCGTAGACGCTGTGCCACGCGACGTCCTTGACCTCGAGGGTATAGGGATTCAAAATCGCCTTGGCGCGCTCGATGATTTCTTCCAGCGGAGTCTCGCGGACCTTGCCGTTATCCCCTTCCGGAACTTCACCCAGGTCGACGTAGAGGCGGAAGAGCTGCCCGCCTTCGCGCGGAATCAGCAGGATCGAACCAGCCTTGGAATGGATGGCGCACTTGGTGCGCACATCCGGGAAGTTGGTCAGGCCCAGGGTGTCCATGACGCCCCAAGCGTGATTGGCCTTGTCACCGGAGAGCTTCGCGCCGATCGAGCGGCGGACATTGCTTCTGGCCCCATCGGAACCGACCACGTACTTGGCACGCACTACACGCTCAATGCCGTCATTGCTCTCGCCGCAGCCGATCAGGGTGACCTTCACCGGGTACTCTTCGCCGTCTTCAACGACCAGTTCCTTGAAATCCCACCCGTAGTCCGGGACGGTGCGAGCTGGGGAGTTCGCCGCGAAATCAGCGAAATAGTCGATAACGCGCGCCTGGTTGACCACGAGGTGCGGGAATTCGCTGACGCCGGTTGGATCATCGGCGGTGCGGTCGGTGCGGATGATCTGATCCGGGTTCTGCGGATCAGGGTTCCAGAAGGTGGTTTCCTTGATGATGTAGGCCTCGGCGGTGATGCGCTCGGCAAAACCGAAAGCCTGGAACGTCTCCACCGTGCGTGACTGGATCCCGTCGGCCTGGCCGATTTCCAGGCGGCCGGGCCGTCGGTCGATGATGCGGGTGTGCACATCAGGGAACTGAGAAAGCTGGGCGGCGGTGATGATGCCTGCGGGACCGGCACCGACGATCAGCACATCCATGACATCGGGCATCTCCATGGGACGGTTTATGCCCACGCCAGCCGCTGGCTGCACCCGTGGATCGGCTGAAATGTATCCGTTGTGGTGAAACTGCACCGTTTCATCCCCCAATTCCCTGTGATGACCTCAGTCAATAAATATAATGTTCGATATTAGAACTGCATGATCTTTTATCGCACACTAATCATATACAATCTGTGAGCTCAGGCACAAGTTCACGCACGCTGCGCCGGCCACCCTAAGCCGCAGATGGGAAGAAGCCCCGGCGCAATAACCTCGCGCCGGGGCCCATCACTGATGCCAGCTGCTACCGATGCTCCCACTCGGGTCCGGCATACTCCAGCATCTGCTCTTCATTAAGTTGCGAACGCCCATAGGCTCCGTGCACCGCGTTGAACTTCCCGCCAATCTCCAAGTCGCGTGAGGACGAGATATCTCCGACCAGCCACGGCTTCCATTTGGTGGCCGACAGATAGGGGCGGATGATGCTGGCCGTGGCAGCGCAATCCGCGGCAAATCGCAGGATCGCCGATAGTTCCCGATCCGCTCCCTCGCGAATGATGGCCAGGACCAGGCAGCACCGGTCTTGCGCGAGGCCCTGGACCTGGCCCAACTTCACGATTCGCGCACCGAGCTAGTGCCTTATCCACTGATCGTGCCAGCCCCGAATTCGCCGCATGCCGGTCAGCAGCGCATCAAAATGCGTGATGTCCTGGTCGGTCATGCGGATGAGCAGTTGGGCGATGCCATGGCGCAGTCATTGGCCCATCGGGCCAGCCTGGTCGGCGAATTGCGGGCCTTGGGCGGTGCCGTATCCCGGGTTCCGGCCCACGCCACCGCCTGGGGGCGCGGCATCAAGAAGTGCTGGCAGCTACCTGGATCCACCCGTTGGGCATCGCCGAGCAGGACCAGTCGTTCGCTGCCCTGCAGGTTCTGGGCACCGGCGCGTACGGCGCCTACTCTTCGGACGTTCGCCGTTCGGCTGCCGAACTCGCCTGGCCTGGGCAGACCGGAACCCGGCTGCGTGCCCTGTCCGAGAGGACTGTCCCGCAGCACCTCTTTGATGGCGGACTGAACCTGAGAAGCCAGAACTCCAGCGCTACCTGATCAGCTCGACGCGTCCTGCTTCGACCCCGAGCCGATGCATCACCGAATGCTCGCGCATTTTCTGCTGCCAGCGCCGGTCGTGGCTGACCGTGACCACGGTGCCCGGATATTCCGCCAGCGCTGACTCCAGCTGCTCCACCAAGGCCGGTGAGAGATGGTTCGTCGGCTCGTCCAGGAACAGCATCTGCGCTTTGGTGCTGACCGCAATAGCCAGTTCCAGGCGGCGGCGCTGGCCTACCGAAAGCGCCATGGGGTGCCGCAGGAAATCCTGCGGCGCAAACAGGCCCAGCTGGGCCAGGGACGCACCGGCGTCCTGGACATACTGGCCGGTGGCCGCGGCGAAGGCTTCAACCAGGGTGCTGCCAGGAAAAATGCCGACTTCCTGGCGGAGCCAACCGCAGTGCAAGTTGGCAGCGCGCTCGATCTTCCCCTCGGTGCATTCCAGTTCTCCGGCGAGCATTTTGAGCAATGTGGATTTGCCAGCACCATTGGGGCCGGTGACCAGCCAGCGCTCGCCGAGCTTGATGTCGAAGCGTGGCGTGGACAGTTTCGGATCCGAGCCGCGCCGAGCGTTCATCACCTGCAGCAGGGTTTCGCCACCAGCGTGGTCCTGGGTGCTGCCGGGCATCAAGAAGGACAGCTCAGCAGCCGGCTCGGGTGCCCGGTGGGTTTCGAGGTCTTCGATTCGGGATTTTGCCTGGCGGATCTTGGAGGTCGACCCATGGCTGGAATCGCGGGCCCGGAAATTTCCATGCCCGAAACTGGATTTCTCCTGCTTGCGCGGAATGGCACTGACGCGTGAAGCATACTTATCAACCAAGTTCTGTGAACGCTCAAGCTCCTGCACCCAATTTTCGTAGGCGACGCGGATCACGATGCGTTCCTGCTCCTTGGCATGCAGATAACCGTCATAGCCATTGCCGTAATGCGCGATCGACCCGTCGGCGACCTCCACGATGGATCGGGCAAAACGCTTGAGGAACATCCGGTCATGGCTGATCAGCACCAGCGCACCGCGATGCTTGTCCAGGGTGCGCTCCAGCCAGTTCATGGCCGCCTCGTCCAGGTCATTCGTTGGTTCATCGAGCAGGAGCAATTGCGCACCCGAACACAGGACACAGGCCAGCGACAGCCGGGATCGCTGCCCACCGGATAGTTGGAACACAAGGCGCTGGCGATCCAGATCTCCTAGGCCCAGCTGCTCCAAGGCGTTATCCAGGCGCGGAGCCAGCGAATAGCCGTCGGCCGCCTCGTACAGATCGGTAACCTGCTGCAGCTGCTTCATCAAACGTTCGGCGACAGGTTCTGGAGCATCTTCGAGCTTGGCCGAAATGACGCGCATCAAGCCTTCCAGTTCACGGAAGCGCCGATGATAGGAATCGATCACCTGTTGCACGCTCATGTTCGCAGCGAAGCTCGGGTTCTGCGCAGCGTAGGCAACGGCACCGGGCGCGTTCATCTTCCGCTGCCCGTGGTCGGGTTCGAGATTCCCTGCAATCACGCGCATCAGCGTGGATTTTCCCGAACCGTTATCGCCAAGCACTGCGATGCGGTCGGTACCGGAAATTGCAAGGTCGATGCCGGTCAGCACATCCCGTTCGCCGAAACTGACGGCGATATTTTGCAGGGAGCATACGTAGTCCGGTTCGGTTTCGGGCTCATGCTGGGAAGACGGGTGGATATTTTGGGACTGGGTCACGGGAGTTTCCTGCCTAGCACCGGTTCGCCGAGTAATCAGGGCCGGTGCGGTGCTGGTGGTTGGCGGGCACCACAAAGGTGCAATGAAGATGGCGTCAGCGGAGCGAAGCTCGACACTGGTTACCGCCTAGAGGAAATGGACTCCATGAATTAACGTTCCCACCATTCAAGGCTAAGCCCAAGCCATCACAACAGGCAAGGTTTTGTGCACTACAGCTCGATGATGCCCTCAATCAGGACGTTCGCGGCCCCGCCAACCCAAAGCTGGCCGTCGGCCAAGCCCAGATGCACATGCCCATCGCGTCCGACTTTCGCACCCTGCCGGTTGACCAGTGGCGCGGTGGCGTGCCCGGCGGCCATCAGCCATTGCGTGGCCGCTCCATTCAGGCTTCCGGTGACCGGGTCCTCACGCAGCGAGCCGTTTTCGATGGCCAGAGCTCGGACTTCGAATTTTTCCGGTGCCGACGACTGCGGCAGTGCGCCGAAGACCCCGATTTTCCAGCGTCCTGGCCTATTGGGGATCCGCGGTGCGACGTCCAAAACCTGCTGCGAGTTTTCCAGCAGCACTGCGGCCCACCCCGGCCCGTTGTCCGTCCACTGCGAATCCACAATCTGCTCGGGCTCAATGCCCAGGATCTGGATCATTTCCGTCAGTTCGTGCGGCGCAATTGCACCGGTTCGAACAGCCGGCGGCGAAGCAAAGGAAAGCGTTTCACCTTCGATCCTGATCGGTACCAAACCAGCTTCGCACTCGACGACCAGCTGCTTCGGATCCTGCGGCACTCCCCCGGCATGCAGCCAGGCACGCGCTGTGCCCAAGGCAGGGTGGCCGGCAAATGGGAATTCGCGTTCGCGCGCAAAGATGCGGAAACGGTAGTCGGCCCGCTCATCGCTGGCCGGCAGTACGTAGGTGACCTCGGAGAGATTGGACCAGAGCGAGTAGTCCTGCATCGACTCGGTATCCAGGCCCTGCCCGTCGAGCACCACGCCTAGCGGGTTGCCCTTGTACGGGGTGGCGCCGAAGACATCGACCTGCTGGAATCTGCGTTGCATTGGACCATCTTCCGGATCTTCGCCGTGGGTGTGGAATTCTGGGGAGGCACGGCAAAACCCCGCCGAGAGAAACTCTCGACGGGGTTTTCCGATTGGATCGTCGGGCTAACAAGATTTGAACTTGCGACCTCCTCACCCCCAGTGAGGCGCGCTACCAAGCTGCGCCATAGCCCGATGCCCTCGCAGCCGTTATCCCCAAGTCGTGAGAACCAAGGGTGCCGTCTGCGAAAAGCTCCTTTATTAGCCTACACCAAGTGAAGGGCTAAATTCGAAATTTAGCGATTGCGTCCGCGGCGCTCGCGGATTCGCATCGAAACCTCGATGGGGCTTCCTTCGAAACCGAAGGTTTCGCGCAGCCGCCGGGTGATGAAGCGGCGGTAGCCTGGATCCAGGAAGCCGGTGGTGAACAGCACGAAGCGCGGCGGACGGGCCGAAGCCTGGGTGCCGAACAGGATGCGTGGCTGCTTGCCGCCGCGCACCGGGTGCGGGTGGGCTGCGACAAGTTCGCCCAGGAAGGCGTTCAGCTTGCCCGTTGGAATGCGCTTGTCCCAGGATTCCAGCGCGGTATTCAGTGCGGGAACGAGCTTGTCCTTGTGCCAGCCGGTCTTCGCCGAGATGTTCACGCGCGGTGCCCACTCGATATGGGCAAGGTCGCGCTCGATCTCCTGGTCCAGGTAGTAGCGGCGATCCTCATCCACCTCATCCCACTTGTTGTAGACGATGACCATCGCGCGGCCGGCTTCGATGGCCAGCTGGATGATGCGCACGTCCTGCTCGGAGATGGTTTCATTGGCAGCCAGCAGGATGACGGCGACTTCGGCCTTCTCCAGCGCCGTCTGGGTACGCAACGACGCGTAGTAGTCCGAGCCGACGGCCATGTGCTGGCGGCGGCGGATACCGGCGGTATCCACGAAGCGCCAGACTTCGCCGCCCAGCTCGACAAGTTCGTCCACGGGATCGCGGGTGGTGCCGGCCAGATCGTCGACAACTACGCGCTCGGAGCCGGCCACCTTGTTCAGCAGCGAGGACTTGCCCACATTCGGACGGCCGATCAGCGCAATGCGGCGCGGACCGCCCGATGGGATCATGCCGCCGAAAGCCGAATGGGCCGGCATTTTCTCCATGACAGCGTCCAGCAGGTCGGCGGTGCCGCGGCCGTGCAGGGCCGAGACTGGCCATGGCTGGCCGAATCCCAGTCCCCACAGCGCGGCGGCTTCGGCTTCCTGGTTGAAGTCGTCGACCTTGTTGGCCACTAGGAAGACCGGCTTGCCCTTCTTGCGCAGCATCTTCACCACAGCCTCGTCGGTTGCGGTCGCGCCCACGTGGGAGTCGACCACGAAGAGGATGGCGTCAGCGACGTCGGCGGCAATTTCGGCCTGGTCGGCAACCGAGGCGTGGGTGCCCTTGGCATCGTGCTCCCAGCCACCGGTATCGACGATGGTGAATGGGCGTCCCACCCACTCGGCGGAATAGGACACGCGGGCGCGGGTGACGCCCGGGGTATCCTCGACTACCGCTTCGCGGCGGCCCAGGATGCGGTTGACCAAGGTGGACTTGCCGACGTTAGGTCGTCCGATAACAGCCAGGACCGGCGGAATGACAACGTCTTCATCGTCGTCATCGAAGCTATCCAGGCCTGCAAGCAGGGCGGAGTCCTCTTCGTCCAGTTCGTAGTCTTCCAGTCCGCTGAGCAGGGCCTGGGCGCGAACCGCGGCCTCTTCCTCGCTCAGTTCGGCCAGGCGCTCGGCGATATCGTCGTCTCCAACGGGGATGTATTCCTCGTCGTGGGTGGAGTTGTTCTCGCTCATGATTTTCCCTTCACAGCGATCGTAATCTTCATCGGCTCTCGCCGAGGATGGGCACCAGCTTTAGGCTAGTTTTTCGTTGCAGTGCCGACTGCGTCAAGCACTGCGTCGATGGTCTGCTCGAAATCCAGGTCCGAGGAGTCTACGGTCATGACTCCGTCGGCGGCCTGGGTGAAGTTCACCACGGTGGAGTCCTTCGCATCGCGCGCCAGCACCTGGGTAGCCAGCTGCGACTCGTTCTGCGATCCGCCCAGCTGCAGGCCGCGGCGGCGCAGGCGGGCTTCTTCCGATGCGGTCAGCAGGATGCGCGCATCGGCATCCGGGGCGACCACGGTGGTGATGTCGCGGCCTTCGGCCACGATGCGGGTGTTGGCCGCAATGATTTCCTGCTGGCGGCGGACCAGTTCGGCACGCGCGTCCAGGTTGGTGGCAACGGTGGAAACCTGCTCGGAGATGCGTGGTTCACGGATTGCCGCGGTAACGTCTACACCGCCGATTTCAACCAGTTCAGCATCAGGATCGACCGAGATGGACAGCTTGGCATCGCGCACGGCCTGGGCAATGGCCTCGGCGTTGGACAGATCGGTGCCATCGGCGAGCACCGAGTAGGTGATCGCACGGTACATGGCGCCGGTGTCCAGATAGGCTGCGCCCAGCTTGCGGGCGACGGCCTTGGAGACCGAGGACTTGCCGGAGCCGCTAGGGCCGTCGATGGCAATAACCAGCTTGTCGTTGTTCAAGGTGCTCACTGGGCTACCTTCCATCCGTTCTTGGTCAATACATCTATCAATTCATCGCGCCGGCCGGGCACGACCGAAACATCCACCATGCCGACCTGATGGCCCGCGGAGTGCTCCATGCGCAAATCCTCGATGTTGATCTGCGCGTCGCCGATTTCGGCCAGCAACTGGGCGATCTGCCCCGGCCGGTCATCGATCACGACGGTGACCAACGCGAACGCCTGCGGCGGTGCGCCGTGCTTGCCCGGAATCCGGGCCTTGCCGGCGTTGCCTTCGGTCATCAGCTGCGAGAGGTCCAGCAGCGCGCCGGGGCCCTGCGGGTTCTGCAGCGTGCTGATCAGCCGGTCAAGATCTTCCTTCATCCCGGTCAGGATCGGCACCAGTGCGGCGGCATTGTGCGAGAAGATCTGGATCCAGAGCTTCTCGTCGCTGGCCGCGATGCGCGTGGTGTCGCGCAGCCCGTTGCCCGCCAAGGCCAGCTGGTGGCTTTCGGCGTTCAGCAGGCGCGAGGCGATCATCGAGCTGGCCGCTTGCGGGAAGTGGCTGATCAGCGCGACGGACTCATCGTGCTCGGCCACGCTCATCCGGTACATGGTCGCACCCAGGTCGATGGCCAGGGATTCGGCGGCTTTAACCCGCGAAGCCTGCGCGCCTTCATGGGCGCAGATGACCCACGGCATGGAGGTGAACAATTCGCCACGGGCCGCGGCCGGTCCGGCCTTCTCCCGGCCCGCCATCGGGTGCGTCCCCACATAGCGGGAAGTCTCAGCCTCGCCCAGCCGCTCGTCCGCCAGCACGCCGGCCAGGATCGAGCCCTTGACACTGGCGATGTCCACCACGGCCGCGGTCGGATAGGCCAGCAGCGCGTCTCCCACCAGGGCGGAGGTGACATCCGGCGGAGCACCGATCACGACCAGTTCCGGGGCGATCTGCTGGTGCTCCAGCAGCACCCCGGCGCCAATGTCCTGGGCTACTCCGGCAGCGGTCGGCGAAATATCCGACAGGTAGACGTGCACGCCCTTGGCGCGCAGGCCCAATCCCACCGAGGTGCCCAGCAAGCCGGTGCCGATGACCAGCACCGGGCCTGCAAGGTGAGAAGACGCCATGGGCTACATCCCCACCATGGCCATGAGGTGCCCGACTTCCTGGTTGCCCAGGGAGCGGATGGTGCCCTGCTTCTGGTCGCCCAGCAGCACCGGACCCACGGCAACGCGCACCAGGCGCTGGACCGGGTGGCCTACGGCGTCGAACATGCGGCGCACGATGCGGTTGCGGCCCGAGTGCAGGGTCACCTCGACCATCACGTGCTTCGGTGTGGTGGCGATGATCTTCAGGTCATCGACCTTGATCCAGCCATCTTCGAGCTTGATTCCCTCGCGCAGCTGGTTGCTTACCGCACGCGGCAGCGGGCCGGGGATCTGCACCAGGTAGGTCTTGGGGACTTCGTACTTCGGGTGCTGCAGGCGGTTGGCCAGCTCGCCGTCGTTGGTCAGGATCAAGACGCCTTCGGTCTTGTAGTCCAGTCGGCCAACGTGGAACAAGCGCAGCGAGTGGTGCTCGTTCTTGAAGTAGTCGGCGATGGTGCGGCGGCCCTCCGGGTCATCCATGGTGCACATCACGTGCTTCGGCTTGTTGAAGACGAAGTAGCGGTTTGCCTGGTTCATCTGGATGCGCATGCCATCGACGTGGATGCGGTCCTTGGCTGGATCCACGCGCGAACCCAGCTCGACGACCAGGTTGCCGTTGACCTCGACGCGGCCTTCGAGGATCATCTCCTCGCAGACGCGGCGCGAGGCCACCCCGGCGTTGGCCATGGCCTTCTGCAGGCGGATGCCGTCCTGCTGCTCGCCGTTGATCTCGCGAGCTGCCTGGCTTTCGGCACGAGCCTGGGCGCGGGCGCGCTGGGTCGGGCGCGCATAGTTGGTCGGCACGGAGTTGCCGAAGCGTTCCTTGCCGAAAGCACGCTCGGAGTTCTTGCGCGGTGCTGCGGTGTTGCGCTTGGCCGAATTCGACTTTTCCCCTGGCTTGCCCGAGGCGGACTTGCCATACGGCTTCTCGCCGAATGGCTTCTCGCCGAAGGACTTGCCACCGGTGCGGCCTGCACCGCCTGGCTTGCCGTAGGCCTTGCCGCCGGTAGTGCCGCGGCCGCCTGCTGGCTTGCCGCCGAAGTTTGAATTGTTGCCGCGATCGTTGCGGCCTGAGGATGGTCCCCTGCTCATGCTTGCCTGTGTCCCTTGCTGTTACGTGTTCGCTGCGCGAGCCCGCCAGTCTTGGGGCTTCACGCGTGGTTGGTCCGTTGTAGCTGCCGGCTGGCAGCTACCTAGTCGTCGTAGGTTGCCGAATCGAGCGATTCGAGGTCGGCCACCCCGGGAAGATACGGGGACAGCGCAGGCAACTCATCAAGCGAGCCCAGTCCCAGTCGTTCCAGGAAGTATTCGGTGGTTTGGTACAGCGTCGCTCCGCCATCCCCAACTTCCGGATACTCCGTGATCAATCCGCGGGTGAGCAGCGTGCGCACCACTGAATCGACGTTGACACCTCGAATCGCCGAAATACGTCCACGCGAGACCGGCTGTCGGTAAGCGATGACAGCCAGGGTTTCTAGGGCGGCCTGTGACAGGCGTGCTGTCTGCCCGTCGAGCACATAACTGGAGACGAAATCGGCGTAATCGGCCCGCGAATAGAAGCGCCACCCGGAGGCGACGCGACGCAGTTCAAATCCGCGCGGGCGATCCTTACTATCATACTCGGTAGCAAGGGTCTCCAAAGCGGCGGCAACCCTGGCGGTGGGGACTTCGAAGATTTCGGCCAAACGCGCCGAAGATACGGGGATATCGGCGACCATCAGCACCGCTTCAAGGCCCGATTCCAGGCCTCCTGGCAGCTGGTCAATGGGTGCAATCTCACTCATGATCCACCTCACCACCACTCCCCTCGTAGTCGTCTTGCACGGCCTGCGCATCGAAACTGGACTCCTGGACCAGCGAGATCAGCAGCGGGCCGAGCGGATCTTCCTGCGCAAAGCTAATGGCTCTCTGCCTGAACATCTCCAACAATGCCAGAAAACGCACGACCACCACCAGCTGCGCATCCGCGTCTGCCACCAGCTCGGTGAATGCCAGCGTGCCGCGGGCTTCGAGCAGGGTGGTGATCGCATCGGCTTCCTCGGCAATGGTGACGTTCGCCCCGTGCAGATGCCCGATGCCGACCTCTGTTTCCGGTTCCGGCTTCGGCGCCAGCGCCCTTG
>NZ_JBLVOJ010000010.1:37540-50564 GCF_053543715.1 Glutamicibacter sp. AGC46
CCACGGCGTCGGGCCCGATGCTGAACACCAGTTCCGGCAGCAGGGCCGCGAACTGCGGTTCCAGCGAGACTTCGCGGGGATGGCGCGCTCCCTCGATTCCGTAGCGTTCGCCCAAGAACTCGGCGGCCTGCTTGAAGGCCTTGTACTGCAGCAGCCGCGCGAAAAGCAGGTCGCGGGCTTCGAGCAGCTCGAAGTCCTCCTCATCGGCCATTTCGCCGCGCGGCAGCAAGCGGGCCGCCTTCAAATCCAGCAGCGTGGAGGCGACCACGAGGAATTCGGTGGTTTCATCGAGCACCTTCATCCCGTCGCTCCCCTCGGCGGCACTGGTGGCTTGCAGCTCGCGCAGGTAGGCGATGAATTCGTCGGTGACCTCTGCCAACGCGACCTCGGTAATATCCAGCTCGCGTTTGGTAATCAGGTGCAGCAGCACATCGAAGGGCCCGTTGAAATTCTGCAGGGCAAGGCGAAAACCGCCAGCCGATTCCTGCTCAGCTCCTGCTGGCGTTGTGGAATCGGTGGCGGCTTCTTCGCTGAGCGTGGCGCTCATTACGGGGCACCACCACGCCAAATCAGTTCGCGGGCGAGGTTGCGGTAGGCCTCAGCGCCCGGGTGGTTGGCGGCGTAGGAAGTAATCGGTTCGGCGGCCACGTTCGCGTCGGCGAACTTGATGGTGCGCTTGATGACGGTCTCGAAGAGCTTGTCGCCGAAGGCCTCATCCAGCCGGGTGATGACCTCGCGGCTGTGCAGGGTGCGGGCGTCGTACATGGTGGCCACCACGCCGTCCAACTCCAGCACCTGGTTCAGCCGGTCCTTGACCTTGTCGATGGTTTCCATCAGCAATGCCACCGCACGCAGCGCAAAGAACTCTGCGGTCAGCGGGATGATCACGCCATGGGCGGCGGTGAGCGCGTTGATGGTCAGCAGGCCCAGCGATGGCTGGCAGTCGATGAGCACCACATCGTAGTCGTCGATGACATTGCGCAGCGCACGTTCCAGCACCTGCTCGCGGGCGACCTCGTTGACCAGCTGCACCTCGGCTGCGGACAAATCGATGTTGGCTGGCAGCAGATCGATGTTCTCGACGTCGGTCTTCACGATGGCGTCGGTGATCTTCACCTTGCGGTCCATCAGCACGTTGTAGACGGTGATGTCCATTTCATGCGGGTTGGTTCCGAAGCCGGCAGACAGCGCGCCCTGCGGGTCGAAGTCCACCAGCAGCACCTTGCGGCCGTACTCGGCGAGCGCGGCGGCGAGATTGATGGTGGAGGTGGTCTTGCCAACGCCGCCCTTCTGGTTCACCATGGCGATCACGCGTGCCGGGCCGTGCGATGGCAACGGTGCTGGCACGGGGAAATCTGTCAATGGCTTGCCAGTAGGACCCACTGGGCGAGGCTCCTTGAGCATCCCCGCTCCGCGGTGCTTGTTTCCCTGTTCCTCGCTCACGATGGGTAAACCACACTTCCCGTTCGATAAACCTGATTCTTCGAGCTGTAAGCTCTTTTCAAGGTTATCGGTCGAAGCAAAAGATCTTGGTTTTTTGGGTTCTTCCACGGCGAGCCTTTACCTTGAACCTTAGCTCTAATGTTGTATGCGAGCTGAACGCAATCTGGCATTTACGGGAAGGGCGCGATGCGCACCATTGAAAAGCTCGCCAGCTGGGTGGAAGCCGAGCCAGGCAGCAAGCAGGCAAGGGTCCGTGTGCTCCTCCAGGCCCAACTGGACGACGGGCTATTCATCGTGGTGCTCGACGACCGCGGATGGTCCAGCAGCGAAGAATGGGCGCAGGTGACGCCGGCCGGAATCCGCGAAACCGCGTTGGTTGTGGTGGGCCCGGATGAACCGGCACCGGGGTGGACACGGGCCGAGGAGCTGCATGCTTATTGGCAGTACATCCAGTCGATTCTCGCTGCGCAACAGCTGCACGCGTCAATCGACGAGCTGATGGCTCTGGATCATGAGGTCCAGTTCGGCCCGCGCCTGCAGCGCCTGCTCACCGCGGCCGGCCACTGACCTGCGTGCTTCTGGGCCGAAAACCGGAATCATCATGAACCAGGATTCCCGCGCCATGCACCGCTTGGACGGTACGCGAACTGCTTGACCACCTCTGCGATCTGGCCCTAGCCACCGGCCAGGCACTGGAGGGTGATCCTGCCGTGGAGTCCCCGGCTGGGCAGCGCCCTGGTGCCCATCCCGATCATCCGCTGGCTATTCGGATAAGTTCTTGATCCTGGCGCATTCCGGTGGTCGAATGGTTCCACACGCGCCGGCATCCGGCGGCATAAGGGGCGAGGCAGATGTTCACGGGAATGCTCAGCAATTGCACGGTATCGAATTTGGCCCGAGCCGAGCACTGGTACGCGCGGCTCTTCAACCGGGCGCCGGACCAGCGGCCCATGGACGGGCTGCTCGAATGGCATCTGGCCCCGGGATTCGGAGTCCAGGTCTTCGCGGAGCCCGACCGTGCCGGATACAGCACGCTGGTTCTGGAAGTGGCCGACCTCGACGCGCAGGCCGCGCGCCTGCTGGATGCGGGCATCGGGCATCACGGCCCGCAGCCCGGCGGCGGAGCACGGATCGTGCAGCTGCAGGATCCCGACGGCAACCGGGTGGTGCTCGCTTCGCCCTTGCCCGGCCTCTCGCGCTGAGCCGGGCATCAGGCTCTCAGGCTTGCTCGGCCAACCAGTCGAAAGACAACGGCAGCAGCTCGCGAATGCCGATGCTGCGCGCCCCGTGCGGGGTATCGACGATGACCCGCAGCCACGGATAGCTATCAGCCATCACCTGGCGGCAGCGCCCGCACGGGTTTTTGATGCCGCGCCCCTGGTTGCCCACTGCCACCACCACCTGCGGATCCCTTGCCCCGGCCGCACGGGCCGCACCGAAGGCCACCAGCTCTGCACACGGGCCTCCGGTGAAGTGGTAGAAATTCACGCCCGCGTGCATGGCGCCGTCGGCAGCCAGCACCGCGGCACCCATGGTGTGCACCCCGTCGCCGCCATCGGGCGCGTCGGTTGCTGCCTCAATGGTCCGCCGGGCGAGTTCGACCAGTTCTTCCTCGGCGTCTGCCAGTGCACGATACTGCTGCCGGTGCGGTGTCCCGTTCATTGCTCCAGCCTAGCTGCCCAGTTCCGCAAGCCACGGGTCCCAAGCCTGGCTGGCCATCCCCGCCAGCAGGTCGTAGCCTGCTGCGCGCGGGTGCGCTCCATCATCGGCGGCCACTTGGCGGCGCCACAGCTCATGTCCCGCGAGATCCCCGAACACGCTTAGATAAGGCACATTCCTCGATGCGCACCGTGCCCGCATTTGCGCATCCAGCTCGCGCAGTTCCGCGTTCAATGCATCATCGGCGATCGGCGGCGGACCGATCATGAGAACCGGCCAATTGCGTTCCTTTGCCGCATCCAGGATGGCCTCGAGGTTCTGGATCCGTTCTCCGGCGGCCACCCGCGGCTTCGCGTCCCAGCGGATCACGTCGTTGACCCCGAAGCAGAGCACCACGCCTGGCGCGTAATCCCCTGGCGGAAAGCGTGCGGCGCATTCAGCTTCGAATCGCTGCCGGATCATGGCGCTGGTATCGCCGCGAACACCGAGGTTGTAGCCGGTGAGCCCATGGCCCCGTTCGATTCCCCGGGCGACCAGCCGCCCCGCCCATCCGCGATGGGTTTCATCGCCGACTCCTGCGACGAAGGAATCGCCGACAAAGCACACTCGTACCGCTGAACCCATGATGCCTTTCCGCCTGCTGGCTGCTGCGCCCGGCTGGGCCCTATCTTGCCAAAGGCGCCCAGACGCAGAAAATCCGTTACCCGAACGTGTCGGATAACGGATTTCCAGCAAGGTCCTAGTGGCCTTCGACGCTGCTCTCGTCGAATGGAAGGCTGCCCGCTAGTACGGCCTTGGCCTGGTCCATGTCGATCTCCCTGGTCCACTTGCCGATCAGCAAGGTTGCCACGGCGTTGCCGGTGAAGTTGGTCAGCGCGCGGGCCTCGGACATGAACTTGTCGATGCCCACGATCACGCCCATGCCGTCCAGCAGTTCCGGGCGGTGCGACTGCAGGCCGGCTGCCAGGGTGGCCAGGCCGGCGCCGGTCACGCCGGCTGCGCCCTTGGAAGCGATGATCATGAAGACCAGCAGGCCGATCTGCTCGCTCAGGCTCATGGGCATGCCCATGGCCGTTGAGACGAAGAGTGCCGCCATGGTCAGGTAGATGGCGGTGCCATCGAGGTTGAAGGAGTAGCCGGTAGGCACGGTGATGCCCACGACGGGCTTGGACACCCCTGCGTGCTCCATCTTGGCGATCAGGCGCGGCAGTGCCGACTCGGAGGATGAGGTTGAGAAGATCAGCAGGTATTCGCGAGCCAGGTACTTCAGCAGCAGGAAGATGTTCAGGCCGGTGACCAGGCGCAACAGGGAACCGAGGACGACGACGATGAAGAGCGCGCAGGTGACGTAGAAGGCACCCATGAGGATCGCCATCGAGCCTATGGCGGCCCAGCCGGTAGCGCCGACCACTGCGGCAATGGCACCGAAGGCACCGATCGGGGCAGCCCACATGATCATCATCATCAGGCGGAAGACCACCGCCTGGATGTGCTTGACTGCGTTGAGCACAGGCTCGCCGGACTTGCCCATGGACTGCAGCGCGAAGCCGACCAGCAGGGCCAGCACCAGGGTCGGCAGCACGGGGATGTCGCCCGGAATCATTTCCAGCAGGAAGGCCACGGTGGAGTTCTCCCCGCCGCCGGATCCCGACTCGTACGGCTCGAGCTTCAGCCCCGAACCCGGGTGGATGATGTTGCCGACGACCAGGCCGATGGCCAGCGCAAAGGTGGACATGGTGATGAAGTACAGCAGCGCCAGGCCGCCGACCTTGCCGACGGTTGCCGCCTTGGCAATGGAACCAACGCCCAGGACGATGGTGCAGAAGATGACTGGACCGATCAGCATCTTGATCAGTGCGACGAATCCGGTGCCCAGGGGCTTGAGGGCCTTGCCCACCTCCGGGGCCAGCAGGCCGACCGCTGCGCCGAGCACCACGGCGGCAATCACCATGATGTACAGCCAGTGGGTCTTGTCTTTCTTCTTCGTTCCGGCCTGCGGCGAATTGCCTGCCGGCGGCATCTGGTCTGTGACAGCCATGGTAGTCCTACCCTTGTGAGCGCATGGAACCGAACCGTGCACCCTTGCACAGCCGGCATTACGTAGAATCGTTCTGTATCCATGGTGCGGCTCGAAGTGATCCGCATCTCCATTGCGTTCATATTGGTCACGCGGTGAACAGTACAAGGACCAGGCAGCACAAGGAGATGAGCGCAGTGACCGATCATTTCACCGACCTGTCGCTGGCCCGCCCCACCCGCGAGGCCGCCTCCCCCGCACCGCTCAGCCGCGACGGCTGGTCCCTGGCGGTAGTCATCTTCGCCGCCCAGATGCTGGTGGTCATCTTCGTCGTCGTGGGCCTGGCGGTCGCCACCTACCAGCACCAGGCGCAGGTGATCCAGGATGACAAGCAGGCCACGGTGGCCACGATTTCCATCACCCTGGCCAACGATCCTTTCGTGTCCCAGGCCCTGGCCGGCGATCACCCCACCGAGCAGCTGCAGCCCTACACCGACAAGATCCTGGCCCGCGGGCAAGGCGTGGATTTCATTACGATCATGACCCCCGATGCCCTGCGCGTCACCCACCCCGACCCCGAGCAGCTGGGCAAGGGATATTCGGGCAGCATCAACCAGGCGCTGGCCGGCCAGACCCACAACGAGGTGGCCGCGGGCACCTTGGGCCTTTCGGTGCGCACCATCGCCCCGGTCTACCACGACGGCGAGCTGGTGGGGATGGTCTCTTCGGGCATCACGCTGGAGAGCCTGGAGTCGATCTACCGCAGCGAACTTCCGCAGATCATGACCGTTTCGGCGCTGGCCCTGCTGCTGGCGGGTTTCAGCTCATGGTCCTTCTCCCGCTACGTCAACCAGGCCACGCTCGGCTTCGGCCCGCACGGGCTGCGCCGGCTCTACGCCTTCTACTTCTCGGCCCTGCACTCGGTTCGCGAGGGCCTGGTCCTGCTGGACCGGCGGCACCGCATCGTGCTCTACAACCAGGAAGCTTCCAGATTGCTCGGCTTCCCCGAGGAGGTGCCTTCCGGCGGATTGGACCTCGACCAGGTGCAGATCCCCGAAACCCTGCGCACCCTGATGGCGACCGGACGCAGCTGCAAGGACGAAATCCATTTGGGCACCCACACCGTGCTGTCCATTTCCCAGGGCCCGGCCCGCCTGACCAACGCGCGGTTGCCCCGCCGCGGCGGGCTGCCGGCCCGCTGGTTCGGTTCCCAGCCGGTGACCGGCCAGGTCATGACGCTGCGCGATTTGACCGAAGTGCAGGAACTGGCCGGCGAAGTGCAATCGCTGAAGACCTTCTCCACCGCCCTGCGAGCGCAAACCCATGAGCATGCCAACCGCCTGCACACCATTGCCACGCTGATCGAAAATGGCCAGAGCGACAAGGCGCTGGCCTTCGCGGTCGATGACCGCCAGCATTCGCAGAAGCTCACCGATGCGATCGTGCATTCCATCGACGACGTCTATCTTTCCAGCCTGCTGGTGGCCAAGGCCGCCCAAGCCCATGAGCGCGGCGTGAAGCTCGATATCAACGCGCAGGGCATGATTCCGGGCAATGCCTTTGCCGCCACCGACATCGTCACCATCGTCGGCAACCTGCTGGATAACGCGCTGGATGCTTCGGCGGGCACCCAGGACGCGACGGTGTGGGTGGAAGTGGCCGCGGCCGATGACGAGCTGATCATCGCGGTGGCCGATTCCGGTCCGGGCATCGAACCCGAGTTCCTCGATCAGCTGCTGCGCTTCGGGGCCAGCACCAAGGCCGGCGGCCAGCCGCGCGGCCTGGGGCTGGCACTGGTGCAGCAGGCGGTGCTGCGGCTAGGTGGCACAATGGGTGTTGATAACGATGCCGGCGCAATCTTCACCGTCACCTTGCCCTTGAGAATCAGCGACTAGCCCAGGAGGGTACCGTGCACGAATCCCCTGCAGCCACGCCCCCGCCGGGCACCGCCTCGCACAGCTTCAAGGTGCTCGTGGTCGACGACGAGCCGCAAACTGCCGCCTCCCACGCCAAGTACGTCAACCGCGTTCCGGGATTCGCCACCGGCGCCATTGCCGCCAACGGCCAGCAGGCGCTCGGGCTCCTGGCCGCGGCCCGCGATGCCCAGGATCCCTTTGACCTGGTCCTGCTGGATATGACCCTGCCCGACCTGCACGGCATCGACGTCGCCAAGCGCATGCGCGGCCGCGGGCTGACCACCGACATCATCGCCATTACCGCGGTGCGGGACCTGGCTGTGGTGCGTTCGGCGGTAGCCACCGGAATCACCCAGTACCTGATCAAGCCCTTCACCTTCGCGGCGTTCAGCGAGAAATTGGAGAACCACCGGCGGTTCATTTCCGAGATCAGCTCCACCGGCCCGGATACCAGCCAGGCCGCGCTGGATAATGCGTTCTCGGCCCTGCGCACCACCAGCGCTTCCGCGTCCCTGCCCAAGGGGCTGATTCCGGAAACGCTGGCGCAGATCACCGACCATCTGCGCAGCAAGCCCGATACCTGCCTGTCAGCGACCGAGCTCGGAGAAGAGCTGGGCATCTCCCGGGTCACCGCCCGGCGCTATCTGGAGCATCTTGCCGAGGTCAAGGCCGTGGTCAAGCAGCCCCGGCATGGCACACGAGGCCGCCCGGAATACGAATACCGGGCAGCCTCGCGCAGCTAGGCTCTGGTTTCCCCTAGGCTTCGGGACGCAGCAGCGGCACCAGCTCGTCGAGCACCGCGGTGTCCTCGATGGTCGACGGGACCGAGTATTCCTTGCCATCGGCAATCTGCCGCATGGTCTTGCGCAGGATCTTGCCCGAACGGGTTTTGGGCAGCGCCGCCACGACGGTGACTTCGCGGAAGTCGGCCACCGCGCCGATATGCTGGCGCACCAGCGCGACGATTTCCTTCTTCAGCGTTTCCTCCTGGATCTGCACACCGGACTTGAGCACCACATAGCCGCTGGCCCGCTGGCCCTTGAGCGCGTCGGCCAGGCCGATCACCGCGCATTCGGCCACGGCGGGATGGCTGGCCAGCACCTGCTCCATGGCACCGGTGGACAGGCGGTGCCCGGACACGTTGATCACGTCATCGGTTCTCCCCATGACGAACAGGTAGCCGTCGTCGTCCAGGAAGCCGGAATCGCCGGTGAGGTAGCACCCCTGGATCTGCGAGAGGTAGGTGTCGATGAAGCGCTGGTCGTTGCCCCACAGGGTGGTCAAGGCGCCGGGCGGCAAGGGCAGCCGGACAACGATGTTGCCTTCCTGGTTCGCGCCGAGCTGCTCGCCCAGCGCATCGCGGATCTGCACGTCGAACCCCGGTACCGGGGTGGTCGGCGAACCGGCCTTGGCAGGCAGCTCTTCCAGGCCCAGCGGGTTGGACGCGATCGGCCAGCCGGTTTCGGTCTGCCACCAGTTATCCACCACGGGGATGCCCAGCAGCTTCGAGGCGAAGTGGTAGGTATCCGGATCCAGCCGCTCGCCGGCGACGAACAGCGCACGCAGCGATGACAGATCGTGGCTGGCGATCATCGCGCCTTCCGGGTCGGCCTTGCGCACCGCGCGCAGCGCAGTCGGCGCGGTGAACATCGTGGTGACCTTGTGGTCCTCGATGATCCGGCCGAACGCGCCGGCATCCGGAGTGCCGATGGGCTTGCCCTCGTAGAGCACCGTGGTGGCCCCGGCGATCAGCGGCGCATAGACGATGTAGGAGTGTCCGACCACCCAGCCCACGTCGGAGGCGGTGAACATGGTGTCTCCCGGATGCACGTCGTAGACCGCGTTCATGGAGTACTGCAGGGCCGTGGCGTAGCCGCCGGTGTCGCGCACCACGCCCTTGGGGGCACCGGTGGTTCCCGAGGTGTAGAGCACGTAGAGCGGGTGGGTGGATGGCACGGAGACCGGCCCGGCCGGCGAGGCGGTCTTCGCCTGCTCTTCCCAGTCCAGCCAATTGATCTGCTGGCCGTTGACCGGCTTTGCCTGGTATTCGTCCAGGCCGTGCTCGAAGCCATCGCGGTGGGCAACGATCACGTCCCTGACCGCAGGCTCGGCCAGGCCCAGCGCTTCGGCCACTGCCGGCAGGTATTCGATGCGGCGGCTTGGCTCGATGCCGCCGGAGGCGGTAATGATCGCGACCGGGGCGCAGTCGGTGATGCGGGCCGCCAGTTCCTTGGGCGCGAAGCCGCCGAAGACCACCGAGTGGATTGCACCCAGGCGTGCGCAAGCAAGCATCGCGATGGCCGCCTGCGGGATCATCGGCAGGTAGACCAGCACGCGGTCACCGGCCTTCACGCCGCGTCCAGCCAGCACGCCGGCGAAGATTTCCACTTCGCGCAGCAGTTCGGAGTACGAGTAGGTGGTGGCGGTGCCCAGCATTGCCGAATCGTAGACCAAGGCGGCGCTCTCTCCGCGTCCGGCTTCGACGTGGCGGTCCAGCGCATTGGCCGAAAGGTTCAGCATGCCATCCGGGAACCAGCCATACAGCGGCTTGCGCGAATCATCCAGCGCAATCCGCGGCGCCTTGTCCCAATGGATATCCCGGGCAGCTTGCAGCCAGAATGCGGCGGGGTCATTGGTGGCTTGGTCATAGGCCTGGCGGTATTCCTGCACCATGGTTCTCTCCTCCTGGCACCGGGGCATCATCATCCGGCACCTGTGTGGTGGTTGAGGTCGTCCTCTTGGCGTTAACTGTATGAGTACGATCACATCACCGCAACCACTTTGTATACAGATTTCGAAAAAATACCAAAAGAATTTGGCGCAACTCACACATTTTCGGGTTTCATGTATACACTGGAGCCATGAGAGCAAGCGACAAGGTTTACGAGAGCCTCCGCGCCGACATTGTCGAATGGCGCCTGGCTCCAGGGACCGTCCTGGCCGAAGTGGAACAGTCAGAGCGCCTGGGCGTTTCCCGCACTCCGGTGCGCGAGGCCTTGGGCCGGCTGGTCGCCGACGGCTTGGCGGTTCAGCATCGCGGACGCGGCGCTGTCGTCTCCGAGGTCAGCGAGGACCACGTGGAAGACCTGTTCGTACTGCGCTTGGCATTGGAATGCGCCAGCGCACGCGAAGCTGCCAAGTCCGCGCAGCGATCGGCCTTCACGCAGCTGGCCAGCCGCTTCGAAGCAGCTCTCACGGAGGTGGAGCTTCCCGGATCCCGGGAGTCCTACTACCAGCTGGTGCAGCTGCTGGACGAGTCCATCGACGAAGCAGCTGGCAATAATTACCTGTCCAACGCCCTGCGCACCTTGCGGGTGAACCTGCAACGGGTGCGGCGCATGGCCAAGGACAATCCCGAAAGGCTCAAGGCTTCCGCTTCCGAGCACGCGGCCATCACCAGGGCAATCGCCAGCGGAAACCCAGAGGTCGCGGCCGCGGCCACCACAGTTCACCTGCACGAATCCTTCACCCACATCATGGCCCATGCGGCCGGATCAGAAAGGCAGTTACCATGATCAACCACCCCGTACGCGTATACCGCTCAGAGGAAAACCTGGCTCGCGAAGACCAGCTGGCACATAAGATCGCCACGGTTGCTGCCGATCCGGTAGAGGTCACCGCAGAAGTGGCCGGCATGATCATTAACCGCATCATCGACAATGCTTCGGTCGCGATCGCTTCGCTGAACCGCGGGCCGATCGTTGCCGCCCGTGCCCAGGCACTGTCCCACGCGCCATCCACCGGCGGTGCGGGCGCCAGCGTCTTCGGCATTTCCGAGAAGGTTTCCCCGGAATGGGCAGCGTGGGCCAACGGGGTGGCCGTGCGCGAATTGGATTACCACGACACCTTCCTGGCTGCCGAGTACTCCCACCCGGGCGATAACATCCCGCCGATCCTGGCGGTTGCCCAGCACACCGGAGCTTCGGGCAAGGACCTGATCCGCGGCATCGCCACGGGCTACGAGATCCAGGTGGACTTGGTCAAGGCCATCTGCCTGCACAAGCACAAGATCGACCACGTAGCGCACCTGGGCCCATCGGCCGCTGCCGGCATCGGCACCCTGCTGGGGCTGGATGTCGAGACCATCTTCCAGGCCGTTGGCCAGGGCCTGCACACCACCACCGCCACCCGCCAGTCGCGCAAGGGCGAAATCTCCACCTGGAAGGCCCATGCCCCGGCCTTCGCCGGCAAGATGGCCGTCGAGGCTGCCGACCGCGCGATGCGCGGCCAGACTTCCCCCGTGCCAATCTACGAAGGCGAAGACGGCGTGATCGCCTGGATGCTCGACGGCAAGGATGCCGCCTACGAGGTGCCGCTGCCAGAGGCCGGCGAAGCCAAGCGCGCCATCCTGGACACCTACACCAAGGAGCATTCGGCCGAGTACCAGGCGCAGGCCTGGATCGACCTGGCCCGCAAGCTGCATGGCGAGCACCCGGAGGCCACCGACCCGCAGAACGTCAAGTCGGTGCTGATCAAGACCAGCCACCACACGCACTACGTCATCGGTTCCGGAGCCAACGACCCGCAGAAGTACGATCCAACCGCATCGCGCGAGACCCTGGATCACTCGATCCCGTACATCTTCACCGTCGCCCTGCAGGATGGCGCATGGCACCACGTGGATTCCTACTCGCCAGAGCGTGCCGGCCGCGCCGACACCGTGGAGCTGTGGAACAAGGTGGCCACCGAAGAAGATGCCGAATGGACCCGCCGCTACCACTCGCTGGATATTGCCGAGAAGGCTTTCGGCGGCTCGGTGGAAATCACCTTGAACGATGGCACCGTGATCACCGACGAAATCGCCGTTGCGGACGCGCACCCGCTGGGCGCCCGTCCCTTCGCCCGCGAGCAGTACATCAACAAGTTCCGCACCCTGGCCGCCGGCCTGGTGGACGACGCCGAGATCGACCGCTTCATCGCGGCCGCGGAAAACCTGGAAAACCTGGCCGCCGGCGAATTGGACCAGCTGAACATCGCCGCCGCAGCGGGCGTCATCGACGCCGCGGCCGCACCGAAGGGCCTGTTCTAGCATGCTGTACTCGACCAGGACCCCCGCAGAAAAGCGCCTTGCGCTGCGCGAGATGCTCACCCCGGGCGCTGCCCGCCAGTTCCCCGGAGCCTTCAACCCGCTCTCGGCCAAGCTGATCAGCGAGAAGCAGTTCGACGGAATCTACATCTCCGGTGCCGTGCTGGCCAACGACCTGGGCCTGCCGGATATCGGCCTGACTTCGCTGACCGAGGTAGCAACCCGCGCCGGGCAGATCGCGCGCATGTCTGACCTGCCGGCGATCGTGGATGCCGACACCGGATTCGGCGAGCCGATGAACGTGGCCCGCACCATCCAGGAACTCGAATACGCCGGCCTGGCCGGCTGCCACATCGAGGACCAGTTCAACCCGAAGCGCTGCGGGCACCTGGATGGCAAGAATGTGGTGGATACCGACACCATGCTCAAGCGCATCGCCGCTGCCGCTGATGCACGCATCGATGAGAACTTCCTGATCATGGCCCGCACCGATATCCGTGCGGTCGATGGCCTGGATGCGGCGATCGACCGTGCCAAGGCGATGGTCGATGCTGGTGCCGACGCGATCTTCCCGGAGGCGATGAAGAACGTCGCCGAATTCGAGGCAGTATGCAACGCGGTCGACGTGCCGGTACTGGCGAACATGACCGAGTTCGGCAAGTCCGAGCTGTTCAACCGCCAGGAACTGGCCGATGCAGGCGTCGCGCTGATCATCTATCCGGTCACCTTGCTGCGCAGCGCAATGGGCGCGGCTGAACGCGTACTGGATGCCATCAGCGAGGATGGCACCCAGGCCCGTGAAGTGGATAGCATGTTGACCAGGTCACGTTTGTACGAGCTCGTGGACTACGAGGCATACAACCGCTTCGACACCGGAATCTTCAACTTCCAGGTCCCAACCCTGGACATTGATTCCAACAGCGCGAACCTCTAGGCTCGCAAGCACCTACTACCCCCTGGGGG
>NZ_JBLVOJ010000010.1:50601-63094 GCF_053543715.1 Glutamicibacter sp. AGC46
CCCCCCCGCGACCCAAAGCATTATTATTCTCCGGCAATGAAGAGGAGCAAGAATGACTGCCACCGAGGAAATCAAGAAGGGCCTAGCAGGCGTCGTCGTTGACTACACCGCCGTCTCCAAGGTCAATCCAGACACCAACTCGCTGCTCTACCGCGGCTACCCGGTCCAGGACCTGGCCGCGAACAAGTCCTTCGAAGAGGTCGCCTTGCTGCTCTGGACCGGCGAGCTGCCAACGCAAAGCGAACTGACCGAGTTCAGTGCTTTCGAGCGGGCCAACCGCGCGCTGGACCCGCGGGTGAAGGCCGCCATCGACCTGCTTCCAGCTGACTGCCATCCCATGGATGTGGGCCGTACCGCCGTCTCGGTAATCGGCGCCAACCACCCCGAGGCCGAGAACTCCTCCCCCGAGGCGGAGCTGCTCAAGGCCAAGGAGCTGTTCGCGGCCTTCCCGGCGGTGGTTGCCTACGACCAGCGCCGCCGCCGCGGCCAGGACGCGGTAGCTCCGCGCGGAGATCTGGATTACTCCTCGAACTTCCTGTGGATGGCCTTCGGCGAAGAAGCAGCCCCCGAGGTTGTCGACGCGTTCCGCGTATCGATGGTGCTCTATGCCGAGCACTCCTTCAACGCTTCGACCTTCACCGCCCGCGTGATCACCTCGACCCTCTCCGACCTGCACTCGGCCGTCACCGGGGCGATCGGCGCACTGAAGGGCCCCCTGCACGGCGGCGCCAACGAAGCTGTCATGCATACCTTCAACGAGATCGGCATCGACAAGGAAGAATCCCGCGAGGATGCTGCCAAGCGCGCCAAGGCGTGGATGGAAGAGGCGCTGGCCGCCAAGAAGAAGGTCATGGGCTTCGGCCACCGCGTCTACAAGCACGGCGACTCCCGCGTGCCAACCATGAAGGCCGCGCTGGATCGCATGATCGAGCACTACGGCCGCCATGAGATGCTGGGCTTGTACGACGGCCTGGAGGCAGCCATGGACGAGGCCAAGTCCATCAAGCCGAACCTCGACTACCCGGCCGGCCCTACCTATCATCTGATGGGCTTCGACACCGAGATGTTCACCCCGATCTTCATCGCGGCACGCATCACCGGCTGGACCAGCCACATCTTCGAGCAGCGTGCAGCCAATGCGCTGATCCGCCCGCTTTCGGCTTATAACGGCGTGGAGCAGCGCTCGCTGTAGACGCTTCGACTCACGGCATTGGCCGCGGGTATGGCATAGCCGTGCCAGCCCGTGGCCATTGCCGTGCCTGCTGCGAGACGGCATCGGCTTGCCATCGTTGCCCAAGGTTGCAGTCCCAGGCCAATGGGCCTATCGTTTAACGATAGATGCATTCCGAAGAACGATAAGGTCTATTGCCATGGGAAAATTCAGCATTATCGGTTTGAAGGTAGTTCTGGCCGTGATCCTGGCTGGCACGCTTTTTGTGCAGCTGTTCATGATCCCGATGATCTTGATCCACGAGTCGCCGAGCAACGGCACCGACAAGTTCTTTCAAGCCTCTTTCCTCGGCTACTTGCTTCTCGCCGGGCTCATCATTGAAACCTGCGTCTACAGCGTGTGGAAACTAGCCACGAGAGTTAAACGCGGCACCGTTTTCGATCCCGCTTCCCTGGGCTATGTAACGCCGATCATCATTGCCTTCACGATCGGCGCCCTATCCACTTTTGCCCTCGGAGCGATCTTCGCCGCCAGCACGGAAATTGCACCCGGAGTCGTGCTTCTTGTTGGTGGAGCCGGGGTGCTGATGATCGGCATCAGCATCATCGTGCTCGTACTGCGGCAGTTGCTCGCACAAGCGGCGATGACCGAAGCCCAAGCCGATGCGCTCCGTACCGAACTGGGCGGCGTGATCTAATGGGAATCCGCGTAGATATAGACGTGATGCTGGCCCGCCGCAAAATGGCCGTCGGCGAGTTGGCCGAACGCATCGGCATTACCCCGGCCAACCTCGCGGTGCTCAAGAACGGGCGCGCCAAGGCCGTACGTTTCAGCACACTTGAAGCCCTCTGCCGGGAATTGGAATGCCAGCCCGGCGACCTCTTGATCTTCGAAACCGAACAGGACTAGATGCAGCTCGCTGGCTAGTCCCAGTTCTCGAAGCTGATGCTCTGCACCGAGGTGTTGTCCTGCGCCAGCACGATCTCGACGGTAAATTTCCCGCCGGCTACGAGTTGCGGCAGCCACAACGGGGAATCCTGCCACATCTGCTCCAAGGGCAAGGCCGCCGGATCGGCCCACAGCGGCTCGAGCTCCTCGGTGATGTGCAGCTGGCCCGATGCCTTCCAGGCAATGAAGGTGGCGCATTCCATGTCGGCTGCCGGCTGGGCGGGGAACCGGAAAATGACCTGCGCCGCAGGCTCCAGATCCTCCGGAGCGAGAAGCAGTCCGGTTTCCTCGGAGAATTCCCGGACGGCCGCTTGCCGCGCGCTCTCTCCCTGCTCGATCTTGCCGCCGGGCAACACGATATTGCCCTTGCCGAATCCGCGACGCTTGCGTCCGAGCAACACGTGCAGCCGTCCTTCGCGCTCCTGCAGCAGCGCCACGAGGGCTACCTGCTTGGCAGAACGCACCTGGTGGCCGGCGACCACTAGTTCACCCTCGGGTGGGCCAACTGGTAGGCCTCACGCAGCGAATCCACGGTGACCTTGGTGTAGATCTGCGTGGTGGTGACCGATGCATGTCCCAGCAGCTCCTGGACCACCCGCACATCCGCGCCGCCCTCCAGCAAATGAGTGGCGAAGGAGTGGCGCAGCGTATGCGGAGAGACCTCGGTGGAAACCCCGGCGCGCTCAGCGGCCTTCGAAAGCAACAGCCACACCGATTGGCGGGAAAGCCGTCCCCCGCGCTGGTTCAGGAACAACGCTGGAGTTCCCTTGCCCTTGGCGGCTAGCCCGGGACGGGCACGCACCAGATAATCGCTCACCGCACGCTGGGCATAACCGCCCACCGGAACGACCCGCTCCTTGGATCCCTTGCCGAACAAGCGCACCACCGCATCGTCGGCAAAGTGCAGGTCATCGACGTCCAGGTCCACGACTTCGGAAATGCGCGCACCGGTGGAGTACAAGAATTCCAGAATCGCGCGATCCCTCAGCCCGGCAGGGGTTTCGATGCTCACCGATTCGAGGATCCTGGTAACAAGGTCGATGGAGATCGCTTTGGGCAGGGATTGCCCGATAGCCGGAGGCTGGATCTCGCGGGCTGGGTTAGGCGCGCAAATCCCTTCGAGCTCCCAGTACTTGTGCAGTTGGCGGATGGCTACCGAATGGCGAGCGACGGAGCGGGCGCTCAACGGCTTATGCTCTTGGTCCCCGCGGGATAGATCCTGAAGGTAGCCGCTGATGGCCAGCTCGGTAATCTGCTGCGGTTGTGCTACGCCGGCTGCCTGCAGCGCTTCAACGTAGCGAAGCAGATCCCTCCGGTAGGAAGCCATTGTATTCTCGGCCAGCCCGCGCTCGATCGCCAGATGCTGCAGGTAGCGCTTGAGCGGGGTCTCGAAGTGGCCGCTCATCCTTCACGCAGGTATGGGTGCACATCGAATGGCTCGTTCGCATCGCGCAGGTCCAAGTACTTGCTGGTACGGGCTGCATGAGCGGCAAGGATCGCGATTGTCGCGGTGGGATTATGGATCTTGCCTGCCAGCACGGCTGCGACGGCTTCCTCCAGCGGCACCCAGGTGCTGATCATTTCAGATTCCTCCTCGGTACGCTCATGGCGCTGATCGGCGGCAACCAGTTTCGCATCGCGCGCGAGGTAGACTCGCACTGCCTCGGCCGAGGAGCCCGGGCTCAAGAAGACATCGGTGAGGATCGACCAGTGCTCGGCGGTACGATCCGCTTCTTCCCATAATTCGCGCTTGGCAGCTTCCAAAGGTGGTTCTCCAGCCACATCGAGCAGCCCGGCAGGGATTTCCCACAGCCGCATGCCTACCGGGTGGCGGTACTGGTTGACCATCAAGATGCGTTCTTCAGCATCCATGACCAGAACGCATACAGCACCGGGGTGGTTGATGTAATCGCGTTCAATGGTCGCCCCGGATTCGGAGAGCTTCACCGTGTCATGGATGACGTCCCAGATCCGTCCCTCGTACACGGTTTCACGGTTCAGCAATTCACGTGGTGAGAATTCATCGGCTATAGGATGCAGCGGCACGAGGATCGTCCTTCGGTAGAAAAAGCTGGTCGGTATTCTCCAGCTTAAACAGCTACGCGCCGGTCAGTAACGACCGGCGCGCAGTGCCTTCAGAGTTTTACCTCCGGCAAGCTGTATTACTTACTTGCGCAGCTCCAGAGCTGCCTCGACCAGACCTGCAAACAGCGGGTGCGGGCGAGTCGGGCGGCTGGAGAGCTCAGGGTGAGCCTGCGTTGAAACGTAGTACGGGTGTACTTCCCTTGGCAGTTCAACGAACTCGACCAGGTTGCCATCTGGCGAGGTGCCAGCGAAGACCAGGCCAGCCTCTTCGAGCTGCGCGCGGTACGAGTTGTTGACCTCGTAGCGGTGGCGATGGCGCTCCGCAACCTCGGTCTTGCCGTAGGTCTCAGCCAGAACCGATCCCTCAAGCAGCTTTGCGTCGTACAGGCCCAAACGCATGGTGCCGCCCAGGTCGCCCTTGCCTTCAACGATGTCCAGCTGCTCTTCCATGGTCGCGATGACCGGGGTCGAGGTTTCAGGATCGAATTCGGTGGACGATGCATCGGTGAGGCCAGCCATGTTGCGGGCGTATTCGATGACCATCGACTGCAGTCCCAGGCACAGGCCCAGGGTTGGCAGCTTGTTTTCGCGAGCGAAGCGCAGCGCGCCCAGCTTGCCTTCCAGACCGCGGATGCCGAAGCCACCGGGGACGCAGATTGCCTCTGCACCCTCAAGCGCCTTGGCGGCCCCTGCTTCGGTAGCGCAGTCATCTGCTGGTACCCAGCGGATGTTGACCTTGGCGTTGTTTGCGAACCCGCCGGCACGCAGAGCTTCGGTGACCGACAGGTAGGCGTCGGGCAGATCGATGTACTTGCCCACCAAAGCTACGGTCAGCTCGGTTGCGGGGTTGTGCACGACTTCGAGCAAGCGATCCCATGAAGCCCAGTCGACGTCGCGGAACTTCATCTCCAAGGTCTGGACGATGTAAGCGTCCAGGCCCTGGGAGTGGATGACCTTTGGGATGTCGTAGATGCTTGGAGCATCGGCGCAGTTGATCACTGCTTCGGTGTCCACATCGCAGGTACGGCCGAGCTTGGCGCGCATTTCTGCCGGGATTGGACGGTCCGAGCGGATTACCAGCGAATCTGGCTGGATACCGATCGAACGCAAAGCGGCAACGGAGTGCTGGGTAGGCTTGGTCTTCAGTTCATGGCTTGGGCCGATGAATGGAACCAGGGAAACGTGTACGAAGAATGCGTTCTTGCGGCCGATGTCCTGGCGGACCTGGCGTGCTGCTTCGAGGAATGGCTGGGATTCGATATCGCCGACGGTGCCACCGATTTCCGTGATGATCACGTCAGGTGCCGACTTGCCGGCCCCTGGTTCGGTTGCTGCCAAGCGCATACGACGCTTGATCTCATCGGTGATGTGAGGGATGACCTGAACGGTATCGCCGAGGTATTCACCGCGACGTTCGCGTTCAAGAACGGTCGAGTAGACCTGTCCGGTGGTCACGTTGGCGGTACCCGGAAGGTTCTCATCCAGGAAACGCTCATAGTGTCCGATATCCAGATCGGTTTCTGCGCCATCGTCAGTAACGAAGACTTCACCGTGCTGGAAGGGGTTCATAGTACCTGGATCGACGTTCAGGTACGGGTCGAGCTTCTGCATGGTCACTGAGAGACCACGAGCTCGAAGTAGATGTCCAAGGCTGGATGCTGTCAATCCCTTACCCAGGGAAGAGGCCACACCGCCGGTGACGAAGATATGCTTTGTCGTTTCAGACGACCGAGAATCACGAGTTGAATTACGCTGCACCACGGGATTTCATCCTATCACCATTCCAATATTTCGCATCCTCATAAGACTCTAGTGCACCTCCGGCCAATGCCCTAGCATTGCCGTAATTCAGGGGCTCACCAAGACTTTTAGGCTTTCGCCATTTTATTGGAGGTGAGCGATGACACTAGGTTCTGCGCTTCTTCAAGCAACTCCTCAGCATGCGCCTGCGCCGTGCCGGATTCCTCTTGGCCGGCGAGCATGCGCGCAAGTTCCTTGACGCGGGCTTCCTGATCCAAGCTGATGACATCGCTGGCAGTGTAGCCAGCTCCCGCCTTCGACTTGGCATCTGAATTCTTGATCACACGAATGTGCCGATCCGCATAGGCGGCCACCTGGGGCAGGTGGGTCACGACGATGACCTGCACATGCTTTGCCAGCATCGCCAGGCGCTCGCCAATGGCCACCGCCGCTTTGCCACCCACGCCCTGGTCCACCTCGTCAAAGACGAAGGTCGGCACCGGGTCGACCGCCGCTAGGACGACTTCAATGGCCAGCATGACGCGGGAGAGCTCGCCGCCGCTGGCCCCCTTGCCCAGCGGTCGCGGCGCGGCTCCGGCATGCGGGGCCAGCAGCATGGAAATCGCGTCCTGGCCGAAGGCACCTGGTTCTTCCAGTTCCTTCACCTCGATGACGAGCTTGGCATCCGGCATCGCCAGGGCCTTGAGCTCGGCTGAAACCTGCGCGGAGAGTTTCTTGGCAGCCTTGCGGCGCGCGTCGGAGAGGTCCGAGGCCAGCGAGGCCACCTTGTGCTCCAATTCAACGACTTCTGTTTCCAGCTCCTCGATGCGCGAGTCATCCCCACCGAGTTCTTCCAGACGGGTACGGGATTCGGCAGCCCAGGCGAGCACCTGATCAATGCTCGGTGCGTACTTGCGCATGAGCTTGCTCAAATCGGCACGGCGGGCTTCAATCTGCGCCAAGCGCTCCGGGCCTTCCTCATCGAGGTCGGCAACGTAGGCGGCAAGATCACTGGAGAGTTCCGAGGCGAGAATGCCCAGTTCCGCTGCCCGCTCCGCGAAGGCGGCCAGCGCAGTGTCATCGTCACTGGCCTGGGCCAGCACGCCGCGGGCGGTCTCCGCCAAGGTGGTAACGCCCGGGTTCTCGAAATCCTCGGAGTCGATGACGGATTGCGCCTGCCGGCCGGCGGTGCGCAGGGACTCGACATTGCCCAGCTTCATGGATTGCTCGCGCAAGGCTTCGTCCTCGCCCGGCTGCGGATCCAGGGAATCGATCTCGTCCAGCGCCAGGCGCAAGTTTTCTGCTTCGCGAACACGGTTGCGCGATTCGGTTTTGAGCCCCGCCAGCTCCTTGGAAGCCGATCGCCACTGGCGGTAGGCTCGCTGGTAGTTGCTTAGCGTGCGCGACAGCGAGCTACCTGCAAAGCGGTCCAGGGCATCTCGTTGGGCTACCGGCTCTTTCAGGCGAATCTGGTCCGACTGGCCATGGACGGCCACCAGATCGTGCCCCAGCTCGGCCAGCAGGCCGACAGGGGCGCTGCGTCCGCCGATGGTGGCGCGTGAACGGCCTTGGGCCGAGAGCGAGCGGGAAAGCAGCAGTTCACTGTTCTCCCCTGCTGGTTCGATGAATGCGCCTGCTTGGCCTGCGGCATCGAGCACGTGGTGATCTGGCGGCAAGTGCACCACGGCTTCAGCCAGGGCGTGCTTGGCGCCGTTGCGCACCGCACCGGCATCGGCCCGGCGCCCGAGCAGCAGGGACAAGGCGGTGATCACCATGGTCTTGCCAGCGCCGGTTTCACCGGTGACTACCGTGAGTCCCGGACCAAGCGGAAGCGTGGCCTCGGTGATCACCCCAAGGTTGGATATCTGGATTTCCTGAATCAATGCCTGCTCCCGAATGTCGAGTTCAAGTCGTACCGTGCGCTTTTAGTATATGTGTTCTAACCCTATTTTTCGTAACTATGTTCGAGCGTGTGGAAAGTTTTTCTTCGAGGCCGCTATTCAGTCCTGGTCCTCGGGGCGTCCCACCATGGGAATGCCCGGTTCATCGCGGTAATGCGGATCGACGCTTTGCAGGCCCGGTCCGATCACCGGCAGTGCCGTAGTGGCCGGACGGCGCGCCTCTTCCTTCGCTGGTCCGCGCCAACCGGTAATGGGCAGCTCGAACTTGTTGACCAGGCGCTCGGAAAACGGCGTCGTGTTCAATCGCGCCATGTACACCGGGCGGTCGCTGCGCGTTACTTCCACACGGGCTCCCGGCGGCAGCTCGATGGTGCGCCGTCCATCGCACCAGAGCACGGCCCCGGCATCGGTGCGGGTCAGCATTTCGACGGCCATGATCGAATCCGGGGAAATGACCAGGGGCTTGGCGAACAGTGCGTGCGCGGAGATCGGCACCATGATCAGCGCCGCCACGTCCGGCCAGACCACCGGGCCGCCGGCGGAGAAGGAGTACGCGGTGGAACCGGTAGGCGTGGCCATCACGACACCATCGCAACCGAAGGTGGAGATCGGCCGGCCGTCGACCTCGATCACGACCTCGACCATGCGTTCGCGGTTGGCCTTTTCCACCGCGGCCTCGTTCAAGGCCCAGGTCTCGGCGAGGCAGACGTTGTCCAGCCACACCTTGACCTCCATGGTCATGCGTTCTTCCACGGTGTAGGTCTCATTGACCAGTGCTTCCACGGTGGCGGCCAGTTCGCTGCGTTCAGCTTCGGCGAGGAAACCCACATGCCCGAGGTTTACCCCCACCAGCGGCATCGGGGATTCCCGCACCAATTCCGCGGCACGCAACACGGAGCCATCGCCACCGAGCACCACGCCCATGTCGACGTCCTCGATCTGGCAATCCTCGCCGAGCACCTGCACCGAAGGCACAGCCGCGCCGATCGCTTCGGTCATCGCCAGCTGGTCCTTGCCGCGCATCACCGGGATAGCTCCGGCGGCGTTGAGCAGGGCGCAGGTTTCTATGGCCGCGGTGATCGCTTCTTGGCGTCCGGTATGGGTGAAAATCAGGATTCGGCGCAAGGCGGTCGGCCCCTCTCAGCATCGCGAGGTGCAAAATGACCGTGGTTATCGACCACGGCTAAAACACGTCACTACTAAGAATAGTCAACATCCTGCCCGATGCGTGGAACATCGGCAGGCTGTGGATCCTCTCCTGCGGCAAGCCAAAGGAAGAATTCGACATTGCCGTCCTGTCCCGGCAGCGGGCTGCGGGCCAGCCCGCGCAGGTGCAGTCCCGCGGCTTGCGCGCTGGCGACCACCGCTTCAACGGAGCTGCGGCGCAGGGCGGGATCGGTGACCACGCCGGTGCGGTTCAGGTGTTCGCGCCCGACCTCGAACTGCGGCTTGACCATCAGCAGCAGGAAGCCGCCGTCCTTGGCGGCCCCGGCCAAGGCGTCGATCACCAGGCGCAGCGAAATAAAGGACAAGTCGGCTACTACGAGGTCGACTGGTCCCCCAATATCTTCGGGGGCCAGATAGCGGACGTTCAGTCCTTCGTGGACCGTGACGCGGGGGTCTTCGCGCAGCTCGTCGACCAGCTGGCCATGGCCTACATCGGCTGCGACCACAGATTTCGCACCGCGGCGCAACAGCACGTCGGTGAAGCCGCCGGTCGAGGCACCGGCGTCCAGGCAGTGCAGGCCAGCGGGGTCAATAGTCGTAAAAGCATCTAGGGCTCCGGCGAGCTTATGCCCGGCACGGGAGACGTATTCTTCGCCTTCGCTGGGCACCAGCGCCAGCTCATCGGTGGCGGAAACCTTCTTGGCGGCCTTGGTGGCGGCCTGCCCGTTCAGCAGCACCCGCTGGGCATCGATCAGCTTGGCTGCTTCGGTGCGCGAGCGCGCCAGCCCACGGGTGACAAGTTCTTGATCCAGGCGATTCACGCGCCGTGCTCCGTACGATTCAGTTCTTGCTGCAGGCCGGCGAGCAGTTGCTCATAGATTCCGGCATGCTCGGTAATGTCATGGTCGGCCAGGGAAGACAGCGCCTGCTCCACTGCTGCATCATCCGGCCCGCGAGGGCCAGGGCTCGGAAGAGGATTCTGCGGCTGCATGCTTAGCCCCGGATCTTGCGCAGGGCATCGAGCCCGCGTTCGGTAAACCGGATTTCCGGTTCTTCGTGCCCCGACTGGCGCGGATGGGCCAGCCACCAGGCATGGCAGGCGGCGCGCCAGGCATTCAGGTCCTGGTCGCTGCCCGAGACTTCGATCGCGCCGTTATCGACCTTGGCAACCGCGTCGCCGACCTGCACGCCGTAGCCCAGTACCTTGATGGTCGGGTACGGCCGGTACAGATCAGCCATCGAATTGATGAGGTAGTTGGGGCGCTGCTCGACCGGTGCGCCCAGTGCTGTGCGCGGCGTGTCCACACCGGTCAGCACCAGCGCGGTGGAGAACCCGGCACGGAAGCCGCCAAGGATGTCGGTATCCAGGCGGGCGCCGACGACCAGCGGGCGCTGGGAATCCAGTCGGTCCGCGGCCCGAGCGAACAGGTAGGATTCTGGTTTGCCCGCCACGCGTGGTTCCACGCTCGTGGCCAGTTTCACCGCATTGACCAGCGATCCGTTGCCCGGGGCCAGGCCCTCGGCGCGCGGAATCGTCAGGTCCGTGTTGGTGGCAACCCATTGGGCACCGTGATTGATCGCGTAGCTGGCCTCGGCCAGGTTCTTCCACGAGATGTCCGGGTCGAACCCCTGGATCACCGCTACGGGTTCTTCCTTATGGGATTCGACGACTTCCAACCCGCGCACGGCAATGCATTCGCGCAGGTAGGGGGAACCCACCACCAAAACCTTGGATCCCGGATTCAATTCGCGGGCCAGCATCTCCGCACCGGCGTCGGCAGAACCGAAAACCTGCTCAGCGCTGGTTTTCACGCCCAGCTGGCGCAGGTGGGCCGCGACGGACATCGGCGAACGCCCAGCATTGTTGGTAATGAACGCCAAGGTGACATTCACTTCCGCGAGGGTGTTCAGCGACTCCACGGCGTCGTCAATGGCGTTCGGGCCAGCATAGACGACGCCGTCCAAGTCGGAGAGGACGGAATCAAATCCGGAAATCAGCATTCGGTGGTGGTTCCTACTACTTGAGGTGTTTGGCTACTACGCCAAAGCTTACTTCGCCGATTCTTCTTCCACGTCAGCTTCGCCAGCTTCCGTGTCGGATTCGATGACTTCGTTCAGGTCATCTTCCTCGTCGATGCCGGTCTGCTCGGCTTCTGCCTCTTCTGCTTCTTCGGCCTCGGCTTCTGCATCTGCTTCTTCAGCCTCGGCGTCGGCATCTGCTTCTTCAGCTTCCGAAGGCTCGATCAGATCCTTGGCGCGTGGGGTTTCCTCTTCCTCATCCATCTCCGGAGCCAGGTCCATGATGAAGGATTCGGTTTCACGCTCGATGCCCAAGGCGCTTTCTGCAACCTCGACCTGAGCGTTCCAGCGCTTCGCGTCTTCTGCACGGCCGGCAGCCGACAGCAGATCAGCGTAGGCAGTGAACAAACGTGGGCTGAAGGAGAAGGCACGGTTGAAGTTCAGCTGTTCCAGCGACTCCAGCTCAGCCAGAGCCTTATCCAGCTTGCCCAAGTCACCATACGAACCGGCAGCAACCATCTGCATTTCAACCTTGACGGCGCTTTCCAGATTGGCGCATTCCTCGGACTGGGCGAGCTCGATTGCCTTCTCTGGGCGGCCCAGGCCACGCAGCGAGTCAGCGATCAATGGCAGGTTGTAGTCCGAACCGGAAATACGACGGTGGGTACGCAGTTCGCGCAGTGCATCGGCGTACTTGCCAGCGTGGTAGGCAGCGATGCCAACGGCCTCGCGAACCACCGCGACACGGCCGCCGCGGCGCGATGCTGCCAGGGTGTGCTCGTATGCCAGCTCTGGGTCGTCTTCCAGCAGGCGGCCAGCCATCACCAGGTGCTTGGCGACCCAGCTTGCCGAGCGCTCTTCGAGGTAACGCAGCTGGGCGCGTGCTACGCGGTCCAACTCCTTACCGGTAACATCCTCATCGATATCTGGGGACTGTTCACGATCGGCACGGTTCGAGATGCGAAGATCGCCAGGATTATGTGCGCGCGGTGCGTCACCGCGCTTATCAGCAAAGCGGTCTTCACGTGCTGGGTACTCACCCTTCGAGCGACGGTCGTCGGCACGCTTGAAGCCACCATCACGGTTGTCATCACGCTTGAAGCCACCGCCACGGTTATCGTCACGCTTGAAGCCGCCACGATCGTCATTGCGGAAACCGTCACCACGGTTGTCATCACGCTTGAAGCCACCGCCACGGTTGTCATCGCGACGCTCGCCGCGGAAACCACCACGGTCTTCATTGCGGAAACCGCCACCACGGTTGTCATCACGCTTGAAGCCGCCACCGCGGTTGTCATCACGCTTGAAGCCGCCACCGCGGTTGTCATCACGCTTGAAGCCGCCACCGCGGTTGTCATCACGCTTGAAGCCGCCACCGCGGTTGTCATCGCGACGCTCGCCGCGGAAACCACCACGGTCTTCATTGCGGAAACCGCCACCACGGTTGTCATCACGCTTGAAG
>NZ_JBLVOJ010000011.1:0-22770 GCF_053543715.1 Glutamicibacter sp. AGC46
CCGGAGGTCGCGCAGCGTATCGACGCTGAGCTGGCGCGCCAGCAGCGCGGTCTGGAAATGATCGCTTCGGAGAACCACACTGCGCAAGCAATCATGCAGGCGCAGGGTTCGGTACTGACCAACAAGTATGCCGAGGGCTACCCGGGCCGCCGCTATTACGGCGGTTGCGAGGAAGTTGATGTCATCGAGACGCTGGCGATCGAGCGGCTCAAGGACCTGTTCGGGGCGAAGTTCGCCAACGTGCAGCCGCATTCCGGTGCGCAGGCCAACGCGTCGGTGTACCACGCGCTGGTTCGTCCGGGCGATACCGTGCTGGGGCTGAACCTGAACCACGGTGGCCACCTGACCCACGGGATGAAGCTGAACTTCTCGGGCCGCTTGTTCAACATCGTTCCTTACGGTGTGGACGAGGAAACCTATGAAGTGGACATGGACGAGGTGGAGCGCCTTGCCATCGAGAACCAGCCGAAGATGATTGTTGCTGGCTGGTCGGCGTATCCGCGCCAGCTGGATTTCCAGCGCTTCCGCGAGATCGCTGACAAGGTTGGCGCGTACCTGTTCGTGGATATGGCGCACTTCGCTGGCCTGGTGGCAACCGGGTTGCATCCTTCGCCGGTCCCGCACGCTCACGTGGTGACTTCCACGACGCATAAGACGCTTGCTGGTCCTCGTGGCGGCATTATTCTCTCGAATGATGCGGAGATTGCGAAGAAGCTGAACTCGGCGGTGTTCCCTGGCCAGCAGGGTGGTCCGTTGGAGCACGTGATTGCTGGCAAGGCGGTGGCGTTCAAGATTGCCGCTTCGCCGGAGTTCAAGGAGCGCCAGGAGCGGACCTTGGCTGGTGCGCGTATTTTGGCTGAGCGTTTGACCCAGGAAGATGTTGTTGCCAAGGGCATCAGCGTTTTGACTGGTGGCACTGATGTTCACATGGTGCTCGTTGACTTGCGTAATAGCGAGTTGGATGGGCAGCAGGGTGAGGATCTTTTGGCGCAGGTGGAGATCACGGTGAACCGCAATTCGGTGCCGTTTGATCCTCGTCCGCCGATGGTGACTTCGGGGTTGCGTATTGGTACCCCGGCGTTGGCTACCCGTGGTTTCTCGGAGGCTGCGTTTGCTGAGGTTGCGGAGATCATTGCGCAGGCGTTGATTGCTGGTGCTGAGGGTAATGCGGCGGTGTTGCCGGAGCTGAAGGATCGTGTTCTGAAGCTTGCCGCGGCCCACCCGCTGTACCCGGAACTGGCTAAGGTTTCCGAGTAGCATCATCTGATTAGGATGTGGGCCCGGAAGGTGGAAATACTCGCTTTTCGGGCCCGCGGTCTTTCAACATCCAGAGGTCCAGGCGCTGCATGGTACGTGCGGTGGCCGCAAGCCTCTGGAACCACACTCCACAGATCCGGGGCAGAAGCTCTCGGATTACCCAAGTTCTAAGGATGTGACCCGCTATGGCGGTTAGCGTATTCGATCTTTTCTCGGTTGGCATCGGACCGTCTTCCAGCCATACCGTGGGACCAATGCGTGCAGCACACGCATTCATTGCCCAAGTAATCCGAGAAGGCCAACTGGACGCACTGGAAAATATCCGTGTTGATGTCTACGGATCCCTGGCCGCTACCGGACGCGGCCACGGCACCTTCACTGCCATCATGCTGGGGCTTGAAGGCTTCGAACCTGAAACCGTGCTGCCATCACAGGTCGATGACCGTCTGGCGGACATGGAAGCCACTGGAATCCTCCACCTGGCCGAACAGCTTGATCAGCGCAAGGACCTGAACTACAAGGTCGAAGACATGATCCAGCATCCGCTCACCGTACTGCCACGCCACACCAACGGCGTGAAGTTCATTGCCCTCGACGCTGACGGCAACGAAATCGCCAACGAGACCTTCTTCTCCGTAGGCGGCGGCTTCATCGTGCGCGAAGGCGCCGAAGACCGCATCGAGAAGAACCTCGAAGAGAAGCTGAACAAGCAGCCCTATCCCTTCACCACGGCAGCCAAGCTGCTGGAACATGTGAAGGAAACCGGCCTGTCCATTGCCGACATCATGATGGCCAACGAAATGGCTTACCGGTCCCGCGACGAGATCCGCAACGGCCTGGTCCACATCTACGAAGTGATGGAAGACTGCAAGGATTCCGCGCTGGAACGCACCGGCGTGCTGCCCGGCGGCTTGAAAGTTCGCCGCCGTGCGCCGGAATGGCATGAACGCCTGCGCAAGGAAGACAAGGACCGGGATCCGGTCTACTGGCAGGAATGGATCAACCTCGTTGCGCTGGCCGTCAATGAGGAGAACGCCTCCGGCGGACGCGTGGTCACCGCTCCGACCAACGGCGCAGCGGGCATCATCCCAGCCGTGCTGTTCTACGCCACCCACTACGCACCGGGCGCAAAGTACTGGAATGAGGAGGAAAAGCACGACGCTGTCGTACGCTTCCTGCTCACCGCTGGTGCCGTCGGCGTGCTGTACAAGGAGCAGGCATCGATCTCCGGCGCCGAAGTCGGCTGCCAGGGCGAAGTCGGTTCGGCATCATCGATGGCTGCTGGCGGCCTGGCCGAAATTCTTGGCGGCACCCCAGCGCAGGTAGAGAACGCAGCGGAAATCGCCATGGAACACAACCTTGGCCTGACCTGCGACCCGATCGGCGGACTGGTCCAGATCCCTTGCATCGAACGCAACGCCATCGCTGCTTCCAAGGCAGTGAACGCGGCGAAGATGGCGCTGATGGGCGACGGCGAACACCACGTCACCTTGGATGAAGTCATTATCACCATGCGCGAAACCGGCAAGGACATGAGCGACAAGTACAAGGAAACTGCGATGGGCGGCCTGGCCGTCAACGTGGTGGAATGCTGATTTCCCAGTAACGCATGACCCAGTTCGGGAGGCCTGCACTGCAGACCTCCCGAACTGTTTAAATGTGATCTTGGCCCCCAAGTCCGGCAATTCCCAGCCATAGCTGATAGAACTGGGACTAGGCCTGATGCGCGCTAGCGCAAACCAGTTTCGAGGAGGTGAGTGTCGTGGAAGACAGTTCTAGTCGATCTATGCACACGAACTCACCCGGACGCTCGTAGCCGAATCAGCCGAATCTGGCAGCATCCCGCCATGGGATCCCAACGAGTTCGTGACTCTTGTACATGTCACCGGCGCCTGGTCCTGCACGCAAATACTGACTGATTTATCTCCCTGTATTCATGGGGTGATCAAGCGGTGAGAAGTTGCTGGCAGGCTTGTATTCACGCGCCAAATGAACCATTTGGACCAAAATCATGTTTTCTCCAGAAAAGGTAGACTTCTCTACTATTTCGCGAGCCTTGCGCTCCCATCTCAATCACGCAGAATTCCAGCTCGCGGCAGGGCTGCTGGGCGGTCTGCACATCGCCCAGACCATTGAGCACCTCGAAGCACTGGATGCCACGGAGGCTGCCCTGGCCTACCGGCTGCTTGACAAGCAGACCGCGGTACTGGTCTTCCAGGAACTCGACGCCCCGGTGCAAGCCGACCTGGTGCGGGCGCTGCAGTCGCAGACCGTCATCGATGCCTTCGCCCAACTCCCCGCCGCGGGACGGGTAGCGCTGCTCGATGAACTGCCAGCGATGGTGGCCACGAAACTGCTGGCAGGGCTGCCGACGGCCACGCGCCAGGAAACCGGAATCCTGCTGGGCTATCCGGAATCAAGCGCCGGCAGGGCGATGTCCCCGGATTTCATCTCGACCCACCCGCAGCTGTCTGTGGCCGAAACCCTGGAACGCATCAGCGCACGCCTCGGGAACTGCGAGAACGCGCAGCACATCCTGGTGATCGATGATGAACGCCGGCTGCTTGGCACCATCAAGCTCAGCGAGTTGCTCACCGAGCCGGCCGGGACAACGATCGGAGAACTGTGCACCCAGAGCCCGGTCATCCAGGCCTGCGAGCCGGAGACGAGCGCGGCACGGGTGGTGGTGGATCGGAAGGCAGGGATGCTCCCGGTGCTTGATCGGGAAGATCGCCTGCTGGGAGTGCTGACCTTGCCCATGGCGATCGCGATCCTAGAGGATGCCGAAGAGCGCCGCTCCGCGTACGGCTCCGGAACGGATCCGCTCTTCCGCCCTTACCTGGGGACGCCATTGCGCCACCTGGTGAAGGCGCGCGTCATCTGGCTGCTGGTCCTGGCTATCGGCGCCACCTTGACGGTCAAGGTGCTGTCCAGTTTCGAGCAGACACTGGAGTCGATGGTGGTGCTTAGCTTGTTCATCCCCTTGATCGTGGGCATTGGCGGGAACACCGGCAACCAGGCGGCGACCACTGTCACCCGTGCGCTGGCCATGGGGGATGTGCGGGGAAGCGACTTCTGGCGGGTGCTGATGCGCGAGGTGCGAATCGGAGCGGTCCTGGGACTGAGCCTGGGCGCCATAGCGCTGGTGGTGGCCGGGAGCATTTTCGAACTGCGCATCGGATTGGTGATAGGCATCAGCCTGGTGGCACTGTGCAGCATTGCTGCCGCTGTCGGCGGGGTGATGCCGATCATCGGTAAATTCTTCAAGGTTGATCCTGCGGTATTTTCCAACCCCTTCATTTCAACCTTCGTGGATGCCGCCGGGCTGATCGTCTACCTGTCGGTGGCCGTGCTGATTCTTGGATAGCCTGCAGCTGCACTGGGGTGCGCGGAATAAATTCGCGCACCCCAGCGTCGTAACAGGTATGCCTCATAGCAAGCTCTTTACTGAATTTACCGTCCCGGCCAGAAGCGGAGCAGGCCTGAAGCTTCGCAACCGCGTCGTGCTTCCGCCGATGTGCCAGTATTCCGTGGAAAAACGCGACGGCGTTCCAACGACCTGGCACTTGGCTCACCTGGGTTCCATGGCCCATGGCGGATACTCCTTGGTGATCGCCGAAGCAACTGCGGTGGCAGCTGAAGGCAGGATCTCGGATCGCGATACCGGCCTGTGGAATGACGAGCAGGCCGAAGCCTGGAAACCGATTGCCCAATACATCCGCGCCCATGGGGCAGCCGCCGGCGTGCAGCTGGCGCACGCCGGAGCCAAGGCATCGACCTATGGCTGGCTCAAGGATCTTGAAGAAGCTGGAAAATCCGGCAGCATCAGCGCGGAAGATGGCGGCTGGGAAACCTTCACTTCCTCGCCCAGCGAGCTCTACGGGCTGAAGCCAGCTACCGCGATGAGCGTGGAACAGATCCAGGCATCGGTGCAGGACTGGGCTGATGCGGCCAAGCGTGCCGACGCGGCCGGATTCGACCTGATCCAGATCCATGCCGCGCACGGCTACCTGGTGCACCAATTCCTGTCGCCGCTGACCAATAAGCGCACCGACGAATACGGTGGCAGCTTCGAGAATCGCACTCGATACCTGCGTGAAGTCATCGAGGCTGTGGCTGCCGTGTGGCCGGAAAACAAGGCCCTGGGCATTCGCTTCTCCGGAGAAGACTGGGTGGACGATGGATGGAGCATTGCTGACACCGTTCGGATCGCCAAGGAACTCTACGGCTACGGTGTGCGCCACTTCGACCTCTCCAGTGCAGGAATTGGCAAGTTCAACGGACCGTCTGGTCCCGGCTACCAAGTGCCGTTGGCTCAGGCAGTGAAGGAAGCGCTGCCCCAGGATGCCTTCGTTACCGCGGTCGGCGTCATCACCGAGCCGATGCAGGCAGAACAGATCGTCGTGACCGGGCAAGCCGACGGCGTCTGCGTTGGGCGCGCTGCACTGGGCGATCCGCAGTGGGCTAACCGTTCGGCGCAGGAATTGGGTGCACCGATGGCATTCCCCGCCCAATACTGGCGCGGCCGCTGGTAAACGCAAGTTGCCATGCTGATTTCATCCAAACAACGACATAGTTTCTGGTTACCTCTTCCAGCCACTGAATAGTGATGTTAGGTTAGTGCCACGGATCTAGTCGCACCGCGGCCAAGGGTCGCGTGCGGAAGGGAGTCAGCATGGCACTACGCGCGGATTCTAATGGAATCGACGCTTCGCTCTATCGGAGAAACGGCTCGTGGAGCACAGCTCTCGTGGATGCATCGTTGGGAACCACTGCCGCCCAGGAAGCGGCAGACCGGCTTCCGGACGAGGTAGCCAAGCTGCTCAAGAGCCAGCAGGCGCAGCCCAGCGATGTCCAAGCACTGATCGGCGCACTGGAGCCAGCCCAGGGACTGCGAGCACCAGTAGCACGGTTCGTCGCTGTTCATGACGGCGAAATCGTCCTGAACGAACTCATCCCAGGCCTCAAGGTCCAAACTTCATCGGTTGATGTGGGTCCGTTCCCGAATTTCACGGCGCTGGCCCGCGCCCGTGGCGGATCGTTCTCCTACCTCGTAGCTGAAGTCAGCAAGGACGGCGGCGAGGTGCACCTCTACAATACGGCGTCACCTGAACGCCTGGGCAGCCGCGGCATCGTCGGGTTGCCCGAGGAAATCCACCATGCACGCAAGGTGCCCGGGGAATACGACCAGCCCAAGGCCCAGGCCGCTGCCGATGAGATGGCTCGTCGAAACGCTGACGAGGTTGCCGAGCTGATCAGCGAAATGTCCAACGAGAACTACGTCCGCCTGATCATTCTTTCGGGCGACATCAAGGCTCGTGAACTGGTGCTCGGGGCAGTACCCGTGGCGCTCAAGGACTATGTAGAAGTCATCGACTCGCATACGCGCACCGGGGGTGCGGACACCAAGCAAGTCGATGCCCAAATCACCAAGCTTGTAGAGGAAGTGAAAGCCAAGTCCCTGGCTGAATTGGAATCGAAGATCGCTGCGCAGTCCGGCAACGGCAAGGCGCAGCTTGCTGTCGGACTCGATGAAGTTGTCACTGCGCTCCAATCGGCGCAAGCCGAAATGGTGCTGGTTGGACAGTACCAAAGCGAGCATACCCTTCGCGCCTTGAGCGCCGAACCATGGATTGCCCATCAGGATGGAGATGACCATGCAGAGTTGGTCGTCGGGGAATGGCCGGCGCCAGAAGTGCTCCTGCGCGCCACCGCGCTAACCGATGCCAGCATTCGCTATGTACCGGATTCGGTGATTCCTGACGGTGCGGGAATCGCAGCCTTGCTGCGCTGGGCCAAATCCTGAACAGTTCACTAAATGAAACGATCCGCACGGGAAATCCTGCGCGGATCGTTTTTTGCGTTCCAGCTATCTGGTGCCTAGCGATCTGACGGGCCGGCTGCCGGGGGAGCCGGTGGGGAAACATCTGAACCGTGATCGGAGTTCTGCTGCTGCCCAGGCTGATAGGCCGGAGGAGCCCAGTAGGCCTGGCTAGGGTGAACCGGTGGCTGGCTCATCTGCCAAGGCTGCAGCATCGGACGGCGCTCTGCTGCTGGAATCGGGCCTGCCGTACGCGCAATGCCTTGCCTGTCTGCCAGCTTCACCAGCACGAAGGTCAATAGGGCCATGAAGCACACCGAGAAGACCAGCGAAACCGGGTTGGATTCCGTGGCGTTCAGATCAACTGCGCCCATTGCACCGAGCAGGAACAAGAAGGTGTTGTTGATGATGTGCATCGCCATCGCTGCTTCAAGGCCACCGGTGCGCCAGGTCAGGAAGCCTGCCGCGATAGCGAACGCCGCCACATCGAGAAGCCCCCAGACATCGTAGAGATGGCCGATGGTGAAGAAGGGAACTGGAAGCAGGATGGCGAACAATGGATGCTTCAGCCAGCTGCCGATGACCTGCATGAACGCGCCACGGAAAACAAGCTCTTCAGCTGCGCACTGGAAGGGCGTCAAGAGGATCACCAGCAGGGCATAGAACAGCGGATCGGCCGGCAGGCTGCTCGCCGGCACGGGTTCGGACTCGCCAATGCCCAAGGCGCCCAACCCGAAACTCAGCCCGAAATACACTGCGAACAAGATGGCGCTGGCACCCAACGTCAGGCCGAACCAGCGCCAGCGCAATTTGCCGGCGACCGATATCAGCAAGCCGACAGGCTTGGGCCCGATGAGCAAGTAGGCGAGGTAGACCGCCGGGATCATGATGATCAGGGAGACCATGGTCATCGAGAAGTCCGTCGCCGTGGCCATGTTCAGGGTTGGATCCATGAGGAACTGATCGGGAGCGTCATCTGGATTCTCCGCAGCCCACGTCAGCGGGTTCATGATCAATGCGATGAACATCGCCAGTATGGCGATGAGCAATGCCGCGCCGTAGAAGCCAATGCCGATGCCGGTGAACGCCAGCGGCCTCCACCAGCGGTAGTTCTCACTGCGTCTCATTAGGCGATGGAACGAATAGTTCATCTCACCCTCGGCGCCTTGCGGCAAGGGTGGCTGGTTCATTGGCAAGCTCATGGCTCAATTCTCCCGTTCCGCAGTGTTTGAAGGTATGAACCTTACGGAGGATTTATCGGGTCATCCTTTTGAATATCCAGGACCAGCTCTTCGCAACGCGGTCGGCATCCAAGGCAAACTCCAAGGGGCTAGCTCTTACACTTGGAAAGAACGATTCGCCTTCTTTGATTTGGAGCAGCACCACGTGGGCCATCATCACCATGACGAACCGATTTTGCAGGATCCCCGGCGCCGGCGGCGTGCCTCGATCATCTTATGGGCGCTGCTTGCGCCTATCGGCGCCCTGGCCCTGGTCATGGTCATCTTGTTGTGGCCGCAAGGCAACTACGACAAGTTTGCCCTGAACGGAGCCATGGACACTACCGGTGGCGCAACGATGGAAGTGGGCACTGTCACGCGCAGCACAGTCCAGGACTGCCCGTCTTCCCAAGGGTTGGAAGAAGTTGGTGGCAAGGTTCTCGAATGCCAAGTAACCTACGTGATGCCCGAATCCGGTGGCGCGGAAATCCAATTGGAAATCCCACCGGAAATGCTGCAATCACGTGATGCGCGCGCGGGCGACAGCATTCGATACCTTGATCTCTCCGCGGTGGACACCACCAGCGGCAGCCCGTACGTATTCGTTGACTTCGTGCGCACTTTGCCCATGGCACTGCTGGCCATCGCCTATGGCGTGGTCGTGGTGCTGGTCGCCGGATGGCGCGGCACGCGGGCGATGATCGGCCTGGTCGGTGGCATCGCCTTCATGATCATCTTCATGGTTCCGGCCTTGCTTGAAGGCGGCAATCCGGTCCTGGTGGGACTCACTGGTTCTACCGCCATCATGTTTGTCGCGTTGTATTTCGCCCATGGGCTGAACGCGAAAACATCCACAGCGCTGCTGGGAACGCTCTTTGGCCTAGCGGTGACCGCGGCGATGGTGCTTTGGTTGACCGATGCTGCCGCTTTGACTGGAGCCAACGATGAATCGGCTATCACCCTATCGACGGTGGCCCCGCAAATTTCCCTGCCCGGCTTGCTGATCTGCGGCGTGCTGGTTGGCGGCATGGGTGTGCTCAATGACGTGACAATTACGCAGTCGGCCACCGTCTGGGAACTGGCAGAGAGCACGCCCAAGGCCTCGGCCAGGGAACTGTTCTTCCGCGGCATGCGCATCGGCCGGGACCATATCGCTTCGACCGTCTACACCATCGCTTTCGCCTACGCCGGTGCGGCCCTGCCGGTGCTGGCCATTGCGGCGCTGAGCAACCAGAGCTTCGGGGTCACCCTCGGCTCCGGCGCCATGGCTGAAGAGGTCATCCGAATCCTGATTGGTTCCATCGGATTGGTATTGGCGATCCCGGTAACCACCGCCATTGCAGTGATGGTGGTGAAAGCTACCGGCACCGGCGGTGCCCACGGCAAGCGGGCTTTGCAGAGTGTAACCTCCGACTCCTAGGTGCGAACCATTCTCATATGTAATGTAGAATAGTTCTCAATAGCGATCCGACTTAGATGGAGACCACCATGAAGAACTACCGCTCGCTGCTCGCAGCTGCCGTCGCCCTGCCCGCTGCCGGACTGATCCTTGCCGGATGCGGTAGCGCCACAGGAAGCGAATCGAAGGAAGCGGAATCTGCAGAGATCAGCGTAGTGGCCACGACGAACGTCTACGGACAGATCGCCCGTGCCATTGGCGGAGATAGCGTGGAGGTCAGCGAGATCATCACTTCGGCCGCACAGGATCCGCACTCCTATGAGCCAACCGCACGCGACAAGCTTGCGATCTCCAGCGCGGACCTGGTCCTTGCCAATGGCGGCGGATATGACCAATTCATGGACTCTCTCGTTTCTTCGCTACCGGAAGGCAAGTCTGGAGAGATCACGCTCATGCACGCTGTGGACTCCTCGCCGGTAGCTGCGGAATCCGAAGAGGCCGGGCATGAGGGCGAAAGTGCCGAGGAGCATGCGCAGCACGCTGATGAGGGCGGCCATGAGGGCGAAAGCGCTGAGGAGCATGCGCAGCACGCTGATGAGGGCGGCCATGAGGGCGAAAGCGCCGAGGAGCATGCGCAGCACGCTGAAGAGGGCGGCCATGAGGGCCACGACCACGCGGGCTACAACGAGCACATCTGGTACGACCTGGATTCCATGGGTGAACTCGCTGATGCGCTGGCCGAGTCCTTCGCCAAGGTCGATACCGCCAACGCGGATCGGTACAAGCAGAACGCAGCAGCCTTCAACGAAGGGATCGGGAAACTCGAAGCCCAGCTCCAAACTGCCAAGCTGGATGGCAAGAGCTTCATGATGACCGAGCCGGTTCCATTCCACTTGCTGGAAGCTGCCGGCATGGAGAACACCACCCCTGAAGGGCTGAGCGAAGCCATCGAAGAGGGCGAGGGCATTGCGCCGATGACCATGAAGAAGGCTGAAGACAAGCTCGTTGCTGGCGACGCTGACATGCTTGCCTACAACGTGCAGACCGAAGGCAGCGAAACCAAGGCGCTGAAGACGAACGCTGAGCGGGGACAGGTACCTGTAGTCGACTTCGCAGAAACCATTCAGGATGATTCCAGCTACCTCGAATGGATGGAATCCAACATTTCCGACTTGGCTTCCGCAATCAACGGCTAAACCTACGTAAACTAAATGCATGGCATTGTTCTCTTCCCAGATAACGCAAGCGACAGGTAAAGCACGCTCCCTCATTGCGGAGCGGTCTGTTCGAGCGGAGATCGCTCACTCGGACCGGGGAATCGAGCAAGCCGACCATGTGCTTTTCTTCGCCGAGGGGCCCGGGCAGTTCTACCAGCTCGGAGTCTGGCTGGGTACCTTCGAGCGACTGGCTGCCCAGGGTCTCAACGTCGGCGTGGTGCTCATGGACGCACTAAGCGCACGACACGCGCTGGCAGAGTCGAACCTGCCGATATTGTTCTCGCGTTCCATGGAGCAGATCGAGAATAAGCTGAGCGAGTGGAATACCAAATCCATCAACTACGTGAACAACGCCCAGCGGAACTTCACGATGCTGCGCTTCAACGGACCGGCGCATATTCACTTGAACCACGGTGAGAGCGAAAAGGCCTCCATGGTCTCCAACCAGCTCAAAGCCTACGATTTCGCCTGCGTGGCGGGTGCTGCCGCGGTAGAGCGCATCACCGAGAACATCTCCCGTTTCGACCCATCGCATCTGGTGCAGATCGGACGCCCGCAGCTCGATGAACTGGAATTGCCCGGCCCTTCGGAGAAGATCCGGGTTCTCTACGCACCGACTTGGGAGGGCGACTCGCAAGCCATGGCGTACTCCTCGGTGGCTACTTTGGGCGAGAGAATTCTGGCCCAGCTGAGCAACGATGAGCGTTTCGAAGTGCGTTTCCGTCCTCATCCGAAGACCGGTGATGTGTCCGCAGAGGCAAAAAAGGCCGTGGTAAGCCTGAAAAGCAACTACGCTGCCACCGTGGATGCGCTCAGCGACGCGGCGCAGTCCTTGGTCTGGGCGGATGTGGCCATCTGCGACACCTCGGCGATGGCCTATGACGCGGTAGCGCTCAACATCCCGCTGCTGCTGGCCGGAGACCCCCAAAGCAAGCTCCATTCAGGGTTGCCATTGGACCAGCGGCTGGGCAACGCCAACGGGCTGGCGCAGCGGGTTGCGGATCTTGCCGCGTCCTCGGTTGCCGGGGCGCAAAAACAGCTGGCCCAGTACTTCTTTGCCACCACAGAACCCGGGGTGGCTACGAAGAAACTGAGCCAGCTGCTTTCGAGCCTCTAGCCTTCAGGGCCTAGCGCTGCTTGAAGACCGTATCCTGCCATTCGCGATGGGCCGCGGGATCATGGGAGATCATCACATGCTTGACATTGGTGTACTCATCGAAGGAATACTGGCTCATGTCCTTGCCCATCCCCGAAGCCTTGTAGCCTCCATGCGGCATATCGGAAACGATCAGGATATGCTCGTTGATCCACACGCAACCGGCCTGGATTTCGGCGCTGGCACGCATCGCGCGGTCAACGTTCTTGGTCCATGCGCTCGCCGCCAGGCCATACGGGGTGTCATTGGCCAATTCGATGGCCTCGTCATCGGTATCGAACGCCAACGCCACCAGGACCGGGCCGAAGACTTCCTGCTGCACGATCTCTGAATCCTGGGCAGCTCCCACCACCAGGGTAGGACGGTAGAACCAGCCATCGCCCGGAAGCTGCTTGCCTCCGGCCAGCACCGTTGCTCCGGCATCCTTGGCGCGCTCAACCATCGTGGAAACCTTCTGCAGGTGGGCTTCGCTGATCATCGAACCCATGTCGGTATCGGGATCGGTCGGATCTCCCACCACCATGGCCTCCATCAGTTCGGCCACCTTGCTGGTGAACTTCTCGAAGACCGAGGAATGCACGTACGCGCGGGTGGCGGCGGTGCAATCCTGTCCGGAATTGATCGTCGAGCCGGCCACCGCACCATGTGCGGCAGCTTCGATATCGGCATCATCGAAGACCACCATCGGTGCCTTGCCGCCGAGTTCAAGATGAACCCGGGTACCGGTCTCGGCCGCCATGGACATGATCTTCAGGCCCACGGCGGTAGAGCCGGTGAACGAAGTCATCTTCACCAGCTTGTGGCGCACCAGGGGCGAGCCAACGCTGGGCCCGTCGCCAACGACAATATTGATCACGCCGTCCGGCAACCCGGCATCCTTGGCGGCCCGGGCAAAGAGCACCGAGGTGCCCGGGGTCAGCTCGCTGGGTTTGAGCACAATCGTATTGCCGGCGGCAATCGCTGGCAGGACCTTCCACGCAGCCATCTGCAGCGGGTAGTTCCACGGGCTGATCGAACCAATCACGCCGATAGCTTCACGGCGAACCATCGAGGTGGTGTTGCCCGCGTAGTCCCCGGCGGCCAATCCCTGCAAATTGCGTGCAGCGCCAGCAAAGAAATTCACGTTGTCGATGGAACCGGGCACATCGAACTGGGTCGACATGCGGATGCTCTTGCCGGTCTGCGCGGTTTCCAAAGCGGCGATTTCATCGGCATGCTTTTCCAGTTCGCGAGCGAATGCCAGCAGGTGGTCGGCCCGTTCGCCCGGGGTCAGCCGGGACCAGGTCTTGAAGGCGCCGGCGGCCGCCTGCACCGCCTGGTCAACCTGCTCGCCGGTCGCGGTATCCACGTCCAGCAACTTCTTTCCGGTGGCTGGATTCGCGCGTTCCAGCACCGGGCCGTGCCCGCGGACCTGCTGGCCATTGATGAACTGGTGTCCGAGGGAACTATCGTAGTAGGCCATGTGAATTCTCCTAGGGGGATTCAGAGGGTGAAATAGATCTTGCGCAGGGTTTCGGTGACGATCCAACGGGTTCTCATGCCCGCATGGAGCCGGACAACGCTGCCTGGAACTAGCACCAGTTCTTGGGCGCCGAAACCATCGGCTTCCAGAATCTGCACCGTAGCGCACCCGGCAAGCACCACGAAGTACTCGTCCGCTTCAATATCCTGCATGGCACCGCGGGACATCTCCCAGATGCCAATTCCTGCATCCCCGAGGGTGCCCAGTTCGCGGCAGCCTGCGGTTGCGGATGCCTGGCCGGCGACCACCTGCTCGTCGCCGATGGCAACATGCTTGACCTCAAGGGCATCGGCCTGGACGATGCTGGCTTGAAGTATTCTTCCAGGCATCAGGAATCGAACCCCATTCCAATCTTATCCATCAGCTTCAAGAAGGCCGAGCGCTCGCCTCGATTGCGATCTGCCTTGACCAGCTGGCTTGTCATCAGGTTCACGCCCACCCATGCGGCAGGTTCCGGCGGGAATGGGATCGGCTTGGTACGCACCAGTTCCAATTCGGTCAGCTCGGTCTTCTGGCCCGAGAGCAGATCCAGCATGACCCTTGCACCGAAACGGGTAGCGCCGACACCGAGGCCGGTGAAGCCTGCACAGTAGGCGACCTTGCCGCCGTAGGCCAGATCGAAGAAGGAGAAGAAGCGGGAGCAGGTATCAATGGCGCCACCCCACGCATGGGAGAACTTCACCTGTGAGAGGTCCGGGAAGCTGCCGAAGAAATGCGCGGCGAGCTTCTCGAAGGTCTGCTGGTTGGTGTCGTAGCTGGAGCGGACCTTGCCCCCGAAGTGGTAGACCGCGTCGTAGCCGCCGTAGAGAATGCGGAAGTTCCCTTCGGCGTCGATGGTTGGGCGGGCATAGTGGAACCGGTTGTTCAGGTCGGCCAAGCCCACCATGTTCTCCCAGCCGATGGCCGCGCGCTGCTGCGCAGTGAGCGGCTCAGTCATCAGCGCGTAGTCGTATACCGGCACAATTCGGGAGCGGTGGCGCTTGAGCAGAGACGGGAAAACATTGGTTGCCAGGGCCACATGCTTGGCGGTGATCTGCCCGTCGGCGGTCAGCACCTGGACCTGCGTGCCGGCATTGTTCATCTCCACGGCGTGGGTATGCTCGTAGAACTCGACGCCTAATTCGCTGCAGACGCGGGAAAGCTCCCAGACCAGCTTGGCGGGGTGGACCAGCGCGGTTGAATCATGGTCACGGGCGCCGGCCAGGAAGTCTGGCGAATTGATCAGTTGCCTTACCGCGCCGGCATCGAGGTAGTCGACACCCGGTGCCTCAGCTTCCTCGGCCACCCACGCAATCTGATGCTGTTCGGTGGCCACGCTGAGCGCGCCCTCGCGGACGAAGTCCACGTCCATCGCATAGCGGCGCACCGTCGCTTCGAACTCGTCGAGGTTCTTCCTGCCGAGCTCCGCAAGCAGCGCATTTTCCTTGGGCAGATGGTTTTCGCCGTTGGCCTCGCCGTGGACCAGGGAGGCTTCGCAGAAGCCGCCATTGCGCCCGGAAGCGGCCCAGCCCAAGCGCTGGCCCTCGATCAGTACGACCCTTCGGCCCGGGTTCTGTTCCTTGGCTTGGAGCGCGGTCCACAATCCGGTGTAGCCGCCGCCGATAATCAGCAAGTCGGTGGTGAGCGAGCCATGCAGCGCCGGGTGGGGTGCGGGGCGGTGCTCATGATCCAGCCAGTAGCTGGTGCGCTTGGCGCCGGCCAATGCTCGGGAGATCAGGGTGGGCGAGACTTCGGCTTCATGCCTGTCAAAAGTCAGGTCATTGGTGCTGTTCATTGGTTCTTTCCTCGACGGTAGCGGGTTCGGCAGGCGCTATCGAAGCAGGGGAACGACCAGTGGTCCGTGCGGCTTTGCCGTCTGCTGGGCACCGGGGATGCCAGTTGAGTGCCAATCGGCGGCCAAGGCTATCCCTCTTCTCGGAAAGATGAATACAAATTGAATGTGATTCATTACTCATCTAAGCCTGCGCCGCTCGGGGTTGTCAAGGTCCCGATGCCAAGCCGAAACCCGGCCTTCGAAACAGCAAAGCACTGCTTCGAAGACCGGGCCTGGTCATGCGGGAAACGCGACCGGTTTACCGCTAGTGAATTGATGCGCCCGTCCCGGGAAATGGCGGCTGAGCCAAGCCGCGCCGAACATCAGGAGGAATTCGGCGGCCGCAACTGCCAGCATCACCGGTGCATGCTGGGCGCCGTGCGCAGCGTGGGACGCGTGATGGCCGCCAAACCACGGCATGCCGATCACCATCGCCACATGGGAGGTGCCCATGAGCGCGCTCATCACCAGCAGGCGCAGGGGAGAACCGCCGCGCAGCACGCACCAGGAGCATTTGATGCACCACAAGGTCATGGCAAGCAATGCCAGGTTCCACCACAGGGAGTGCGGCATCAGTGCCAGAACCAGCAGGTGGGTTGCGGCCAGGCCCAGCGAAGCGGCTCCCAGGGCAATGTGTCCGGCCGGCACCCTGCCCGCGTGGCTAGTCGCCGCTGCCACAGCAACCGTCTGATTCCTTGGGGGCGCAGCAGCCGTGCTGGACCGGGGCTGGAACATCAAGGACAGGGGAGCGGTCGAAGAAGCCCTCGGGGCGGATGGTGAAGCCAACGGTGTCCACAGGCATCATCGGCCAGTCCTCGGTCCGCGGGAAGTGGGTCAACGCGAAGGTGTGCCACAGGCTGATCTGCTCGCCGTCGATGTTCTTGTCGTCCTCGATCCACGAGCCAATGCCGTCAACGCCCGGGTTCTGGTTCACGAAGTCACCGGTTGGATAGCGGTGGCCGTCCTCCCGCTTGGTCACCCACAGGGCCTTGGAGGCGAATTCTGCGCGACGATGGATGGAGGATCCTTCGGCGGCCAGCAGGGTCGGCAGTCCCTGGGACATCAGCTTGTAGCCCACCGGCTTGCCGAGGTAGTTCTTCGAATCCGGGTTGGTCACCACCCAAGTGCGGCCGGCGGTCGGATTGCTATCGCGTACCGCCTGCTTCTCGGTAGCCAGCACCGTGTGGCTGCGGGTGAAGGCGTTGCCCCGGGGGTTCTCCTTGCTGATGGGCAGGCGCACGGCTTCTTCTTCGATGACGCGGCTGGGTCCGCCGTCCAGGGCGAAGTCCAGCCGGGCGCCGAAGATGTGCTGGTGGAAGGGCGCGCCCAGGCCAGGCGCCATTTCCGAGGAGTAGCGCTCGTCGAGCATAGCCGAGGTGAACACGATGCCGGTGGCCTTGGCCTCGAATTCGATGGTGCCATCGAGGTACAGGTACCAGTAGAAGCCGTAGTCGTAGTTGCCCACGGTAGTGAAGAAGCTGATCACCAGGCGGCGGTTGCGGCGCGTGTACTTCACGCCTGACCAGTCATCGGCGTGCTTGGAGAGGATCGAGGCGTCTTCCTCGTGCATGCAGATGCCGTTGGTGATCTTCTGCGCATTGCCATCGGCGTCGGTGACCACAGGGGAGATGTAGTGGATTTCGCCCAGGCAGTCGCAGCCCAGCTCCAGCGAGTTGGCCAGGCGCCCGATCAGGTACTCGCCGGTGTCGAAGTAGTTCTGCCAGCTGCGCACCGGGGAAGGGTCCCCGTAGGGGACTACCATTTCCGCAATGGACGCACGATCCAGGATGCGGCGTTCGGTGCCCCGATCGTTGAAGGCGATGTTGTAGAGCACCAGCCCTTCGCGCATGTCGAAACCGATATCCAGCGACCATTTCTCCCACTCGACGTGGTTGCCTGCGCTGACCGTGAAGCTGGCGCCCTCAGGCTGGGTGATCTCGATGGGCTTCTGGGTGGTGCGCACCGGGCCAGTGAGTTCCGGATCCGTGTAGTTGCCGTGGGTTTCGGGTACCGGGATGACTTCCAGGTCCAGCAGCTGGTCGATCTTTCCGGCGATGGTGTCGATGTAAACCACCAGTCCATCAACGGGATGGGCCCAGGCGGAGTCTTCGGCGAAATCCTGGCGGAAGGCCAGGCCGCGCAGGATGCGGCGCCCGGCTTCTTGCGGGTACTCGTCCTCGTAGACTCCTGCGGAGAGCGGGGCAACGCGCACCTGTTCTGGCGTCAGGTTGCGCTTGGCCAGAGCGGCCGCCCACTGCGGATCGGCAACCAGGATGGCCTCCACCATTTCGAATTCCTCCAGCAGCACGGGCATCTGCCCCACCTTGGCCGGATCCAGGTCGATGCGGGAGTGCACAGCCTGCGCGCCCAAGTCCAGGACGACGTCCTTGGGTGAGTTGGCCAGCTTGTCCATGAGCATGACGCGGACAAAACGTCCGGGGCGGTCAGCGCGTGGATCCTCCAGGCCCATGTAGGCGATGCGGGTGTTCTCGGTGAAAAGCTGGTGGCTGACCAGCAATTCCTTGGCGGTGGCAATCTCTGCTTCGCTGAGCAGGGTGAAATCCGTGGTGGTGGTGATTGGCATGGGATTGGCTCCTTCGGCACTGAAGTGTGATCTGCAGCATTTATTATTCTCTAGTTGTAGAGAATACGGACGGGGCCAATGTGACGCAAGCCCTTGCCTGAAATAAATTGTTTTTCGCTAATCTTGAATCATGCCGAAAATCGTGGACCATGATCAGCGTCGCCGGGAGATTGTCGAAGTCACTTGGCGATTCATTGCCCGCGAAGGCATCGAGAAGCTGAATCTGCGTGACTTGGCGGCCGCGGCCGGCTATTCAAATGGCGCCTTCAAGCCCTACTTCCCGACGCGCGATTCGCTGCTGGTTGCCACGTTCCGCTACGTGGCCGAGGCTACCGACCGGCGCATCGCCCGCATGTGCCAGGGGCAATCCGGGCTGGGTGCGCTGGAGGCGTTCGCGCGCGAAGTGCTCCCGCTTGATGAGCTGCGGCGCAATGAAGCCCGCATTGCTGTGCACTTCTGGCATCTGGCCCTCGGGGACCGTGCGCTGGCTGCGGTCAATGCGCAAACCATGGACCGGGGGCGCGAGCTCATCGACCAATGGCTTGGACAGCTGCTGGGTCCGGAGCATCCCGCGGCGCGTGTTGCCCGCGACTCGATGATCAATTTCCTGATGGGCGCTCAGGCCAGCAGCGTGCTCGATGAAGCTGTCAACACCGCCGAGTCGCTCGAAGCGCAGCTGCAATACCGCCTGGATGCGTTGCGCCGCCTGCACCCCCAGAGCTAGGCGGATATTCTCCGCGCGAAGAAAATAGTGACTTTTCGCCTCGCTCGGCGTACTCTCATTCGTGATGCCCGACACAGTTGATGGGCTTCAATGGGGAGGCAAGCATGTACCAACTTCAGCACGTCGATTCGTTCACCGCGTGGTCGCGGCTCATTTCCGACGCCTTCGTCAGGCTGCAAAGCGAGCAGATTTCCAGTGGCCACTTCACCGCCACGCTGGGTGCCAATATGCTCGGCGATATCGGTTTGATGCGCATACATGCCAAACCCCACGCAGTGCAACGAACCGAGAACCTGACTTCCAGCGGCGACGGGGATTTCTACAAGGTCTCCTACCAGCTCGATGGCTACGGGCTGCTGATCCAAGACGGTCGCGAGACCCTGCTGGCGCCAGGGGACCTGGCGATCTATGACACGCAGCGCCCCTACACCCTGGCCTTTGAAAAGCCGGCGTCGGTGCTCGTCGCATTGGCTCCCCATGGTCTGTTCCGCCTGTCCCAGCAGCAGGTCGGCCAGCTCACCGCCGTCGCCCTGAGGCAAACCCACCCGCTATCGGGAACCGTCGCCCCGCTGCTGCGCCATCTTGGCGCCAATCTGTCCCAATGGGATGAATTCGGCGGCTACCAGCTGGCGCGCAATACCGTGGACCTGCTGGCAACTGCCCTGGGCGGGGCGCTTGGCGCCGAGTGCCATGGCGATGCCAAGGAGCGGCAGCGCGAATTGGCCACCAGCTACATCGCCGCGCACCTGGATGATCCCGACCTGGGACCTGCACGCATCGCTGCCGCCCACTTCATGTCCGTGCGCAGCCTGCACGCGCTTTTCGAGAACCAGCCGCTCAGTGTGGCCGCACTGATCCGCCATCTGCGGATGCGCGAGGCCGCGCGCCTGCTGCGCGACCCGCTGCTGGCCGAACTGCCCGTCCAAGCTATCGGGTCCCGGGTCGGGATTGCCGATGCAGCCGGATTCAGCCGCATGTTCTCCAAGGAATTCGGTTCCACCCCGGGCAAATACCGCTGCGCCGGCTGAGGCGCATGACACTCTTGTGCACGCGGAGCCAATGGTCCTGCACTCAATGCCAAGGACAAGCCCGAGCACTTGGGCGATGCTGATATCCAAGCACTCGGCAAATGGGGGATCGAATGGGACTCGAACAACGCACACTCACGGTGCCGGCTCTGGTCGTGATGATCATTGCCGCCAGCGCACCGCTAACCGCCGTGGCTGGCGGTGTGACTACCAACTACGCGGTGACCGGCATGGAATCCGTGCCGCTGTCCTTCCTCATGGTCGGTGCCATCCTGCTGGTTTTCAGCATCGGCTACACCGCGATGAGCCGCTACATCCCGAATGCCGGCGCCTTCTACGCCTACATTGCCCAGGGGCTGGGACGGGCATTGGGCGTGGGAGCGGCAATGGTCGCCCTGGTCAGCTACAACCTCATGCAGATCGGCATCTACGGCATGTTCGGGTTCGCCGCGGCATCCTTTGCCAATGCGTCCTTCGGCACCGCCATCCCATGGTGGGCCATGGCCCTGGCCGCGTGGGCAGTTGTCGGCTTCCTGGGCATGAACCGGGTCGACTTCTCCGTCAAGATCCTGGGCATCGTCGTGGCCGCAGAATTCCTCGTCGTCATCATCTACAACATCATGGCCTTCGCACTGGCTCCCGAAGCGCCGCAGCCGGCCGCATCCTTCAACATGGCTGACGCCATCGCACCGGGCATGGGCGCCGTCATGGCCTTCACCATCGCCGCTTTCATGGGCTTTGAATCCGGAACCATCTACAACGAAGAGGTCAAGGATCCAGCACGCACCGCCAGGCGTGCCACGATGATTGCGGTCGTCATCATCGCCTGCTTCTACGCGTTTTCGGCCTTTGCCGTAGCTGTCGGCGAAGGCGCCTCGAACGTCATCGGCGCTTCGGCAGAATTCGGCCCCGACCTGATTTTCGCGTTCTTCGGCGCCAACGCGCCAGCCTGGTTCGTCGATCTGGCCAACATCCTGTTCATCACCAGCCTGTTCGCCGCGTTGCTGGCCTTCCACAACGTCATTGCCCGCTACTTCTACTCCATGGGCCGCGGCGGGGCGCTGCCGAAGTTCCTTGCCGCGACTTCGCGCACCACCCACGCACCCGTTGCAGGCTCGCTGGCGCAGTCCACCCTCGGACTGGCGGTTATCGCCGTCTTCGCGGTGATCTCACATGGCAAGGATCCGATGTATGTCGTGTTCACGATGTTCACCTGGATGACCAACTCGGCGGCCTACGGGCTGGTGCTGCTCATGGCACTGACCTCCTTTGCCGTCATCGGATACTTCAAGGCGAACCGCAGCGGAGAATCCCTGATAACCCGGGTGATCGCTCCGCTGGTCTCGGGCATCGCCCTGGTCTACGTCTTCGCCCAAATCGTCATCAACTTCGAAATCTTGCTTGGCATGGCAGAACCGGGAATGCTCGGTTATGTGCTGCAAGGCATCGTGATCCTGCCTGGCCTCATCGCATGGGTGCTGGCACTGGTCATCCGCTCGTCCAAACGGCGTGCACCGATGGCCGAAAAACTTCCCGTCACCTAACAACTCAGTACCAAGGAGCTCAAAGATGGCTTACGCAAACGCCCAAGAACTGCTGGATGCGATCCAGCCAGCAACCGGAGGCACCGAAATCCTGGACCCGGCAACCGGTGAACTGGTTGGCCGTGTTGCCGAGCAGAGTGCCGCCGATCTCGACGCGGCCGTTGCCGCCGCAAAGTCCGCCCAGCCGGCCTGGGATGCCTTGGGCCACGAAGAGCGCAACCGCGTGCTCAATGCGGCCGCGGACAATATCGAAGCCAATGCGGAAGCGCTCGCCGAGCTGCTGTCCCGTGAGCAGGGCAAGCCGCTGAACGGGCCGAATGCGCGCTTCGAGGTCGGGGGAGCAGCCGCCTGGCTGCGCGCCGCCACCGCTTATGAAATCGAGCCGGAAGTGGGCGTGGACGACGGCGAAACCTATGCCGCCAAGCACTTCCGCGCACTGGGCGTAGTGGGCGCCATCGGCCCGTGGAACTGGCCAATGATGATCTCCATCTGGCAGCTGGCCCCGAGCTTGCGCATGGGCAACACCGTGGTGATGAAGCCCAGCGAATACACCCCGCTCTCGGTCCTGGCCCTGGTCCACGTGCTCAACGAAGTGCTGCCAGCAGACGTGCTGAAGATCGTGGCTGGCGGACGCGAGGTCGGCGAGAGGCTCTCGGGCCATCCGGATATCGCCAAGATCATGTTCACCGGCTCCACCCGCACCGGCAAGGCCATCATCCGCTCCTCGGCCGATACCGTGAAGCGCCTGACCATGGAACTGGGCGGCAACGACGCCGGCATCGTGCTCGAAGACGCCGATCCGCAGGCCATCGCCGAAGACCTGTTCTGGGGTGCCTTCATCAACACCGGCCAGACCTGTGCCGCGCTCAAGCGCCTGTACGTGCCCGAATCGATCTACGACGCGGTGTGCGATGCACTGGCCGGCGTCGCCGCGCAGATGCCCATGGGTGTCGGCCTCGACGAGAACAACGTGCTCGGCCCGCTGCAGAACAAGGCCCAGTACGACATCGTCGCTTCCCTGGTCAAGGATGCCGTGGATTCCGGTGCCAAGGTGCTGCTCGGTGCCAACCCCGATGAAAACGCGGCCGGCTACTTCTACCCGGCCACGCTCATTGCCGACATCGACCCGGGCAACCCGCTGGTGGTCGAGGAGCAATTCGGCCCAGCCCTGCCGATCATCAAGGTCAAGGACACGGCCGAAGCGGTCAAGCACGCCAATGCCCTGGAAGTCGGGCTCGGAGCCTCGGTATGGAGCAGCAACCGCGAGAAGGCACTGGAAGTCGCGGCGCAGATCCAGGCAGGCACCGTGTGGATCAACTCGCACGGCACCATCGACCCGCGCATTCCATTTGGCGGCGCCAAGCAGTCCGGTTACGGTCTGGAATTCGGTATTGACGGCTTGAAGTCCCTGGCCCAGCCGCAGATCATCAAGGGCTGACGGAGACTGCGTTCTCCAGCATTCCCCGGCGGGGGCCGGTGCCTATC
>NZ_JBLVOJ010000011.1:22831-24753 GCF_053543715.1 Glutamicibacter sp. AGC46
TATCCAGGCATCGCCACCGCCCATTTGCGCGCAAAGGCTAGTTGATGATCTCGGCAGTTGGGTCATCGGCGATCCTTGCGATGCGTTCACGCCAGCTTTGCAAGGCTTCGGGCGACAGCCGGGTCCAATCGTGGACTTCTCGGATCACCCGTACAGGATGCGCACTGCGGTAGGAACGCGTGGGATTGCCCGGGAATTTCTTGTCGGTGACATTCGGGTCATTTTCATACGCCCCGGTCGGTTCAACTTCATAGACATGGGCGGTCCCCTCCAGGGCCGCAATTTCGGCGGCCAACCCCGCGCCATCGGCAAATGCGGTGAAGTAGATGTGGTTCATGATGATTTCGGGACGATAATTCGTCGGGAATCCGGCAGTCAAGACTTCTCCTGGCTGCAGTTCGGCTTTCGTGCCGTGGAAGAACGGGCCGTCATCAAGTTCGTTGCTCATAGGCCAAAACGCTAGTCGCCATTGCCGGTTCATGAAAGGATCCGCCGCGTATCGCCACGTATATTGGGAAGTGAACCGACGACAGTATTTGGAGAGCAACGCGTGCCTATTTTGAACAAGGACATGACCCTATGCATTTCGTTATCTGGTCGACCATCTAATATCGGCACCCGGTTCCATAATTACCTGTATGAAGAACTCGGGCTGAACTTCATCTACAAGGCCTTCTCGACCGAAGACCTCGCCGGTGCCATCGCTGGTGTCCGGGCCTTGGGCATTCGTGGCTGTTCGGTATCCATGCCGTTCAAGGAAGACGTGATGAACATGGTCGATGAGATTGAGCCTTCGGCCAAGGCAATCGACTCGGTGAACACCATCGTGAATACCAACGGGCGACTGGTTGCTTCAAATACCGACTTCGAGGCGATCGCGACGCTCATCGAACGCCACCAGCTGGATCCTGAAAGTTCCGTGCTTGTCCGAGGCTCCGGAGGAATGGCCAAGGCCGTCGTGGCCGCCTTCCGCGAAGCCGGATTCAACGACCTGACGGTGCTGGCACGTAACGAAGTTTCCGGCCAAGCCTTAGCTGACAAATACGGTTACCGATTTACCAGTGCTGACCCGGCTCCAGGACACGAGATTCTTGTGAACGTAACGCCGCTGGGCATGGACGGAGCCCAGTCTGAGGAGCACGCATTTAGCACCCAGCAGATTGAAGCCGCACGAACCGTCTTCGACGTGGTGGCTTTCCCAAGTGAAACACCATTGATCCGCGCAACACGAACTGCTGGCAAGCAGGTGATTACCGGGGCAGAAGTCATCGCCCTGCAGGCCGCGGCGCAGTTTCAGAAGTACACCGGCCACGCACTAAGTGAAGAGCAGGTATTGCGTGCCTCAGAATTCTCCCGGGAATCCTGAAGCCCCGAATATCAGTACGCGCCCTAGTTGGCGGTATTCACCTGGCTTATGATGTTCTTTCCACGAAAAAATACCATCAGCAGGACGAAGAACGCGATCGGCAAGAGCACGATCAATCCCATGGATAACAACTGGAAGAATTGCGTGTTCAATGCAATTCCATTCGTGATCGGTACACCGTTCTCGGGCATGTAGTCGGCGTACCTTGCAGGCCTGGATGTCGCCCACAAGATGAAGAACCGGAAGATGAATGCACCTGCCGCGGTGATGGCGAGCGAGGGAAGCAGAAGTGACTGGTTGTCGGCACTTGTGCGCCTTATTTGTCATATACGGGCGAAGACCGATATTAGTGCCGAAGCGCCTAGACCCAGCGTGATGATCTGCAATAACCACGAATGAGCCATGACGAAAGACAAAGCCATCATCGCAATGCTCAGCGCAGTCAGGATTCTGATCTTCGACAGGAAAGTTCTAGACATGAACCGAACCTACCTTGTTAAAGGAAGAAAACCAGCGCCGGCAACTGAACACGGATGATAGATACAGCAAGGGCCCC
>NZ_JBLVOJ010000011.1:24829-36820 GCF_053543715.1 Glutamicibacter sp. AGC46
CGGGCCCCTCTTGCTGGTGAGCTGCTAACCGCGCAGCACGACCTCGACTTCTTCCATCTGCTGGCCGGCAGGGTACTGGCCGTTGAACAGCTTCGAACCTGCCTCGGTGAGCACTGCCGAGAAGCGGGTCTTGACCAGGCCGAAAGCGTTCGAAACGCTGGTTTCGGTGAGCTCCGCAATGGCAACGCGTTCGCCGGCCTCGTCGATCGTGAGGCTGATGTTCTCGTCATGGTTCACGATGCGCGGTTCAAAGAGATCCAGCTTCATCATGCCGCCGTGCCCGGAGAAGGACACACGCCCGTTGAACCAGATTTCGTTTTCCGGTACCTCTGCAGCGGGGGAGACGGGGAACGCCAACGCGTTGCCTGCCTGCCATACCCCGTTGGCTGCTTCAATGCGTCCGTCGGCGAGGGAAGAAATATAGCTCACGAACGAGGTTTTCAGACCCCATTCAAGATGCGGCTGGAACGGATCGCCTGCTGGCGCACCACTTCCGGTCATTGTCTTTTCCCTCCACAGGATATCGGCGTGAAAATATGCTGTGGCCAGTATTTCATACTGGAGTTGGATCATGGAGACAGTTCTCTGCCAGCTAATCCTGCGTCATCTTCGGTTCAACTAGTGGACGGTAGGCAGACTGCATTGAGATCTGGGCATCCACGTAGCTGGTGCCATCGGCAAAGGCGATATCTGCTGTTGCCCACGACCCGTTCCAGTACTTGATCTCCAACTCGGTCGGGGAGTATTCCTTCTGGACATTCGCCTCGAGGTTGCTCATCGCGGTGTTGTAGCCGGTGATGCCCATGACCAGGCAGATGGCCGTTGCCACCACAGCAATTCCGGCAGAAATGAACTCGGTGCGGATGGATGCGCGTCGCGCATAAGTCTGCTCCCCGTCACGCAGGAGGGTGAAGCCCTTGCGTCGGATCAGGGCGTGGATGATCAAGGGCAACCCGATCAGCAAGAAGATCACAGAAGCCGCCAGCGACACGAGAGGAAGGCTGAAGTCCACCGGTAGATACTCATCCATGTATTTACCCTACCCATGTCAGCGGATGACTTCTAGGGTTAAATCGCCTTGCCCGGGTTCAATATGCCCTGTGGATCGAACACCGCGCGCACCCGTCGCTGCAGCGCAAGCGAGGTTTCGCCCAGCTCTTGGGCCAGCCAATCCTGCTTGAGCAAACCGATGCCGTGCTCGCCGGTGAGCGTGCCGCCCAGGCACTTGGCGAGGTGGAACATGTCTCCCAGCGCGGCCTTCGGTGAGCCGCTGGTGATGGATTGGCCTTCAGGCACCACGATGATCGGATGCAGGTTGCCATCGGCGGCATGGGCGATAGTGAAGATCGATACTCCGCGTTCATCCTCGATGCGCTGCAGGCCGGCGAAGGCTTCGGCCAAGCGATTGCGCGGCACGCCGATATCGCAGATCGAGGCGGTGCCCAGCAGCTCCATGCTCGGGATCGCCTGGCGCCGGGCTTCGATCAGCGCCTGTGCTTGCTCCTGGTCCGTGGCGATCTCGATGTGCGCGGCCAGCGGGGCGATCGCATCCTGCAGCGCCTGCATTTCCAGCTGCGCGCCGTAGCCGTCGGTCTGCGCGAGCAGCAAAGCACCGCCGCGTGATCCATGGCCAGTTCCGAGCGCCGCATCCACTGCCTTCAGGGTCTTGCCGCACATCAGCTCCAGCACCGAGGGGGCCAGCCGTTCGGCGATCACCGCCGAGGCGGCCTTTGCCGCGGTATCCTCATCGGGGAAGTAGGCGACCAAGGTGGAGGTGTGCTTGGGCTTCGGGCGCAGGCGCAGCAGTGCTTCAACCACAATGCCCAAGGTGCCTTCCGAACCGATCATCAGCGCATTCATGTCATAGCCGGCCACGCCCTTGATGGTCCGCCGTCCGGTACGCAGCAGCTGCCCGTCGGGCAGCACCACCAGCAAGCTGAGCACCGACTCGCGGGTCACCCCGTACTTGGCGCACCACATGCCGCCGGCGTTGGTGGCGATATTGCCGCCGATCGAGCAGATCGCGGTACTGGCAGGATCCGGGGCGTAGAACAGCCCGTGCTCGCCGGCGGCCTGGTTCACCGCCGCATTGAGCACGCCGGGCTGCACCACCGCGGTGGCTTCCACCGGATCGATTTCCAGGATCTTGTCCATCCGGGACAAGTCGAGCACGATCTGCCCGGCCTCGGCGCTGGCTCCTGCCGCCAGCCCGGTGCCGGCCCCGCGCGGGACGATCGTGGCGCCATGCTTGCGGGCCAACTGCATCGCCAGCACCACATCATCGATGTCCTGCGCGAAGATCACCCCGTCGGCAAAGGTCGGGGGCACATAGCCGGAGCGGTCCACGCTGGCCTGCTTGCGGTCCTGCTCATCGAGCGAGGCCCGGGGATGGGCGCATAGCACTGGACTGGTCGCCACGGTAGTCATCTCGATCTCCTTTGAATGCAGATCTGGCAGGACAGCTGAGCTGTCCTGCCAGATCGGTGCTATTGAACGAACGTGTCGGCGACGGCCAAGGCCTGCTCGAGGCGATCCAGCGCCTGAATGAGCACCTCATCCTCGATGTTCATCGCCGGCACCACATGCAGCCGGTTGAAGTTCGCGAAGGGCAGCAGCCCTGCGGCCTTCGCGGCGGCAACCACCTGGTTCATCTCCGGGCTGCTGCCTCCATAGGCGGCCAGCGGCTCGCGGGTTTCCCGGTTTTTCACCAGCTCGATCGCCCAGAACACGCCGGTTCCGCGCACCTCGCCCACGCTCGGGTGCTCGGTCGCGAACTGCGCCAGGCGCGGCCCGATGATTTCCTCGCCCAGGCGCTTGGCGTTCTCCACCATGGCCTCGTCCTCCATCGCGGTGATGGTGGCTACCGCCGCCGCGCAGGCCAGCGGGTGGCCCGAATAGGTCAACCCGCCCGGGTAGACCCGCTCGCGGAAGGTCTCGAAGATTTCCGGGCTGATCGCCACCCCGCCCAGCGGCACGTAGCCGGAATTCACGCCCTTGGCGAAGGTCAGCAGGTCCGGCACCACCCCGGCATGGTCCACCGCGAACCATTGCCCGCTGCGCCCGAAGCCGGCCATCACCTCATCGGCGATGTACACGATGCCGTGCTTCTTAGTCAGCTCGCGCACGCCCTGCAGATACCCCGGGGGCGGCAGGTAGATGCCGGCGGTACCCGGAATGCTCTCCAGGATGATCGCGGCAATGGTGCCGGGGCCTTCGAGCAGGATCGTGTCCTCCAGGTGCTTCAGCGCCCGGGCCGTTTCCTCCTCAGGGGTGCTCGAATTGAAGTAGGAGCGGTACGGGTAGGCCGGGAAGAAGCGCACCACCCCATCGGTTCCGTGATCCGAGGCGAAGCGCCGCGGATCCCCGGTGAGGTTCACCGCCAGGTGGGTGCCGCCGTGGTAGGAACGGTACGCGGAGAGCACCTTGTGCTTGCCGGTATGCAGCCGCGCCATGCGCACCGCATGCTCCACCGCATCGGCACCGCCATTGGTGAAGAAGATCTTGTCCAGCTGCCCGGGGGTGTGCTTGGCGATCAGCCGGGCCGCCTCAGAGCGCGCATCATTCACATGCTGCGGGGCGATGGTGGCCAGCTTGCCGGCCTGCTCCTGGATTGCGGCGATCACCTTGGGGTGCTGGTGCCCGATGTTCGTGTTCACCAGCTGGCTGGAGAGGTCGATCAGCGCGTTGCCCTCGCCGTCCCATACCCAGGAGCCTTCGGCCTTCAGGATGGTCATCGGGGCGAACGGCCCCTGGGCCTGCCAGGAGTGGAAGACGTGCTTGCGGTCCAGCTCGTAGGCACGCTTCCCAGCGGCGATATCCGCTGCGGAAACGCCCTGCGTCAGTGGCTGTGCCAGTGGTTCAGTCATGGGTATCAGTCATTCTGCGGGAAGCCGAGGTTGATGCCGCCGTGGCTGGGATCCAGCCAGCGCTTGGTGATCACCTTGTTGCGGGTGAAGAACTTGAAGCCCTCCGGGCCGTAGGCGTGCTGGTCGCCGAACAGCGAGGCCTTCCAGCCGCCGAAGGAGTGGTAGCCCACCGGTACCGGGATCGGCACGTTGACCCCGACCATGCCCACCTGGATCTCGTCCTCGAAGCGTCGGGCCGCGCCGCCGTCGTTGGTGAAGATCGCGGTGCCATTGCCGTACGGCGAGGAATTGATCAGCTCGATGCCCTCGTTGAAGCTCTCCACGCGCACCACCGAGAGCACCGGACCGAAGATCTCCTCGGTGTAGATGGACATGTCCGTGCCTACGCGGTCGAACATCGTCGGGTGCAGGAAGAAGCCCTCGCCATCGGCGTCCACGGTGCCGGTGCGGCCATCGAGCACCAGGTCCGCGCCGGCGTCGATGCCGGCCTCGATGTATCCGGCCACCTTCGCCTTGTGCTCGCCGGTGATCAGCGGGCCCATGTCGCAGCCGCGGGTGCCATCGCCCACGCGCAGCGTCTTGGCGCGTTCGGCGATCTTGGCCACCAGCTCATCGGCAATGGTGTCGATCGCGACGACCACGGAGATCGCCATGCAGCGCTCGCCGGCCGCGCCGAAGCCTGCGTTGACCGCCATGTCGGCGGCCAGGTCCAGGTCGGCATCCGGAAGCACCAGCATGTGGTTCTTCGCGCCGCCAAAGGCCTGCACCCGCTTGTTGTGCGCGGTGCCGGTGGAGTAGACGTACTGCGCGATCGGGGTGGAACCCACGAAGGACACCGAGTTCACGCGCGGATCGGTCAGCAGGGTGTCCACCGCCTCCTTGTCCCCGTGCACCACGTTCAGCACGCCATCGGGCAGGCCGGCCTCGGTGAACAGCTCGGCCAGCCAGTTGGCGGCCGACGGGTCCTTCTCCGATGGCTTGAGCACTACCGCGTTGCCGGCGGCGATCGCTACCGGGAAGAACCACAGCGGCACCATGGCCGGGAAGTTGAAGGGGGAGATGATGGCCGAGACGCCGACCGGCTGGCGCATGGACTGCACGTCGATGCCGGTGGAGGCGTTCTGCGAGAACTCGCCCTTGAGCAGGTAGGGCGCGTTGCAGCACAGCTCGACGACTTCCAGGCCGCGGGCCACTTCGCCCAGCGCGTCGTCCAGCACCTTGCCGTGCTCGGCGGTGATGATCGCGGCCAGCTCGCCCTTGCGCTCGGCCAGCAGCTGGCGGAAGTTGAACATGATCGCGGTGCGGCGGGCCAGCGAGGTGTCGCGCCACTTCGGGAAGGCCTCGGCGGCTGCGGCGATCGCATGCTCGGTGGTGGCCTTGGAGGCCAGCGCAACCTGGCGGGTGACCTCGCCGGTGGCGGGGTTGTAGATCTTGCCGGTGCGGTCATCGGCGGAGTAATTGGCGTTGTTGATCCAGTGCTGCAGTGTGCCGGTCAGCGTTGCGGTCATCGTATCGGCCTTTCGAAGTTGGGTGCCTGCCTTCATCATGGGTCATGGATGTGAGGGACAACACCATCACTGTGTCATGATTTAAGCACTAGTGCTGACGGAGTGTAAAAATGCTGACGGTAGACGAGGTACTGCACCTGCCGGTGGTCCAGGCCGCCGACCCCCAGGTGCTCTGCGGAACAGGGATGGACGCGCCGCTTCGCTGGGTGCACGTGACCGAATCCACCGAGAACATCGACCTGCTGCTGGGCCGCGAGCTGATCCTCACGACCCTGCGCAACGTGAGCGACGTGCGCGCCTTCATCACCGCGCTGCGCGAGGCCGGGGCCGTCGGGGTCATCATCGAGGACCTTTCCGGCGCACCGCTGGACGTCGCCGACCTGGGCCTGCCGGTCATCGCCCTGCGCACCACCACCCGCTTCGTGTCCATCACCGAGGTCATCCACCAGAAACTCGTCGCCGAGCAGCTCGAGGCCGTCCAGTTCTCCCGCACGGTGCACGAAATCTACACCGGGCTCTCGCTGACCGAGGCCGACGAAGCGCAGATCGTGGACCGCACCGCGCAGCTGCTCTCGGCCCCCGTGGTCCTGGAAGATGTCCGCCACCACGTGCTCGCCCAGTCCGGCGCGCAACTGGAACACTGGATCACCCGTTCGCGCTTCGTCGGGTTCCTGGAGCACACTGGACGCGCCACCGGCACCGAGAACTGGCTGCAGACCCCGGTCGGCGCGGTCCGCAGCCGCTGGGGGCGGCTGATCGTCCCGGCCGTGCTGGAGGACGACGACCGCGCGGCCCTGGTGCTGGAACGGGCCGGCCAGGCGCTGACCATCGCCCGCCTGTCCGGGCGCGACCAGCGCGAGCTGCTCTACCAGGCGCGCACCTCCACGCTGCACGAACTGCAGGCCGGGCACAGCTACAGCGACAAGGACATCGCCATCCGCACCCAGGCCCTGGGTCTGGCCGCCGCCCCCTACTATGTCCCGGTGGTCATCTCCCTGGCCGGTTCCGGCACGCCGACCGAAACCCAGCTGGCCGACCGCGCCCTGCTCGAAGTGCTCGACCAGCTGGCCGACACCCTGCACCTGGGCATCCTGGCAGGCTCGCTCAAGCCCGGGTACCTGGGGCTGATTCTGCCGCTGCGCGCCCGCGAGCTGCTGGACTCCACCCTGCAGGGCTTCACTCGCCGGCTGGCCGAGCAGCTCACCGCGCCGGTGGCCATCGGCGTGGGGCCCGAAGGCACCCTGGCCACCAGCATCGCCGGGCTGGAGGAAGCCGCGCAGGTCGCGCAGATCGTCCCGCACCTGCCCACCCGCGCCCAGCCCTACTACCGCTTCGCCGACCTGCGCCTGCGCGGGGTGCTCTCGGCCATGGGCAGCGACCCGAAGCTGCGCACCTTCGCGCTGGCCGAGCTCTCCGGCCTGCTCAACCCGCTCGACCTTCCCGCCCTTGACCTGCTCGATCTCTACCTGGCCCACGGCGGGAACAAAACCGCGCTGGCCAAGGCCGGCTACCTCTCGCGGCCCACCCTCTACTCCCGGCTGGCCAAGCTCGAAGCCAAGCTCGGGGTGCAGCTGGACTCCGCCGAATCCCGCGCCTCGCTGCAGGTGGCGCTGCTCTGGTACCGCATGCACGGCTGAGCTATCCACACTTGGCTCCCGGTGAGAAAACCCCGCAGGACGCCGCAGGCATCATGGGGGCATGAGCACAGAGCAGGCACAGGCGCTGAAGGACCTGGCCGACGCGGAAGAACTCATCGCATCGGCCACCGCGGTCCTTGCCGGCGGGCCATTGAGCCCCGGCCACGCGGCCTGCTTTGCGCAGCTTGCTGACAAGCTCGCCCGCCGCCAGAGCCGCACCCAGCTGCACGCCGCCCATGCGCTGCGCCGCACCGGTGCCCACAAGCTCGACCAGGAATCCTTCCAGGCCGTCACCGAGGCAGGCGAGCACCCGAGCCTCGCCGCATTCCAGGCGGCCGCCGGGCGCACCACCACTGCCCGCACGCATTTCAAGAACACGGCCGGGCTGCTGCACGGCTGGCTGGACATCCCGCGCAGCACGGTCCGCGACCGGCTGGCCCTGGTGGATTGCTTGCTGGGCGGTGTCGACGAGGCAGGGCAACCGCTGCCCGCCTGGTTGCCGGAACTGGCCGGGCAATTCGCCGACCCCGACGTGGATCCCCGGCTGGTGTCCTCGGCCGCGCTGAAACTGCATTCGGCCCGCAAGGACTTCGGCGAAGGCCAGGCCGGGTAGGCCAAGAAGGACCAGCTGCAAGCCGAATCGGCCGCCTTCATCCGCAGCGAACCCAAGGCCGCCCGCAGGCACATCAACGCACTGGTGGCGCAGGTGAAGTCCGGCCAGCGCCCGTTGCAGGCCCTGCTGGATGGGATCGGGATCTTCAAGAAGGGCATGCGCCAGGGCCTGGTCGAATACGTCCTGCGCGTCCTGCCCGCCCATGCGGCGATGATCGAAGCGTATTTCAACGCGCTGGACAACCCGGCCACCGTGGCCGGGAACCGCGAAGCCCTGGCGCACGCCGAGGCGCAGTTCACCGGTGCCCAGGGCAGCGGCTGGGATGATGAGGAATCGATGCCCGACTGGGCCAAAGACGGGGAACCTGCCGGATCGGCACCCGAGGGATCCGCCGAACCTGAAGAACCCGAAGAACCTGACAAACCTGACGAACCTGGAGAACCCGAGGAACCTGACGAACCCGAAGAACCTGAAGAGCCCGAGGAACCTGCCGGCCCGGCCGCCACCCAGTTCGAGGAGCTCAAGCCAGAACGACGCCGGCTCGTAGGATTCCTGGCCTTGCTGATGACCGACCGCAACCAGAGGGGTTCGCCAGGGAAACAACCCGGGTTGGCGGTACCGCAGGTGAGCATCATCCTGGATTACGAGAAGATGAGACGCGACGGCAAGGAATTCGCGGTCACTTCCACCGGGATCCAGCTATCCCCGGGCGAAACCAGAGCGGCATTGTGCACGGCCGGAATCTATCCGCTGGTGCTGAACGGCCAGAGCCTTCCCCTGGACCTGGGCCGCACCCAGCGGCTGTATAGCAAGGCGCAGGGCCGCGCCATCCGGGCGGCCTATCGAGGGTGCCTGTATCCGGGATGCAGCATGCCCGCCGAACGATGCGAACTGGATCATCTCGACGCGTGGGAAAAGGGCGGCAACACGGACATCGAGTCCGCGGCCTTGGGATGCATGATCCACCATATCGGCAGGCATTGCGGGTTGTTCCACGCGGTGAAGATCCCTGGATGCCGGCCGATGGCCCTGCTGTCCAAGGAACTCGACCCGCAGCAGAAACTCCGGGTGAACACCTACTGGATGACCCCGCAGGAAGCCCTGGCGGCCGATGCCCTCGCCGAGCGCATGACCGCGAAGTGGCGTGCCGGGGAACTGGACATCGAGATCGTGGAGCCCTAGTCATCCTCCGGGTAGGGCCACCGCACGTCTTTGCGAACTCCATCGGACCACTGGGCGATCCACTCTCCGGTGCCTTCGGAAACATCGCGGACCCCTGCCTCCAGCCACTGGAACTTCCCGTCCAGCAGGTCCGCGGCGATCCGTCCATCGGTACGGGTGGTGTTCTTCCAGAGCCTGTCGAAATGCTCCTCGCAGCGTTGCGCGGCCTGTTCGCAGAAGGCCAGGGCAAGATCCTGCGCCGAGTTGCGCTGGCCAGCCGGGGACTGCGGCAGCGCGGTGGTCTTGGCGATCACCGCGGACATGGCGAACAGCTCCGCGCCGATATCCACGATATGGCCCAGGAAGACCTGCTGCTTTTCCAGCCCGGCCTGCCAGCGCGCCATCCCGGCGAACGTCTGGCGTGCCAGCCGCCGCGAGGTCCGCTCCACATAGCGCAGGTGCTTGGCCAATGGGCCGTGCTCGGCATAGGAATTCGGAAGCGAGCCTGCGCCCATCGCAAGCTTGGGCAGCCACCGGGCATAGAATCCCGAGGCATCCACCGCCGCCCGGGCCTTGTCCTGGATGCTCGACCCGGCACGCGCCAGGTCCCCGGCCGCCTGCAGGTGCGCATCCACGGCCTCGCGGGCAATCAGCAGGTGCATGATTTCGGTGGAGCCTTCGAAGATGCGGTTGATCCGCAGGTCGCGCAGCATCTGTTCGACCGGCACCGCCCGCTCGCCGCGCGCTGCCTGCGACTGCGCGGTCTCGAATCCGCGCCCGCCGCGGATCTGCAGCAGCTCATCGGCGATCGTGCAGGCAGCCTCCGAAGCCCAGAGCTTGGCCAGTGCCGCCTCGATGCGGATATCCTTCATGCCGGCATCGGCCAGCCGGGCGGACACCTCGAACACCGCTTCCAGCGCATAGCTGCTGGCCGCGATGCAGGCGAGCTTGCCGGCGACGGCTTGGTGCTTGCCGACCGGGTGGCCCCACTGCACGCGGGCCGCGGACCATTCACGGGCGATCTTCGTGGACCATTTGCCGGCCCCGGCGCACATGGCCGGGATGGACAAACGCCCGGTGTTCAGGGTGCTCAGCGCGATCTTCAGCCCCGAGCCTTCCTTGCCCAGGCGGTTGGCCGCCGGCACGCGCACCGAGCGGAACCGGGTCACCCCGTTCTCGATTCCGCGCAGGCCCATGAACTGGTTGCGGTTCTCGACGGTGATGCCCGCGGTATCGGCCTCGACGATGAAGGCGGTGATTCCTCCGCGATCTGCAGGCTCGCGGCCCAGGGCCTCATGCGGCTGCACCGCGGCCATCACCACGAGCAGCTCGGCGACCACCCCGTTGGTGGTCCACAGCTTCGCGCCATCCAGGATGTAGTGGCTGCCGTCGTGACTGAGCCGGGCTTCGGTGCCCAACCGTGCAGGGTCGGAACCGACATCGTTCTCGGTGAGCAGGAAGGCGCTGATGGCTCCTGCCGCGCAGCGCGGCAGGTACTCGCGTTTTTGCTCCTCGGTGCCGAAGGACTTCACCGGCTCGGGGACGCCGATGGACTGGTGGGCCGAGAGCAGCGCGCCGATGGCCGGGGAAACCACGCCGACGCGCATCAGCGCCCGGCCGTAGTCCAGCAGGCTCAGCCCCAGTCCGCCGTATTCAATCGGGATCTTCATGCCGAAGGCGCCGATGCGGCGCAGCTGGGCAATATATTCGCCGGGGATGCGCGCCTGGGCTTCGATGCGTTCCGGGTCGATGCCATCGAGGACCGCTTCGAGCTGCGGCAGGAATTCCTGTCCGCGTTCTGGATGCAGGGCGCTGGGCAATGGTTCGATCAGGGAGAAGTCCACGGCCCCCATGTACAGGCCCTTGGCGAAGCTGGGCCGGTCGAACTGCTCGCGGGACTCCTCGGCGACTTGCCTGGATTTGTCGGCGTTGATTTGCATGGCGATCCCCTTTGGCTCGGCGATCGGCCGCGGCGCCATCGCCTGGTGGCACCAGCGTAGCTGCCAAACCCCGGGGTTGCTAGAGCGCGTGCAGGTGGCCGCGGGTCGCCTGGCCGGCGTCGTGCAGGTTCTCTCCTTCGAGCAGCACGAACGCCTGCCCGAAGGTCAGCTCATGGATCTGCGATGCGGTTTGCCCTAATTCGCGGGCGATCCGTGCGGTGCTGGCCCGATGGTCGCGCTGCAGGGAGGGGAAGACCAGGGAGAAGACCCGGGAGACCAGCTGCTGGTGCTCCTGGGCCGGTTCCAGCGCCAGCTCCTGGGACAACCACTGGTAGGCGCCTTCGCCCAGCAAGCCGCGGGCACGCGAATGCGCGAGGATCACCTGGGCCGGTGCACCGAACTGCTCTTCGAGTGCCAGCAGCTGCGGGATCTGCAGGGAATCGGAGACCCGCACCTGCAGGGACAGGGAGGGCAGGAGCAAGCGTGCCGCGAATTCGTCGGCTTCGCGTTCCGCGGCGGCCACCTGCTCGCGGTTCTCGCCCAGCGAGGAGTGCATCAGCAGATGCCCCAGCTCGTGGGCCATCGCCAGGCGCTGTGCATTGCGGCTGCCGGCGGCCAGAAAGATGAAGGCCTGCTCGTCTTCCCAGAAGCTGAAGGTCTTGACCGCTTCGAGCGAGGCCGGCAGGCTCAGCACCCGCACCCCGCGGGCTTCGAGCAGATGCAGCAGATCGGGCAGCGCGCCGCATCCCAGATCCCATTCGGTGCGCAGATGCGCGGCGGCATCTTCCGGGGTGAAGCCGCACAGCTCGGGGATCCCGGTGTGCGGGAGCCGGAAGTTGCGCGTGATCAGGTTGTAGAGTTCCACGCCGTTGCGGCCCAGCGCGGCTGCGGCGACTTTTTGCGCGGTGCTGGTGCGGCGCGGGGAGCGGAAGAAGATCCGCTCGGTGTCGATGCCCTGGGCCGCGGGAAGCCGGAAGAACTGCGGCGCGCAGCCCAGCGCATCGGCCAGCGCAAGGGAAAGATCCTCGGGAGCATGGGCGAGTTCGCGCTCGCAAATACCCAGCGAGGCGGCCAAGGCGGACCGGCTCAGCGCTGCACGTTCGCGTGCCAACCTGATTCTGGTCGGTTCCAAAGTCATGAGGTTCCTGCAATCTTCCAAAAGGCGATCTTGATCGTCTAATGACCTCAGACTAGTGGCCTATGCCACAAAGCACCAATTGCGTGCAGCTTCGTGAAGTAACACGCTCTGACTTGCGAAAAGGGGGG
>NZ_JBLVOJ010000011.1:36867-68063 GCF_053543715.1 Glutamicibacter sp. AGC46
GCCCCCCTTCGTGGCGCTAGATCTTGCTGGCCGCTTCCTTCAGCACGGTGCGCAGGATGGATTCGATCTGGTCGAACTCCGGCTGCCCGATCGTGATGGGCGGAGCCAACTGGATGACCGGGTCGCCGCGATCGTCGGCGCGGCAATACAGTCCCGCCTCCCACAGGGCCGGGGAGAGGTACCCGCGCAGCAGGCGTTCGGACTCCGCGTCGCTGAAGGTCTCCTTGGTCGCCTTGTCCTTGACCAGCTCGATCCCGTAGAAGTAGCCGGCGCCGCGCACATCGCCAACGATGTCCAGATCGGTGAGCTTGGACAGCGTGGACTTGAACGCGTCGGCATTGTTCTTGACGTTCTCGTTCAATCCTTCCCGCTCGAAGATGTCCAGGTTCGCCATCGCCACCGCGGCTGCCACCGGATGCCCGCCAAAGGTGTAGCCGTGGTAGAAGGTGGTATCGCCCTTGGTGAAAGGCTCGAACAGCTTGTCGGAAACGACCATCACGCCCAGCGGGACATAGCCACTGGTCAGCGCCTTTGCCGAGGTGATGATGTCCGGGACGTAGCCGAAGTCGTTGCAGGCGAACATCGAGCCGATGCGGCCGAACGCGCAGATGGTTTCGTCGGAAACCAGCAGCACGTCGTATTCGTCGCAGATCTCGCGGACCCGGTCGAAGTACCCCGGTGGTGGCGGGAAGCAGCCGCCGGAGTTCTGCACCGGTTCCAGGAAGACCGCCGCCACGGTGTCGGCGCCTTCGAATTCGATGGCTTCGCGGATGCGCTCCGCGGCCCACAGCCCAAAGTCCTTCTCGTTGTCCGCGAACATCTGCGGTGCGCGGTAGAAGTTGGTGTTCGGCACGCGGAAGGTGCCGGGGACCAAGGGCTCGAACGGGGTCTTCATATCCGGCAGCGAGGTGATGGCCAAGGCTCCCTGAGGGGTGCCGTGGTAGGCCAGGGCGCGCGAAATGACCTTGGTTTTGCCCGGCTTGCCCTTCATCTTGAAATGCTGCTTGGCCAGCTTGAAGGCGGATTCGACCGCCTCGCCGCCGCCGGTGGTGAAGAAGACGCGGTTCAAGTCGCCCGGTGCATAGCTGGCCAGGCGCTCAGCCAGGTCGATCGCCGGTTCGTGGGCGTAGGACCACAGCGGCATGAAGGCCAGCTTCTCGGCCTGCTTGGCCATGGCTTCGGCCAATTCGGCGCGCCCGTGCCCCGCGTTGACCACGAACAGCCCGGCCAAGCCGTCGATGTATTCGCGCCCGGCATCGTCGTAGATCTTGTGCCCCTCGCCGCGCGAGATGATCGGAACATGCGCGCCGTTGGAAATTCCGGAGTGCCGGGCCATGTGCATCCAAAGGTGATCGCGAGCGGCTTGCTGGCGATCGGTACCACGTGGTGTGTTCATCGTGTTCCCCAGTTGTATTCCTGTTTTTTGAGTGAAAGGTAGGTGTACGTATTGGTGCTGACCACGCCTTCGAGCCCGCGGATCGTTCCGATCACGCGCAGCAGGTCCTCATCGTTCGAGCAGATGACCTCCGCGAGGATGTCCGAGCTGCCGGCGGTGACCACGCAGTAGTCGACTTCCGGAAGTTCGGCGATCCGGTCGGCGGTGCCGCTGATGTCGCTGGCGGCGACGACGCCGATCATGGCCTGGCGGGTGAATCCCAATTCCAGCGGGTTGGTGACTGCGACGATTTGCACGACGCGGCTCTCGACCAGCTTCTGCACGCGCTGGCGCACAGCCGCTTCGCTCAGGCCCACTGCCTTGCCGATGGCGGCATAGGAGCGCCGGCCATCTTCCTGCAGCTGCTCGATGATCTCCTTGGAAATTTCATCAATGGCCTGTGCCGTATGCGAGGGCAGCGTCATATCGACCTCCTAGGTCTAAGGGACTTTCCACAGACCCTACCGTCACTGATTCAGTTGCGAAAGGGGTATTTTTGAAAGTTTTCAGTTTTCGTAACGTAATTTTTACAAGGAAACTTGCGTTCGGGTCTTGTTGGACTTGTGCATTGCTGGCAGGATGAACGACAACACTTTCATGTGTGGCCGATCACATTCGTCGTTAGGATTCCAGCCATGTCGCACTCGCAACGCCGACTTCCGCAAGACCCCCAAGTCCGCGCACTGGTCCAGGCCATGAGCCAGCGCAGCTACTCCCGCCGCGGCGTGCTTTCCACGGCCGGCGCATTGGGCCTGACCGGGCTGCTCGCAGCCTGCGGCACCGGAGGAAGCAGCACCAAAGCCGCACCGTCGATCGAGGACATTTCCGCAAACGACCCCACCGTGAACTGGGCCAACTGGACCCTGTACCTGGATTACGACGACGAGAAGAAGACCTACCCGACACTGGATGCGTTCACCAAGCAGACCGGCATCAAGGTGAACTACCGCGAGGATATCGACGGCAACGACACCTACTACGGCAAGGTGCAGGGCCAGCTCAAGGCAGGCCAGGACATCGGCCAGGACGTCATCACGATGACCGACTGGATGGCCGGCCGCATGATCCGCCAGGGCTACGCCCAGGAGCTGGACCTGGCGAACATCCCCAACTCGGCCAACCTGCTGCCCAACCTGAAGGACGTGGACTTCGACCCGGGACGCAAGCACTCGCTGACCTGGCAGTCCGGCTACGCCGGCATCGCCTGGAATAAGAAGGCATTCCCCAAGGGCCTGAAATCCGTCGAGGACCTCTGGGATCCAAAGCTCAAGGGCCGTATCACCGTGCTCGATGAAATGCGCGACACCATCGGCCTGCTGATGCTGCACAACGGCGTGGACATCGCCGGCCAATGGGGCGAAAGCGAATTCGGCGCCGCTGCCGACGTGCTGCGCGAGAACATCGGCAATGGCCAGATCCGCCAGGTCAAGGGCAACTCCTACAAGGAGGACTTCGTCTCGGGCGATGCGATCGCCGGCATCGTCTGGTCCGGCGATATCGTGCAGATGAACTTCGAGAACGATGACCAGTGGGAGTTCGTGATCCCCGAGGCCGGCGGCACCCTGTGGAGCGACAACCTGATGGTCCCGGTGGCCTCGCCACGCAAGGCCAACTCCGAGAAGCTCATGGACTTCTACTACGACCCGGCCGTGGCCGCGCAGGTCGCAGCCTACGTGAACTTCATCTGCCCGGTGGTCGGCGCCCAGGAAGAAATGGAAAAGATCGACCCGGACCTGGTCGGCAACCCGCTGATCTTCCCGACCGATGAGGATCTGGCCAAGGCACATGTCTTCCGCTCGCTGGAAGCGGATGAAGAGACCGCGTTGAACTCTGAATTCCAGAGTGCAATCGGCGCCTAGAAAGCGGGGAACACCATGACTCGCCAACGAGCCATCAACTGCCAGCGCCTGCCCAAGGGCCACGGTTCGGGCCCGGCCCGCGCCAGGGACGTCGTCAACCGGGCAACCTCCGCACGTGCTGTACCGGCAGCAGAAACCGATTTCCACAACCAGTTCCAGGAAGTGATAGGGGCATGACAACCTTGGCAACGCGTACCGAAACCACTGCCACCGGCGCGGATCTGCACCTCTCGGGCATCACCAAGCGCTTTTCCAGCTTCGTGGCGGTCAAGGACCTGGATTTGGTGGTCCCTTCGGGCACCTTCTTCGCCCTGCTCGGACCCTCCGGTTGCGGCAAGTCGACCACCCTGCGCATGATCGCGGGCCTTGAGGCCCCCAGCGAGGGCAGCATCTCGATCGGCGGCCAGGACGTCACCGCGCTGGCCAGCCACCAGCGTCCGGTGAACACCGTGTTCCAGTCCTATGCGCTGTTCCCGCACATGAGCGTGCTGGAAAACGTGGCCTTCGGGCTCAAGCGCAAGAAGGACAAGCAGGCGATGGAGAAAGCCAGGGCCGGGCTGGACCTGGTGGAGCTCGGGCACCTTGCCAATCGCAAGCCGATCCAGCTCTCCGGCGGGCAGCAGCAGCGCGTGGCCCTGGCCCGGGCGCTGGTCAATCGCCCGCAGGTGCTGCTGCTCGATGAGCCCCTCGGGGCACTTGACATGAAGCTGCGCCGCCAAATGCAGCTGGAGCTGAAGAACATCCAGACCGAAGTCGGCCTGACCTTCATCCACGTCACCCACGACCAGGAAGAGGCCATGACCATGGCCGACGTGGTCGCCGTGATGAACGGCGGACGGATCGAGCAGATGGGCCCGCCGCGCGAACTCTACGAATTGCCCAAGACCGCGTTCGTCGCGAACTTCCTGGGCAAGTCGAACCTGATGCGCGGCACGGTCACCGGCAATGACGCCGGCATGCTCAGCGTCATGGTCAACGGCCAAGCCATCTTGCTGCCGGCCGACCGCGCCGTGCAGGCATCAGGGGAGGTGGTCGTCGGGGTGCGCCCGGAGAAGATCACGATCTCGCGCGATGGCTATGCGGGAGAGAACCGCTTGTCCGGCACCGTGGTCGACGTGTCCTTCACCGGCACCACCACCGAGTACCTGGTCGAGGTGGACGGGATCGGCACGCTCGGGACCTTCGCGCAGAATCGCGGCCAGCAGCCTGCTGCCGAAGGCGACACCGTGTACCTGTCCTGGGAAGCGCAGCATTCCTTCGGACTGGCCGGTGCCGAGCACGAGGATGCCGGAGTTGACCAGCCATGACGGTCATGACCAAGAAGGGCATCGTCGACCTGCGCAGCCCCGAGGAGATCCGGGCGGAGCGGCGCAAGGGCCGCACCGGCGTCTACCTGATCGCCCCGGGCATGCTGGTGCTCGCCCTGTTCTTCGCGCTTCCGGTGGTAGTCCTGCTGGCAATGAGCCTGTACGTGAAACCCGAGGGCGGGGAAATCGGCGAATTCGTGCCGGGTTTCGAAATCGGCAACTACGCCACGGTGCTCGCCGCCTACTGGCCCGAGCTGCTGCGCTCCTTCGGGTTCGCGCTGATCGCCACCGTCCTGGCCTTGCTCATCGGCTTCCCGATGGCCTACCTGGTGGCAGTCCGCTTGCGCGAGAAGACGCTGCTGCAGGGCATCTTGCTGGTGCTGCTGATCGCCCCGTTCTTCTCCAGCTTCATTCTGCGCACCCAGGCCTGGAAGCAGATACTGGCCGATGAGGGGTTCATCGCCCAAACGCTGAAATTCCTGGCGATCCTGCCAGCCGACGGGCACCTGACTGCCACGCCGTTCGCGGTCGTCGCGGGCCTGACCTATAACTTCCTGCCGTTCATGGTGCTGCCGATCTACGCTAACCTGGGCCGGCTGGACACCCGCCTGCTCGAGGCCTCGGGGGATCTGTATGCCAGCCCGGTGACCTCATTCTTCAAGGTGACGCTGCCGATGAGCGCCCCGGGCGTCTTCGCCGGCACCCTGCTGACGTTCATCCCGGCCGCCGGCGACTACGTGAACGCGGCCCTGCTGGGCAATAACCGCAATACTACGATGATCGGCCAGATCATCGATTCCAGATTCTTCAAGGTCATCGATTACCCGGGCGCCTCGGCGTTGAGCTTCGTGCTGATGGTCTCGATCCTGGTCCTGGTCACGATCTATATCCGCCGCTTCGGGACCAAGGAGCTGATGTAGCATGAAGCAGAAAATCGGACGCTGGTTCATCCCCGCTGTCGGCGGGCTGGCTTTCATCTACCTCCTGGTCCCGATCGCGTACATCTTCGTGTTCTCCTTCAACGATGCCGGCCGCACCAACCTGGACTGGCGCGGCTTCACCCTGGAGAACTGGCAGAACCCCTGCGGCGCTCCGGCGGTCTGCGAATCGCTGGCGCACTCGCTGCAGGTCGGCACGGTGGCCACGATTGCCGCCACCGCCTTGGGCACGCTGATCGCCATCGGCCTGGTCCGCTACAAGTTCCGGTTCCGCAAGCTCACCGATGTGCTGATCATTTTGCCGTTGGCTACTCCGGAGGTCGTGCTCGGCGCTTCGCTGCTGGCACAGTTCCTGAACCTCGGTTGGGAACTGGGCTACGCCACCATCGTGATCGCCCACATCGTGTTCTGCATGTCCTTCGTGATCGTCACCGTCAGGGCTCGTGTCTCCTCGCTGGATCCGCGATTGGAAGAAGCGGCCGCCGATCTCTACGCCTCGCCGCGGGCGGCCTTCTGGAAGGTGACGTTCCCGCTGCTGCTGCCAGGCATTGTGGCCGCCGCGCTGTTGTCCTTCGCGATGAGTTTTGATGATTTCATCATCACGAATTTCAACTCCGGCACCTTCCAGACCTTCCCGAAGTTCATCTATGTGGCAGCTACCCGCGGCATCCCGGCCCAGGCGAATGTCATTGGTTCGGCGATGTTCATCCTTGCCCTGCTCGTGGTGGTCATCGGACAGGTGATCAGCTACCGGAAGAAGAAACAGCTGGAGAATTCCTAGGTTCCAAAGGCCCGCGCTCTTCAGCGCGGGCCTTTGGCTTGCCAGCTGGTCAAAAAGCAGGGATCGTCACTAGCGTGAGCGGTACCCAGCTCGCTCCTTGCACCCTCTGGGACCTGCACGCTGTTGGACTGGCGCTAGGCCTCCGGCCGCATGCTGCTCTTGCGGTGATTTGCAGGACCATTGCCTGCAGGATGCAGCCGCGCCCAAAGGCCATTAGGGTGGCTGGCGGAACGAAATATTGGCAGAGAGCCGAAATGCGGGCATCTGACATATAGTAAATACTTAGCTTTACAATATATGGTCTACAGGTTGATACCTTGCTGGCCTGTAGGTGCAGGTCTATGAACGATTGGAAACTTCATGAGCGATAAGCCAGTTTGGCTCTCCGGGCCTGAACGCGACGCCTGGCTTGGACTGCATGCTGTCATGACTTTGCTTCCGGCGGCCTTGGATTCCGATCTGCAGGGCCTGGAAGGCATCACGCTTTTCGACTACCACATGCTCGCCATGCTCTCCGAGGCCAAGGACCATCAGCTGACCATGACGACGCTGGCTTCGCACACCAGTGCTTCGCTTTCGCGACTGTCGCATGTGGTCAAGAAGCTGGAGAAGCGCGGCTGGGTCACCCGCGAGCAGTCCGCAGAAGATGCCCGTGTGAAAATCGCCTCATTAACGCAGGCCGGATGGGAAGCCGTGCAGCAGATGGCGCCTCACCACGTTGCCTCGGTGCGCGGTCTTCTCTTCGATACCCTTGATGACAAGGACGTTAACGATCTCACGCGGATCGCACGCAAAATTACAACTTCGCTTGATGCGGATCATTGGATCCTGAATTCGGAAAACCTCGATTTGGAACACTGAGGAATTCTCGATAAGCTAATCAGGCGTTAATCGCGTGTGTTGTTATGCCGTCTAACAGCAGAACAACTGCGCGTTGCCCGTAATACCGAATATCGTGGCCGACTGAGTACGGGGAAATTGCTCGACCGGTTGCGAAGTTCACCGACTTACATACTTTAAGGCTCTTCGGTTGGTTCTCACCCAGCCTGGTTACCTTCCTAGTGTGCAGTATTAACGGTGTTTCACTGGTTGGCGGGACTCATAACGCAGAAGCGGTGTCGATATTTTGGTATGGGCACTGTGCGCGAGTACCGCCGAATTTTACTACTAACTAACTGAGGAGTGATCATGGCAGCTGTTTGCCAGGTAACCGGTACTACTCCGGCCTTCGGACATAGCATCTCCCACTCGCACCGTCGCAACAAGCGTCGTTTCGATCCGAACATCCAGAAGAAGACCTACTACGTGCCTTCCCTGCGCCGTAAGGTGACCCTGACCCTGTCGGTCAAGGGCATCAAGGTCATCGATGCTCGCGGTATCGACGCTGTAATTGCTGACCTGATTGCGAAGGGTGTGAAGCTCTAAAAATGGCAAAGAAGGATAAGGACGTACGTCCGATCATCAAGCTGAAGTCCACCGCTGGAACCGGTTTCACTTACGTAACCCGTAAGAACCGTCGTAACAACCCTGACCGCATGGTCATGAAGAAGTACGACCCAGTCGTCCGTAAGCACGTTGAATTCCGAGAGGAGCGCTAAGACATGGCCAAGAAGTCCAAGATCGCAAAGAACGAACAGCGCAAGGTCATTGTCGAGCGTTACGCTGCAAAGCGTCTCGAATTGAAGAAGACCCTGGTTGATCCAAACGCAACCGACGAAGCTCGCGAAGCTGCACGCGTAGGCCTGCAGAAGCTTCCACGCGATGCTTCCCCGATCCGCGTTCGCAACCGCGACGCAATCGACGGTCGCCCACGTGGCACCTTCCAGAAGTTCGGTATCTCCCGTGTTCGCTTCCGCGACATGGCACACCGTGGTGAGCTTCCGGGCATCACCAAGTCTTCCTGGTAAGACCTGCAAGTCTTTTGACTTAGCAAGCCGCCTTCCCTTTCGGGAAGGCGGCTTCGCCTTTTAACGCCGCCACCACCGGCGTTTCACCGGTGCCTTCTCTGCCACCGGTGCAGGTTCTGCCGCCCGGCGTTCCTGCCAACCAAGCACCTCTGCGGTGGAATCGCGCAAAGCGGTGATCACCGGCGGGCCGCCAAGCAGCTGCCGCCGCGCCTCGATAATGCGGGCATTGAAATCCTCGATATGCTCACGCACGGCCCGCTCGGAGGGCAAGCGGTCCAAGGTCTGCTCCATCTGCTCATCTTCCACGCGCAAGGTCAGGGCCGGTGGGCCCAGCCCGGTAAGCTGCTCTCGGCGCATCATGGACTTCAGCCACCAGTCGGGATCGTCATTGCTGGTGATATGGTCGATCTTCTGGCCCGAGAGGGCAAGATTGTCGAAGTCCCCGCGGGCGAAAGCCTCATCGAGCACGGAGTTGGCCACTTCCCATGCCTCGTCCTCGGCATGCAGCTGCAGCGGCGTCTTCTGCTTCTCGACGGGAGCCATCCCGGTGGCCTGCGCATACTCGTCCACCGGCAACGGCTCGCTGTCCTGCTTCATCTTGTACCGGGCCGCATTCAGTGCGGCATCCTCGCTGTGCTCCATCTTCCAATGATCCCACCGTGTGCCTGAGCCCGGCAACGGCACTGGGACTTTCCGAAGCAATTGATGGAGGAGCTGGGAAGATAAAATCATTCCCTTCGGGTTCGGGCGCCTCGCCAAGGATTCAGTGCCCAGCAAGCGGCTGCGGGGTGGCTGGAGATCGCTATAAGCGGCCATGTCCCACCCGCAATCGAGCATTTTCCCTGTAGTAGCGTGTATTCCATGAAGCCAGCGACGCGCTATCCGAGACCCGCAACTGACATCTACGCGAACCGGCAGCGGTGGGCGCCGCTGGGCCAAGGCAAGACCGTTGTGGTGACCGGCGCGAATAGCGGCCTTGGCTTCTTCGCGAGCCTCGGCTTGGCGCGAGCCGGTGCGCAAGTCATCCTGGCCTGCCGCAACCAGAGCCGTGCGGAGCATGCCATGGAGCAGATCCGGCTGCGCGTACCGGCGGCTAGCGTGGAATTCATGCAGTTCGACTCCTCGCGCATGGAATCCGCCATGGGACTGGCAGCTGAACTGCGCAATCGGCCATTGGATGCGCTGATCGCCAATGCCGGGGTCATCCGGGCGCCGCAGAGCCGCGTCGAGGGCCTGCTGGGCCATGAGCTGACCATGAGCACGAATTTCATCGGGCATGCGCGGCTAGTCGGCGAGCTGGCCGAACGCTTCGCCCAGCCGCTGCGGTTCATCGGGCTGGGATCGATGTCCACCCGGATGCTGGCTACCGATCCGCAAAACCTGGCCTTGACCCGCGACTACCATCCATACCGTGCCTATGCGCAGTCCAAGGCGGCAGTGCAAGCCTTCACCTTGGCCCTGGACCACCGGCTGCGCCAGCTGGAACTGCCGGCTCGCGCGCTGGCCATCCACCCGGGGTATTCGCTTTCCGGGCTGACCCCGCAGGTGCCCAACATCAACGAACCGGACTTTGCCAAGCGGCTGATTGGCCAATTGCAGTCCAGTTTCGCGCAGGGCAAACATGAAGGTGCGGTGGCATTGGTCGAAGCGGCATTGGCGCCGGAACTCGAAGACGCGCCCCGAGGCAGCTATTTGGGGCCGAAATACCTCACGAAGGGTCCAACGGCACTGGCCAGCCCGGCGAAAGCGACCCGCGGCAAGGAGCTGCAAAGCAAAGCCTGGGAACTTTTCGTGGAGGCAAACGAAGGCCTCGATCCGTTCGCGCTGTAGGTCCCGGGTGAACTTTCACACCCTTGATTTGGCGAAAATTCAGCAGAATCCGCAAGATGATGCACTTTTTGTCGCTTTCAGCTGGTAAGTTCAACTCTTGATAAGTCCGTGCGACCGTGCGGCGTTCGGGGCCCGGAAGAGGGCTTTGGATCACTAGTCCAGGAGGACCATACATTGGCTATGAACCGTAGCGAACTTGTTGCTGCTGTTGCAGCGAAGACCGAAAACTCCCAGGTTGCCGTTAATGGTGTTCTGGATGCAGTCTTCGAGGTTTTCGTCGACCAGATTTCCAAGGGTGAGAAGGTGTCGATCCCAGGTTGGTTGGCTGTAGAGCGCACCGATCGTGCAGCTCGCACCGGCCGCAACCCACAGACCGGTGAAGCAATCCAGATTCCTGCTGGCCACTCGGTCAAGCTGACCGCTGGGTCGAAGCTGAAGGCTGCTGTAGCCAAGAAGTAAGCTTCCGCTAGAGCTTTGCGCAAGGCCCGCTGTCCGTTCCCGGATTGGCGGGCCTTGCGGCGTTAAGGAACGTTGCAAAAGCCTTCATTGAACCCAAAAATGCTGCCGTTGAGCCAAGAAATCTGCAATTAGTTGAAAAAATCCCGGTTTTCCGCCTGTTTTCCGCAGTTCTGGGGCGAAACGTTTGATATGTTCTCACTGGTAAGACCGTGCGACCGTGCGGCGTTCGGGGCCCGGAAGAGGGCTTTGGATCACTAGTCCAGGAGGACCATACATTGGCTATGAACCGTAGCGAACTTGTTGCTGCTGTTGCAGCGAAGACCGAAAACTCCCAGGTTGCCGTTAATGGTGTTCTGGATGCAGTCTTCGAGGTTTTCGTCGACCAGATTTCCAAGGGTGAGAAGGTGTCGATCCCAGGTTGGTTGGCTGTAGAGCGCACCGATCGTGCAGCTCGCACCGGCCGCAACCCACAGACCGGTGAAGCAATCCAGATTCCTGCTGGCCACTCGGTCAAGCTGACCGCTGGGTCGAAGCTGAAGGCTGCTGTAGCCAAGAAGTAAGCTTCCGCTAGAGCTTTGCGCAAGGCCCGACCCGCTCCGGAGAAATCCAGGAGGCAGGGTCGGGCCTTCTGCTTTATCGGAGCACCGTTTGAGGCGCTCTTCTACTTCGCGTAGAATCAGCTTCGATCGTAGAACTCCGCGAAGAATGGCTGCCCATCGTGTCACAGAAACCCGCAACCCGCGTTATCCGCGGCTGGTTGGCGGCAAGCGTGTGCACCTGGACAGCCTTTGCCGCGCACGCCCACAGTGCGCCTACAGCGCTATCGGTGGTGGCCATGGTGCTCATTACCTGCGTCTCTGCGGCTATCGGCGTCGTGCTGGTGGGCCGGAAGTTCTCCCTGTGGGCGACCAGCCTGGTCGTGCTGCTCAGCCAGGGGCTCTACCACCTGAGCTTGTCGGTGATGAGCCACCAGGGCGGCGATCTTTCCGGTCTGGAACACGCGCACCATGCGGGGCGCAATCCAGCGCTGGCGCAGGACATCACCGCGCAGTACGCCAACGTGCATACCGAATCGATGCTCTACGCCCACGTGCTGGCCGCGATCGCCAGCGTACTGGTGCTCTACGGCGGTGAACGCCTGCTCAAGGCCATGGCCGGCTGGCTCACCCTTTCAACGGCCCGGCGGATCCTCTCGCGCATTCGCGTGCAGGTACCTGCTGCCCGGCCGCTTCGTGCCTACTTCCCCTTGCGTTTCCAACTCAAGCTGGCGCAATTGGGAAGACTGCCGGAGCGCCGCGGTCCGCCCTGCTTCATTCTTGCTGCCTGAGTAAAGAATCGAAGCGCCCCGCAAGGGGCTTGGAAGGAACATCATGAGCGTAGTAACCAAGAACATCACCCGACTAGTCGCAGTACTGGCATTCTCCTTGCTGGCTTTCGCCGGCTCGATCGGTGCCGCCAACGCGCACGACCAGTTGATCGGCTCTACCCCGGAGGCCGGGGCCACCATCCAGGAAGTGCCCGAGGACATCACCCTCGAATTCTCCGGCGTGCTCCAGAGCCTATCCGGCGTGGACTCCACGGTGGTCTCGCTGACCCTCGATGGGGAAAAGATCGACACCGAGGCCAGGACCAAGGGCACCAAGGTCACCGTCACCCCGGCCAAGGAGCTGGGCAACGGCGAGTACCAGCTGGCCTACCGCGTGGTCTCGTCTGACGGCCACCCGATCGAGAACAAGATCGGCTTCAGCGTCGACGCGCCACAGGCCGCCCCCACCCTGGTCAGCTCGAGCGCGCCAGCGGCGCCTAGCGACTCCGCAGGGTCCGCCGACCTGGATCCAGGCGCTAACCCGGTCCAGGACCTGGGCAGCTCGATGAGCCCGGTGGTCTGGGTCATCATCGGCGTGGTCATCCTTGGCGGCGCGCTGGGCGTGCTGGCCAAGTTCATGCGCCAGTCCAAGTAGCCCCCACCCTTCCGGTGCGCCCGAGGCCACCGCTGCCTTTGGCGCGCCTGCACACCGAACCCGAAAGCTTGAGAACATGAATTTCCGCAAAACCACTGCACTGGCCCTGGGCCTTGGACTGCTGCTCACCGGCTGCGCACAGAGCGCCGACGGGCAGCAGCCCGCACCGGCCGAACAGAAAACCGCCGGGCAAGCCGAAGCGCTGGCCACCAGCGAAACCTGGGCCAAGGCCGCCGAGTCGGGCATGAGCGCGGCCTTCGGCATCCTGCACAATAATTCTGGCACCCCGATTGCGCTGCGCAAGATCAGCAATGCCCAGGGCGATCAGATCCAGATCCACGAAATGCGCGGCACCGGCGACGGGATGACGATGGCGCAGCTCGAAGGGGATCTGGTGATCGAACCCGGCAAGGACGCGGTGCTGGCACCGGGCGGCCACCACCTGATGTTCATGGACCTGCAGGAACCGCTGGTGGCGGCCCAGACGGCGAGGCTGAAGCTGGAATTCGCCGACGGGTCGAGCACCGAGGTGGACTTCCCGATCCGCAACTTCGACGGGGCCAACGAAAGCTACGACGAGCATGCCGGGGATGCGCATGCCGGGCACTAGCGTCGACCGCCGGCTGCTGCTGGGCACCACCGCGGCCGCCGCGCTGGGCGGAATGCTCACCGGGTTCGGCACCGGAAAGCTGAGCGCTCCAGCCCCAGCGGCCACCGCCAACCCGCAGGGGTACCGCCCGTTCTACGGGAAGTACCAGTCGGGGATCCTCGACGGCCAGCAGGCCCACGCGGTCTTCGCCGGGTGGGATCTGCACTGGCGCGAGGGCTCCAAGAAGGAGCAGCTGCGCGCGGTGCTGCAGATGATCACCGATGATGCGGCCCGGCTGGCCAGCGGCCGCGGGGTGCTGGCCGACACCGAACCGGAAATGGCGCAGCCCGGATGCGAGCTGACGCTGACCGTGGGGCTGGGCCAGAGCCTGCTGGATGTGGCCGGGCGCGGGCAGATCGGCACGCTGCCGCGCTTCGCCGGGGACCAGCTCGATGAGCAGTACGGGCAGTGCGATCTGCTGATCCAGTTCTGCGCGCAGGAGCAGACCGTGCTGCACCATGCGGTGCGGGCGGTGTCCAAGAACCTGCGCGGGCTGGGCGCCAGGCGCTTCGCCCAGACCGGGTTCATCAACCCCGGCGGGCGCGGGTTCCGCAACCTGTTCGGCCAGCTCGACGGGATCAACAACCCCGGCGGAGAACTGCGCGAGAGCGCGGTGTTCGGCCAGCCGGGCTGGATCGAGAACGGGACCACCTTGGCGCTGCGCAGGTTCGAGATGGACCTGGACGGCTGGGACGAGGTGGACGGCGCCGGACGGGACCATGCCCTGGGCCGCCGGCAGTCCGACGGCGCGCCGCTGTCGGGCGCCAGCGTGGATGATCCGGTGGACCTGGCCGCGGCCAATGAGCTGGGGCTGCCGGCGATCGCGGCCAACGCCCACGTGGCGCTGGCCAAGCCGGCCAGCGCGGATGAGACCATGCACCGGCGGGGCTACAACTTCGACGGAGCGGCTTCCGGGTTGCTGTTCGCCAGCTACCAGCGCGACCCGGCCACCAGCTTCATCCCGGTGCAGCACCGGCTGGCGGCCGCAGATGCGCTGAACACCTGGCTGAAGCCGGTGGGATCGGGCCTGTACGCGATCCTTCCCGGGGTGCGCGAAGGCGGCTACCTGGGGGAGGCGTTGCTGGGCCAGGTGTGAGATGCGCCCAAAGCGGGCTGCCGCGCGGTGACCGGCCGGGCGAAAAATGAGATGATGAGAAGGTTATGGATACAGCACAGCGCACGGTTTCAGTCACCCGCTTCATCCTGCCCGGAATCCTCGCTGCGGCGGTGGCCTTCCTGGCGGCGGTGTTGTTCACCGGGATCGCCCGGCCGGCGGATTTGGCCGATCCCGGGGCTTTCGTGCGCTGGTCGCTGCCCATCTCCCGGGCCATCCACCATGCCTCGATGTCGCTGAGCATCGCCGCACTGGTTTTCGGTGCGGCGATCATCCCGCGGGCCGCCAAGGTGACCGGCGATGCCGAAGGCCAGGCCCATCCGGCGTTCGCCCGCACGATGAATATCGCCGCCGGGGCCGCGGTGGTGTGGACCCTGTCCGCGGCCACCGTCATGCTGCTGACCTTCTGGGATTTGGCCGGCATCCCGATGAGCCTGGATCCGCAGTATTCGGCCGCGATCCTGGACTACATCCTGTCGATCACCAGCGGGCGGGCCTGGGCCTGGATGGTGGTGATCGCCGCGATCACCAGTTCGCTGGCCCTGGCCGCGCGCTCCAGGACCACGGTGGGGCTCAGCGCATTCTTCTCGCTGTTCGGCATCCTGCCGCTGGCCTTCATCGGCCACGCGGCCGGGGGAGACGACCACTTCGCCGCGGTGAACTCCATCGGCCTGCACCTGCTGGCCGTGGTGCTCTGGTTTGGCGGCATCATGGTGCTGGCCCTGCTCGCTCCGACGCTGGCCGGCGAAGCGCCGGGACGCAAACGCGGGCAGGTGCTGGCCGGGGTGGTGCTCAAGCGCTATTCCGCGCTGGCCACCTTCGCGGTGTTCCTGATGATCGGCTCGGGCCTGGCTTCGGCGGTGATCCGCATTACCGGCTGGGACCAGTGGCTGACCCCGTACGGCATCCTGGTGATCGTGAAGATCCTGATCACCCTGGGGCTGGGCGCACTGGGCCTGTGGCATCGGCGCATGGTGATCCCGCGGCTGCTGGAGGGCAAGTTCACGGCGCTGCGCGCGGCCTGGCAGGTCGTGGCCGGCGAGGTCATCCTGATGGCTGCGGTGATGTCGGTGGCCACCGTGCTGGCGCGCACCGCTCCGCCGACTTCCGATGAGCCTCCGGTGCAAGCGACCCCGGCCCGCCTGCTCACCGGCTACGACCTGCCGCCGGCCCCGGATACCGCCGCGTGGTTCACCACCTGGCGCATGGACTGGATCTGGGTGGCCGTGTGCCTCTTCGGCCTGGCCGTGTACCTGTGGGCCTTCATCAAGCTGGCCCGCCGCGGCGACAAGCCCAGCGTGCTGCGCCTGGCCAGCTGGATCGTGGGCCTTTTCGCGCTGTTCTACGTGACCAGCGGCGCGGTGGCCGTGTACGGCAAGATCCAGTTCTCCACCCACATGGTCGATCACATGTCGCTGACCATGATCGTGCCGATCTTCCTGGTCCTGGGCACCCCGGTCACGCTGCTGCTCAAGGTGCTGGGATCGCGCGTCGACGGCACCCGCGGCCCGCGCGAATGGATCCTCTACCTGGTGCACTCGCGCTACTCGAAGGTCATCACCCACCCGATTTTCGCCGCGGTGAACTTCGCCGGCTCGATCGTCGTCTTCTACTTCACCCCGTTGCTGGAACCGGCCATGCGCTACCACGCGGGCCACGAGCTGATGAACCTGCACTTCCTGCTCACCGGATACCTGTTCGCGCTGTCGCTGGTGGACGCCGACCCGGTCCCCAAGCGCTACCCGTACCCGATGCGCCTGGTGGTGCTGCTGGCCACCGTCGCCTTCCACGCCTTCTTCGGGGTGGCGCTGATGAGCACCGAAACCCTGCTGGCCCCGGACTACTTCGGGAACATGGGCCGCACCTGGGGCGGCACCGCACTGGAAGACCAGGTGGTGGGTGCCGGGGCGATGTGGGCGATCGGCGAAGTGCCGACCCTGGTCCTGGCCATTTTCGTGGTCATCTCGTGGCTGCGCCAGGACAAGAAGGACACCAAGCGCTACGACCGCCAGGCCGAGCGCGACAACGACGCCGAGCTGGCTGCCTACAACGAAATGTTCGCCCGCTTCAAGCAAGCCGACCGAAGGGACCCACGTGCCTAGCACCAAGAAAATCCTCGCCGCCTCCCTGGCGGTGTGCGCGCTGCTGGCCGCAAGCGCCTGCTCCGCGCAATCCGAAATGCCGCAGGACGAAACGCACAAGATCGCCGTGCAGGGCACCGCGACGCCCAGCGCATCGCAAGAGCCGCAAGAGCCTGCCCAGCCGGAAGAAATGACCACCGCGCAGGTGGCCACCACGGCCGGCGCAGTGATGGCCGCCGAGCTCGGCTTCCCCTCCAGCGCCAAGATCCAGGGCGAGGACCTCGAATCCCTGGCCACGCCGCCCACCGATACGCTCAAGGACCTGGTGGTCCTGCCGTCCCAATGCTCGGCTCCGATCGAGGACTTGAACTGGTCGCCGGTGCAGCTGGGCACCGAGGCGGCGCGCACCGACTTCACCAACGAGAACCAGTCGATCACCGGGTCGGTGGAGGTGGCCAAGCTCGGCGACGGGGCGGCGAAGGTGGCGGCGCACAATGCGAACGTGGCCACCATCCTGGAGGAATGCAAGAGCGTGAAGCTCAACGGGCTGGACTACCGCGAGACCCTGGCATTCTCCGATCCGGGCGTGCAGGATGCCGATTCGGCCCTGTACTACAGCCGTGATGGGCAGTATGCGCAGGATTCGCTGGTGCTGATCAAGAGCACCGGGGAGTATGCGGTGATGGTCTCCTTCCTCTCGGCGACCTCGCTGCAGGATGCCGCCTTCAACCAGGTGGCCACCGGCATCATGGACACCGTGCTCGCGCAGCTGCCCTAGCTCGCCGCCCCGGCAGGGAATAGAAGGCGTGGGCCTGCGGTTACACCAGCAGACCGTGAGCGAGTTTCACACTTTTCTCAATGTTGCTTAACACCGTTAGCCCCAGCGGGCCGCGGTGGCAGATAATTGAGGTTCGAATTGCCGCAGCCGCGGCGACAGCGAAAGGATCACCATGAGCACTTCCGAATCCGTCCGCGCCAATTACAAGGTGCGCGCCAGCGAACTGCTGGGCCGCAACTGGCTGAATACCGGCGGCAAGCAACTGGATCTGGACGCATTGCGCGGCAAGATCGTGCTCCTGGACTTCTGGACCTTCTGCTGCATCAACTGCCTGCACGTGCTCGACGAGCTGCGCCCGCTAGAGGAGCAGTACAAGGACGTGCTGGTCACCGTCGGCGTGCACTCCCCGAAGTTCGAGCACGAAGCGGATCCGGATGCGCTGGCCGCCGCAGTGGAGCGCTACGAAATCCACCACCCGGTGCTCGACGACCCGGAATTGGTCACCTGGCAGGCCTACGGTGCCCGCGCCTGGCCTACCCTGGTGGTATTGGATCCCGAAGGCTACATCGTCGCGCATCTGTCCGGCGAGGGCCACGCCCAGGGCCTGGGCTCGCTGGTCGAGGAACTGGTAGCCGAGCACGAAGCCAAGGGCACGCTGCACCGCGGCAACGGTCCGTACGTGGCACCGGCAGCCCGCGAGGGCGACCTGCGCTTCCCGGGCAAGGCGATCGCCCTGGCCAACGGCAATTTCCTGGGGGGCGATTCGGGCCACCACCGCCTGGTCGAACTGGCCGGCGACCTGTCCACCGTGGTGCGCACCATCGGCGCCGGGGTCAAGGGCTATGCCGACGGGGACGCTGCCACCGCGCAGTTCAACGAACTGCAGGGGCTGGCCGCATTGCCGGCGGAACTGGCCGCCGAAGTCGGCTACGACGTGATCGTCGCCGACACCGTCAACCACCGCCTGCGCTCGGTGAACCTGGCCACCGGCGCCGTGGGCACCCTGGCCGGCAACGGCGTGCAGCGCCTGCTGGATTCGGAGAACGCCCGCCAGGAAGTCCAGCCCACCGAGCTGGGCACCGATGCGCTGAATATTTCGCTCTCGTCCCCATGGGATGTGCTCTACCACCCATCGGGGCAGGTCATCGTCGCGATGGCCGGAACCCACCAGATCTTCGCCTTCGATCCGCGCACCGGCGCCGTGTCGGTCTTCGCCGGCACCGGGCTGGAAGGCCTAACCGATGGCGCGCCGGATGAGGCCTGGTTCGCCCAGTCCTCGGGCCTGGCACTGGATGGCGAAAACGTGTGGATCGCCGACTCGGAAACCAGCGCCCTGCGCTGGATCGAGGTTGAAGAAGGCAAGGCCAAGAGCGTGAACACCGCGGTGGGCACCGGCCTGTTCGACTTCGGCTTCCGCGATGGCGATGCGCAGCAGGCGCGCCTGCAGCACCCGCTGGGCGCGGCCGTGCTGCCGGACCACTCGATTGCCATCGCCGACTCCTACAATGGCGCGGGGCGCCGCTTCGATCCGGCCACCAATACTGTCTCCACCCTGGCCAAGGGCCTGAAGGAACCGGCCGACGTGCTGGTGGACACCACCGTGGACGGCGATCCGGTGCTGCTGGTCGTGGAGACCAACTCCCACCAGCTGGTGCGCATCCCGATCCCTGCCGAAGCACTGGTGGTCGACCAGGGCGCCAGCCAGACCCAGCGCCCCAAGACCCGGGTGCAGGCCGGCAAGCACGGGATCCTGGTCCGCTTCGCCGCACCCAAGGGGCAGAAGCTCGATGACCGCTGGGGCGATCCGACCCAGCTGAAGATCTCGGCCAGCCCTGAGGAACTGATCCTCGACGGCGCCGGCACCTCGGTGGGCCTGTCCCGCACCCTGGAACTGAACCCGGAGGTGGCCGAGGGCGTGCTGCACATTACCGCCCGCGCGGCGGCCTGCGATGGCGAACCGGGCGGCGAGATTCCCGATCACGCGGCCTGCCACCTGTACCAGCAGGACTGGGGCATCCCGGTGGTGCTGGACGCAGAGGGCGAGGATGAACTGCTCCTTGACCTGCGTGGCGTGAACTAGCCCCGGCCCGAGGCATGCATCAGGCGCACCAGCGATGGTGCGCCTTTTGCGCGCCCGGCGCCGAACGCCCGGGCAGCGCCGCAGCAAGAATCTGAGGAAACCTCAGCATTTTCCTGCCCGGGTGGCTAGACTGGAGGACGGGAGGAGCCGGAGGGATCTGGCGGTAGCTATGGCGTCGAAAATGTTCCGTGCACTGGAAGTACCAAATTACCGGTTGTGGGTGATCGGTGCGCTGGTCTCCAATATCGGAACCTGGATGCAGCGCGTGGCCCAGGACTGGCTGGTGCTCACCGAGCTCACCGACCACGATGCAGTGGCCACCGGCATCACCACCGGCCTGCAGTTCCTGCCCGTGCTGCTGCTGGGCCCCTATGCCGGACTGATCGCCGACCGCTTCGACAAGCGCCGGTTGCTGATCCTCACGCAGAGCTTCATGGGAGTCTGCGCCCTGGTCCTGGGCCTGCTGGTGGTTACCGGCACGGCGCAGCTGTGGCATGTCTACGTGCTGGCCACGATGCTGGGCATCGGCGCCTCCTTCGACGCCCCGGCACGCCAGGCGTTCGTCTCCGAGGTGGTTCCCGGCACCCACCTGGCCAACGCGGTGGCGTTGAACAGCGCCAACTTCAACCTGGCCCGGCTGGCCGGACCCGGCGTGGCCGGTGCGGTCATCGCCCTGGTGGGCACCGGACCGGCGTTCCTGCTCAACGGCGCCTCATTCCTCGCGGTGATTTTCTCGCTGGTGTTCATGCGCAAGGACGCACTGAACCCTTCCAAGCCGGTCGCGCGCGCCAAGGGGCAGGTGCGGGAGGGCTTGGCCTACGTGAAGAACCGCAAGGACCTGGTGCTGATCTTCTTCCTGGCCGGCGTGATCGGCACCTTCGGGCTGAACTTCCAGATGACCAACGCGCTGATGGCCACCGAGGTCTACGGGGTAGGAGCAGGGGAGTACGGGATCCTGGGCTCGATCATGGCCGTGGGCACCTTTGGCGGGGCGCTGTTCGCCGCCCGGCGTTCGGCTCCGCGCTGGCGCTTCCTGATCGGCGGCGGCGTGTTCTTCGGCATCGCCGGGATTGCCAGTGCGTGGATGCCCAACTACATCGCATTCGCGCTGGTGCTGATCCCGGTGGGACTGGGGTCGCTGACCTTCTTGAACAGCTGCAACACCATGGTGCAGACCTCGGTGCCCCCGGAGTACCGGGCGCGCGTGCTGGCGCTGTACCTGATGGTGGTGATGGGCGGTACGCCCATCGGCTCGCCGCTGATCGGCTGGTTCGCTGAACTGTTCGGGATCCAGATCGCCGTGACCATTGGCGCCGGGTTGTCGCTGGCCGCCAGCTTGGCAGCGCTGGTGGTCTGGCAGAAGTTCAAGACCAACGCGGTGCCGCTGCGCAGCCAGTTCCGCGAACTGCTCGGACGCTAGCCGGCCACCTGTTCGCCGCCGGCCACCGGAACCACGGAAACTTCGGTGGTGCTGGTGGTCAGCTGCGCGGTGAAGGAGTAGTCATCCTTGACGGTCTTCTTGGCCTTGGCGCCGGTGCGCAGATCCTGCTCGGTCAGGGTCAAGGTAGCGGTGGCCTTCAGCGGGGACAGCACCCAGGCGCCGTTGTAGTAGTTCACTTCAATGGTGGGGTACTTCGCGATGGACCAGTCGATGGTTGCCGGGTCCACGCGCGCCGAGGTGCTGTAGGCGAACGGGCATCCGGCAGGCATCAGCACCTGCTCGCTGGCGCACTCGTTGAGGTAGTTCTTCACCTTGGCATTGATGGCAGCGATGAATTCCTTGGTCGGCTCGGTCTTCAGCGCGATCTCCACCGGCTCCTTGGCAGGCTTGGTGACCACCATCCCGCGGGTGTCGGCCGCAAAGTTCTTGGTGCTGAAGCTCGCGTCGAGGATCGAGGGGTAGAACACCGGAAGGGTGCTCACGCCAGCCGATAACGGGATCTTCTGCTCGTTGACCGTGACCTCGTTGACGGTGTTGGCCTTGATCTTCACGCTGGGCAGCGTGCTTGGCTCGAAGGCCCACTTGTCGAACAGCAGCCAGGATTTGCCGGCATGGCGCAGCGTGTAGGTCGATTCCTTGTCCACGCCGTGGGCCTTGTAACGCGCGGTGACGGTGCGCAACTGCTCATCGCCCTCTACCGCCTGGGCCTTGTCGGTGGAGAAATCCGTAATTCCGGCCTGGGTGCGCTTGAGCACGTCCCCATCCAGGGCAACAGCATCGCCCTGCGGGACCTGGGCCTGCATCAGGCCCAGGGCTTCGGCGCCTTCGCCCCTGGCCAGATGCTGCTGCAGTGCCTGCACCTGGTGCTGGGGGGAGAAGAGCGTACGGTTGGCGGCGATCGTTCCGGCAATGACCAGAACGACGACAGCCGCTGCAGCCAATGCCCAGCGAAGAGCCAGGCGGGCAGCGGAGATCGGCGTGGAATTACGAGTGTTCATCAGTAGCTAGGCTATCTGGTTTCCGGGCCCAGACCGAAAACGGCGTGCTGGAAGAGCCAGGTATTACTAACGGCGGCGCTTGCGGTTGCCGAAGAAGCCGCGGATCAGCTCGCGGCCAAGCACCTTGGCGGCGCCCATGGCCATGTCCATCATCGGGTTCTCTTCTTGGCGCGGTTGGCTCTGGCGTGGGGCGCTTTCCCGTCGGGGCTCCTTCGCCGGTTCGGGAGCAGTCGCTGGCGCCGGCGCCGCGGCCCGGGTTTTGGCCTCGAGCATTTCGCGGGCAGAATCACGATCCACTGCGGCGCTGTACTGCGCAGCCAGCGTCGAAGTGCCACGGACCTGGGCCATCACCTCAGGTGAGGCCGGGCCGATGTTGGACCCCGGCGAGGACATCTTGGTCCACGCTACCGGGGTCGGTGCACCTTTCTCGCCCAGCACGGTGACCACAGCCTCGCCGACACCGGCCTGGGTCAGTGCTTCCTGCAGGTCCAGCTCACCGGTTGGGAAGGTCTTGATGATCTGCTTGAGCGCGCTCTGGTCCTTGGCGGTGAACACGCGCACCGCATGCTGGATGCGGTTACCCAGCTGGCCGAGCACCTCATCGGGCAGGTCGGTCGGGGACTGGGTGATGAAGAACAGGCCCACGCCCTTGGAGCGGATCAGGCGCACGGTGTTGATGATCGCATCGCTGAACGCCTTGGTCGCATCCTTGAAGAGCAGGTGGGCCTCGTCGAGGAAGAACACCAGCTTGGGCTTCTCCAGGTCCCCGGCTTCTGGCAGGTCCTCGAACATGTCGGCCAGGAGCCACATGAGGAACGTGGAGAAAAGCATTGGCTGGGAGCTGACCGAGGGCAGTTCCAGGATGTTGATGACGCCCGCGCCGTCGCGCACCTGCAAGAAGTCCGCGGTATCGAACTCCGGCTGCCCGAAGAACTGGTCCAGTCCCTGGGTCTGCATGATCGTGATGCCGCGCAGGATCACCGATGCGGTGGATGAGGAGACGCCGCCCAGGGCGGCCAGCGCCGGGGCGCCGTCGTCGCTGAGCAGGAAGCTGATCACAGCTTTCAGGTCGCTGAGGTCATCCAGCGGCAGCTTATTGGAATCGGCGTAATGGAAGATCAGCTGCAGGCATTCTTCCTGGGTTTCGTTCAGTTCCAGGACACGGGCCAGCAAAATCGGGCCGAAGGCGTCCACGCTGGCGCGTACCGGGACGCCCTGCCCATTGCCACCCAGGCTGAGGAACTCGACCGGGTTGGTGCGCGCAACGAATTCGTGGCCGAGCTCGGCCAGTCGGGCACTGAGCTTCTCCGACGGTTCGGCAGGCTGCGCCAGGCCGCTCAGATCGCCTTTGACATCGGCGAGGAAAACCGGAACCCCGGCCACGGAGAGCTGTTCTGCCATGGTCTGCAAGGTGACGGTCTTGCCGGTGCCGGTGGCACCAGCGATCAGGCCGTGGCGGTTGAGCATTTTCAACGGCAGGCGGACCTGCGCGGTTGGCTCGGCCTTGCCGCCGATCAGTGCAGCCCCGAGCTCCAAGCAATCGGATTCGAAGTTGTAGCCTTCAACGAGGCTGGTCAGCAAAGTATTCGTTTCCTGGGTCATGGCTTCACTCTATTGCTTTTAGAACGGGTGCAACAGACGCTGGACGAAAGTTTGGGTGCGGGGGTTGGCAGGCGTGCCGAGCACCTGGGCCGCCGGACCGGTCTCCACGACCACCCCGCCATCCATGAACACCACGGTGTCGGCCACATCCCGGGCGAAGGCCAGCTCGTGGGTCACCAGCACCATGGACCAGCCCTCCTGGGCCAATTCCTTGATGACCGTGAGCACCTCGCCGACCAGCTCCGGATCCAGTGCGCTGGTGGGTTCGTCGAAGAGCAGCAGATCCGGCTGCTGCATCAGCGCGCGGACAATGCCCACGCGCTGCTGCTGGCCGCCGGACAGGGAGTTCGGGTAGGCGTCGGCCTTGGCTTCAAGGCCCACGCGGGCCAGCAGCTTCTTCGCCTGCGCCAGGACCTGGTCCTTGGGACGCTTTTGCACCTCGATCGGCCCGATGCTCACGTTCTGCAGCACCGTCAGATGGGGGAACAGGTGATGTCCCTGGAACACCATCGCCGAACGCTTGCGCAGGATCTGTGCGGCCTTGGGTTTCATCCCGGCGCTGAAGGAAACTTCCGGCCCGCCGGCGAATCCGACGGTGCCGGCATCGGCGATTTCCAGGCCGTTCAGGCAACGCAGGGCGGTGGTCTTGCCAGAGCCCGACGGGCCAATCAGTGCCAGCACTTCACCGGAATGCACGGTGAAGTCGATGCCCTGGAGCACCTGGTTCTCGCCGAAGGCCTTATGCAGGGCGGTGACGGAGAGCAGGGCGGAATTACTTGGCGACATACTTTTCAAGCCTTCCTTCAACAGAGTTTTGCAGAGCCGAGAGCACCAGGCAGATGACCCAGTAGATGGCTGCGGCCTCGCAATAGAGCAGCAGGAACTCGTAGGTGGAGGCCGTGATTTCCTGGGCCTTGCGGAACATTTCGGTGACCAGGATGGTGGAGGCCAGCGAGGTGTCCTTGACCAGGGAAATGAAGGAGTTCGACAGCGGCGGCACAGCCACCCGGGTGGCCTGCGGCAAGATCAGCCGGTACAGGGTGCGCGTGCGCGACATGCCCAGGGTGTAGCCGGCTTCCCATTGGCCCTGGGGGACCGAGAGGATCGCGGCACGAATGATTTCAGCGGCGTAACCGCCGATGTTCAGGCTGAAGGCGATGATGGCACTAGGCCACGGGTCGATGGTCAGCCCCACCGAAGGCATGCCGTAGAAGATGACGAACAGCTGCACCAGCAGCGGCGTGCCGCGAATGATGGAGATGTAGATCCGGGCAATCGAGGAGATGACCCGGTTCTTGCTGATCCGCATCAGCGCCATCAGCAAGGCGATGACCAGGCCCAAGGCCATGCTGATCAGGGCCAGCGGAATGGTTGCCGTGATCGCCCCGAGGGCTAACGGCCCGAGCGAGTCGAGGAATAACTGCCATTTCGAATCCATGGGCTACCTTTTGCGCAAATGAGACTGGCTCCACGCGTTCTTACGTGTGGAGCCAGTCTACTTATAGTGTTTGCTACTTGCTGACGTCTTCGCCGAAGTACTTCTCGGAGATCTTTGCCAGTTCCCCCTCGGCGCGCAGCTCCTCGAGCGCGGTGTCAATGGCCTGGGCCAGTTCAGTGGAATCCTTGCGCAGGGCTACAGCGGATTCGCTCTTCTCCTCGGATTCGGCAGCGATCTTGATGCTGTCATCCGGGTTGGTCTTCTGCGCATCCAGGAACGTCAGCTTGTCGTTCACGGTGGCATCGACACGGCCCTGCTTGAGCAGGGTGATCGACTGGGCCCAGCCTTCCACCGGCTCGACGTTCGCGCCGGCGGCCTTGGCGGTCTCGTAGAAGTTGCTGGTCAGCGACTGCGCGGTGGTCTTGCCCTCCAACGTCTCGAAAGAGGTGATCTCGCTGTTATCGCTCTTGGTCACCACCACGCCGGTGGAGACGGTGTAAGGCTCGGTGAACAGGTACTTCTCTTCGCGTTCCGGGTTGATCGAGACCTGGTTGGCGATGGCATCAAAACGCCCGGCATCCAGTCCGGCGAAGATCGCGTCCCACTGGGTTTCCTGGAACTTGACCTCGACGCCCATCTTCTCGCCGACGGCTTCGATGACCTCGACGTCGTAGCCGGTCAGCTCGTTGCCCTCGTGGTAGGAGAACGGGCGGTAGGTGCCTTCGGTGCCCACGGTCAGCACGCCCGAATCCTGGACCTTCTTCAAGGTTGCTCCGGTGTCCGGCGAGGGCTTGGCGCCACCGGATTCGCTTGCGGAGGTCGATGGGCCTGCCGAGCCGCAGGCGCTCAGTGACAGGGCGATAATTGCGGCAGTAGCCAGCAGTGGTGCAGTGCGCTTCATGGTGACCTCGCTAGGGGAGTGGATAAAAGCTGTTGTCCTACTGAACACTCTAGTGATGATCGCTTATTCCTGCAGGTGGAAGTTACGCTAAATTCCGAGGACGATCGCCAGCAGCATCATCAGCGGGATCGCGCAGATGGTGGTGACCAGGACCGTGTCCTTCGCGATTACCACCCCGTGGTCATAGCGCATGGCCGTCACGAAAATGTTCTGCGCAGTTGGCAGGCCGGCCATGATGACCGAAGCCACCAGCAGCTCGCCACGCAGATTGAATACCCAGTAGGCCAGTGCCCAGGCCAGGAACGGGTGGAGCAGCAGCTTGGCCCCGGCGGCGATCAGCACGTCGGCGCGGCGGCCCGACTTCTTTTCCAGCGGCTTGGAACCCACCAAGGAGATGCCGAAAGCCATGAGCATGGCGGGGATCGAGGCGCCGGCGATCAGGTCGATCGGTTCGAGCACGATGGAGGGCAATTCGATGCCGGTCAGCGCGACGGCCAAGCCGAGCAGCGACCCGATGATCATCGGGTTCTTCGCGGTGGCCAGCAGCAAAGCGATCGGGGTGGTGCGGTGCCGCGAGGTGGTGGCATCCAGCATCGCCAGATTGATCGGCTGGTAGAGGGCCAACTGGAAGAGGATGATCGGTGCCGCGTAGGACATGTCGCCGAGCACGTACAACGCGATGGGCAGGCCCAAGTTGGCGGAGTTCACCGTGGAGGCGGACATTGCCGCGATGATGCTTTCCGAGGCCGGGCGCTTGAGCATCCGGGCCGTCGCCAGGTAGTAGAGCACCGCGGTCAGCGCCGCGGACAGGGCGGCAACCCAGAGCAGCGGCCCGAGCACGGAAACCGGATCGGACTCGGCCAAGGTGGTGAACAGCAGGGCGGGGCTGGCCACGAAGAAGGTGACCCGGCTGAGCACATGGCGGCCTTGCTCGCCCAGCACCCCGGTGCGGCCCACCAAGTAGCCGACGAGAATGACAACCCAAATGATGGAGAAGCCTTCGAGGACTCCGGTCATCGTGCTCCTTCGCTGGCTATCAGAAGACCAACAACGCCGGAGCACCATTGGTGCCCCGGCGTTCGCTTGAGCGGGCGACGGGAATCGAACCCGCGTATCGAGCTTGGGAAGCTAGCGCTCTACCATTGAGCTACGCCCGCAGTGCACCGAGCGGCCTATTGACGGCCCGGGCATCAAAAGCATATCCCACGAATCCCGCGCACCGGAAAACGGCACGGAAAATCGTGGCCAAAGTTACGCAATGCCTATTCGGAGGGCTTCTCGTTGAGCAGCTGCTCGCGCAGGATCGCCACCCCATCGGCCGGGACCTCGAAACTGAGCTCGTCGCCGGGGTTCACTACGAAGCCGGTGTTCTCCAAGGCGCGCACCACGGTGGCGCCCTGGACCTTCACGCCGTAGGGCGCCATGTCGATGTACGAGGAAGGGATGCGCTCCAAGGTGGTGAAGACCGCTACCACGGCCTCGCCGGAAGGGTTGGTCAGCATCATCGGCTGGGCATTCTTGTTCTCGCCGGTGACCTCTTCACGGGAGAGGAAATACACCTCGGCGCTCATGAAAGCGCCGATGACCGAGCCGGACAGCTCAGGTTTGTTGAGCCCGGCCTGCAGCATCATTTCGAAATGCGTCTTGGGCTGTGCCCGCTGCTTGTCCATTGGCGTTTCGATGATCGCATCCGGGACCTGGTCTGGTTCTTGGCCTTCAGCGGCGGCGGAGGTGTTCTCGTTGCTCATGTACTACAGCATGTCGCGATAAACCCCCAGGTGCAAACGCCGAATGCGGTTAATTCGGGGTAAAGGCCTAAAATGGCAGATGAGCACACACGATTGAATCAAGGACTGAGCATGCCTGAATTCCGTTACGAGGATCTTCTGCCAATTGGCGAAGATACCACCCCGTACCGCAAGATTTCCTCCGAAGGTGTCGAAGTTGTCGCCGGCCCGGATGGAAAGAACTTCCTGAAGGTCGCGCCGCAGGCACTGGAGCAGCTGGCCGAGACCGCGCTGCACGACATCTCGCACTACCTTCGCCCGGCCCACCTGCAGCAGCTGCGCAATATCCTCGACGACGAGGATGCCAGCCCGAACGACAAGTTCGTCGCCCTGGACTTGCTGAAGAACGCCAACATCGCCGCCGGCGGCATCCTGCCGATGTGCCAGGACACCGGTACCGCGATCGTCATGGGCAAGCGCGGCCAGCGCGTGCTGACCGAAGAGCAGGACGAGATCTCGCTCTCGCGCGGCATCTACAACGCCTACACCCGCCTGAACCTGCGCTACTCGCAGCTGGCTCCGATCACCACCTGGGAAGAGAAGGCCACCGGCAACAACCTCCCGGCGCAGATCGACCTCTACGCGAACACCAAGGACGGCGCTGACACCAGCTACAAGTTCCTGTTCATGGCCAAGGGCGGCGGATCGGCCAACAAGTCCTTCCTGTACCAGGAGACCAAGGCGATCCTCAACGAGAACTCGATGCTGAAGTTCCTCGATGAGAAGCTGCGCTCGCTGGGCACCGCCGCGTGCCCTCCGTACCACCTGTCCATCGTCATCGGCGGCACCTCGGCCGAGATGGCGTTGAAGACCGCGAAGTACGGTTCGGCCAAGTACCTGGATTCGCTGCCGACCGAAGGCGCGATGACCGGCCGCGGCTTCCGCGCCACCGAGCTGGAAGACAAGGTCCTTGAGCTGACCCGCCACTTCGGCATTGGCGCGCAGTTCGGCGGCAAGTACTTCTGCCACGATGTGCGCGTGGTGCGCCTGCCTCGCCACGGCGCCTCGCTGCCGGTGGCCATCGCAGTATCCTGCTCGGCTGACCGCCAGATGCTGGCCAAGGTCACCGAAGCGGGACTGTTCGTCGAGCAGCTGGAAACCGATCCAGCCCGCTTCATGCCGGCGGAGGACCACCCGGCCCTGGCCGCGCACGACGACGAGACCGATGGCGTCACCGGCACCGGTGGCTCTTCGGTGGTCAAGATCGACCTGAACAAGCCGATGAGCGAAATCCTGGCCGAACTGACCAAGTTCCCGGTCAAGACCCGCTTGTCGCTGTCCGGTCCACTGGTTGTGGCCCGCGATATCGCACACGCCAAGGTCAAGGAACGCCTGGATGCTGGCGAGGAAATGCCGCAATACCTCAAGGACCACCCGGTCTACTACGCAGGTCCTGCCAAGACCCCAGAAGGCATGCCTTCGGGTTCCTTCGGCCCAACCACCGCAGGCCGCATGGACTCCTACGTGGACCAGTTCCAGGCTGCCGGCGGCTCGATGGTCATGCTGGCCAAGGGCAACCGCTCCAAGCAGGTCACCGAGGCATGCAACACCCACGGCGGCTTCTACCTGGGCTCCATCGGCGGCCCGGCGGCACGCCTGGCCCAGGATTGCATCAAGAAGGTCGAGGTGCTCGAATACGAGGAACTGGGCATGGAAGCGATCTGGAAGATCGAGGTCGAGGACTTCCCGGCCTTCATCGTTGTCGATGACAAGGGCGAGGACTTCTTCGCTGAGACCTTGAAGCCGACCTTCACCGGCATTCCGGTGCGCGCGAAGTAATTTTCCAGCGCTCTGGGCAGGAACCACCTGCCATGAACTGCTCCCCAAAAGTTGGACTGTAGAAGCCAGCAACTTTTGGGGAGCATTTTCATGCCGTCCGGCGGCACGCAACCTGGAAAACCGTTCCCGGGATTGCATGCCGGTGCGGAGGGCAGATTCCAGGATGCTCCCGCAGAGGGGCAGGGTGCTGACGAAGCTACTTTGCGTGAACTTGCTGCTTCGCGTCCCGGGCACTAGTTAATATTGGACGCTAGTACTGGATGCCCCGCTGCACCATGATTCGGGCACTGCCCAACGCCCAGCGGATTGCGGGCAGAGCCGCGAAATGGCGACTCGCAGCGGCAATTTTCGTGGTTCCGGCGGTTCTGGTGGACCTGGCAGCGGCCTGTTCCAGACCGGGCTACTGGGTGAAGCCGAAGCCCCAGTCGCGGTACGGCGGAAGGAAACGCAGGACCATCAAGTCCTCGTCCACGACAACATCTTCGCCGGCCTTCTTGGATTTTTCGTGCGGCTCTTCGTCTTTGGCTTTCGCGGGTTCTTTCTCGACCGTTGCCTTTGCTTCGCTTTGCTCGGCATCCGCTATCGAGGCGGCCAGCATCTGGTGGTACTCTTCGAACGTTTCCGCTCCGGAAGCAAGCATCGCTTCGGCATGCTCGACGCCGACATAGCGCACATGCCACGGCTCGTACTTGTAGCCGGTGATCTCTTCCTTGCCCTGGGGGTAGCGGATGATCAGACCGTATTCCGCCGCGTGCTCGGCAATCCACAGGCCGGCCGGGGTCTGGCCGAATTCGGCTTTCAATTCGGCGCGGCTATCGGTGTAGCCCAGGTCTGCGGCCAAACCAAGCTGGTGCTCGCTGGTTCCGGGGCGCGCAGAAATCCGTTCGGCATAAGCGGTGCCGTACTTGGCTTGGTACTGGTTGAACAAGACCGCCTGGCGCTGGTACGAACGGTATGCGCTCAGCAGCTTGATCGAATGGCCGGCAGCGCGCGCATCAGCAATGAACACTTCAATGGCCTCTGCCGCCTCAGGACGCAGGGTCATCGAGCTGCCGGCAACACCAACTAGCTTGCCGGGAACATAGTCCTCCGGCGAAAGCTTCGTGGTGGGGTTGATCAAGGCCAAGGGGCTCGATGCCTTCGACAGCTGCGAGCTCTCGACAGCAGGCAGATCCTCGGCCGGCGCAGCGAGTGCGGCGGTGCCGGAGAGCAGCAATGCCGATGCGAGTACGGTGCCAGTCAGCGCGGAGGCTAGGCGCATGTTGAATAAACCCTTGAGTTGCGGAGCGATGATGGGAAATCCCACCTTAACAATAGCTGGAAACGCTGGGTAATTCGTGGGAAATCTGCGACCAGCTGGTGAACAGGATGCGGCCAGTGATCTCGACTCACTGTACATAATTGGCCTAATAGTTCGGCTGCCGGGGAAAGTCAGGATAAATTTATACGCGTGTTGTATTCAGATGGTGACATTCGTCGAGAAATAGCGTCCGGTGAGATTGGGCTAGAGCCCTTTGACCCGCAGATGGTCCAGCCCGCATCCGTGGATGTTCGACTTGACCGGTTCTTCCGGCTTTTCGATAACCACAAGTATGCGCACATCGATCCTTCGGTGGAGCAAGATGAACTGACGCGCCTGGTCGAGGTCGACCCCGATGAGCCATTCATCCTGCACCCGGGCGAATTCGTGCTCGGCTCGACCTACGAAGTGGTGACCTTGGGCCACGGCGTGGCCGCCCGGCTGGAAGGCAAGAGCTCCTTGGGCCGCCTTGGCCTGCTCACCCACTCCACCGCAGGGTTCATCGATCCAGGGTTCTCCGGCCACGTGACCTTGGAACTGTCCAACATGGCCACCTTGCCCATTAAGCTGTGGCCGGGATCGAAGATCGGCCAGCTGTGCTTCTTCAAGCTGACGTCGGACACCGAGCATCCGTACGGTTCGGGACCCTACGGCAACCGCTACCAGGGCCAGCGTGGCCCCACGGCTTCGCGCAGCCACCTGAACTTCCACCGGACCATCATCGAGAACTAAGCGGCAGTACCGCTCAGGATCCCGCCAACGGCGCTGGCC
>NZ_JBLVOJ010000011.1:68138-95885 GCF_053543715.1 Glutamicibacter sp. AGC46
TGGGGGCCAGCGCCGGTTTGCGGCTGGAAGCTACGCGGTGACCTTCTTCGGCGACCGGATTGGCAGGAGCAGGAGCAGGCCGAGCGCCAAGACCACCAGGATGCCCAGGATGCCGTAACGCTGGGCTTGGCCGGATGCCACCAGCGGGGTAGCGATGGCGATGGCTCCGGCAAACAACGCCGGTGCCAGGAAGGACACGGCGCGACCGGTGGTCGCGTACAACCCGAAGAGCTCTCCTTCGCGTCCTTCGGGAATCAAGCGCGAGAGGTAGGAGCGGGAAGCTGCCTGTGCCGGTCCGACGAACAAGCACAGCAGCAGGCCGAAGATCCAGAAGCCCGCGGCTTCGGGGGAGAAGAAGACTCCGGCGCCGGCAACCAGCAGGCCGATCAGCGAACCGACAATGACCGCCTTTGGGCCTGCCACGTCATCGATGCGGCCGCCAAGCACCGCGCCAAGGGCCGCAACGACATTGCCGACGATCGCGAAGATGATCACTTCGGTCAGTTCGAAACCGAAGGTGCCCGCGGCAATGACGCCGCCGAAGGTGAAGATGGCGGCTAGCCCGTCGCGGAAGACGGCGGAGGAGCAGAGGAAGAAGAGCAGGTTGCGGTCGCTGCGCCACAGTTCCCTGATGTTGTTGAACAGGACCTTGTAGGTAAGCATCAGCGGGATTTTCTTCGAGGTGCTCGGTGGCGCTTCGGGGATGACGAAGAACAGCGGCAGCGCGAAGAGCAAGCACCAAGCGGCAGAGAACACTGCCACCCAGCGCAAGTTCAACGATTCTTCGGTGCTGGCACCTGGCCAGTCCACGATTGGCTGCACGAACAGGAAGAGCACCAGGGCGAGGGCGAGGATTCCGCCGACGTAGCCCATGCCCCAGCCGAAACCGGAGACCTTGCCGACCGTTGCCTTGGTGGAAATCTGGTTCAGCACCGCGTTGTAGTTCACGCCGGCGAATTCGCCGAAGACCGACATGGCCGCGACGAGGATCGCGCCGAACCAGAGGTAGGAAGGGTCGGGGTAGACGAAGAAGCAGGCCGCGCAGATGGCGACGAGAACCAGGGTGTTGACCACGATCCACAGCTTGCGCCGCCCGGCAACATCGGCGCGAAGCCCGGTGACGGGCACCAGCAGGGCGATGGCCAGTCCGCCGATGGCCAGTGCCTGCGAGAGGACCAGCGACGCATGGTCGGTGTCGCCGAATAGCTCGCTGGTGAGATAGACGGTGAACACGAAAGTGATCATGACAGCGTTGGTCGCGGCTTGTCCCCAATCCCAGCTGGCCCACGCCCAAGTGTACTTATTAAGCCACTTTTCACGAATCGCCGACGGTTCGACCTGATTGATTCCCATGCTGGCATCGTACCTGCAACAGGTAATCAGGCGATGAATAGGAACGACCTTTTGGAGAATAGCGGCTAGCTTGGAAAATCAGCTGGTCGCGGAAAACGCAGGGAATATTCCTTAAAGGGCACATTCGTGCGATTGCAGGCAGGCCACGGCTGATAAAATTACAGATGCAGGCGCTTTTCGAAGTGCTCTGGATACTCTGCCCACCACCAGCCGACAGAGGAAAAGCGTGCTAATAATTCTCACTGCGCTGTTTGCCACCGCTGTTTTATGCCCATTAATATTCCGGGCCTTGAAACGAAACGGTTTTTACGTTGTGGCGGCCGTGCCCGCAGTGGGATTCATCTGGTTGCTGACCCGCATGCCGGCGGTGCTTTCTGCCGATAATTCCCTGGCCAATGGTGCGCCAAATGCGCCGCCATCGGTTCAAATGGAATGGATTCCCGGGCTGAATATCGCCCTGAATTTCCGCATGGATTCTTTGGCCGCGACAATCTTGCTGCTGATCCTCGGCGTGGGCGCGCTGGTGCTGTTCTATTGCGCCCGCTATTTCAAGAATGATGATCCGCAGATCGGCAGCTTCGCGGCGAAGATGGTCGCTTTCGCCGGAGCCATGACCGGCTTGGTCACGGCCGATGACATCATCATCATGTTCATCTTCTGGGAAATCACCAGCGTGCTTTCCTACCTGCTCATCGGTTTCAGCCAGGCCCTGATCACCGCGCGCCGTTCAGCCATGAACGCCCTGATCATCACGACCCTTGGCGGACTGGTGATGCTCGCCGGCATCTTGATGCTCGGCGCGGCGGCCGGCAGCTACCAGCTCTCGGAGATCATGGCATCGGCCGACGAGCTGGTGGCCTTGGGGGCCTTCACCGATGTTGCGGTGGCGCTGATTATTGTCGGGGCGATCTCCAAATCGGCCCTGGTGCCTTTCCACTTCTGGCTGCCCGGTGCGATGGCCGCTCCGACTCCGGTGTCCGCGTACCTGCACGCGGCAGCCATGGTCAAGGCCGGCGTCTACCTGATCGCCCGACTGGCCCCGGGCTTCGCCGAGACCACCCTGTGGGTCCCCATGACCGTAGGCATAGGTATTCTCACCATGCTCATCGGCGGTTACCGGGCGCTCAAGCAATACGACCTGAAGCTGATCCTGGCCTTCGGCACGGTCTCCCAGCTGGGCTTCATCATCGCGGTCTTCGGCTTCGGCACCCCCGAAGCGGCTTTTGCCGCGCTGGCCATGACGCTGGCCCACGGCCTGTTCAAGGCGACGCTGTTCCTGAGCGTGGGCATCATCGACCACAACACCGGTACCCGCGATATCCGCAAGCTCAGCGGCTTGCGCCGTGCCATGCCGATCCTGGCCACGACCACCGGCATCGCCGCGGCGTCCATGGCCGGCGTGCCGCTGCTGTTCGGCTTCGTTGCCAAGGAAGCGGTCTACGAATCGGCCCTGCACCTGGAAACCGGCTGGGGGATGGCCGCGCTCGTCGGCATCCTGATGGGTGCGGCGCTGACCATGGCCTACTCGCTGCGCTTCTTCTTCGGGGCTTTCGGCGTGAAGAAAAAGAAGTTGCCTGCGTTGCAGTGCAAGGCCCCGACACTGATCTTCCTGGCGCCCTTGCTGGTTCTTTCGGCGGCGACGCTGTTCCTGGGCCTGTACCCGCAGCTGGTGGAGCCGCTGGCCATCCACTGGTCGGCCGCGCAGGGCGGACCGGGCAAAATGCACCTGCTGCCATTTGCCGGCTTCAACGCGGCACTGGGACTGAGCGCCATTTCGGTGGGCTTGGGCCTGTGCTTCTTCTGGCTGCGTCACCGCACCGACACCGGCGCACCGCTGCGCCGCATGGTCACCTCGGCCGAGGAAATCTACCGCATGTCGGTGAACGTGCTGGACAAGGTGGCCATCTGGATCACCGGTCGCACCCAGCGTGGTTCGCTCTCCTTCTACCTGGGCGTCATCCTGGTCGTGGTGCTGGTGATCCCGCTGGCCATCGCGCTGACCGTCTACACCCCGTGGCCAACGAACTGGATCATCGCCGACCACCCGGCCCAGCTGCTGATCGGTGCGGTGATCATCGCCGGTGCGGTGGTCTCCATTACCGCGCCGAAGCGTTTCATGGCGGTGCTGATGGTTTCGGTGACCGGCTACGGCATGGTCGCGATCTTCGCCCTGCAAGGCGCCCCGGACCTGGCGCTGACCCAGCTGCTGGTGGAAACCATCGTGCTGGTTTCCTTCGTGCTCGCCTTGCGCGCCCTGCCCAAGCGACTGTGGGTGGGCCTGACCCGGATCAAGTGGGGCCGGGCCATCCTGTCGATCGCCCTGGCCGTGATGGTCGTCTACATTGCTATCGCGATGATGGCCGCCCGCAACGAGGCCCGCATTTCCCTGGCTTGGCCGGATCTGGCCTACTACGAGGGCTACGGCAAGAACATCGTCAACGTGGCCCTGGTGGACCTGCGCGTGTGGGATACCTTCGGCGAGATCACCGTGCTGGCAGCGGCTGCCACCGGTGTGGCTTCGCTGATCTTCGCCGGGCGCAGCTTCGGCAACCGGGTGCGGGCCCACCAGGTGGCACCGGGCAGCATCGACGCGGGTTCCGAAGCCATGGGCAGCAAGGACTCCAAGGAAACCGAGCTGCGCATTGCCCGCCGCTTTGCCTCCAGCTCCAACCAGGACTGGTTGATGGCTGGCAGCACCCTGGTCGCCGAGCGCCGCTCGATCATCTTTGAAGTGGTCACCCGGCTGATTTTCCACACGGTGCTGATCATGTCGGTGTACACGCTGCTGACCGGGCACAATACCCCGGGCGGCGGCTTCGCTGGCGGGCTGATCGCCGGCTTGGCGCTGACCATCCGCTACCTGGCCGGCGGCCGCGTGGAACTTTCCGAGTCGATGCGCATTGCTCCGGGCATGCTGATCGGCGGCGGCATAGCGCTAGCCGGATTGGCGGGCATCGTGCCGCTGCTGCTGGGTGATGGCATCTTCACCACCTACGCCCTGGAATTCTGGTTCTTCGGCGAGCACAAGTTCGTTTCCTCAACGATTTTCGACATTGGAGTGTATCTGGTGGTCCTTGGCCTAGTGCAGGACGTGCTGCGTTCTTTGGGCAGTGAGATTGATTCGCTCTCTGAGGGCCGCAGCCCGGTGGAGCGCCACGACGAGATCCAGGCCTCCCGGACTGGAGTTGGCCGATGAGCGTGAACATCACTTTCCTCGTAGTCACCGGCGTGCTGCTGGCGGCCGGCTTCTACCTGGTGCTCGAACGCACCCTGACCCGGGTGCTGCTGGGCATCATGCTGCTGGGCAACGGCATCAACCTGCTGATCCTCACCAGCGGCGGGCGCAAGGGCGCGGCGCCGTTGTTCAAGCCGGATGCGGCGGCCGACTCGTACTCGGACCCGCTGCCGCAGGCGCTGATCCTCACCGCCATTGTGATCACCTTCGCGGTGACCGCCTTCCTGCTGGCGATGATCTACCGGTCCTGGACCTTGACCAGCGCTGATGAGCTCACCGATGACACCGAAGATATCAAGGTGTCCCAGAAGACCGCCTACGACGAGGAAGAAGACTCGCCAGTGGCTGAGGATACGACCGAATTCGTTGATGAAGAAGGACGCCCAGTGCGCGAGGGGGAAGAGTGAATTTCCTGGATCTAGCCCCCTTGGCCGTGGTGCTGCCGATCTTCGGCGCCGGGGCAGCCTTCCTGGTCCGCCGCCAGGTCCGCCTGCAGCGCCTGATCACCATCGGCATCCTGTGCCTGACCCTGGTGCTCGAAGCGGGAATGCTCGCCGCCGTATGGGGCGGGGAAAGCTATGCCATCCATATTGGCGGCTGGGAGTCGCCCTTCGGCATCGCCCTGATGGTCGACGGGTTCAGCGCCTTCATGCTGCTGGTCTCCACCGTCGTCTCGCTGGCTGTGCTGCTCTTCGCCACCAGCCAGGGCCTGGCCGACGGGGACGAGCCCGGACCGGTGTCGATATTCCACCCGGCGTACCTGATCCTGCTGGCCGGAGTGTCCAACGCCTTCCTGGCCGCTGACCTTTTCAACCTGTACGTCGGATTCGAAATCCTGCTCACCGCCAGCTACGTGCTGCTGACCTTGGGCGGTACCGCCGAGCGCATCCGCGCCGGTACCACCTATGTGGTGGTTTCCGTGGTTTCCTCGGTGATCTTCCTGATGGCCATCGCGATGACCTATGCGGCCACCGGCACGGTGAACATGGCTGACCTTGCGGTGAAGCTGCCCGAGCTGGGCCAGGGCCCGCAGCTGATCTTGCATGTGCTGCTGCTGACCGCTTTCGGCATCAAGGCCGCGGTCTTCCCGCTGTCCCTGTGGCTGCCGGACTCCTACCCGACCGCACCGGCCCCGGTGACCGCCGTGTTCGCCGGGCTGCTGACCAAGGTGGGCGTCTACGCGATCGTCCGCACCGAAACCCTGCTCTTCCCGGGCGGCTCGGTCAACGCCGGACTGCTGGTGGTGGCCGCGCTGACCATGGTCATCGGTATCCTCGGTGCGCTGGCGCAGACGGACTTCAAGCGCATGCTTTCCTTCACGCTCACCAGCCACATCGGCTACCTGATCTTCGGCGTGGCCGTGGGCGGGCCGCTGGCCATCGCCGCGACCATCTACTACGTGGGCCACCACATCATCGTGCAGACTTCGCTGTTCATGGTGGCGGGACTGATCGAACGCCGTGCCGGCAGCTCGAATGTCACCCGGCTCGGCTCGCTGGCCAAGCTCTCCCCGGCATTGGCCCTGCTCTTCTTCATCCCGGCCATCAATCTGGGCGGCATCCCGCCGTTCTCCGGATTCCTGGGCAAATTCGGGCTATTGCATGCGGCCGCGCAGGATGCCGATCCGCTGACCTGGGTCGTGATCGGCGCCGGATTGCTGACCAGCCTGCTGACCTTGATGGCGATCATCCGCGTGTGGGCCCGTGTGTTCTGGCGCCGTGCCGCTGATGCCGAGGTGCCCAACCAGGACCTGGTGGCCGAAGCGACGCAGGTCGCCGACGAGACGTTGGCCGGCGGCGCGCAGAACCCCCGCTTGGGGTTGAAACTGGCCAAGCAGCTGGAAGCCGACTCCTTGCCGTGGGGCATGCGCTACGCCACCGGTTCGCTGGTGCTTGCGGGCATCGCCCTGACCGTCTTTGCCGGGCCGATCTTCGAATTCTGCCAGCGGGTGGCTGCGGAACTGATCGCCCGCGAACCGTATATCAGCTCGATCTTGCCATTCTGATTGGAGGGATGATGCCGAACAAGAACTTTGAACCGCGTGACCAGCGCATTGACGATGCGCTGGATACCTCCGGCGTGCGCCACCGCGCGACACTCAAGCAGGAATGGCCGCTGCTTCTGCTGCTGCTCTTCGTCTGGGGGGCTCTCTGGCAGGACTTCTCCCTGGGGAACATGGTCTTCGGCGTGATCATCGCGCTGCTGATCGTGAACCTGTTCCCGCTGCCGCCGGTGGTCCTTTCGGGCCGGATCAATCCCTGGTACTGCCTGAAGCTGTTCACCTGGTTCCTCGGACAGGTCTTCGCCGCCAGCGTCCATGTGGCCTGGCTGGCGCTGGTCCGCGGGAAGGGCACCCGCAGCGCGATCATTGCGGTCCCGCTGCGCACCGACTCGGACCTGATCGTGATGACCGTGGGCCACGTGCTCACGCTGATCCCGGGCTCCTTCGTGATCGACGTGGACCGCAGCTCGTCGACGCTGTACCTGCACTACATCGACATCGAGTCGCCTGCGGACGTGGAGAAGGCGCGTGCCGGCATCCGGGACATCGAACGCCGGCTGATCATGGCTATTGGCAGCCGAGACGAGTACGAAGCGATCAAGAGCGAATGCGGACCGAACTTTGATGCGAGGAAGGGGTAACATGCTGGATATCGTCATTTGGATCTGCGGCATCATGCTCGGGCTCGGTGCTGTCGCCTGCCTGGTCCGTGTTGCCAAGGGGCCGTCAATCCTTGACCGGGTGCTGGCCCTGGACGTGATGCTGCTGATCATCTCCGCCGCGCTGTGCCTGGAAATGGTGCTGCACAAGCACACCGACTACTTGCTGTTCGTCGTGGCCGCCTGCATGCTCGGGTTCATCGGTTCGGTGACCGTCTCGCGCTTCGTTTCGGATCAGAGGAACGCCTAATGGAAATCTTCCTCGATGTCCTCGTTGCCGTCCTGCTGATCCTTGGCTGCCTGATGTCATTGATCGCAGGTATCGGCTTGCTGACCTTCCCGGACATGCTCACCCGCATGCATGCAGCGACCAAACCGCAGGTACTCGGCTTCCTGCTGATTTTCGCTGGACTGGCCATTTACCTGCGCAGCTGGGCTGTGGTCCCGGTACTCGTGCTGGCCTGGGGAATGCAGCTATTGACCGCACCGGTTTCGGCCCACATGATTGGCCGTTCCGGCTACCGGACCAAGCACGCTGCCAAGGAAACCCTGTTCTCCGATGAGCTGAGCCACGTGGTCAACAAGGTCAACGGAACACCGCCGACCGGAACCACCCCGGTTTCCAAGACCGGATCGCCAGACGAACAAGATTGAGAAAAAGCGGGAGCCGCCCCTCTGGGCGGCCCCCGCTTTTGGCTCAACGCCGAAGCTTACTTGGTGAACTTGGCAACAACCTTGTTGGCGCTGCGGTCAGCCACCGTCTGCAGGATTGCTGCGACCAGGGCCGAAACGACTGCGAAGCCTAAGGCACGGCGGAAAGAAGCTTCCGCTGCTTCCTCAGTGCCCTTGCGTGGTGCTTTGCTGCCGGTTGCCTTCAACCAAAGGAAATCAACCAGCTTGCCGCCGAGCATGCCAGCGCCAACGGTGATACCGGTAGTGGCAAGTTTCTGCACTTTATCCATTTTTTCCTCGCGATCAAGCTCTTGACATATCGTTCCTCTGCCCAGCATACCTGCGGTATGGTGGGGGAGCAGTAATTATTCCGACAGGGGAGCGTCAGACTTTTAAAAAGTCGCAAGACGCTGAGAGTGCGATAGATCGCAGACCCTCGAACCTGCCCCGGCTAGTACCGGCGAAGGAAGTCGAGCATCTCGGATGCGGATAGGCGCGGCAGTATGCCCTCATTCCGTCCATCTCCCCTCCTTTCCACAGGAGGACCAGCAATGAACGAAACAGTTTCGAAGCAGCGGACCGGCTGGCGTGTAGTTGATATCGTCGTCGCCTCGGTGATCGCCGTCGCTTCAGGGGTCATTTTCTGGGCGTGGAGTGCCGGCTATGGCCTGTTCTCGCTCGCCTTTGCAGCTTTCCCGCCAGCCACCGCGTTGCTCACCGGCATGTGGCTCTTCCCGGCGGTGCTCGGCGCACTGATCATCCGCAAGCCAGGCGCCGCAATCTACTGCGAGCTGCTGGCCGCTGTAGTTGAAGCGCTGCTCGGCTCGCACTACGGCTTGACCGTACTGATCTCCGGCCTGGTCCAGGGCCTGGGTGCAGAGCTGGTCTTCGCAGCATTCCGCTACCGCAAGTGGAACCTGGGCGTGGCGCTGCTGGCAGGCTTGTTCGCCGGCTTGTTCGCCGGCATTTCCGAGGCCTACATCCTGGCCTACTATGTTGAGTACACCGCCGGAATGAAGATCTTCCACGTGATCGCCACCGGCATTTCCGGCGTAGTCGTCGCAGGGCTTCTGTCCTGGTTGGCCACGCGCGGACTGGCGAAGACCGGCGCTCTGAGCGCCCTGCCGAGCCGGCGTGCGCACCTGGAAAGCGCAAAATGAGTTCCTTTGCCAATTCCGGCGCAGCCTCGCTGACCCAGCGCGGTGCCGCCATCACCGCAACGGGGTTCGGCTGGCAGCACTCCGAGAGGCAGAATCCTGCCATCTCGGGACTGGACCTTGTGATCCACGCCGGTGAGAAGGTGCTGCTGGTCGGTCCATCGGGCGCCGGCAAGTCAACCTTGCTGCACGCGATGGCCGGGTTGCTGGAAGCGGATGAGGACGATCAGGTCGCTGGCCGGCTGCTCATAGATGGCAGCGATGCCTTCATCCGGAGCCACCCGGTGGGCTTGATGCAGCAAGACCCGGAAACCCAGGTAGTGCAAAGCAGGGTCGCCGATGATGTGGCCTTTGGCGCGGAGAACCTCGGAATGGATCCCGAACTGATCCGCCAGCGGATCCCCGAAGTGCTGGACGCTGTGGGTCTGGGTGCGCTGTCCTTCGAGCACCGCACCCAGCAACTTTCCGGCGGACAGAAACAGCGGTTGGCCTTGGCCGGCATTCTGGCCATGGAACCCAGCGTCATGCTGCTCGATGAACCGACTGCCAATGTGGACCCGCAGAGCATTGAGCTCTTGCGCGATGCGGTGCTGAACGCCGCCCGGCTTTCCGGTGCCACGCTGGTCGTCGTGGAACACCGGATTGAAGCCTGGGCGCAGCATGTGGACCGGGTTATCGTGCTGCAGCCCGGTGGGGGAGTCGCGCACGATCTGGACCCGCAGCAGCTGTACACCGATGAAACGGTGCGCGAGGAGCTGGCTGCTGCCGGGCTGTGGATTCCAGGCTACTTCCCGCAGGTGGCTCGGGCAACGAACGGTGCCGGTGCCATGCTGCTGGAAGCGCAGCAGCTGGTATCCGCCCGCACCGCCACGGCACCGCGCACCCAAGCGGTGGACGTGAATGTGCAAGCGGGCACCGCGACGGTGATTCGCGGTGAGAATGGCGCTGGAAAGTCGACGCTGGCCTTGACCTTGGGCGGATTGCTCGTCCCGGCCGACGGCGGGTTGGCGGCCACCGCGCAACTGGCCGACGGTCTGGGCAACTCCCCGTTTGCCTGGAAGGCCGGTGCATTGATTGGGCGGATCGGTTCGGTGTTCCAGGAACCCGAACACCAATTCGTGACCCAGAGCGTTCGGGAAGAGCTGGCTTTCGCTCCCAGCCGCGCGCAGGCCAGCAGCGCCGATGCGCCGAAATACGAGCCGGCCCAGGTCCAAGCGCGCGTGGACGCGTTGCTGGAACGCTTGGGCCTGGCGCATTTGGCAGACGCGAACCCGTTCACTCTCTCCGGGGGCGAGAAGCGGCGCTTGTCCGTGGCCACTGTTCTGGCCGCATCCCCCCAGGTGCTGATCCTCGACGAACCGACCTTCGGGCAGGATGCGAATACGTGGAGGGAACTGGCCGGGCTGCTGGTTGAGGAATTGCAGCAGGGCACCGCGATCATTGCTGTGACCCACGACGATCACTTTGCCTCGGTGCTCAAAGCAAGGGACCTGGTGCTCACTGCCGGCACCCCGGAAGCTGGTACCCCGCGACAGGGGCCGGTGCTTGATGCGCCGGTAGGGCATAGCTGGTTGGCGAAGATCAATCCGCTGGCCAAGCTCGGTGCGGTGGCTGCGGCAACACTGCCGTTGATCACCACCTTGGATTGGGTTTCGGCGCTGGTCGTGATCGTGGCGACCGTGGTGTTCTTCCCCCTGGCAGGGCTGAGTCCGCTGAAATTCCTCAAGCGCGCGTGGCCACTGCTGATTGCCGGAATCCTTGCGGCGTGGGGCATCGCCTTGGTGGGCCAGGATAGCGGCATGGTCTACGCCCAATTCGGCGCCTTCAGCATCACCGAGGGATCGGTGGCCGGGGGCATTGCCACCGGACTGCGCGCTTTCGCGCTGGCCATCCCGTGCATCTTGCTGCTGGCCACCACGAATCCAAGCGATTTGGGCGGGGCGCTGTCTCAGCAGCTGAAGGTACCCCACCGGTTTGTGCTCGGGGCCTTGGCCGGCATGCGATTGCTCGGGTTGATGGTGGAAGAATTCACCACGCTCACGCTGGCCCGGCGCGCTCGCGGTGTCGGGAACTTCGGCACCGTGGGCCAACGCATCAAGGCAACCCTCGGCCAGGTGCTGGCCTTGCTGGTGCAAGCGATTCGCCGCGCCGGACGGTTGGCCACCACGATGGAGGCCAAGGGGTTTGGCACGGCCAAGCGCACATGGATTCGCACGGCCACCTTCACCTGGCGTGATGGCATGGTGCTGGCCACGGGGATCCTGTTTGGCACGGCCGCAATGGCTGCGGCCGTGCTGGCAGGGACCTACAACTTGGTGTGGTCCTAGCGGATTGCTTCGCTCAGGGCGCTGAGCTCTTCATGGAGCTCAGCGTCCAGGCGCAACGGCTTGGCATCGATGGTGCGCACCGGGGTCAGCAGGCGGATGGAGGAAACCAGCCACACGCCATCGGCCTGGTACAGGTCTTCCGGGCGCAACGGGCCGTAGCCCAGCTCCCAGCCATCCTGGGCCGCGGCGTCGAAAATGGCGCTTTGCGTGGTGCCTGGCAGGATGCCGGTTTCAAGCATCGGGGTCAGCAGCCGCTTGGTCTCGCCATCGCGCTGGGCTACCAGCACGGTCGAGGTCGGAGCTTCCAGGATGATCCCGTCGGCGGAGGTGAAAATGACATCATGGGCGCCGTGCTTGTGCGCGTAGCGCAGGGCGGCCATGTTGATCGAATAGGAAAGGGTCTTGGCGCCCATCATGAGCCATGGCGCACGTTCGGCCAGCTTCGAGTCGTAGCCGCGATCCAGCATCAGGACATCCACACCGGTTTCACGCTGTTCCCTGCCCAAAGCCGGGGCAGGGGTCACGGTGACCCAGCAAATGGCAGGATCATTGTCGTGCTCGCCGCGCGCGGCGACCAGCTTGACCACCGCTTCTTCAGCGCCGCCGGTGGCATCGAAATCGGCCACAGCGGTATCTACCGCGGCAAACCAGCTGCGCGCATCGGGAATGGCCAAGTCGGCAACTTCAGCCGAGGTCGCCAAGCGTGCCAGGTGCGCTTCGAATTTGCGTACGGCCTGGTTGGTGTAGAGCATCGATTCAAAGATGCCATCACCTCGCGTCACTCCCTGTGCTGTGACCAGAAGTTGCGGTGCAGTGATGTCTGCAAGACGACCAGCCGGATAGGCCGGATCCAAGAATACAAGTGAGCTCATAAAGACAGATTATCGAACCCCAGCGTCTTCTGCGCGATTTCTGCAGGCGGAGATTCAGACAAGTCCGGCAATGTTCGATAAGCTAAGCGAAGGATTTTGGCCTGTACATCGCAGATCAGAGGCCGATAATGCCGAATTCGCGGGGTGTAGCCAAGGGGGTGCCCGAGTGTGGCCAAGTAATGAAGTCTTCTTGCAGATTGGCGGCGTTCTCTGGAGCGTGCTGGTCGCAATAGAGCTAGCGGTTCGCTACTTCATGATCGGCATCGTTCCGGGCAACCGGCGCCCCACCACCGCCATGGCATGGCTATTGGCTATCTTCTTCCTGCCCGTTGTGGGACTTGTCGCATACTGGCTTTTCGCCAATCCGCACCTGTCGCGCCGCCGCTTGGAAAAGCAACGGCGTGCGCACGATGAAATCATGAAGGCCACGAGCCACATGCAGCTGCCCGAAGAATTCCATTCCCAGGAGGAATGGGTCGAATCGGCAGTCATGCTCAACCGCAATCTTGGTGCCATGCCGCTGGAAGGCGGCAACCAGGTAGAGGTCATTTCCGATTACCGGGCTTCGCTCGATGCCATGCGCAAGGAAATCGATAACGCCACCCGCTATGTGCACATCCAGTTCTACATCATGGGCGATGACCCGGATTATGTTGGACCGGTACTCGATGCGCTGGAAGCGGCCGCGGAGCGCGGCGTGCACGTCCGGTTGCTCTTCGACCACCTGGGAACCTTGCGCGTCAAGGGCTACAAGGATTTCAAGAAGCGGCTGAAGAAATCCGGTATCAACTGGCGCCCGATGCTGCCCATCGACCTGATCGGCCGTCGTTGGCGCCGCCCGGATCTGCGCAACCACCGCAAGATCCTCGTTGTTGATGGCGAGGTGGCCTTCACCGGAAGCCAGAACCTGATTGAACCCGGCTACAAGCGCGAGTCCTCGCATAAGGTGGGCCGCGAATGGGTTGAAATGATGCTCCGGGTCGAAGGTCCGCTGGTGCGCAGCCTCGACGTCACTTTCGCTACCGACTGGTGGCAGGAGGACGACGACCAGGAAGTGCTGATGGACATGGCCGAGGCCCGCCACCCGCTGGCCTATGAGGAACGTCCCGGTTCCACCCTGGCGCAGCTGCTGCCCAGCGGCCCCGGATACGGTACCGAGAACAACCTCAGGCTGTTCAATACGCTGATCTATTCTGCCTCCGAACGCCTGGAAATCACCAGCCCCTACTTCGTTCCAGACGATTCGCTGCTCTATGCCATCACCACTGCCGCCCAGCGCGGAGTAGAAGTGGAATTGTATGTTTGCGAAGAGGGCGACCAGTTCCTGGTGCACCACGCGCAGCAGTCCTACTACCAGCAGCTGCTGGAAGCCGGCGTGCGCATTCACCGCTACCCGGCACCGATGGTGCTGCATACCAAGTGCTTCACCGTGGATAACGACGTGGCCGTGGTGGGATCCTCGAATATGGACATGCGCTCATTCAGCCTGAACATGGAAATTTCCGTGATGCTGCTGGGCAAGGAAATGGTCGATGCGGTTAACCAGGTGCAGAACCACTACCGCGGGATTTCCTCGGAAATCACCCTCTCGCAGTGGCGCCGCCGTCCTCGCATGCAACGCTGGATCGACAATGTGGCTCGCTTGACGGCCACCTTGCAATAATTCAGTTGGCTTAAGTGTCTTGCGGGAAACTGGCGCCCAGTGCTTGAAGCACGCCGCGGGATTTGGTGATGACCTCGTCCCACTCTTCAGCGGGCACCGAATCAGCGGTGATTGCCCCGCCAAGGCCCAGGCTCAACCGCCATGACTGGTCAGCTAGCCGGTCGCACACCAGGGTTCGGATCACCACGGAGAAATCGGCGGCACCATCAGCACCCAGATACCCCACGGCCCCGGAGTACAGGCCGCGGGCACGGTGCTCTTCGAGCTCATCCAAGATGCTCATCGTGGACAGCTTCGGTGCACCGGTCATGGAGCCCGGCGGGAAAGCTTCGCGCAGGGCTTCGGCGGCCAGCTGCGGGGCGGATAGCGTGGCGTCGATGGTGGAGACCATCTGGTGCACTGTCGCGTAGGTTTCCACCGCGCACAGCCGGGCAACCTTCACCGACCCGGGAACCGCATGGTGCGACAGGTCGTTGCGCAACAGGTCAACGATCATGATGTTCTCGGCCCGGTCCTTGGGATGGGTGGCCAGATCATGCTTCAACGCGAGATCTGATTCTTCATTTTCGCCACGCGGCCGGGTGCCCTTGATCGGCTCGGCCCGCAACTGCCCGTCCTTGGACAGCGCGAGGAACCGTTCCGGTGAAATGCTGGCGATTTGGAGATCAGTGAAACGCAGGTAGTGGGCAAACGGTGCAGGGCTGGAGCGGCGCATCCGGCAGTAGGCCTCGAACGGATCGAACAGTTCGGCATGGGCCGTCAGTTCGGTAGTCAGGCAAACTTCGTAGGTGTTGCCTTCATAGATCTCGCGTTGGGCCTGGCGTATCTTCTGCTTGTAGCCGGCTTCGGTATCCGCGCAGCTGAACTGCGGGATAGGCAACGGGTGGTGGGCGCGCAGTTCTGGAGGATTGCCCAACCGGATGCTCAGCGCTGCTGCCGGTTCGCTAATGCTGTGCAGATGCATCTGGCCTTCTTGATGGTCAATGACCACCACGGTATCCGGCGCAAAGAACTGGGCATCGGGGCGCACCCGCCCGGGTTCAACCACTGCCTGCAGATCCGCGGCGCCGAGCTCGCGCTTGAGCTCATAACCGAGGTACCCCACCCATGCCGGCAGCGGGTAGCCGACTTTAGCGGTGGTTCCGGCAGGCCAGAGGCCTGCCAGCGCGCGGAAGAAATCCTCGCCCAGCCGTACTTGCGCTCCGGGCAAGCTGACGGTGGTGCCGTGGCTGGTGGCGCTCAGTACCGGGGGCTGTTCTGCCGCCGAAAGCGCGATCAACGAATAGCGGTTGCGTCCCAACGGGTCGCTAAGCTTATGGCTTGTTGATTCCAGTAGTGCGGCATGCGGAAGGGACCGGGCCAGTTCCTCGAAGAGTGACGCCGTATCGGCTGGCGCCTCGTAGCTCTGGCGGAAGGTTGGGGCAGTGGGGGACTGGTTGGAGCGGAGGCAAAGCTGGCGCATCATGGCCGGCAGGTAGCGGCAGGAACGCGCCCAGATCTCGATGGGGTCGTGGTCGCCAGCGGCATCAATGATCAGGGTTGCTGCGGCGTGCGGCTGATGGGCCAGCAGGTACCGTTCCTCTTGTTCGGCCCACATCTGCCAGTACGGACGGTAGGCCTGTCCATCGCGTGCCAGCGCCCGATCGCGGCGGAAGCTTTCGGGTGCTTCCAGCCAGATCCCGATATCGAGGAATTCTCGGGCGTCGGAATGGATCGCTCCTACGCCTTCGATGATCACTACCTCGGCCGGAGTGAAGTTCTTGGATGCGCCAAGGGCACCCGCGGCCCAATCCCAGGTGGGGTAGGTGATCGTGTTGCCTGCTGCGAGCTGAGGCAGGATCCGGTGGTAGAGATCGAAGGACCGGTGCAGCCCGTCCCAACCGTGGTAGAGCTCTTCAAGGCGCAAAATAGCTACGGAGGCGGTGGCTTCCAGGTATTTCGCTAGGTCTGTTGCAAAGGTGCTTTTGCCGGATCCGGAACGCCCGTCAATGGCAATCAGCGTTGGTCTAGCGGTTTCCACGAGAGGCGATGTTACTCCGCACGTAATCTACAAGGGCAGGCAGGGAAGCAGAAATGAGTTTCCAGGTCTCGCGGAAGTCTCCGGCATCACCGTACCAGGGGTCATAGATGCCCTGCTGGTCGTGCGGGGAGCTCGCGGTTCCCGGATCAAAGGAACGGAACATCCGCAGTTGCGGACGTTCGCTCGGATCGATTTCGGCCAATTCGGGAACGAGTTCCTCGAAGTGGTCGGTGTCCATCGCCAGTACGAGATCCATCTTGGCGATTTCGTCCGAGTCGATCTGGGCGGCAATGTGCTCAGATGCATCAAGTCCATGGCTGCGCAGAGTACTGGCAGCACGCTCATCGATGCGCTTGCCGACTTCACCATCGGTGATGGCTCGCGATATGACCTCGACCTGCGAGACCTCGGCATCCTTGAGCGCATTCTTGAGCATGTACTCGGCCATAGGCGAACGGCAAATATTTCCCGTGCACACGATCATTATCCGGAACATGGCATCAGTCTATGGGCACAAGGCGATTCGATCGATAGCTACGCGCCCGTTTCCCGGCAACAAATCGGCAACGATTCGGAAATTGGCCCGGGAATCGGTTCACGGCTAGGAGTTCTGCGGCAAGAGCGGGGCGAAAATGCTAGTGCATGAGCAGCAGGAGCGCGGCGACCAGGATGAACAGTACGCCGAAGAGGATGTTCAGCAGCTTGGCGCCGCGGTAGGTCGCGGTGAAGCGCTGGAAGGGGCGGGCCGTGCCGGCAAAGAAGAAGAACATCACCGCGATGTCCACCACGATGACCGTGCCGATGAAGATGGCGTATTGGGCCAGGAGCGGCTGATCGGTGCGGATGAACTGCGGGGTGAAAGCCAAGAAGAAGACGATGGCCTTCGGATTGAGCAGGTTGACCAGGATGCCCCGGTTGAGCATGGACCAGCGGGTCAGGCGGTGCCCGGTGCTGGTTCCATCGGAGGCGACCTCCGGCTTGGAGAGCAGCATGCGGATACCGAGATACACCAGATAGGCAGCGCCTGCGTAGCGGATGATGGCGAACAGCAACGGCGAGCTGGCCACGAGCAAACCGACTCCGGCGGCAACGATCACCACATGGATCAGCAAGGCGATCTGCTGCCCGAGCACGCCCCAAATGGAAGCACGCCAGCCTTGGCGCATCGAATTGCTCATCGTGTTGATGGCTCCGGCGCCGGGGGTGAAGCTGATGACGATGCAGGCGCTGAGAAGGGATATCCAGAGTGAAAGGGTCACTGCTTAAGGCTAGTGTCCGTCGCGCTCTTGGCTGGTTTCGTTGCCCGCTGTGTTACGACTTCTTCGCGCGCGCTGTCCACGCCGGCGACGGCTTCTGCCATGAAGCGGGCTATGACCTGCAGCTGCTGTTCGTCGTAGTGGCTGATCACTTCCCGCATTTTGGCACCTAGCGGCATGAACATTTCCATGCCCTTGCCGCGGGCTTTGGGTGTCATGGCGATGCGGATGACACGGCGATCCCGGTCCGAGCGCTGGCGCTCGATCATTCCCAGTTTTTCCAGGCGGTCGAGCATGGCGGTGGTAGCCGGAGAACTCAGTTGCAGGTCGCGGCTCAGGTCGCGCGGGGAAGGCAGAAGGCTGCGCTGCTCGTATTTCATGATGATTGACAGCGCATTCATATCCGTGCGGTGCGTTGCGTAAAGTGCTCCGGTGGACTCAACGTAGCGGTCCGAGGCTTGGCCGAATTCCTGCAGGAGCATGACCAAATTGTGCTGTTCTCTTGCGCTCATAGGCGCAATCCTAGTCGGAAAAGCATTTAATAGCCTGGGAAGTATTTCTACGATGGAAGTAAGTCTTGTAGTATGGCATTCGGATCGCCCTTTGATCCACCGCCAGCAATCACGAGTGAGGACGGATCAGTGGCGCATGTAGCGAAAACCGACCAGCCATCGGGCAAGAAGCGATTGGACAAGAAGGGTATCGGCATCAGGGCAGGAATCTACGCCCTGCTGATCATCCTCTGGCTGGGTGTAGCCGGAATCGGCGGCCCGACCTTCGGCAAGCTTTCCGAGGTCCAGACCAACGACCAGACCTCCTTCCTCCCGGCCACCGCCGAAGCAACCGAAGCCCTGGAATGGCAGAACAAATTCCGCTCCACCGAAGCAATCCCAGCCGTGGTCCTGCTCACCAGCGATGGCGAGGTCAGCAAGGAAACTGCTGGAGGGATCGGCGAGGCGCTGAAGGACTTCACGCATCTGGACGGGCAGATCACCGGGCCCTTCCTCTCCGAAGACGGCAAGGCCGCTGAATTCATCGTTCCGGTCTCCGGCGAGGTGGAGGCCGATACCGGAGTCGAAGAGCTGCGGGCGCTCCTGGCTGCCGAGAAGCCCGAGGGCACCACCGCCTATGTCACCGGGCCGGCAGGCTTCAGCGCCGACCTGGTCGAGGCCTTCGGCGGCATCGACGGCGTGCTGCTGGGCGTGGCCCTGGTAGCTGTGCTGGTGATCCTGCTGCTGGTCTACCGTTCGATCCTGCTTCCCTTCACGGTGCTGCTCACCTCGGTCGTCGCGCTGTGCGCGGCAATTGTCGCGGTGTACTTCATGGCATCCGAAGGCTGGATCCGGCTCGACGGCCAGGCCCAGGGCATCTTGTCCATCCTGGTCATCGGTGCGGCTACCGACTACTCGCTGCTGTTCGTGGCCAGGCACAAGGAAGCGCTCATGGCCGGCCAGGACAAGTGGCAGGCCGTGGCTTCCGCATGGAAAGGCTCGCTGGAACCGATTGTCGCTTCGGGCGGCACCGTGACGGTGGGCCTGCTGTGCCTGCTGTTCTCCGATCTGAACTCCAATAAGGCACTGGGACCCATTGGCGCCTCGGGCATCATCTTCTCGATCGTTGCCGCGTTGACGTTCCTGCCGGCGGTGCTCGGCTTGCTGGGACGGGCCGCTTACTGGCCCTTCCCGCCCAAGCCGGTGGCCGTGGACGCCCAAGGCCAGGAGAAGGAAGGCCTGTGGGGCCGCATTGCGCGGTTCGTTGCCAGCCATCCGCGCCCGATCTGGATCATCACCGCTCTGGTGCTCGCCGTGGGAGCGCTGGGCATGACCCAGCTCAAGGCCCATGGCGTGCCGCAGAGCGAGCTGGTGGTAGGCGGTTCGGAGTCGCGTGACGGGCAGATCGCCCTGGGCGAGCACTTCCCTGGCGGCTCGGGATCCCCGGCCACGGTGATTGTCGATGAAGCCGAAGCGCAGACGGCCCTGGAAAAGGCCCTTGATGTCACCGGCGTGGATTCGGCCTACTTGCAGGCTGAAGACGGCGGACCGGCCATGGCCGCCCGCGGGGCCGAGCCAATGAGCGTCGAAGGCCGCAACCTGATGTCGGTGACGCTGGCCGATGCGGCCGACTCGGATGCCGCCAAGCAGACCGTGGTCGAGCTGCGCGAGCAGCTGCATGCGGTCGAGGCCGCCGCGCTGGGCGGCGGCACCACTGCGACCCAGCTCGATACCAATGAGACGGCCATCGCGGATCTGTTCAAGATCATTCCGATTACCCTCCTGGCCATCTTGCTGATCTTGATGCTGCTGCTGCGTTCCATTCTGGCTCCGGTGCTGCTGATCCTGACCACCGTACTGTCCTACGGCACGGCGATGGGTGTCAGTGCGCTGGTCTTCAACAATGTCTTCGGCTACGTGGGTGCCGATCCATCCGTACCGCTGTTCGGCTTTGTCTTCCTGGTGGCGCTGGGCGTTGACTACAACATCTTCTTGATGACCCGTGTGCGCGAGGAATCCTTGAAGCGCGGAACCCGTGAGGGCATGCGGGTGGGCTTGAAGGTCACCGGCGGCGTGATTACCTCCGCCGGCGTGGTGCTTGCCGCTACCTTCGCCGCACTGGGTGTGGTGCCAATCATGTTCCTGGGCCAGTTGGGCTTCATCGTGGCCTTCGGGGTGCTCTTGGATACCTTCGTCGTGCGAAGCCTGCTGGTGCCGGCGCTGGTCGAAGAAATCGGACCAAAGGTCTGGTGGCCCTCGAAATTGGCGAAGAAGGAATTCGAGCTGAATTAGGCAGCGCGGCGGCCTGTCCCGGGAGCCCTAGTGGTGAACGTCTCCCGGGGCAGCAGTGCAAAGCGGGGCCGCTCACAGACGGGCCCCGCTTTCGCACTGTAGTATGGATACTTGTGCGTCACCGGAAAATTCTGTGGCGCATGCGTCGACAGTTTAGATTTCCCTCCTGTGAATCGCCCGGAAAACCTCCGCCGGTCCACTTTTGGCAGCAGGCCTTCCTTGGCCTTGCATGTTGCGGACTTCCTCCTGGCTCGGCGAAACCCAACGCCTGAAGCAGGCGTGCGAATCAGAGAGAAAGTTTGAATATGTCCGTAACTTTTAGCGCCCTCGGCGTGCCCGAATACCTGTCGAAGGTCCTTGCTGCCAGCGGAATCGAAGCCGCTTTCCCGATCCAGGAAGCCACCTTGCCTTCGACCTTGGCCGGCGGCGACGTCCTGGGCCGCGGCCAGACCGGCTCCGGCAAGACTTTGGCCTTCTCGCTGCCCCTGGTAGCCCGGCTGGCAGATCGCCCACAGCGCCGCAAGGCCCGTTTCCCACGCGCGCTGATCATGGCTCCAACCCGTGAACTGGCGACCCAGATTGCCAAGACCGTTGACCCCCTGGCAAAGGCCGCAGGCCTGCGTACCACCGTGATCTACGGTGGCGTGGCCCAGAGCCGCCAGGAAAAGGCCATGAACGAGGGCGTGGACATTGTCATCGCCTGCCCGGGCCGCCTGGATGACCTGATCAAGCAGAAGGTCGTGGACCTGTCCCAGCTGGAAATCTCCGTGCTGGATGAAGCCGACCACATGGCCGACATGGGCTTCCTGCCTGTAGTTCGCCGCATCATGGACCGCATGCCAACCGGCATCCAGCACATGCTGTTCTCCGCTACCTTGGACAACGGTGTGGACAAGGTGGTCAAGCGCTACCTGAGCAACCCGACCATTCACTCGGTGGATGCACCCAAGGCCGCTGTGAACACCATGGAGCACCACGTCTTCGTCATCGGCAACGATGATAAGAAGGACCTGATCCGCGTTCTGGCCCAGGGCACTGCCCGTCGCATCATGTTCATGCGCACCAAGCACCACGCCAAGAAGATGGCGCTCACCCTGTCCAAGGCTGGCGTTCCGGCGGTAGACCTGCACGGTAACCTCTCGCAGAATGCCCGTGACCGCAACCTTGCTGCTTTTGCTTCAGGCGAGGCGAAGGTTCTTGTCGCCACCGACGTAGCCGCTCGTGGCGTGCACGTTGATGGTGTGGAGCTGGTTGTCCACGTTGATCCACCAGCAGAGCACAAGGCCTACACCCACCGCTCCGGCCGTACCGCACGTGCGGGTTCGGATGGAACTGTAGTGACCATCTGCACCCCTGATCAGCAGGGCGACGTTTCGACTTTGCTGAAGCAGGCCGGACTGAAGGTGCCTTTCGAAAAGGTCAACCTGAATTCTCCGGTTGTGGCCAAGGTCGTCGGCGAAGTTGCCGAGCCGGTTGCCTACGTTGCTCCGGTTCAGCAGAAGCGCAATCCTGCCAAGAGCAAGCCTGCCGGTGAAGGTGCCGGCCGCGGTGGCCGCGGCCAGCGCCCGGCGCGTGGCGCCAAGCCAGCTGCCGAAGCCCAGGGCCGTGGCGGCGAACGCCGCCGTACGGAACGTGACGGCGCTAGCCAGGGCGAGCGTCCAGCGCGCAGCGCCCGCGGTGCGAACTCCGACCGTCCAGCCCGCGGCGCACGAGGTGCCAACGCTGAACGCCCGTCGAGCCCTTCGCGCTCACCGCGAACCGGCGGCCGCAATGCCGCTGGCGGTGCAACCGGTGGCCGTTCGCGTGGCCCGCGTCGCGCATCGAGCCCAGCTGGTCGTGGCAACTAGGCGCTGGCACTAATCCTTGCGGAGTACTCCCTCGCATCCATCCCAATGGATGCGGGGGAGTTTTGCGTTATACCCGGGAAATTGCGCGTCAAAAGTTTAGCTCCGCTGATTGATCCCTCCTCGACTAGGCGATACATAGGATTGAAGCAACGAGTCGCCGATTAACCTTCACCGCTTCAGGAGCACCAGCCATGATTGAATCCCTGCAGAACTTCGCCGCGTCCTTCCCAGAACCGCTACAGTTCTTGGCTGTTGCTTTGCTAGCTGCCATTCCGCTGATCGAGTCCTACTTTGGTTCGGCCATTGGCGTGGTCATCGGTGTTCCGGTGGTTGCTGCCATCGCCACCGCCGTGATCGGCAACGTGATTTCCATGCTGTTGTTCGTCAACAGCGCCCACGCCGTGCGCAACAAGGTTCGCAAGGGCAAGGACTCGGAGAAGAAGGAACGCAAGTTCGAGAAGCTGCGCCGAGCTTTCGATAAATACGGCATTGCCGGGGTGAGCCTTCTGGGGCAGACCATCCTGCCTTCGCAGGTGACCTCGGCTGCCTTGGTCTCCTTCGGCGCCAATAAGCAGAAGGTGATCATCTGGCAGATCATCTCGATTATCTTGTGGGGCACCGCGTTTGGCGTTCTGGCTGCCCGGGGAATTAGCCTGATGGGCTAACCGGAACTCGCTGAAAGCGAACAAGCCGTCCTCGAACCAACGAGGACGGCTTGCTTTCCAGTGGCTATGGAATGCCAAGGGATTACTTGCGGCGTCCAAAAGCAAAATAGGCGATGGGGCCAAGGAAATTGATCATGCTGGCCGCTGCCCATGCCGGCTTTGGACCCTTGACTTGTTCGGCAGGGCGCTTGTACAAATCCCGCAGTGCCGCAACCATCAAGGTCAGCTCGGCAATTGCCGCAGAGGCGACCGCGATCTTTCCGCCCGGTGGCAGATCCTGGAACTTGCGCTTCGTTTCCATGAGGTGGCTCCTAGCTGCCGCTTTTCCCGCCCGCTGGAAGCGTTGAAAGCGGATGAATGAAAAATTTTTTCAGGACGGGAATTATTCTCTCACCACCGCAGTTGAAATGAGCAGAACGCAAAGTTGAGTCACCTTCGCTCAAGTTGATTTGACAGCCGAAAGTGGCTGAGTAAACTTGAGTGCAGAACGCTCAATGAGGATAAATGTCCTCAGCGTTAGTACTTTCAACCAAGGCAAAGGAGAGCCATTATGTCGCGTGCCGTAGGTATCGACCTAGGAACCACCAACTCCGTCGTTTCCGTGCTCGAAGGTGGTGAGCCAACCGTTATCGCAAACGCGGAAGGCAACCGCACTACCCCGTCGATCGTTGCTTTCTCGAAGAGCGGCGAAGTCCTGGTTGGCGATATCGCCAAGCGCCAGGCCGTCAACAACATCGACCGCACCATCGCATCGGTCAAGCGTCACATGGGTACCGACTGGACCATTGACGTTGACGAGAAGAAGTACACCGCTCAGGAAATCTCGGCTCGTACCCTGATGAAGCTGAAGAACGACGCTGAGTCGTACCTGGGCGAGAAGGTCACCGACGCGGTGATCACCGTTCCTGCATACTTCAACGACGCAGAGCGCCAGGCCACCAAGGAAGCTGGCGAGATCGCCGGCCTGAACGTCCTGCGCATCGTCAACGAGCCAACCGCAGCTGCGCTGGCTTACGGCCTGGAAAAGGGCCAGGAAGACGAGCTCATCCTGGTCTTCGACCTCGGTGGCGGCACCTTCGACGTTTCCCTGCTGGAAGTCGGCAAGGACGACGACGGCTTCTCGACCATCCAGGTCCGCTCTACCGCAGGCGATAACCGCCTGGGCGGCGACGACTGGGATCAGCGCATCGTGGATTGGCTGCTGGCCCAGGCCAAGGCCAAGGGCGCGGACCTGTCCAAGGACAAGATCGCGCTGCAGCGCCTGAAGGAATCTGCTGAGCAGGCCAAGAAGGAACTGTCCTCGGCTACCAGCACCAACATCTCGCTGCAGTACCTCTCGGTGACCCCGGAAGGCCCAGTGCACCTGGACGAGCACCTCTCGCGTGCCAAGTTCCAGGACCTGACCAAGGACCTGCTGGAGCGCACCCGCAAGCCATTCAACGACGTCATCGCCGAGGCAGGCGTCAAGGTTTCGGACATCGCCCACGTGATCCTGGTTGGCGGTTCCACCCGCATGCCAGCCGTTGCCGAACTGGTCAAGGACCTGGCCGGCAAGGAAGCGAACAAGGGCGTGAACCCAGATGAGGTTGTCGCCGTGGGCGCAGCGCTGCAGGCAGGCGTGCTGAAGGGCGAGCGCAAGGACGTTCTGCTCATCGACGTCACCCCACTGTCCTTGGGTATCGAGACCAAGGGCGGCGTGATGACCAAGCTGATCGAGCGCAACACCGCGATCCCGACCAAGCGTTCGGAGACCTTCACCACCGCCGAGGACAACCAGCCTTCGGTATCCATCCAGGTCTTCCAGGGCGAGCGCGAGTTCACCCGCGACAACAAGGCGCTGGGCACCTTCGAGCTGACCGGTATCGCACCGGCTCCTCGCGGCATCCCGCAGGTTGAGGTCACCTTCGACATCGACGCCAACGGCATCGTGCACGTATCCGCCAAGGACAAGGGCACCGGCACCGAGCAGTCGATGACCATCACCGGTGGTTCCTCGCTGTCCAAGGAAGACATCGAGCGCATGGTCCAGGAAGCTGAAGCACACGCCGAAGAAGACAAGGCACGCCGCGAGGCCGCTGAGACCCGTAACGCCGCTGAGCAGGCTGCCTACTCCGTAGACAAGCTGATCAAGGACAACGAAGACAAGCTGCCTGAAGAGGTCAAGACCGAGGTCCAGGCTGACGTCGACGCCCTGAAGGCTGCCCTGGAGAAGCAGGACAACGACGACGAGGTCAAGGCCGCGTTCGAGAAGCTGCAGGCATCGCAGACCAAGCTGGGCGAGGCAATCTACGCCAACGCGCAGGCCGAGGGCGCCCAGGCTCCTGAGGGCGAGCAGGCACCGAACGCTGATGAAGACATCGTCGACGCCGAGGTCATCGACGAAGACGAAGCCGACAAGAAGTAAGGAGTTTAGGAATATGTCCGAGGCAAAGGACCAGAACGAGAACTCCGGCCAGGAGCCGGAGAACCAGCCAGAGGCCGCCAACGAGCAGCCAACCGCTGACGCCCTGGGTCAGGCCGAGGCGATCCTGAACGAAGCTGCTGCTGGCGCTGAAGCCGATTCGGCGCAGCCGGAAGAGGCCGGTGCGGTGGAAACCGAACTGCGCAACGACCTGCTGCGCCTGCAGGCCGAATACGTCAACTACCGCAAGCGCGTGGAACGCGACCGGGCCGTAGCGCGTGAAAACGCCGTGCAGTCCGTGCTCAACACCCTGCTTCCGGTGCTTGACGACATCGATGCGGCGCGAGCCCACGGCGACCTCGCCGACGGCCCGTTCGCATCGATCGCCAACAAGCTGGATGGAATTCTGGCTCAGCATGGCCTGGAGCGCATCAACGAGGCCGGCGTGGAATTCGACCCGAACATCCACGAAGCCCTGCTTCGCCAGGCTGTTGACGAGATTCCAGCCGACCACGTGGGACAGGTGCTGCGCACCGGTTACCGCAAGGGAACCATCATCCTGCGTGCAGCTCAGGTGCTGGTAGCAACCGGCGAATAGCCACGAATAGCACAATCGATACTGCCCACTGCCGAGTCTTCGACAGTGGGCAGTGTCGAATTGGCACTGAAAGGATGGGGCCCTGATGGCAAGTCAGGACTGGATCGAAAAAGACTTTTACGCCATTCTGGGCGTCTCCAAGGACGCCAGCGAGGCGGACATCAAGAAGGCGTACCGCAAGCTTGCGCGCAAGTACCACCCGGATACCAACCAGGGTGATGCGGCCGCTGAAAAGAAATTCAAGGACATCTCCGAAGCCAACTCGGTGCTTTCGGACAAGGAAGAGCGCGAGCAGTACGACGCGATCCGCGCCATGGGCGGCGGAGCGCGATTCTCTGCTGGTGGCGGACCGGGCGGCCCCGGCGGGCAAGCCGGCTTCGAGGACATCTTCTCCAACCTCTTCGGAGGCGGCGGAGCGGGCCCACGTGGCCGCGGCGGGCAGCCGGACTTCTCCGACCTCTTCGGTGGTGGCGGCGGTTTCGGTGGCGGCGGCTTCGGCCAGAGCGCACCACCGCGCAAGGGTGCTGACCGCACGGCGAGCACCACGATTTCCTTCTCCGGATCAATTAAGGGCACCACCATTGGCCTGCGCGAGCAGAATGGCGAGGTCATTGACGTGCGCATACCGGCGGGCATCAAGGATGGCCAGTCGGTGCGCGTGCGCGGCAAGGGCCAGCCTGGTGCTGCCGGCAACGGCGACCTGCTGGTCAAGGTCAAGGTCAGCGAGCACCCGTTCTTCAAGCGCGAAGAGAACAACATCCGCATCCACGTGCCGGTGACCTTCGCTGAAGCGGTGCTTGGAGCAAAGATCCACGTACCGACCCTGGACGGGGATTCCGTTGCGGTGAAGGTTCCCGCTGGATCCAACTCCGGGCGCACCTTGCGTCTGAAGGGCCGCGGCGTGAAGACCTCCAAGGCCACCGGCGATCTGCTGATCGTCCTGGATGTCGCGATTCCGCAGAACCTCTCGGATGCTGCAAAGAAGGCCGTGGAGGACTTCGCATCAGCCACCGAGGGCGAGGATCCACGAGTGGATTTGGCTGCCAAAGCCAAGCTCTGAACCCAATAGGCTGTCTTCCCTGCCCCGTCATCGAATTGGCTGGGCAGGGAAGATAGACTCGAAGGCAATAGGGACCGAATCCAAGGTCCTTGCAGAAAGGTGGTAGAAGCAACGTGAACGGGGAGTACCTGCGACCTGTCTTCGTCATTTCCGTCGCCGCGCAACTTGCAGACATGCATCCGCAGACGCTGCGCCAGTATGACCGCATTGGTTTGGTTTCGCCCAGCCGCCAGAGCGGAAAGCAACGCCGCTACTCGCAGCGCGACGTATCACTGTTGCGCCAGGTGCAGGCCCTGAGCAAGGAAGGCGTCTCGCTCGAGGGCATCAAGCGCATCCTGGACCTGCAAGATCAAGTCGCCTATCTGCAAACCGAAGTCAATGGGCTTCGCCAAGAACTTTCCGCCGTACGCCAGGGCCAATCTCGCATCTTCGCTGCGGGCACCGCTGGAGGCGACATCGTTTCGTTGGCTAGGGGCATGCGCCCTGAACGCCGTGAACCGACCGTGACGCTGTTTACCGCGCGCCGCGCTATCGGACGCTAGATCCGTCCGTGCCGGGCCAAGCGCGCTTCCAATTGGGTGCGCACGGCAGGCCATTCGTGCGGGAGTATTGAGAACATCACCGTATCGCGCAGGGTGCCGCTCTTTGGATCATATTTGTGATTGCGCAGCACGCCATCCTGCTTGGCGCCGAGCCGTGCAATCGCGGCGCGTGAAGCGGCATTGTGCCAGTGCGTGCAGAAAGCCACTGAATAGCAATCCAGTTCCTCGAAAGCCCGGCGCAGCAGCATGAACTTGGCAGCTGGATTGATCCCGGTGCCTTGGGCTGGCATGGCCAGGAACGTTGAGCCGATTTCCACGCGGTGATTTGCCGCGTCGATATTCAAGTAAGTCGTGGCCCCCACCGCTTTGCCGGTGGACAGGTCGATGATCGCAAAGGGAGCCATCTCGCCAGTTTCCTGCAATGCCAAGCGGCGCTGGATATCCAAGCGCATGGATTCGGCCGATGGAGTGGTGGCAAACCACGCTTCATCCAACTGGCCGTTGGCTGCGAGCTGGATCAGATCCGGGGCGTGGTCCATTGACAATTGTTCTAGCCGCACCCCGGCATAGTCCATTCTCGGAGCTTGGGCGTAGTGCAGACTTTGCGCAGAAGAAGAGGCCATGGAATCCATCCT
>NZ_JBLVOJ010000011.1:95935-122863 GCF_053543715.1 Glutamicibacter sp. AGC46
ATTCCATGGCCTCTTCAATGCTTTATTTCGGCGACTAGCCGATGCGGGTGTACGCCAGATCGAAGACCAGACGACCAGCCTTGAGCGCCTTGCCTTCGAAGCTGGTCAGGATCCGGCGCTCGAAACGCGGGGCCCAGCCACCCTGGGCATCGGTGAATTCTGGCTCGGGGTCGAAGCCTTCCATGCCCTCGCGGCGCACCTTGGTCAGGTTGCTCTCAGTGCCGGACAGATTGCCATGATGCTGGTTCTCGAAGTCCGGATGGGCTTCGAGGACTTCGCGCATTTGCTCGGCGTAGTTGGACCAGTCGGTGGCCAAGCGCAGGGTGCCTCCCGGCTTGAGCACGCGGGAGACCTTGTCCAGGAACGAGGCCTTGATCAGGCGACGCTTATGGTGGCGCGGCTTGTGCCATGGATCTGAGAAGAAGATCCAGATCTCATCGGCGCTGTTCTCGTCCAGCATGACATCCAGAACCTCTGGGGCATTGGCCTGCACTGCGCGGACGTTGGTGATGCCGAAAGACTCGACCTTCAGCATCAGCTGGGCCAGGCCCGGACGGTAGACCTCAACGGCGAGGTAGTTGCGCTCGGGATCATCCTTGGCGGCGTTGGCGATGCATTCGCCCAGGCCGGTGCCGATCTCCACGATCAGCGGTGCGGTGCGTCCGAAAGCCTCGGCAGGATCGAGCTGGAAGTCATCGGCAACCGAAGTGTCGGCGATCTTGCGGGGCGGCTCAATGACGTACTGATCGGCATTGCGCTCCCAGGCGCTGGCACGGCGGCCCTGCAGGCGGTTGCCGCGGCGCACGAAGGATACCGGCTCGGCACGGAAAAGGTCTGGGTTCCTAGGGGCAGTGCCGTGGGCTGGGCGCTGCTGCTCGCTCGATTCGCTCATGATGATTAATCCTATCCGAGCAAGCTGCTTCGATGCTTGCCGAACGGTAGGGGATTGGACACCCCTAGAAGAAAATCGGGGGGATCCCCGATGGAGTAAAACAGGCAAAAGACAGAGAATATAACCATGACTGATTTAGTGCGCGGTATTCTCAACATTATTTGGCTGCTTTTCGGCGGCCTGTGGCTGGCCTTGGGCTACGTGTTGGCAGGCATCATCTGCTGCGTGCTGATCGTGACCATTCCATTCGGCATCGCCTCGTTCCGCATTGCCGGCTATGCGCTGTGGCCGTTTGGCCGCACCGTGGTCGACAACGGCCCGGTAGGCGCGTTCTCCACCCTGGGCAACATCATCTGGATCATTTTTGCTGGTATCTGGATTGCCGTTGGGCACGTGGTAACCGCGATCCCGATGTTCATTTCGATTATCGGCATCCCGCTGGGGATCGCAAACTTGAAGATGATCCCGGTTTCCCTGATGCCTCTGGGCAAGGTCATTGTGCCTTCGGACTATTTCATCGGCGGTGTTCGCCGCTAGGCTGCGCCAAGACAGCGAATGGCTGCCAACCCTTGATGGGGTTGGCAGCCATTCGCTTTATGTACGAACCTGATCAGCTCTTGAGGTACTCATCGTGCTGGCGGTGCGCTTCGGCGACCTCGACACGGATCTTGTCCACGTCCTTGGCCTTGTCGCGGTACTTCTTTTCCATGGTTTTCACATACGCTTCTTCCTCCACCAAGGCGCGGTAGATGCGTTCGCGTTCGACCGCGTCCGAGGTGTAGCTCAGGTCGTTGTAGCTGTTGGCATGGCGGCGCAGGTTGCCGATGGCAGTCTGGGCCTTGCCTGCCTTGCTGAACAGCGAAGCGAGAATTGTCAGCACCAGGACACCGATAATGACGCTCAGCGACAGGCCGGTGCTGATTTCAATGACCATCACGTGCTCACCATCATTGATGAATGGCAAGTTGTTCTCGTGCAGTGCATGCAGGATCAGCTTCACGCCGATGAATGCCAGGATTGCTGCCAACCCGTAGGACAGGTAGATCAAGCGGTCCAGCAATCCGTCGAGCAGGAAGTAGAGCTGGCGCAGTCCCATGAGCGAGAAGGCGGTAGCCGTGAACACGATGTAGACGTTCTGGGTGAGTCCGAAGATCGCAGGGATGGAATCCAGAGCGAAGAGAATATCGGTACCGCCGATGGCCACCATGACCAGCAGCATCGGAGTCAGGACCTTCTTGCCATCGATCTTGGTGAACAGCTTGTCGCCGTCATAGTTGTCGGTAGTGTGGAATAGCTTCTTGGCGATCCGGATGATGAAGTTGTTGGCCTCATCAGATTCGTCATCCTTCTTCAGCAGGTTGCCTGCGGTCAACAGCAGGATCAGGCCGAACAGGTAGAAGACCCAAGCGAACTGGTTGATCAGCGCCGCGCCGACAAAGATGAAGGCGGTACGTGCGATCAGCGAGAAGACGATGCCGAAGAGCAGGACTTTCTGCTGGTCTTCGCGGGGTACGCGGAAGCTGGCGATGATAATCAGGAAGACGAACAGGTTGTCGACCGACAGGGCCTTCTCGGTAATGTAGCCGGCAAAGTACTCGGCACCCATGTCGATTCCGCCGAAGACCAGCACCAGCACACCGAAAACGAGGGCCAAGCCAACATAGATGCTGGACCAGATCGCTGCTTCACGCAGCGATGGAACGTGGGCCTTGCGGATGTGGAAGAAATAGTCGAAGGCCAGAAGGGCGAGAATCACGACAATCGTGATGCCCCAAATCATAGGGGAAACTCCCATAGGGATTCCTGCTTTCGTAAGTAGCGCGCGAACGCATCTGAGTAAGTCTCTTCACCGACCCCGGGGCTGGCCGCAAAACCCGGCAGGACCATGAAGTCCTGCGTATTGACGGATTCAACGATTATGAATACTCCCTTACGTTCTACCAGCTTATCCTGATGCGATGCTTCTGGAAAAATCTTGGTCCGTGGATGTCATGATGATCTGTAATGTACTTTGTCTTTGTGCAGTTGGGTAGGCGTCAATAGCAATTCGAAGAATGCACTTTGCTTGGAGCAACGTGGGCTAGGGGCAGGAACTAGGCGCTGCTAGAGCGACTTGTGCATCTTGATGCTGGTGGTTTCATATCCAAGCGATTCATAGAGGCCGCGAGCGCTCTGGTTGAATCCGAACACATTCAGCCCCAGGGTACGTGCGCCGTGGGCACGGGCGTATTCTTCGGCCAAATTCATGGCCTGGCGTCCGAACCCCTTGCCGCGGTGCCCGGGGTCGACAACTATGTCCCAAACCCACCATGAAGCCGGATCGCCTGAGGTGTCGTGGCCGATCCAGACATAGCCCACATCGCCGAAAATGCCATGCTCCAGGGTGAATACCGCATTGGTGCAACTTGGCAATCCGGTGGGAAAGGCCCGGGTCATGGCCCGGTCTGCATCTTCCTGCGCCTTGTGCTGGGAACTGCCAGCGGCAACAAGGTCCGATACGTACTCGGCGGTACTTCGTGCCATCCACGAATGGAATTCTTCAGCGGGAAGCGGGTGGAGTTCTAATGGCATGCCCGGAGTCTACCGGTTGAGGGCGGCACGCTATTTCCGCGCGGCCAGGATTTGTTCACGCAGGATATCTGCGTGTCCGCAATGCTGTGCCAGTTCACGCAGCATATGCAGCTGGATCCAGCGCAGCGGCAGCGGTCCACGCCGGTTGCCTGAGAAGACGTCATCTCCTGTTTTGCCTTCGACTGCTTGATGCGACAGTTCGATGGCTTGGGCATATTCGTGCCGAATCGAATCGATGGTGTCGGAAGCCTCCAAGTCGAATGATTTGCTGGGCGAAGAGGCAATGCCCAGCTCTGCACGGCTCCGGCCGGTGGCTGCTTCACCGAACCAGACCCGTTCCACGAAGATCGCATGTTTCACCAGCCCGAGCAGCGTGGTCTTGGATTCAACCAACTTCAATCTGGCTTCGGCTTCACTCAGTCCGCCGGTGCAGGAAAGCAGCATCTGCCGGTGCTGATCGATGAAAACTTGGACCATATCATCGTGGGTCAGTGAAAAAATGTCTTTGGAATCCGGGTTGGCCATGCCTTATCTTAAGTCGGCAAATCGTCAGTGACAAGGTATTTTGCCTCTGGGGCAAGTGAAATGGAAAATCTTTCGAAAATCTTGCTCTAGCTGGAATACGAAGAGTGCGAGTAGAGTTGAGTTAAGTACACTCAAGTTTATGGGTTCACCCAATTAGAGAAAGGATGCGCGTGGACACCAAACTCACCACTAAGAGCCAAGAAGCCCTCTCGGCTTCCGGGATGAACGCTTCAACCGCAGGCAATCCGCAGATTGAACCTGCGCACCTGCTGAAGGCCTTGCTGGACCAGCGCGACTCCGTCGCAGTCGCCCTCCTGAAGACCGCCGGATTGGATGTCGACGCGCTTTCGGTCAAGGCAAGCGCTGTCATCAACGCATTGCCTTCCAGCTCCGGCAGTTCAGTGGCCCAAGCCCAGTACTCCCGACAGGTGCTGCAGGTTGTGAGCAACGCCCAAGCGGCTGCCGCAGAAATGGGGGACACCTACGTCTCCACCGAGCACCTGCTTATCGCCTTGGCATCAGACCAGACCAAGGCCGGCGACGCGTTGCGCGAATTCGGGGCCACCCGCGAACTGCTGGTGGGCACCTTGCCCACCATCCGCGGCGACCGCAAGGTCGATAATCCGGATCCGGAGGCCACCTTCCAGTCCCTGGAGAAGTTCGGCACCGACATGACCGCCCTGGCGCGCTCGGGCAAGCTGGATCCAGTCATCGGCCGCGACCGCGAGATCCGCCGCGTGGTCCAGGTGCTCTCCCGCCGAACCAAGAACAACCCGGTGCTGATCGGCGAGCCAGGCGTTGGCAAAACCGCTGTCGTTGAGGGGCTTGCCCAGCGCATGATCGCGGGCGACGTGCCGGAATCCCTGCGTGGCAAGACCCTGATCTCGCTGGATCTGGGCGCCATGGTCGCCGGCGCCAAGTACCGTGGCGAATTCGAAGAGCGGCTGAAGTCGGTATTGGAAGAGATCAAGGCTTCGGACGGCCAGATTGTCACCTTCATTGACGAGATCCACACCGTGGTCGGCGCCGGAGCCTCCGAAGGCGCCATGGACGCGGGGAACATGCTCAAGCCAATGCTCGCCCGCGGCGAGTTGCGCTTGATTGGTGCTACTACCTTGGACGAGTACCGCGAGAACATCGAGAAGGATCCCGCCCTGGAACGCCGCTTCGCACAGGTGTATGTCGGTGAGCCCAGCGTGGATGACACCATTGCCATCCTGCGTGGGTTGAAGGAGCGCTACGAGGCGCACCACAAGGTTTCCATTGCGGACTCCGCCTTGGTGGCAGCATCCACGCTGTCCAACAGGTACATCTCCGGCCGCCAGCTGCCAGACAAGGCCATCGACCTGGTCGATGAGGCCGCTAGCCGCCTGCGCATGGAGATCGACTCGGCTCCGGAGGAAATCGATGAGCTGCGCCGCGAGGTGGACCGGCTGACCATGGAGGAGCTGGCGCTGTCCGATGAAACGGATCCAGCTTCGGTGGAACGCCTGGATGCGCTGCGCAAGGACATGGCCGACAAGAAGGAACAGCTGGACGCGCTGAACTCCCAGTGGGAAGCCGAGAAGGCTGGCTTGAACCGCGTCGGCGACCTGAAGGTCAGGCTCGACGAATTACGCAGCCAGGCCGACAAGGCCCAGCGCGAGGGCGACCTGGAGCAGGCCTCTCGCCTGCTCTACGGGGAGATCCCAACGCTGCAGCAGGAACTGGATGCGGCGGCAGCTGCCGAAGCCGATAAGGCCGATACGCACACCATGGTTGCCGAGGAAGTCACCGCGGATGACATTGCAGAAGTCATCTCGGCGTGGACCGGTATTCCGGCCGGGCGCATGCTGCAGGGCGAAAGCCAGAAGTTGCTGGATATGGAAGAAATCATCGGGCAGCGCCTGATGGGGCAGAAGCAGGCTATTGCCGCTGTCTCTGACGCCGTTCGCCGTACCCGCGCCGGCATTGCCGACCCGAACCGGCCTACCGGATCCTTCCTGTTCCTGGGTCCTACCGGTGTCGGCAAGACCGAGCTGGCCAAGTCCCTGGCTGACTTCCTCTTCGATGATCCACGGGCGATGGTGCGGATCGACATGTCCGAATACTCGGAGAAGCATGCGGTTTCGCGCCTGGTCGGTGCCCCTCCGGGCTACGTAGGGTATGAAGAGGGCGGGCAGCTGACCGAAGCTGTGCGCCGCCGCCCGTACTCGGTGATTCTGCTGGACGAGGTGGAAAAGGCGCATCCGGAAGTATTCGATATCCTGCTGCAGGTGCTCGATGACGGGCGGCTGACCGATGGCCAAGGCCGCACCGTGGACTTCAGGAATACCATTCTGATCCTCACCTCGAATCTGGGTTCCCAGTTCCTGGTGGACCAGAGCATGGAAGACGAGGCCAAGAAGTCAGCGGTGATGAGCGTGGTCAATGCATCGTTCAAGCCGGAGTTCTTGAACCGTCTCGATGAGGTCATCCTCTTCGACCCATTGAGCATCGAAGAGCTGGGCAGCATCGTCAAGCTGCAGATCGACCTGCTCGCACAGCGCTTGGCCGACCGCCGCTTGAACCTGGAGGTGGATCAGGCCGCCAGCGATTGGCTGGCCCTGACCGGTTACGATCCTGCCTACGGCGCTCGTCCGCTGCGCCGCCTGGTGCAGCGCGAGATCGGAGACCGGCTGGCCAAGGAGATCCTGGCTGGAACGGTGCAGGACGGGGATACTGTAGGGGTCACCCTGGACGAAGTTGGCGACAAGCTCAAAGTTGCCAAGAAGGCCTAGGAGCCTGGCAATGGCGAGGGCGTGAACGGATGGAATCCCGTTCATGCCCTCGCCATTTTTCCTGAACGCAGACTTAGCTGTCGGTGGTCTCCTGTGCCTTGGACGGCTCCTCTTCGGAGTTCTCCGATTCTCCATCCGTAGAGCCCTCTGGCAGCAACGAGTTGCGGACGTCGCCCTCGGACAGGCTCAGGAAGCACGAAACGGTGCGGTCGCCCTGGCCCCAGGTGCTCTCCGAGGGACGCGAGAAGTGATAGGTCCAGGTGGAGTCCAGCCCTGCACGAGGATCCAGTGACACCGATTTGCACAGGTCTTCGGATTGGGTGAGCAGCACGTTGGCTCCCGGGTACTCCTCGCCAGTGACCTGGAAGATGCCGATCAGTTGGGCATTGTGGGAGGAATCACAGGTTACGACCGTCTGCGGATCCAGTGGTGAATTGAATCCGCGCAGGCAGTCGCCTTGCTCCAACTGGGTTGGAGGCATCTCGGTGGCAACAATGCCGTCGAGGCCTGGATTCTCGTTGCGCTCCACGTTGTTCGCAGTTGGCGAAGCAGGGGGATCCACTAGTCTCAACACCACGAAAACCACTGCCGCGGCCAGTGCGAGAACGGCGACAATCATCAAGGCCCATTGGGCACTTTGACGCTTGGGCTTCTCCGGTTCTGGCTGCAATGGCGGCAAAGCCGCCTGCGGCTCGGGCAGATTGTTTTCCACCACCTGTTGAGCTCCTTCGTGGTTGGGTCGGGCGATCGCTCGCCGGCTCAATACATAGTCGTTGGACTAATCGACAGTCTAGCGGTTTCGGAGGGTGTTGCATTCAGCGCTCGCCGGTGAATCGTGTTAACCTTTAATTACGAAAGAACTGATCACATATTCGGGGGCCTTCATCTTTTCACGGTGGACCACCTCCCGACTCTACTGAAAAGAGGGGGTCACGCCATGGGGCGCGGCCGTCAAAAGGCTAAAGCACAGCGTCAGGCGCGAGATATCAAGTACTACTCGCCGTCCACTGACCTTTCGGCACTTGAACGCGAGTTGGGCGTTCAGTCCGATCATCATGCTCAGAACACTGAGCGTAATGATTCATCGTATGACGAAGAATATTCGGAATACGACGAGCTGACTAAGAAGTACTCGGGAGATGACGAAGACGAGTAGCCTCGTCTTCTGATGCCGGGAGTCCTTGGCTCAGAGTGCCACACCTTAAGCATTGAGTGGTACAGCTCTTCAGTACATTTTGCGACAAGCCGCAGCGACTAAGCTAAATTAGCTTTTAGTCGTTGCGGCCTTTGTCGTGCCCAGTAATTGTTAGGTGGAACGTGAGCACTCCAGAAGAGCTATCCATCCAGATGGCGCATCATTCGGCCATCCGGTCGATGCAGCGCATTGTCGAGCAGCAGGCACCTGAATCCCCGGAAGCTGAAGCGCGTGCCGGGGTGCGCCAAATGCTTTCCGCTGGCGGGGTCCTGGTGGTCACCGGAGCCGGTGTTTCTACCGATTCCGGAATCCCCGACTACCGGGGACCCAACGGTTCATTGCAGCGCCACCGGCCGATGACCTATCAAGAATTCCGATTCCGTCCTGAAGCCCGGCAGCGCTATTGGGCCCGTGGCTACGTCGGCTGGCGCCATATGGACAAAGCCGAGCCTAACCACATTCACCAGCGCTTGGTGCAGTGGGAAGAGCACGGGAAACTCAGTGGAATCATTACGCAGAACGTTGACGGGCTGCACCAGCAGGCCGGATCCAAACGGGTCATTCCGGTCCATGGCGACTTGTCGATCGTCCGCTGCCTGGACTGCGGGTACAGCGAGAACCGCAATGACTTTGATCTGCGCCTGCAGGCGGCCAACGAAGGCTATTTGGAAGCCGTGGAAATCGACCCCAGCGCGGTGAACCCCGATGGGGATGTGGAGCTGCCCCAGTATCTGGTTGACCGGTTCAACATGGTGGCCTGCTTGAGCTGCGGCTCGCTGGCCCTGAAGCCTGATGTGGTGTATTTCGGCGAGAACGTTCCGGTTGAACGCAAGGAACGCATTGCGGCACTGGAAGCGGAATCCACATCGCTCTTGGTGCTGGGCTCCTCCCTTGCAGTGATGAGCGGGTACAAGATCCTGTTGAACTTCGTCAAGCGGGATTTGCCGGTGGCGCTGATTACCAACGGCCACGTCCGCGGTGAACAAAAAGCAACCTGGCGCTGGCGTGTGCCTTTGGAGCACGCCCTGAAGCAACTGGACTAGCAGGCCGGTATTTCGTCCCGCAAGGGACACCAATGAAGCGTGCCAAATGCTGCTCTGGGCACTCAGCCCGGCAGGAAGCTCGCACTGGTGCAGCACCACCGGCAGCATTGCCTGGCGCCTGGAAGCCGGGCAAGAGGGCTCCGGTCAACCCTGCATCCCCATTCGCATGGCGATGGCGTTAAAGAACCGATGCGCCGCACTGGGATCAGTGCGGCGCATCGGCAAGGAAGCGGATCCTGCGAGTACTACTTGGCGTAGTTGCCGGTCAGCAGCACTGCGCCGCCGTCAACGCCCTTGGCTCCCTGGACGTAGTCCAGTCCGGCATCGGCTGCCGCTGGATCGATATTCTCGACGCCGCCCATGACCCAAGCTCCCATGCCAGCCTTGTTCAGCAGCTCTACGGCACGATCAGCTACAGCTGGATCAACAACAGCAACCATGCCCACACCCAGGTTCAGGGTGCGCTCAAGGTCAGGCTGCGGCACGTTGCCCAGCTGGGCGATGGTGGAGAAGACTGCTGGCAGGGACCAGGTCGAGCGGTCCACACGGGCCATCAGGCCCTGGGGCAGCACGCGAGCCAGGTTGGCAGCCAGGCCCCCACCGGTGACGTGGCTGAAGCCGTGCACGCCGAAGTTCTCGCCGTCGTTCAGCTCGCCCACCAGATCCAGGCAAGCGGTGGTGTAGATGCGGGTCGGAACCAGCAGTTCCTCGCCCAAGGTCTTGCCGAACTCTGCAACTTCGCGTTCCAGCTCCCACTTGGCGTGGGCGATGACGCGGCGCACCAGCGAGTAGCCGTTGGAGTGGATGCCCGAGGACGCCATGCCGATGACGACGTCGCCGGCCCGCACGCGCTCCGGGCCCAGCAGCTGGTCAGCTTCGATGACACCGGTAGCAGCACCGGCAACATCGTATTCGTCCTCGGCCAGCAGGCCCGGGTGCTCCGCAGTTTCGCCGCCAACCAGCGCGGTGCCGGCCAGCTTGCAGCCTTCCGCGATGCCGCGCACGATATCCGCGATGCGCTCCGGGACGACCTTGCCGGTGGCGATGTAGTCGGTCATGAACAGCGGCTTGGCGCCCACCACGACAATATCGTCGACCACCATGCCGACCAGGTCCTGGCCGATGGTGTCGTGGATGTCCAGCTTCTGGGCGATGGCAACCTTGGTGCCCACCCCGTCGGTGGAGGTAGCCAGGTACGGCTTCTTGTAACCGGTCAGGAACGATACATCGAAGAGCCCGGCGAAGCCGCCGACCCCTCCGACAACGCCCGCGGTGTGGGTTGCCTTGATCGCGCCCTTCATCAACTCAACGGCACGGTCACCGGCCTCAACGTCAACGCCGGCACCGGCATAGGTGATGGAAGTTGGCTGCTGATCATTGCCGCTCATGGCAGTCGGTTCCTTTTCTGTTCTGGGCGCCGCATTTCCGGCGCCCTTTGCAACGAGATGGTTGGGATCGTGGAGGGGATTAGCTGTTGGTTTCGAACTCGGCATCAGGACCTGGCTCGCAGCCGCCCTGGTTGCTGCGCTCCAGCAGGTTCTTGCCGCGGCGCTCCTCGTTCGGCAAGGCGATCGGGTACTCGCCGGTGAAGCACGCGGTGCACAGGCGCTCGCGCGGCTGGCGGGTCGCTTCGATCATGCCGTCTTCGGAAATGTAGGCCAAGGAGTCCGCGCCGATGGAGGTCGCGATCTCAGCCACGGCAGCGCCGTTGGCGATCAGCTCGGCACGCGAGGCGAAGTCGATGCCGTAGAAGCAAGGCCACTTGACCGGAGGCGAGGAGATCTTCACATGCACCTCGGCGGCACCGGCCTCGCGCAGCATGCGCACCACCGCGCGCTGGGTGTTGCCGCGGACGATCGAATCATCCACCACCACGACGCGCTTGCCGCGCAGCACGGTTTCCAGCGCATTGAGCTTGAGCTTGATGCCCAGCTGGCGCAGGGTCTGCGATGGCTGGATGAAGGTACGGCCCACGTAGGCGTTCTTCACGAAGCCGTGGGTGAATGGAATGCCCGATTCCTCGGCGTAGCCGATGGCGGCCGGGGTGCCGGACTCCGGAACCGGGATCACGATGTCCGCGTCCGCGCTGTTCTCGCGGGCCAGCTGGCGGCCCATTTCCACGCGGGATTCGTAGACCGAGCGGCCGGCAATGGCAGCATCGGGACGAGCCAGGTAGACGTACTCGAAGACGCAGCCCTTGGGGGTGGCTTCGGCGAAGCGGGTGGAACGCACGCCGTTCTCGTCGATGGCGATCATTTCGCCGGGTTCGATTTCGCGGATGAACGAGGCGCCAACGGTAGCCAGTGCAGGCTGCTCCGAAGCAACAACCCAGCCTCGGTCCAGCCGGCCCAGGACCAGGGGGCGAACACCATGCGGGTCGCGGGCTGCGTAGAGGGTGTCCTCGTTCATGAAGACGAAGCAGAAGGCGCCTTCGATCTTCGGCAGCAGCTCCAGCGCGGTTTCTTCCAGCGACTGGCCTTCGGAACCGGCCAGCAAGGCGGTGACCAAGGCGGTGTCGGTGGTGTTGCCCTGGGCGAGTTCGCCGCGGACCTTGCCGCCTTCGGCCTGCTGCTTGGCGGAGACCATATCGGCCAGATCAGCGGAGTTGGTCAGATTGCCGTTGTGGGCCAGGGCGACGGTACCGGCCTGGGTCGGGCCCAAGGTCGGCTGCGCATTGGCCCAGTGGCTGGCACCGGTGGTCGAGTAGCGGCAGTGGCCGATAGCCAGCTGGCCGGCCATGGAGTTCAGCGTATTCTCGTCGAACACCTGGGAGACCAGGCCCATGTCCTTGTAGACGTTGATACGCGCACCGTCGCTCGTGGCAATACCAGCGGATTCCTGTCCGCGGTGCTGCAGGGCATACAGGCCGTAATAGGTGAGTTTTGCGACCTCTTCGCCAGGAGCCCAAACGCCAAAAACGCCGCATTCATCCTGCGGCCCCTTTTCGTTTGGAAGCAGGTCGTGATTTAAGAATCCATCGCCACGCGCCATGTTGGTTATTCTCTCATGTTCCAGTTGGTCGACACCGACCAAAAATGTGGTGGGTGGCGGCCAGGTGCGCGGCCGCCTGCTCTTCTAATTCAGGAGAAAAGCTGCCTAGCCTTGTAGTCCGCTGGAGTCAGTGTCCTCGGCCAGAGGAACTGCCAGATGCTTGGTGGTTTTGCGTGAGGTCACGCGATCAACAATCACATACGCCAATGCGCCGATGCCTACGCCCAGGCCTGCACCGAATATGGCGAAGAATCCGGACGCCGAGGTGCGGGTGTAATCCTGCGATGGTTCGCCAAGCAGGCCAATGATGAGACCGGCTAGCGCGCCAAGGACCGCGAAAGTCAAAATGAACGGCCAGAACTTGGGCGACGAGTGAATATGCACTTCAACACTCTGATCGGCAGAAGACGGGGTAGCGGGGTGTTGCTCCATACCCTTAAGGGTACTCAATAAGTGGTAGGTGCGCTGACAAGTCTGCCCTAAGTCCCGAAGCATGCAATTGCCCAGTCTGCAAGGCCTCGGCCCAGCCGATACGCCCAGTAGCAAGGGAAAGCCAGAGCTCAGCAGGCATTTCGACTACATTCGGAGGTGTTCCGCGGGTGTGCCGGGGACCCGCTATGCACTGAGTCACACCGAAGGGCGGAACGCGTACCTCGACCGAGTTGCCCTCGGCGCGGGAGGCCAGCTCCTCCAGCGAAAAGCGCACCGCGGTGGCGAGCACCGGGCGGGCTATTTTTCCTTGTCCCTGCGTGGTTCCGGACCATTCGCGCAGGGCCGCTCGGCCAGCGGTTTCATCAACGCGCCGTTTGATTGCCATGGGTCGATTCCACTTTCTCTCAATGACGGAGAAACGTCATATTTGCGTGCGCTGGGCATCTACTGTGGATCTGGAAAACCGAGAAATCCAGCCATGCCAACTCTAGTTCAGCCACCGCAGCGCCGGTTGGATGCCGGCATGATGCTGTGCCGAAGACTTCCAGGGGGCGCTTTGGGCTTGCTGGCGCCGAATTCGCCCCTCGGCCCGGTGCCAGGCGGGCGGCCAGATGGACGGGGCCTGCGGCTAATGCCTGCGCGTCATAGACGCGGTTGACCCGCTGGATCTCCGGTAAACTCGACCGGGTGAAGGTACTGGTTATTGGCCCAGGCGGCCGTGAGCATGCAATTGTCCGTGCACTGAGTGCAGACCCCTACGTCAACGAAGTTCATTGCGCCCCCGGCAACGCCGGTATCGCACAGGACGTCACTACCCACGCGATCGATGCGCAGGATCCTGCCGCAGTCGTCGCGCTCGCCCGGGAACTGGGCAGCGATCTGGTGGTCGTCGGCCCCGAAGCGCCGCTGGCTTCCGGTGTTTCCGATGCGCTGATCGCAGCGCAGATCCCGGTCTTCGGCCCGCCCCAGGCTGCCGCGCAGCTCGAAGCGTCCAAGGCTTTTGCCAAGAACGTCATGGCTGCCGCTGAGGTTCCCACCGCCATGGCCCATGTGGCCACCAACCGCGAGGAAGCCGCCAGCGCGCTGGATGACTTCGGTGCGCCGTACGTGGTCAAGGACGATGGCCTGGCCGCCGGCAAGGGCGTCGTGGTCACCGGCGATCGCGACGAAGCGCTGGAGCACGCAGAAGCCTGTTTTGCCGCCGGCGGAACCGTAGTGATCGAAGAATTCCTCGATGGCCCAGAAGTTTCCCTGTTTGTCATCTGCGATGGCAAGCATGCTGTTCCGCTGGCCCCGGCACAGGACTTCAAGCGCATCTTCGAAAACGACGAAGGCCCGAACACCGGTGGCATGGGTGCCTACTCGCCGCTGGAATGGCTGCCGGAGAGCTTCGTCGACGAGGTCATGGACCGCGTCGCCTACCCGACCCTGCGCGAAATGGAAAAGCGCGGCACCCCATTCACCGGCGTGCTGTACTGCGGCTTGGCGATCACCAAGCGCGGCATCCGCGTCATCGAGTTCAATGCCCGCTTCGGCGACCCGGAAACCCAGGCTGTCCTTGCCCGGCTGAAGACTCCGCTGGGCGGTGTGCTGCTGGCTGCCGCCAAGGGCCGGCTCGATGATGCCGAGCAGCTGACCTGGTCCGCGCAGACCGCAGTTGATGTGGTCATCGCCGCCGAGAACTACCCGGACACCCCGGTCAAGGGAGCGGTGATCTCCGGGCTGGAGGCAGCCAACGGAATTGACGGCGTGCACGTGATGCATGCCGGAACTTCCGCGGATGCTGAAGGGAACATCATTGTTTCCGGTGGCCGCGTACTGGCCGTGGTGGGCCTGGGCGATGGCCTCGCCGCGGCCCGCGCCGCAGCGTACGCCGGGGTTGCCGAGATCAGCTGGGACGGTGCCCAGTCGCGCACCGACATTGCGTTGAAGGCCGAACGCGGCGAAATCGCCATCGCCAACGAAAGCAAGTAGAGGACTACAGAACTCATGGCAGGATTCCAGACTGAAGTGCTCGACCTAGAAGGTTGGGACCATTACTACTCGGGCAAGGTACGCGACCTGTACGTGCCTGCGGGCGCCAGCTTCGAAGGCACCGACCGTGTCCTCGTGGTGGCCTCCGACCGCATCAGCGCCTACGACTTCGTGCTGGCCAGCGAAATCCCGGACAAGGGCAAGGTGCTGACCCAGCTCAGCCTCTGGTGGTTCGAGCAGCTGGGCGACTTCGCCAACCATGTCATCTCCACCGATGTTCCAGCCGAGGTGGCCGGACGCGCGATGGTGTGCAAGAAGCTGGAGATGTACCCGATCGAGTGCATCGCCCGCGGATACCTGACCGGATCGGGCCTGGCCGAGTACAAGGCCTCGCAGACCGTGTGCGAGCTGCCACTGCCGGCAGGACTGGTGGATGGCTCGCGCCTGGAACCGGCGCTGTTCACCCCATCGGCCAAGGCCGAGGTGGGGGAGCACGACGAGAACATCTCCTTCGAGCAGACCGTGGAACGCGTTGGCGCCGAAGTTTCCGAGGCGCTGCGGGAGAAGACCGTGGCCCTGTACGAGCAGGCCGAGCAGATCGCCCGCGCGCGCGGCATCATCCTGGCCGATACCAAGGTGGAGTTCGGAGCTGATCCGGCCACCGGCGAGATCACCCTGGGCGATGAGGTGCTGACCCCGGATTCCTCGCGTTTCTGGGATGCCGAATCCTACAAGCCGGGCCAGGCGCAGGCCAGCTTCGACAAGCAGTTCGTCCGCGACTGGCTGACCTCCGCCGAATCGGGTTGGGACAAGAACTCGGGCGAAGAACCGCCTCAGCTGCCAGCCGGAATCATCGAGAAGACCCGTGCCCGCTACATCGAGGCCTACGAACGGCTCACCGGCCAGGTCTTCAGCGCCTAGGCGCAGGCGAAGAACAACCACGCACGGCAAAGCCCTCCGCTGATCGAAGTGATCTGCGGAGGGCTTTGCGCTGTCCTGGACGGGATCAGACCAGCGAGTCCTTCCACGCCTTGTGCAGGGCCGCGAAGCGCCCCTCATCGGCAATCAGCTGCGCTGGGGTGCCGTCCTCGGTGATCTTGCCATCGTGGACCACCAGCACGCGGTCCGCGATCTGCACGGTGGACAGGCGGTGCGCGATGATCAGCGCGGTGCGGTTGCCCAGCAGGGTTTGCAGTCCGCGCTGCACTGCCCGTTCCGAAGGGATATCCAGGGAGCTGGTGGCCTCATCAAGGATCAGCACCGCAGGATCGGCAAGGAAGGCGCGGGCAAAGGAAATCAGCTGGCGCTGGCCGGCCGAGACCCGTCCGCCTCGCTTGTTCACGTCGGTGCCGTAGCCCTCAGGCAGATCCAAGATGAACTCGTGGGCGCCGACCGCACGGGCGGCGTACTCGATATCCTCCGGCGAGGCGCCCGGCCGGCCCAGCGCGATGTTCTCGGCCACCGATCCGGAGAAGAGGAACGCCTCCTGGGTGACCATCACCACGTGCTGGCGCAGTTCCTTGTTCGACAGCTCGTTGATCGGCACCGAATCCAGTTCCAAGGTGCCCGAACGCAGGTCGTAGAAGCGGGCAATGAGCTTGGCCAGCGTGGACTTGCCGGCACCGGTCTGGCCTACCACGGCCACCGTTTGGCCCGCCGGGATCCGCAGGTCGAATTCCTCCATGATCACCGGGCCCTCGCCGTAGCCGAAGACCGCATCCTTGAAGACCAGCTCGCCGGCCACCTTGCGGATGGTGCGAGGGGCCGCAGGCTCGCGCACCGTCGGTTCTTCCTCCAGCAGCCCCGAAACCTTCTCCAGGGCGGCGGTGGCCGACTGCAGCGAGGAATAGAACATGGCGATCTGCTCGACTGGCTGGAACAGGCGCTTGGAGGCCAGCAGGATGGCCACCATCGCACCGACCTGCATGGTGCCGTCGATGATGCGGAATCCGCCGTAGGCGAGCAATGCCGCCACCGTCAGGTTGCCGATCAGGACCAGTCCCGGCTGCAGGACGCCGAAGAGGTTGAAGGAACGCACCGAGTTCACCCGGTACTGCTCCGCGAGATCCGAGTAGTTCGCGTCGTTGGCTTCCTCGCGGCGGAAGGCCTTGACCGCGCGGATGCCGGTCATGGTTTCCACGAAGGTGGAGATGACCTTGGCCGAGACCACGCGGGATTCGCGGTAGAGCAGCTCGGAGCGGCGCTGGTACCAGAAGAAGAGGATCGCTACCGGAAGGACGGCCACGCAGACCACCAGGCCGCTGCGCCAGTCGAGGAAGAAAATCGAGACCAGGGTGAAGACCACGAACACGCAGGAGGAGGCCAGTTCCGAGACGCCTTGATCGAGCAGCTCGCGCAGCGTTTCCAGATCGGAGGTCTGCCGGGAAATGATCCGCCCGGAGGTGTAGTTCTCGTGGAATTCGAGGCTCAGCCGCTGGGTATGGCGGAAGACCTGCTGGCGCAGATCCAGGAGCATCGCCTGGGAGATCTTCGCCGCGCTGGTGATGTACCAGGAGAGCAGCACGCCGCTGAGCACGGCGCACACGATGTATCCGGCCCCGGTCATCCCCAGGGCACCCCAGTTGCCTTCGCGCACCTGCGGCAGGGTCCAGTCGATCGAGAAGGCGATCAGCACCGGAAGCAGCACGCGTGCCGCGTTGGAGAACAGCACCAGCACCACGGTGAGGACGAAAAGCTTCTTCTGCGGCACGGCCAGCGAGGCCAGCAGCCGGAAGGAACGTTGCCGCACGACCTTGCGTTCGGCGGCAGAGAGCTTGATGGCGTCTTCATTGGCGACGCCCAGTGGCTTGCTCATCGGGAGACCTCCACGGTGGCTGGCTGGTCTTCGTCATCCAGGCTGGCGATGACGAATCGGTAATGCTCATTGGTGCTCAACAGGTGGGCGTGGCTTCCCACCGCGTCGATGCGGCCATCGCGCAGCAGCGCCACGCGGTCGGCGAGCATCACGGTCGAGGGCCGGTGGGCCACGATCAGCGTGGTGGTTCCGGCCAGGACTTCGCGCAGCCTCTCGGTGACCAGTTCCTCGGTGCGCACATCCAGGGCGGACAGCGGATCGTCGAGGACCAGCACGCTCGGGCGCGCTGCGATGGCGCGGGCCAAGGCGATGCGCTGGCGCTGCCCGCCCGATAGCGACAGGCCTTCCTCGCCGATCAAGGTGTCTACCCCTTCGGGCAACGCGTAGGCAAACTGCGCCTGGGCGACGTCCAGGGCTTCGGCGAGCAGGGCTTCGCGCTGCTGCTCATCCAGGTTTTCCGGGGCGCCGAGCAGCACGTTGCCGCGGATGGAGGTGGAGAATAAGGTGGTGTCCTCGAAAGCCACGGCGATCTCGGTTCGCAGTTCCTGGAGGTCCCAGTCCTTGACGTCCTGTCCGTGGATGAGCACCTCGCCGGAGGTCGCTTCATGCAGGCGCGGAACCAGGTTCAGCAAGGTGGACTTGCCCGAACCGGTGATGCCGACAAGGGCCATGGTTTCCCCGGGACGGATCTCCAGATTGATGTCGGCCAGGATCGGCCGGTGGGTACCGGCGGTATCCGGGTAGGCGAAGCGCACATGCTCCAGCTTCACGCTGCCATCGCGTTCTGCAGGGACCCGGGGCTGCGCGGTAGAATCGATGTCATTGATTGAATCCATGACCTCGAAGTGGCGGTCCAGCGCAGTTTTGGTGCTCAGTGTCATGCCCAGCAGCATTCCCATGCCCTCGACGGGGCCGGCGATGACCGCGGCGATGGCGAAGTAGGCCACCAGCGAGCCGACGCTCAGCGTGCCGTTGGCGACCTGGGCAATGCCGATCAGCAGGCCGATGCCCAGAATGGTTTCAGGCACCGCAACGACGGTGAGCAGGAAGCTGGCCAGCGTCTTGGCCTTGGTTATTTCGGTTTCCTGCAGGGACTTTGCCTGGGCGCTGAAGCCCGCGTAGACATGCGGCCCGCGGCCGAAGGCCTTGATGACGCGGATGCCGTGCACTGATTCTTCCACCGCGGTGGCCAGGTCCCCAGCCTGGTCCTGGCTGCGGCGGCTGGCGGCCCGGTAGTCGTTGCGGAAACGGTAGGCCTTGATGGCAATCGGGATAGATCCCAGCAGGTAGAGCAGTCCCAGGATCCATGAATGGGTGAACATCAGCACCAGCCCGGTGATGACGGTGACGGTTTCAACAACCAGCATCATCGCGCCGAACGCGAGCCAGCGGCGCAACAAGGAGAGATCCGACATGGAGCGGGAGAGAAGCTGCCCCGAGCCCCAGCGTTCGTGGAACGCCACGGGCAGGCGCTGCAGGTGCTTGTAGAAGCGGATGCGCATCTGCGCTTCAAGGCCTGCTGCGGGATTCAGCACGAATTGGCGGCGCAGGAAGATCAGCAGGGCTTCGACAAGGCCCAATGCGGCAACGATGCCAACAGAGAGCCACACCTCCGAGGCTGCCCCATCACGATGCAGGACGACATTGACCAGCCAGGCGAGCACCTGGGGGATGGCCAGCGCGACAATTCCGGCGCCGAGCGCGCAGAGGAAACCGCAAAAGAGCCGGGGGAAGATCGGCTTGACGAATGGAGCAAGCCGTTTCAGTGTTGCGGAGAGCGGGACCGGATCTTTCGAACCGGCCTGTTGAGCTTGAGCCACGGTACCCCGCATTCATCCAGAAGTTTGACAGAGTTACAGACTACCGGCAGTAGTTGGGATAATTCAATCAATAGGCAACTATTGGAATGAAGTGCTTCACATTGGAGGCAAATAATCCCCGGTCGAGCACCAAGAAGGTGCTTGACCGGGGATTACCCGAAGAAATTTCGTGGCTTAGTCGCGGGCAGCCAGGGTAACCATGATGGCTTCCGGCGGGCAGGCGAAGCGAATCGGAGCGAAGCGCGAGGTGCCCACGCCAGCGGAAACATTCAACGGAACGGTGTTGCCGTTGTATTCCCAATCGCTCAGGCCGCGGGCGCGCCACGTAGGCAGATCGCAGTTGGAGACCAATGCGCCATAGCCCGGGATGCACACCTGGCCGCCGTGGGTGTGGCCAGCGAAAATGACATCAGCCTTCGCCTCGGTGAATTGGTCAAGAACCCGCTGGTAGGGCGCGTGGGTGAGCGCAATGCGCACGTGGGGCGCCTGGCTGCTTGAGGAGGAACCACGCGGCCAGCCAGCGAAGAGGTCCCGGTCGATGTGCGGATCATCCACGCCGGTAAGATCCAGGCGCAGGCCATTGAGCACCGTGGAATGCGCACGGTTGGACATGTTGATCCAGCCGGCTCCGCCGAAGGCCCGGTGCATTTCTTCGAACGGCAACTGGTCCCGCGGGGCAGGGTTGGGAGTTCCGGTGGAAGGAGCCAAATACCTGAACGGGTTCTTCAGCTTCGGAGCGTAGTAGCAATTGGACCCGGGAACGAAGGCGCCAGGGAAAGCCATCAGCGGTTCCAGCGCCTTGATCAAAGCCGGCACGGCCTTGCGGTGGCTGAGGTTATCCCCGGTGTTGATGACAAAGTCGGGCTTCAGATCAGCCAGACCGCGCAGCCACTGGGTTTTGGCTTCCTGCCCTGGAACCATGTGGATGTCCGAAAGGTGCAGGACCTTGATGTCGCCGTATCCGCGGGGCAGGACCTTAAGCGATTCGTGGCGCAGCCCGAACTTTTGGGCCTCCAGCATGCCATAGCCCACCAGAGCTCCGCCGATGGCCAGAGCGCCGGTGGCGGCAAGGGCCGCAGTACCGCTGGCATGACGTAATGCCGAAGCGAAATTATTCTGTTCAACCATGACTTCTGTGCCATCGTCCTTTCAAGCCCGGAGGCAACTTCTGGTGGAGTTCTCCTATGCCAATCTAAACCGAAAGGCCGCGTCCAACCAAAGTTGAACGCGGCCTTTCGAATATTCAGCTAGTCATCGGACTTCTTGCCGTTGCCGTTTCCATTGCCGTTTCCGTTGCCCTTGTTATCGGAGTCGGGCTTCGGCGAGGATTCTTCCTTAGGCTTGGAATCTTCCTTCGACTCTTCCTTGTCATTGTCCTTCTCATCCGAGTCGGACTTGGAATCGTCTTCTTCCTTCGGCTTTGGCGGAGGCGGCTGGCGACGGGCCGAACCGAAGTTGTTCCGCTCGTATTCGTGCACGGCCTCCTCCATGAAGTCCACCCACAGCGGGGCGGCGAAGGTCGAGGAATCGACCATCCAAGGGGCCTTCTTGTCGTTGACCATCGCGCCGTGCATCTGGTTCTTCTCTTCGCCGGCCTTGCCCTTGAGTCGGCCGACCCAGGTGGCGGTGGAAATTCCGGTGGTGTAGCCGACGAACCAGGTCGAGGACGCGTAGTTGTTGGTACCGGTCTTGCCAGCGATTGGGCCGTCGACGCGGCCCTTGGAGACGCGGTTGGTGGCGATCTTCTTCAGGGTGCCGTTCAGATCGGCAACGTAGGTCGGGTCGATTTCCTGGGAGCAGGATTCCTTCTTGACCTTGTACTCGTTGCCGTCCTTGTCGGTCACGCTGTTGATGGCGCGTGGTTCGCAGTACTCGCCCTTGTTGGCGAATGCAGCGAATGCGGCGGCCTGGGACAGCGGGGTGATTTCTGCCGAGCCGATGATGAACGAAGGGTTCGAAGGCGAGATCGGGGCAGGGCCGCCCTTGGCGCCCTGATCCAGTACGCCAAGCTTCTTGGTGTAATCGGCGATGGTGCACAGGTCGGTCTTGTAGGCCTCCTGCACGGTCGCGGTATTGATCGACCAGTACAGGCCGGTATCCACGGTCATCGAGCGGTAGAAGCCAGGCGATGCATTCTTCGGTTCCCAATTAGAACCAACAGTTGTCGTTCCTCCGGGAAGGCAAGATGCCCGCCACTTGGAGCCGGGTACGAAAACCTGCTTCTTGGCATTGATCTTGTCGTACATGCGGTTGCCTTCGGACAGCCAGCCCAAGGTGGTGTACGGCTTCATGGTAGAACCACCCTGGAACCCGCCAGCGCCACCCAGGGAACGCTCGACAGCGAAGTTGTAATAGGTGTTCTCGCCCGAGTTCTTGACTTCCGGACCGTAGGTGGTGTTCTGCGCCATGGTCAGGATCTTGCCGGTGCCCGGCTCGACCGAAACGATCGAGGAGTAAATGTCGGTGTTGGACTTGGCCTTTGGATCGATAGCCTTCGCTGCGTCCTTGGCGGCCTTCTTGTTCAGCTTGCTGTTCAGGGTGGTCTTGACGGTCAAGCCGCCACGGTACAGCAGGCCTTCGCGATCTTCCTTGGTCTTGCCATAGGTGTCATCGGAAAGGATCAGATTGGTGACGTAGTCGCAGAAGTAGGCATTTTCCTTGGCCGCGGTGCAACCGGAAGGGGACGTGCGCGGATCCAGTTCCAGGTCCGACTTCACCGCCTTGTCGTATTCCTTCTTGGTGATTGCGCCGGTGCGGTACATGTTGCCCAGCACCTTGTTGCGGCGGTCGATGGATCGCTCAGGGTTGTTGATCGGGTTGTAGACGTTTGGCAGCTGGACCATGCCGGCAAGCATGGCCGACTGCTGCACGTTCAAGTCCTTGGCATCGGTTGAGTAGAAGTGCTGAGCGGCAGCCTGCACGCCGTACTCGCGACCCGAGAAGAGCACCAGGTTCAGGTAGCCCTCCAGGATCTGGTCCTTGGACATTTCCTTCTCGATGGCCACCGCGTACTTCAGCTCGCGGATCTTATCCGAGTAGCCCTTCTGGCCGGAAACAGTGGATTCGTCCGAACCGGTGAGCACCTGGTTATTCACTAGCAGGTTGTTCACGTACTGCTGGGTCAGGGTGGAAGCACCAGAGCGGCTCGAAGAGGTGAGGTTGCCAACTACTGCACGGGCGATGCCCTTGGGGTCGATGCCCTTGTGCTCGTAGAAACGCTCATCTTCCACCGAGATGATCGCCTTGCGCATGTTTGGCGAGATGTCATCTAGCTTCACAGGCTGGCGATTTTGCTGGTAGAAGTTCGCAATGGCCTTGCCATCAGCGTCAAGGATCGTGGAAGGCTCCGGGATGGGGAGCTTTTCAAACGAGCTCGGGAGCGCGCTGACGATGTTGTTACCGGTGGTCAAACCGGTTTTTGCGATAGCTGCAATGGGCACGAGCATGCCTGCTGCGAGCACACCACACAGGGCGCTGATTCCGAAGAATGCAACGACTTTTCCCAGGGTGGTAGCGGTATCAAAAAAAGGGGACTTCTTGGCTGCCATACCCACTAGTTTACAAGGACGCGCTAACGTATCGAGTATGACTAAATGGGAATACGCCACTTTGCCGCTTTTGATTCACGCTACGAAGCAGATTTTGGACCAGTGGGGTGACGATGGCTGGGAGCTGGTAACCGTGGTTCCAGGCCCCAACGGCTCATCTCCAGTGGCCTACATGAAGCGTCCGAAAGCGTAACTAGCAACAACATTTACTGAAGGAGAAATCCCATGCAAGAAGCTACTTCCTCGCGTGTCGAGGCTCGTCTGGCCGAGCTCGGTCATGCCTTGCCAGCTGTGGCAAAGCCGGTAGCCGCCTACCTGCCAGCCGTTACCACCGGCAACTATGTCTACACCTCTGGCCAGCTTCCGCTGATTAAGGGTGAACTCACAGCCGTTGGAAAGGTTGGTGCCGAGGTTTCGGCCGAGGAGGCGAAGGCCCAGGCGCAGACCGCTGCGCTTAACGCGCTAGCCGCCATCAAGGCCGAAATTGGTGATCTAGATCGCATTAAGCGCATCGTGAAGGTTGTCGGTTTCGTGTCGTCGGCACCGGACTTCACCGGACAGCCAGGCGTCATCAACGGGGCATCGGAGTTCTTCGGCGAGGTACTCGGCGATGCAGGCTTGCACGCACGCTCGGCCGTCGGCGTTGCCGTTCTGCCGCTGGATGCACCTGTCGAGGTCGAGGTCATCGCCGAATTTGAGTAATTCAAGCCAGATTCCTGCTGCGCGGTCCCGCCGGGCATTCCCGGCGGGGCCGCGCAGCGGTATGGTGCGCCGGCTCTTTGATTTGCCACCGCATCAAATTGCCACCGCCGAAAACTGGTTCTCTTTCGGTTCGCGCACGCCGCGCACCCCGCGGCGCGCGTCCTCCATCTGCCTTGTGAGGGATTCTTCCCACGGCGTGGAGACCTATCTGACTTATCGCCCCGGGGGCTCCCCACTGGGCAACGTGGCCTTTCCAGGCGGCAGCCACGAGGCGAGCGACCGTGCCACCTACCAATGGTTCGGTCCGAGCCTGTCCCAATGGTCCAAGCGCATGGACATGCTGGACCAGCAGTTGGCGCAGGCATACATCGTTTGCGCCATCCGCGAGCTTTTCGAAGAGACCGGAATCCTGCTGGCCGGCACCGATGAGCAATCCGTGGTCGAAATGACCGATGCAGAAGACTGGATGACCGCCCGCGAAGCAATCGCCGGACAGGACCTGGCCTTCGACGAATTCCTGCGCCGCCGCGGACTGGGCTTGCGCACAGACCTTTTGCGTCCGGTATCCCACTGGCTCAACCCGAACTTTGCCCTGCGCCGCTTCGACACCTGGTACTTCACTGCCACCGTGCCCAACCGCCAGGAGGCTGCCTTGCTGCGCGGCAAAGGCAAATGGGGGCGCTGGTGTGCCGCCGGGGAAATATTGGCCAAACGCAGCACCAGCGAGCTGGGGGACAGCGTTGGCCAACCCAACACAGTGAACCTCGCGCTCTCGGAGATTAGCTACCCGGCGGTGGAAATGATCCTGGAAGCCATGGCGGAGGCCAATGGAGTGGTCGCCTACCTTTCGCGGGCCCGTTCGTTGAATCTCAAGCATCCGGACCTGCTGGTGCGCGATGGCATTTACTATCTGGAAGTCCTTGGCTCCATGAGCGCTGAATCCTCCCGCCCATGGCAGACTACTGCCGGGCACTGAGAGCAGAACTTAAACAAAGCAGGCCGGGAATCCTTGAAGGATTCCCGGCCTGTTTGCATCACTGCGGTTTAGCGCGAGCGCTGGCGCAGACGCTGGATATCCAGGATCACGACGGCGCGTGCTTCCAGGCGCAGCCAGCCGCGCTGCACGAACTCGGCCAGAGCCTTGTTCACGGTTTCGCGGGAAGCACCAACGAGCTGAGCCAGCTCTTCCTGAGTCAGTTCGTGGGCAACCAGGATGCCGTCGGTAGCTGGGCGACCGAAGCGGTCAGCCAGATCCAACAGAGCCTTGGCAACACGGCCAGGAACGTCAGAGAAGACCAGATCGGCCAGGGACTCATTGGTACGACGCAGACGTGCAGCCAGAGCCTGCAGCAGCTGGATCGAGACCTCAGGGGAGCTCAAGATAGCCTTGCGCATGTTCTCGTGGCTCAGGCCCGCCAAGCGGGTCTCGGACACGGCGGTTGCAGTTGCGTTGCGTGGGTGTGGATCGAACAATGCCATCTCGCCAAACAGTTCGCCTGGGCCAAGAACAGCAATCAGGTTCTCGCGACCATCCGAAGAGGTGCGACCCAGCTTGATCTTGCCCGAAACGATGAAGTACAGACGGTCACCCTGATCGCCTTCACGGAACACCGATGCGCCGCGGGAGAGATCAACCTCGGTCAATTCTTCGGTTAGCGCGGCGAATACTTCATCACCAAGCGACGCAAACAGTGGCGCGCGACGCAGTACCTCGATATCCATTAAATCTCCTGTCAACAGTAGTAGGCGCTTACTTCATTGTGCCGTATTCGGTAACAATGTGACAGTTTCCACACGTGGTTTAACCAAGAAAATGTTGAAAATCACGCACATTCGACTAAAACTCGCGAATCTGCTCGCAGAAATCCATCAGCTTCTAAGGGTACCTTGGGTCTATACGAACTTTATGAATGAACTGGGGTCTTGGTGCTCGGAATTTTCAGCTGGCTCGACGTAGTCATCTGCGCTGTTTTGCTGACGTTTTTCGTTGTTGGAGTTCGTCGAGGTTTTCTGCTGACCATTGGCGACATGCTCGGCCTGATTGTCGGCGGCGTCGCCGCATTCTTCGCCATCCCGCTGGTTTCCACCTTCGCCACGAACCCCTGGTGGCGGGTCGGCCTGATGATAGCTACCGCAGCCGTGCTGATCATTCTCGGGCAAGCTCTGGGACGGGTGATTGCAACCCGCATCCGCCACTGGATGAATGTCGATTTCCTGCGTGCCGCGGACCGCATTGCCGGTGGCGTGCTGTCGGTGTTCATTACCGCCACAATCATCGGTGGCTTGGCCTTTTCCACTTCAAGCATGGGTATTCCAAGGCTTTCGCTGGAGATCAGCAAGTCCAAGATGATCGACTCGATTCGTGGCCTGACACCCGAGTTTGTCGATGCCGCGATTTCCACCGCACGCTCCAAGGTGATCGCCGAAACCCTCCCCGCATTCCTGGAGCCTTTCGCGCCCCCGGTCCAGGCGCCGGCCAACACCGAATGGGCAGCTAACGACCTGCAGCTGGCCGCTGCCCAATCGGCCGCCAAGATCTCCGGTACCGCGGTGCAATGCGGTGTGAACCTGACCGGCTCAGGCTTCGTTGTCGACCACGAGCTGGTCATGACCAACGCGCACGTGGTCGCCGGATTGAGCGCGGCAACCGTGGAGGTCGGCGGTGATGAAGTTCACCGCGGAAAGGTTGTTTATTTCGATCCCAAGGCCGACATCGCGCTGCTTTACGTCGAAGGGCTGGAGGCAGAGCCTATCGACCTCGCCGCTGATGACCTGATGCGCGGCGACTCGGCAACCTTTGTCGGGCACCCAGCGGGCGGCCCGCAGCAGATCCGCGGAGCCTTGATCGCTTCCCGTGCCTTCGTCTCCATTGCCAATATCTATGGCGCGGACCCATCTCGAATCTCTGTCTACCAGCTCACCGCGGAAGTAGCCCAGGGCAATTCCGGCGGACCGCTGCTGGATGAATCCGGCGACGCGGTGGGCTTGATCTTCGCCAAGTCGCGCAGCGATGACGAGGTCGGCTTCGCCCTGAGCCTCGAAGAGATCGAGAACGCCATGGAGCTGGGCGGCGATCGGCGCACCAGCATCAAAACAGGCGACTGCGTCACCGGCTAGGGCTTGCGGCTATTTGCCCAGCAAATGCGCGAGCTGCTGAACCGCCAGCTTGTAGCCGTGCACGCCCGCACCGATGATGATCGAGCTGGCTACCGGCGAGATGAAGGAATGGTGGCGGAACGCTTCACGCTTGTGCACGTTCGAGATGTGCACCTCGATGGCTGGCAACTGCACGCCGCTGATGGCATCGGCAATAGCCACAGATGTATGGGTGAATGCGCCGGGGTTCATGATGATGCCGGCTGCGGTAGTGCGGGCCTCGTGAATCGCGTCGATGAGCACACCCTCATGGTTGGACTGCAAGGCGCGCAATTCGAAGCCGAGGGCCGCAGCGGTTTCCCGGGCCAGCTGCTCAACATCGGCCAGGGTGTCGTGGCCATAGATTTCCGGCTCCCGGGTGCCCAGCAGATTCAGGTTGGGGCCGTTGAGCAGCAAGATGGTGTTCGATGCGTTCTCAGTCATGAACTCAAATCTATTACACAACCGGGAAATTCCCGCCCGAATTCTTTGGCCCCGTAATACAAGAAGCCGCCGTGCGTCCACA
>NZ_JBLVOJ010000011.1:122922-135373 GCF_053543715.1 Glutamicibacter sp. AGC46
GTGGACGAAGGGCGGCTTGCTGCACTGGGGCGTGCTGAGGCTATTTGCCCATGGACTGCGCGATCTGGCTCATCACCGTTGAATCGGACAGCGTGGTGGCATCGCCGACCTCGCGGCCCTCGGCCACGTCCTTGAGCAGGCGGCGCATGATCTTGCCCGAGCGGGTCTTAGGCAGTTCCGGAACCACCAGCACATGCTTCGGCTTGGCGATCGGGCCGATGTCCTTGCCCACGTGGTTGCGCAGGGTCGCCACCACATCCTCGCCTTCCGCCGGCTCGGTTTGCAGGATCACGAAGGCCACCACGGCCTCGCCGGTGGTCTCGTCCTTCGCTCCCACCACGGCGGCCTCTGCCACGTATGGGTGGGCGACCAGCGAGGACTCGATCTCGGTGGTGGACAGGCGGTGCCCGGAGACGTTCATCACGTCATCCACGCGGCCCAGCAGCCAGATATCGCCATCGGCGTCCTTCTTCGCACCGTCGCCAGCGAAGTACATGTTCTCGAACCGCGACCAGTAGGTGTCCTTGTAGCGTTCCATGTCGCCCCAGATGCCGCGCAGCATCGCTGGCCACGGCTCGCGGATGACGAGGAAGCCGCCCTCGCCGTCGGCCACGGATTCGCCGGCTTCATCCACCACGTCAATGGCGATGCCCGGCACGGCCACCTGGGCCGAACCCGGCTTGGTTGCGGTGACGCCCGGCAGCGGAGCGATCATGTGCGCGCCGGTTTCGGTCTGCCACCAGGTGTCCACGATCGGGGCCGGGTGTTCCTTGCGCTCGCCGTTCTTGCCGTTGTTGGTGCCGATGGCATCGCGGTACCACATCCATGCTTCCGGGTTGATCGGTTCGCCCACCGAACCCAGCACGCGCAGCGAGGACAGGTCGTAGCCATCGGGGATCTCGCGGCCCCACTTCATGAAGGTGCGGATTGCGGTGGGCGCGGTGTACAGGATGGTGACGCCGTACTTTTCCACCAGTTCCCACCAGCGGCCCTGGTGCGGGGTATCCGGGGTGCCCTCGTAGATCACCTGGGTGGCGCCGTTGACCAGCGGCGCGTAGGTGACGTAGGAATGGCCGGTCACCCAGCCGATGTCCGCGGTGCACCAGTACACGTCGGTTTCCGGGTGCAAATCGAAGGTGTCGCGGTGGGTCACGGCGCCCTGGGCCAAGAAGCCGCCGGTGGTGTGCACAATGCCCTTGGGCTTGCCAGTGGTGCCCGAGGTATACAGCACGAACAACGGGTGCTCGGAGTCGTGGGCTACCGCAGTGTGCTCGGTGGCGGCGGTGCCGACGACGTCATCCCACCACTTGTCCAGTGCGCCGAATTCGGTGGGCTCGCCGTTGCGCTTGACCACCAGAACGTTTTCCACGGTGTGGCCCGGTGCTTCCAGCGCCGCATCGACTGCCGGCTTCAGCGAGGACGGCTTGCCGCGGCGCCAGGTGCCATCGGCGGTGACCACGAGCTTGGCGTCCGCATCATCGATGCGGCTGCGCAGCGCGTCGGCGGAGAAGCCGCCGAAGACCACCGAGTGGATGGCGCCGATGCGGGCGCAGGCCAACATGGTGATGACGGCTTCCGGGATCATTGGCAGGTAGACGGCCACGCGGTCGCCCTTGGCCACGCCCAGGGATTCGAAAGCGTTGGCGGCCTTCTTGACCTCTTCGGTCAGCTGCGCGTAAGTGTAGGTGCGGGTATCGCCCGGCTCGCCTTCGAAGTAGATGGCGACGCGGTCGCCCAGGCCGTTTTCCACATGGCGGTCCAGCGCGTTGTAGGCCGCGTTGAGCTTGCCGCCGACGAACCACTTGGCCACCGGTGCCTGCGACCAGTCCAAGGTTTCAGTGAAATCGGTGTCCCAGGTCAGTACCTGGCGTGCCTGGTCCGCCCAATAGCCCAAGCGGTCTGCCTTGGCTGCGTCGTAGCGGGCCTGCGTTGCGATGGCCTGATCGCTGAAGTCCTTGCTCGGGGCAAAGGAACGGGTTTCGGTCGACAGGTTATCCAAGGTTTTCGAATCACTCACTGGGTTCGCGTCCTTCCGCGTAGTCACAAATATTTCCCTGTGATCAAAGTTACATCCTCCAGCAGGGCCGGTGTGCTTTGTGTCACCGGGAAAGGGGAAATGGGGTAATTTGTGCGCCGAGCGGTTAGCTGCACGCGATGAACAGCACGCCAAGGTGGTGTCCAAGGGTGAAAACTTCACGCCCTCATGACACGATCTAAAGCGTGGCGAAGAAATTGGACAACGAAACCGAGCTGGGGCTGAAGCGCCGGGCACGCAAGATCAACCGGGAACTGGCGAAGGCCTACCCCTACGCGGTGCCCGAACTGGACTTCGAGAACCCCTTCGAACTGCTGGTAGCCACCGTGCTCTCCGCGCAGACCACCGACGTGCGGGTCAATGCCATCACTCCAGCGCTCTTCGCCCGTTTCCCGGACGCCCACGCAATGAGCCAAGCCGAACGGGGCGAGCTTGAGCAGCTGATCCGCCCCACCGGTTTCTTCCGCGCCAAGACGGACTCCCTGCTCGGGCTATCCGCCGCCTTGGTTGAACGCTTTGACGGAGAAGTGCCAGCCAAGCTCGAAGAGCTGGTGAAGCTTCCCGGGGTGGGACGCAAAACCGCCAACGTCGTGCTGGGAAATGCCTTCGGTGTTCCCGGAATCACCGTGGACACCCACTTCGGGCGCCTGGCCAACCGCTTTGGGTGGACCGATGAAACCGATCCGGTCAAGGTCGAGCACGCGGTGGGGGAACTGTTCGAAAAACGCGACTGGACGATGCTCAGCCACCGCGTGGTCTTCCATGGCCGCCGCGTCTGCCACTCGCGCAAACCTGCCTGCGGGGCCTGCGCCATCGCCAAGCTTTGCCCCTCGTTCGGCATCGGCGAGGAAATACCTGCCAAGGCCACAGCGTTGCTCAAGTATGAGCTCGCACCAGGACGGGAAGAATTGCTGGCGAAAATGATCGCCGGCGCAACCCGCCGCGAGCTGAGGGCTGAAGGATACGGATTGGACGCATGAGCGCGCGCTTGGAACTGGAAAAAGTAATTGCCCGCCACACGGCACAGGTCGGGGCAACGCAGAAACTGCCCAGCGAATGGGTGATGAGCGATATCGAGCTCGGTGCTGCGCGCCGTGCCGCGGTCCTGATCCTGTTCGGTGCTGCCGGCGAAGCGGCCCTGGAGCCGCACTCCCGGGCCGGCGATCTGGACGTGCTGTTCGTGGAGCGCGCCGCGACCCTGCGCAAGCACGCGGGCCAGATCGCTTTCCCCGGAGGCGGGATCGACCAGGAGGATTCGAGCGTTGCCGACGCCGCCTTGCGCGAGGCGTGGGAGGAAACTGGCGTGGACACCTCCGGGATCGAGGTCCTGGGCACCTTGGGGGAAACCGAATTGCCGGTTTCGAACTTCCTGGTCACCCCGGTGATTGGCTGGTGGCATACCGAATCCAGGGTCTATCCGGCTGACCCGGCCGAAAGCGCCGGCGTATTCCGCGCCCCGGTGGCGCACCTGCTGGAGCCGAGGAATCGCCTGACCGGCGTGGTGCAGCGCGGCAATCAGAAGTTCAAGTCCCCGGCCTTCGATTTTGACGACCGGATCATCTGGGGCTTCACCGCGATCGTGCTGGACAGGCTGTTCAACGAGCTGGGTTGGACCCAGCCGTGGAACAACCGCCGTGAACTGCGCATGGCCTGAAGCCGGCTACTTCGCATCCGCGTAGTTCCCGGAGATCGCAACACTGACCGGGAAGCGCGGCGAGGCCTGGCCGAACAGGGAACGCCCGGCGAGCATGGCCGCATGCCGGATGAGCTCCTGCAGTTGCCCAGCCAATTCGGTGGGGCATTCAAAGACGATTTCGTCATGGACAAAGAACACCTGGCGGCAGGTCTGGCTCCACCCGGCCTGATGGATCAGGTGCCGTGCGTGGCCCATCCACACCAAAGCCCACTCCGCGGCGGTCGCCTGTACGACAAAGTTCCTGGTGAACCGGCCGCGGGCTCTCGCCGCGCCGTCAGCAGCCCGCTGCGATGCTTCATCGTTGGTAGCTTTCTGCGCCTGCAGCCACTGCTCATCGGCTGGCGGGCAGCCGCGGCCGAGGAAACTGCGCACGCCTTCACCTTGCTCGCCGGCAAGAGCTGCCTGTTCGACAAAACGCATGGCGGTGGGAAAACTGCGGGTCAGGGCCGCACCCACTGCACCTGAAGCACCGCCGCCACCGCCGTAGATGACCGAGAGCATGCCCAGCTTGGCCTCATCTCGGGAAGCCACGAGCTGGGCATCGAGCAGCCACTGGTACAGGTCATCTTGCTGGCCTGCTTTTTGCAATTGCTGGTCATTGGAAATAGCTGCCAGGATTCGAGGTTCCAGTTGCCTCCCGTCGGCCACCACAAACGTCGAGCCGGGACGGGTGCGCACGACCTGCCGGATGGAATGCGGCAATTGGAGCGCCCCGCCACCAGAAGCGGCCCAGCGTCCTGAAGTCACCGTTCCCAGCACATAATGCGGATGGAAACGGCCGCCTTTCACCCATTGATCCAACCACGCATCACCATGGGTGCTGGCAAGACGCGAGAGTTTCTTGTATTCAAGAACCTCAGAAATCAATGGATGCTTGATCTGCTCCAGTTCCCAGGCCCGCACCGAGCTCACCGCGAAACCGGCCTTATGCAGGGCGCGCAACAGCTCCTGCGGCGAATCCGGATTGAGCCCGGGACTGCCTAATGCCTTGGCCAATTGCTGGGCCTTGGCCGCGAGTTTCGGCGGCCGTCCATAGTCGGATACGCGTTCGCCCAATTGCTCGCGCAGCAGGGCGCGGTGTCCGGCTTCATCCCACGACAAACCGGCCGCTTCCATCTCGCAGGCAATCAACGCACCTACCGATTCGGCGTGGATCAATAATTCCAGACGCTGACGGGTGCTGGGATCCTGCGGCAACGCCTTGCGCTGGGCAACGTACATGGCTACGAGCTCGGAAAGGGATTCGCCGGAGGTCGGGGCGGCAAAGAGCGCATCCTGGTTGGCCCTTTCGTGAGCCTGAACTGGTCGTTCAAGATCGAAGTCTTCGAGCTTTTCCTCACTCAGCGGCGAGCGGTGCAAGATGCGTTGGGCCAAGGAGAGAATGCAGGCCTTGGCCAGATGAACACCCGCAGAAACAAGTGGCTGCATCCACGGGGTGGTGCGGAGCATGGCCCATCGGGGCGAATGCCGTGCTTCGATTTCGGCAACAAATCCGGCAAAATCATCCCGGGATACCGAGACGACCGGCTGCAGCGAGTTGCCAGAATACTGGTCGCGAAGATCGATCAGGGCATAGCCATCAGGATCGGCAGCAAGGAAAGCGATGGCACTCATGGATCTATTGTGCCGTGCCAGCGGCCGATATCCCCAGTTGGTTGGCGAGCGGCACGCAAATGATTAGGCAGATGCCACGCTCGATGCATGAAATGGCTATCAGTGTCCTCATCGGCTAAACCGCTGAAGGACACCCAACGATTCGTGATGACTGAACTGGATTTCGCGCAGGCGCCTCCGAACAGCACCAGGAGGCCGGCAGCGGCTGACCACACGGCGGAAGATGAACCGATCTGCACCATCGTGAGCAACGATGCACGGATTATTGAGCGATGCGCAGTGATCGCGGTCGGCGCGGCGGTGAGAATCAACAAATGCACCGACCCGCAGCTGCTGCCCGCCGATGGTTCTGGGCCGGTGCTGTGGGGCAGCGACATGGCAGCACTAGCCGAAAATACGAGCCGGCCGGTGGATGTCCTGGTCGGTCTGGAAGATGGCGAGGCCATCGTGTGGAGCTTGGCCAGCAGAATTCCCAAGGCAAGGGTGGCAGTTTTGCCCTCGGCCAGCCAATGGCTCGGCGAGTACCTGGGTCTATGGGCCATGAGGGCAGGGCATGGACACACACTGGCACTGCATTCCACAGCAGGCGGGCTGGGAACAACGACCCTGGCCCTGTTGCTGGCGCATGCCGGGACATTAAGTGGTCTTCGCAGCGCCATGATTGATCTGGATCCGCATTCCCAGGGCGCTTGGCCGCTGGTTTGCACCCAACCGCCAACGGGAATTGGATGGGAAGAATTGCGGCAATCCGGTGGCGCGCTTGCTGCTCATCAACTGGCTGAAACGCTGCCGAAGCTTCGCGATACCGCGATCTTGACCTGGTCCCAGGCAAGCAGAACGCATGAGCTGGAGGACCAGCTGGTGATCCGCCTGCTGGCCGCCGCCCGGCAAGGATTCGATCTGGTCGTAGTGGATGCCGGGCGCGCACCGCATCCGCAACGGCTGGCACTGAACCAATTCATAGACCGGAATATCGCCACTGTCAGTTCGCTGACCGTGCCAGCCTCTGGGGAAGTGGTGCTGTGCGGGGAACAGAAACTACGCAGCACCCCTGCGGGTTTTCCTCAGATTCTTGGTGCCTTCCCCGATTTTCCCCGGATCAGCAAAGCGATCGAGCGCGGCCAATTATACGACAGTTTCAAATCCCGGGCATTGCGCCAGCACCTGTCCAACCTCTGCCTGATACCGCAAATGAAGGAGCAGCACCCATGAGCCCGGGCCGGCATAGCCACAACGCCAACCCATCAACGGGCGGGCCTGTGCTGGATGCCAAAATCCTTGAATCCGTGCGTGAACGCGCATTGCTCACCGGCGGGCAGCTTGATGCGATTGCCTTGGCAGGAGCCGTTCACGACTCCGGCGCGGCTCTGGGTTCCCAAGGTGCCGCACAATCGCTGGAATCGCTGCAGAACGAAGTGGCAGGATTATCAATCCTCGAGCCTTTCGCACAGCGGCCCGAGGTGACCGATGTCCTGGTCGACGGGCAAGGGATGGTCTGGACGGATTCTCCGGCCGGCCTGCAGCCCACCGAATTCCGGTTTTCTTCCCCAGAGCAGGTTCGGACCCTGGCCGTCCATCTTGCAACCCTTGCGGGCCGACGGCTCGATTCAGCTAGCCCGTTCATGGACATGAGCTTGAAGAATTACCGCGTCCACGCTGTACTGCCTCCAATTGCCACAGCCGGACCGCTGATCTCGATTCGCGTCAAGCGCAGTGCCCAGCTCGAACTGGGCACCGTCCTGGAAGGATCGAACGGGTTCTGGCTACCGCTGCTTCAAGCCATCGTGGAACGCCAGATGAACTTCCTGATTACCGGAGGAACAGGCAGCGGCAAAACTACCCTCCTGCAAGCCATGCTTGCCGAAGCCAATCCGCGGCACCGTCTGGTCATCGTGGAAGACTCGCAAGAACTGCATGTACCGCACCCGCATGTTGTGTCCTTGCAAACCCGGTCGGCCAACGTCGAATCTGCCGGCCAGGTGCAGCTGAAGGATTTGGTTGTCCAAGCCCTGCGCATGCGCCCTGACCGTCTGGTCGTTGGCGAATGCCGTGGGGAGGAAATACGCGATTTTCTGGCAGCCATGAACACGGGGCATCAGGGAGCCGCAGGCACCATGCACGCCAACAACCCGCAGTCAGTTCCGGCCCGCTTGGCGGCGCTGGGTGCGCTCGCCGGATGGAGCGTGCAGGCGACTTCGTTGCAGGCCTCCAGCGCCTTGGATCTTGTCATTCACATGAACAGGGGGAGCCAAGGGCAGCGCGGACCGGTGGCCCTTGGATGCCTGGACACCGGTAGCGATGGCCAGATGCACATGCGGCGCCTGATAGACCTGGACGCCGCCGAACCGCTGGCCGACTACGGGCACAACTTCCTGGCGAACAGATTTGGCCCATCGCTCACGTGCACCATTGCCAAGGCGCTAGGCGATGAGCACGCCAAGGAGCGTTGACCAATGCTGATCCTCATCTTTGGCGCACTGGCCTTGTGGCTGTGGATCCCCGCGCACCCGGCAAGCAAAATCAAAGCGGGTTCCCTGCGCAGGCTCCGGGATCGCGGGGCGGAACGCCACACGGACGATGACCAGGTACTGAGCACCGATGCCCGCATCATTCGTGAACTCTCGGCGCTGCTCCGAAGCGGATTGGATTTCCATCCCGCAGTTGATGCGTTGCTGGAGGCCGAGGACGACAGCGGGAACATCATCCGAGCGCTCAAAGACCTCCAAGCAACGCATCGGCTAAGCAACAGCGCTCCCGGACCCGGTCTTCCGGCGGAGCAGGGACAAGGTCCAGCGGTGCGACGACTGCACTGGTGCCTGGAACTCTCCGAACGCAGCGGCGCAAGCCTTGCCGATGTGCTGGAACGGCTAGCCGAAGACCTCGAATGCGCCCTAGTAGCCCAGCAAGCATTCGAGGCGGCTATGGCTGGCCCGAAAGCAACGACTAAGTTGCTGACATGGCTTCCACTAGTCGGGTTTGGATTCGGTCTGCTTGTGGGCATTGATGTTCTGGGCACAATAGGCCGATCATGGGCGGCGCAACTCAGCGTGCTCATTGGAGCATTGCTGTGGATCGCCAACCGGATCTGGTGCCGGCGGCTCATGCAGGCAACCACTAGCCAGGCACTGTCATGATCGTTCTGATTCTGCTTCTAGGGGCGCTTTCCATCGCTTTGGCATTAGGACGGCCCAACTCGAAAAGTCGAGAAGGCAAGGCGCCGCAGTGCCTTGGGAAAAGACGGCAGGAAGATGAAAAACCTGTCGAGCTGATCCTGGATCTGAGCGCCAGCCTGTTGGACTCGGGGATGCCCATCACCGAGATCCTCGATCTGCTCGGTCACAGCATTGAACAGTGCGCGGTGCTGCGCAGCGTAGCGCGCTGCTTGGAAATGAACATGGCGTGGGACAAAGCCTGGGAAGCCGTTCCGCCCTGGCTCGACCCGCTGCGGAAAGCACTGCACTTTGCCCACATGACCGGAGCGCCGGCAGCCAATCTGCTACGAAATACCGCGATTCTGCAACGCCGTGAACATGCACAGAAAGTCGCGCGCCTCGGAGCACAATTCGGTACCAGGCTCGTACTGCCTCTAGGGGCCTGCGCACTGCCGGCTTTCATCGCCCTGGGCGTGGTTCCACTGATCATCGCGCTATTCCCCAGCTACCAGTAATCCCCGGCCGAAGGTTATGCCCAGATCGTAGGAAACCCATGTTGCTGCCCGCGGCGCTCGCCGATGGTAGAAGCACAACATCCACGGTATCGACGCCGGGGATGACAGTCTAGAAAGGACAACACAATGAACCGACGGTTCCGGGAAATCAGGGATCTGCTGCGAGAAGAGCAGGGATCCACCACCGCCGAATTTGCTATGGTCACGCTGGCTGCCGTGGCTTTTGCCGGCTTGCTGATCAGCATCCTGTCCAGCGGCGACGTACGTGGCATGCTGATGGGCCTGATTACTAAAGCGCTGTCGCTGTAGGCCATGAGCTTCAGCGACGAATCGGGTAGCAGTACCGCCGAATTTGCGGTGCTGCTACCCGCGGTTGCCATGATGCTGTCCTTGGGTTTGTGCTTGGGTGTCGTCGGGATCCAGCAGATCCAAGTTCAGCAGGCAGCCGGTGCCATGGCCAGGGAATTGGCCCGCGGCGAGGACGATGCAACCGCTCGCGCCAGCGGCGTGAGGCTGGCAGGAAGCCAAGCCCGTTTCTCGCTCTCAACAGCCAACGGCTACTGGCAGGTTCACGTCAGCAAATCGGTGAGCCTTCCAATCGTTGGCAGCCTTCAAATCCATGGACAAGCCAGTGTGGCCGTCGAATGAAAAAGCGGCGGAGCCTTCGAAGCGAACAGGGTAGCGGAACGGTCATGGCAACAGCGCTCGTGGTTGTTGCACTGCTAATTGCCGGTGCCGTTTTAGCATGGGTTGCAGCAACCCGAGCCGCGATGCAGGCTGCCAGCGCCGCCGATCTGTCGGCGCTGGCTGCTGCGGATACGGCCCGCGGGTTGCGCCCCGGGGACCCCTGCACAGTTGCGGCGTTGTTGGCCGAATCCAACGGTGCACTGCTGGCAGCATGCACGGTGGAACCCGACGGCCAGTCGGTGCGCGTTACGACTAACGTTCCTGTCGGATTCCGTGCCCTGGGCATAGAACTGTATCTGGCCGAAGCCCAGGCACGGGCGGGAGCACCGCCACTGGATGCACCGGGGCGGTGAGCATGGCGGAAGCGGTTAGCGGTGGTGCGCTGGCTCCACGTCGTCAAGCACGGCCGTCAACAGCAAGATCGCTCCAGCCTTGTCCAATGGATTATTGCGGTTACCGCACTTGGGGGACTGCACGCAGCTTGGGCAGCCGTGCTGGCATTCGCAGGCCTCGATGGCATCCCGGGTGGCCCGGATCCAATCGGTGAAGCGCTCGAAACCACGCTCGGCGAATCCAGCACCGCCAGGCTGCGCGTCATAGACGAAAATTGTCGGATGGCCGGTATCCATGTGTAGCGCAGTGGATACTCCGCCGATATCCCAACGGTCGCTGGTAGCAACCAGCGGCAGCAACCCGATCATGGCATGCTCGGCAGCATGCAAGGCTCCGGGGAACTGATCTACCTCCAAACCAGCTCGAAGCAATCGCTGCTCGGTCAGGGTGAACCAAATGGACTTGGTATTCAGATCCCGGGCTTCAAGCTCCAACGGTTCTTCGGACAGCACTTCATTAGAAGCCACCGACTTCCGCTGGAAAGACACGACCTGGGTGGTCACAGTGACTTCACCGAAATGAATCGTCAGTTCTCGGTGGTTACGGCTGCGTTCCTCGGAATCAATGGCAACCGTGGTGAGATCACGCGCCGTGGTGTAGTAATCAGGATTCACCCGAGTCACGATCACCACGTGGTTCTGCTCATCAAGTTCTTCCACATGGTAGCTGGCACCCTGATGGACGTAGATGGCCCCGGGATGCGCCTGATAATGCGTTTGCGGGGAATCCATCGTGCCTAGCAGAGCGCCGGTTTCCGCATCGATGATGTCCACTGGTCCACCGCCATCGGCCCGAATGGAGAACATCCCTGCCGCATGTTGCGGATGCGTCCAGAACCATCCAGCCGGGCGCCGGCGCAAGTAGCCGCGTTGCACCAGCGAATCCAGAAGCTGTTCGGTCTGCGGACCGAAAATTTCCAACTCCTCCGGGCGCAGGGGAGATTCTTGCGCGGCGGCGCAGAGGTGGCCGCTAAGCACATACTTATTCTGCGGATCAAAGACTGTCGCTTCGACACCCAAATCGAAGATGGCTTCGGGATGATGTGCCAGGTAGGTGTCCAACGGATCTTCAGCTGCGACAAAGATCGCCAGCGCATCCTGGCCCGAACGTCCGGCACGGCCGATTTGCTGGAAGAACGATGCGCGGGTGCCTGGCCACCCAGCCACCACTACCGCGTCCAGCCCCGCAATATCGATACCCAGTTCCAGCGCCGAAGTTGAGGTGACACCCAGCAGCTCGCCACTGCGCAATTGCTTTTCCACCTCACGGCGTTCATTAGGCAAGTAGCCCGAGCGGTACGCTGCAAGCCGGACGGATAGATCCGGTGCAAATTTTTCCAGATGCTTGCGGGTGAGCGTTGCGATTGTTTCAGCACCGCGGCGGGACTTGATGAAGACAATGGTTCGAATATGATCAGCCATCAGATCGGTGAGGATCGAAGCGCTCTCGGCGATGGCGGTACGCCGTACCGGCGCACCGTTTTCACCGCGGTGATCACTCATCGGAGGTTCCCACAAGGCCATCACCAGTTCACCGCTGGCGGAGAAATCGTTGGTCACCGCCTGAGCTGGCGCCCCAATGAGACGCCCGAAGGATGCTTCGGGGTCTGAGCTCGTCGCGGACGCACCGATGAAGACCGGGCAGCTGCCGTAATAGGCGCAAATGCGACGCAACCGGCGCATCAGGTTGGCTACGTGTGCGCCAAAGACCCCACGGTAGGAATGGGCCTCGTCGATAATGATGTAGCGAAGGCGCTTGAAGAATCTGGACCAGGCCGGATGGTTGGGCAGGATGCCGCGGTGCAGCATATCTGGGTTGGTGAAGACGAAGTTGGCGTGCTGGCGTACCCAAGCACGGGTGGCCTGGTCGGTATCGCCATCGTAGGGAGCGGCTCGGACCCCGGGAACGCCTAGGGACTCCACAGCGGAAAGCTGGTCGGCTGCCAGTGCTTTGGTTGGGCAGATATAAAGCACCGATGCACCGGCATCAGCATCGTTGAATCCGCTGTCCTTCGCCTGGTACAACTGTTCCAGACTTGGCATCAGGTAGGCCATGGACTTGCCTGAGGCGGTACCGGTGGAAACTATGGTGTGGTGGCCCTCGTGGATGAGGTTGGCTGCTTGGGCCTGGTGTAGCCAAGGCTGTTGGATGCCCAGTCCCTGGAATATCCCAACTAGTTCAGCGCTGAGCCACGCTGGCCATTGGCTGGTGATCTCGTCTTTGGCAGTCCTGGTGCGGCGGTGCACCACAGCATCGGGATCATTGGTCCGGTCATAGGGATCTAAGAGAGAACGCACTGACTTCACGAGGACGCCTTCCGGACCGAGAACTGCTGGAGTTAAAGACTATCGCCGTGCTT
>NZ_JBLVOJ010000011.1:135420-137207 GCF_053543715.1 Glutamicibacter sp. AGC46
GTCAAGCACGGCGATAAGAGTAATCTTGGAGGCCCTAGGCCTTGAACATGACAACCTTGCCCAGCGAAGTCCAGCCCAGCGAAGCGTAAAGCTGCTGGCCATCGACCGAAGCGATCAACAGGCCTTCATCAACATCGTGTTCTTGAGCCAGCGAAGCCAGCGCACGCATGATCAGGGTACCTAGGCCCTTGCGGCGGAAATCGGCGCCGGTGATGATGCGGTCGAAGATTGCGTATCCGCCAACTGCTGAGACATGGCCGGATGCCGCAACGACTTCCTGGTTGTCCTCGGGATGCAGCGAAACGTAGGCATGAGTGCCATCGCGTTCAATCTGGAAGACGAACCCGTCTGCAGGCAGTGGGACCTCGACGTCGTGCACGGCTAGTTCGGTGACCATCAGTGCTTCGTCATCGGCAGTGACCTGCAGGCCTACTTCAGCCGCAATGGCAACCAGATTCTCGGCGGAGTCGTCGAAAGCCGTCAGCCGACGGTTCGGGTGCTTCGTCAGGGTCTCGGCTACTGCTGCGAGTTCCTCTTTGGAGGGACCATAGATGACGTATTCCCAGTCTTCAGTGGTGTCGTGGCGCAGCGCAGCGTGGACCCGTCCTTCGTTGCGGGTTTCATAACCACGAGCCCCAGCCCAGCCTGCTACCCAGGTGCCAATCAGTTCATCGCTTGCGTTTGATGCCATAATTTGACCCTACCTTGTCTTTCCTAGGAATTAGCTGACATTGAACTAATCGTTGCCTACTTGGAACTATTGCACTGGCCGAGAGCTCGATATTTTCGGGAAAGATCAATGTGACATTGCTCTTTTCCTCGGCGTTTCGCGGCCAAAAGCTACTAACATTGTAGGGTGGCCATTCATCGTATTGTTCTGTATTACGCTTTTACTCCGCTCCCAGACCCGGAGGCAATCCGCCTTTGGCAGCGCTCGCTGCTGGAGCGCTGGGGCTTGCGCGGACGCATCATCATCTCCAAAGACGGCATCAACGGCACCGTTGGTGGCGAGATCTCCGCAGTCAAGGCCTACGTCAAGGCCACGCGAGAACTGCCAGCTTTCAAGAAGATGGATATCAAGTGGTCGGAAGGTTCGGCAGAAGACTTCCCGCGTATCTCCGTCAAGGTTCGCGACGAGATCGTGACCTTCGGCGCTCCTGGCGAACTGGAAGTTGACGAGAACGGTGTTGTCGGTGGTGGCACCCACTTGCGCCCCGAAGAACTTCACGAGCTGGTTGACAACAAGAAGAAGACCGGCGAGAAGGTCCATTTCTTCGATGGCCGCAACGCATTCGAAGCGCAGATCGGCAAGTTCAAGGACGCGATTGTCCCCGAAGTGGACACCACCCGCGATTTCGTTGCCGAGCTGGATTCGGGCAAGTACGACCACCTGAAGGACCAGCCGGTGGTCACCTACTGCACCGGCGGCATTCGCTGCGAAGTGCTTTCGGCTTTGATGGTCAAACGCGGATTCCAAGAGGTGTACCAGATGCAGGGCGGCATCGTCCGCTATGGCGAGAAGTACGGGGATGAAGGCCTATGGGAAGGCTCTCTCTACGTTTTCGATAAGCGCATGCATACCGAATTCTCCGAAGACGCTGTCACCATCGGTGAATGCGTGGGCTGCCAAGGTCCAACCAACAAGTTCGAGAACTGTTCGGACCCGGCCTGCCGCAACCTGCGCCTGTTCTGCGAGGACTGCGCAAAGGACGAAGCACTGCGCCGCTGCCCAGACTGCAGCACCGTAGACGCCTAACTTCAGCTTTCACCAACCGCGGGGTGGACTT
>NZ_JBLVOJ010000011.1:137251-145935 GCF_053543715.1 Glutamicibacter sp. AGC46
AAGTCCAGCCCGCGTTTTCTATGCGGTCACCTTCGGCCACATTCCGCGCGACGCATCCTTGACGTCGACCTGTTCCACCTCGGTCCGGTAGATTCTCAGCCCTCGCGCCTGGTAGTTCGGTAGCGCCGCCGGTCCGTCCAGTGAGCAGGTATGCAGCCATACCCGGCTGACCTCAGGCAGCTGCGGCCATCGTGAACCCAGGGCCCAGGCCTGTTGCAGTGCTTCGCTGAGCAGCACCCCGCCAAGGCCGCGGCCGGTAGCTTCGGGAAATAAGCCGAAGTAGAAGATCTCGACCTCGCTGCCGGCGTCCGCGACTTCCGTGACGAGCTCCACGTACCCCTGGGGAGCACCGTGCTGGTAGAGCACCCAGGTTTCTGAGCCCGGGCGTCGGAGCACTTCGTCCCACTGGTCTCGGGTCGAACCCAGGCGGTCAGACCAGTTCAATTCGCTGCCCACGCTCTGATACAGAAACCGCGAAAATTCCGGGGTGATCTCCTTGGCCAGCTCGATCCGGGCGTCCTCGGGCAAGGACTTGGCCGAGCGAATGACATCAGCGGAGTCGAGTTGCTGGAGATAGGTCACCGTTACTTGGGTCATGCCCACATCATAGGTCGCCGTAGTTTGCCTGGCCTAGCTATCACCCGTTGAGTTACTCGGTAGACTTGGAGGTGTGAATGCTGCTGAATTTTCTTCCATTGATGACGCTCCCCAGAGCTACAATCAACTGCTCATCGACTCGCTAGCCAAAGACCTCACTGATGTCGGGTACAACTATGAAAATGTTGCGGGGCTGCTTGGTGAGGAAGCTGCGGCAGCATTTGCCCGCGACCAGCTCCACCCTGCCTTGCGAAACCTGGATCGTAGCAGGCCAGATAGCTCGCTTGCCTGTGTGGTTCGCCTCTTCCAAATGGGCCAGACCCAGGAAGACGCGGCCATCAATGCCGCCTTCCCGACATTGAAGACCGACGGATTGCTCAAGCTGGGCCTGATCGAGTCCTGGGCTACCGGTTACCGGGCCAAGATTGCCCTGGCGCTGCATTCCTCCGATGCTGACGGTGAATTGTGGGTGGCCCACGACCTGGGTGCCCACCAGCGTCCCGGCGTGTTGCGCACCGACCATGTGCTGGGCATTGGCCAGGCGTCCCTGACCCTGGCGCAGATCACGATCCGCGAAAAGGTCGAGCGCGCACTGGACTTGGGTACCGGCTGCGGCATCCAGCTGTTCCATCTGCTATCGCACGCGGAGCATGTTACGGCCACAGACCTGTCGGCCCGAGCCCTGGGCTTCACCCGCTTCAACCTGATGCTCAACTACCAGGCCCTGGAGCTGGATCCGGATAACCTCGAATCGCGGGTCACCCTGCTCCAGGGAAGCCTGTTCGATCCGGTGGCTGGATCCACTTTCAACCTGATCGCCAGCAACCCGCCGTTCGTGATTACCCCGCGAAGCAGCAACGAGCGCGCCAAGGACCGGTTCACCTACCGTGATGGCGGGATGGCCGGCGATACGCTGGTGAGCACCTTGATCGAGCAGGCTCCTGGCTTCCTGGCGCCGGGTGGCTGCATGCAAATGCTGTCAAACTGGGAGATTCCTCGCCTAGATGATGAATCCAACCAGCCGTGGGATGCCCGCGTGCGCCAGTGGTTCGGCGACCAGCTGGACGTATGGGTGATCGAGCGCGAGCAAACAACGCCAAGCGGCTACGCCGAGACATGGCTGCGCGACGCTTCCCAGACCGAGGACAGCACTTCATACATCTCCGCCTACAACGCATACCTCGATGACTTCGAGTCCCGCGGCGTGGGTGCCATCGGCTTCGGTCTGGTGTACTTCCGCCGTCCAGCCGCAGGCCATCCGGTACTGCAGCGCTACGAGCAGATCTCGCACCAGGTGGAACAGCCGCTGGCCCCGACCCTGCAGCGGGACATTGCCATGTCCGACCAGCTGGCCGCCGCCAATGAAGGGTTCAAGGATTGGCACCTGCTGGTGGCCGAGGATGTTACTGAGGAGCGCCATCAGCGTCCGGGGGCGGAGCACCCCGGCGTGATCTTGCTGCGGCAGGGGGCAGGGCTGCGCCGTACTGAATTGCTTGATACCGCGCAGGCAGGATTTGTTTCCGCCTGCGATGGTGATTTGTCGGTATCGCAACTAGTCAACGCGTTGGATTCCTTGATTGGAGAAGGGCAAGAAGACTTCGCGGACCTGCTTTATGAAGCAGTGAAGCGACTCTTGCGACATGGCCTGCTTCAGAAAATGTGAAACAAGCGCTAAAGTTTTTCCCTATGACACGGAACACAATTGAGGAACAAGGTGGGGCCGCCTCGCGCGATGAGGCGGAAATCCCACAAGTTGTCTCGATCACTGACCCTCAGGCGATTCGAGCGTTGGCCCATGACGCTCGACTGATCGTCTTGGATGAGCTCTTTGCTTCGCAGACCACCCGCACCGCTACAGAACTTGCATCCTTGTGTGCGCTGACACCTAGCGCCATGAGCTATCACCTCCGGGCCCTGGAGAAGTACGGGTACGTGATTCGTGCTGCCAGCGAAGGAGACGCACGCGAGCGGCGGTGGCGAGCGGCTGGTGAACGGCTAGAGCTGAACACGCAGATCGACTCGGCGAACGCCAAAACTGCGTACTTGAACGTGCAATTGAACGCATTCCGCACCCGGCTCAATGCTGAAGTCCAGCGGCGCGAGGCAGAAGCGAAGACCGGAATCGCTCCGGACCCGGATCGTCCGCCGATGCTGACTAGCGGTTTGGTCTTCCTCTCGGAAGCCAAGCAACGCGAGTTCAACCGCAGAATGCTGGATCTGGTCTACGAATACGAGGCACAGGCAACAGCCGAGGAACGCAGTATTGATTCGCGGCGTATGTTCTACTTAATCTCATTGCTTCCCGAATACCAGAGCATGGGGGAGGCATCATCATAAGTATGCCCGGCTCAGGGAGCGCAGATTCTTCGGTGTAAGATCATCGGGAAATGTGCTTATAGAGTAGGCATGAAGAACGAAGCTGCGATGGCGGATCGATCAGGGCCCGGAAATGGGTGTCCAAGGTCCGTGTTGTCTAAAGGAGTGCTGTGCCCCCCAAGGCCAAGGAAAAGACTGGTAAGAAACTCGTAATCGTGGAGTCTCCTGCCAAGGTGAAGTCGATCGCCAAATATTTGGGTGAAGGCTTTGACGTGGATGCCTCAGTGGGCCATATCCGCGACCTTCCGCAGCCCTCAGAACTGCCAACCGAGCTGAAAAAGACCTCAGTAGGCAAGTTCGCTGTCGATCTGGACAACGACTTTGAGCCTTACTACATGGTCTACCCGGACAAGAAGAAGCGCGTTTCCGAACTGAAGGCGAAGCTCAAAGAAGCTGACGAACTTTACCTCGCAACCGATGCGGACCGCGAAGGCGAAGCCATCGCGTGGCACCTGCTGCAGGTCCTGAAGCCAAAGGTTCCGGTACGCCGCCTGGCATTTACCGAAATCACCAAGGAAGGCATCGCCCGCGCACTGGAAAACATGCGCGAGCTCGATACCGACCTCGTCGACGCCCAGGAAACCCGCCGTGTCCTGGACCGCCTCTATGGTTACGAAATTTCACCGGTGCTCTGGCGCAAGGTGGCTCGCGGGCTGTCCGCAGGCCGCGTGCAGTCCGTGGCAACCCGTTTGGTCGTCGAGCGCGAACGCGAACGCATGGCCTTCATCCCCGCCGGATACTGGGATGTGAAGGGCAACTTCGCCACCAGTGAAGGCGAAGGCTTCGCAGCGAAGCTCTCGGCAGTGGACGGCGCCCGTGTCGCCTCCGGCCGTGACTTCGATGACCGCGGCCAGCTGAAGACCACCCGCAATAAGCTGGCCCACCTGGATCAGGAGTCGGCCCAGTCGCTGGTGGCGAACCTGTCGGACACCGGCTTTGCGGTGACCTCCGTCGAGGACAAGCCGTACACCCGTCGTCCGGCCGCCCCTTTCACCACCTCCACGCTGCAGCAGGAAGCATCCCGCAAGCTGCGCTGGAGCTCCAAGATCACCATGCAGATCGCTCAGCGGCTGTATGAAAACGGCTACATCACCTATATGCGTACCGATTCGGTCTTCCTCTCAGGCGAGGCAGTGAATGCCGCGCGCAAGCAGGCAACCGAACTGTATGGCGCGGATTCCGTTCCAGCCAAGCCGCGCGTCTACAAGGCGAAGAACGATGCCGCGCAGGAAGCCCACGAGGCAATCCGCCCGGCCGGTGACATGTTCCGCCGCCCGAAGGACGTGCGTTCCTCGTTGTCCAAGGACGAGTACGCATTGTACGAGCTGATCTGGAAGCGCACCGTCGCCTCGCAGATGGCCGATGCCAAGGGCTTCACCGCCACCATCAAGCTGCAGGGCACCGCCAGCGATCAGCGCGTGGCCGAGTTCTCGGCCTCCGGCACCGTAATCACCTTCCGCGGTTTCCTTTCCGCCTATGAGGAGGGCAAGGACGAACAGGCCCTGGAAGCCGCGGCAGAGAATGCCGAAGCCCGCCTGCCGCAGCTGGCTGTGGGCCAGCAGCTGGCCGGCGATGAGCTGACCGCTCTAGGCCACGAAACCTCCCCGCCGGCTCGTTACACCGAAGCTTCGATCGTGGCCGAGCTGGAAAAGCGCGAGATCGGCCGCCCGTCGACCTACGCGCCAACCATCTCCACGATCATGGACCGCGGCTATGTCACCAAGCGAGGCGGCGCCCTGGTGCCGAGCTGGATCGCCTTCTCGGTGATCCGCTTGCTCGAAGAGCACTTCGCGAAGTACGTGGACTACGATTTCACCGCCCGCCTGGAAGATGATCTCGATGAGATCGCCAAGGGCCATCGTGCCCGCACCGACTGGCTGAACCTGTTCTACTTCGGCAAGGGCGCGGAGACCGAATCCGAAGGCTTGAAGCATGTGGTCGATAACCTCGGCGACATCGACGCCCGTGCGATCAACTCGATCAAGGTCACCGACGACATCACCTTGCGTGTGGGCAAGTTCGGCCCGTACCTGGAACGTGCCATCCCGGAAGGCGCCGAGGAAGGCACCGAGCCGCAGCGCGCCAACGTGCCTGAGGATCTGGCCCCGGATGAGCTGACTGCCGAAAAGGCAGAGGAGCTCTTTGCCAACTCGCAGGTCTCCGAAATGCACTTGGGCATTGATCCGGAAACCGGTCGCCAGATCGTAGCCAAGGATGGCCGCTACGGCGCCTACGTCACCGAGATCATCCCGGAGCCAACCGAAGAGGAATTGGCGGCCCAGCCGGTCGAGTACTACAAGAATGGCAAGCCGAAGCCGCCGAAGAAGCCAACCAAGGTCAAGCCGCGCACCGCGTCGCTGTTCAAGTCCATGACTGTCGAATCAGTGACCTTGGAAGATGCCCTGAAGCTGATGAGCCTGCCTCGTGTACTGGGTGCTGACGCTGACGGCGAAGAGATCACCGTGCAGAACGGCCGCTTCGGTCCGTACCTGAAGAAGGGCAGCGATTCGCGCTCGATCGAGAGCGAAGAGCAGATCTTCACGATCACCTTGGACGAAGCGCTGGCGATCTACGCGCATCCGAAGCAGCGTGGCCGTCGTGCCGCGGTACCGCCATTGGCCGAGTTCGGAGTGGACCCGACCAGCGAGAAGAACATCGTGGTCAAGGATGGCCGCTTCGGTCCATACATCACCGACGGCGTCACCAACATCACTGTTCCGCGCACTACCTCCATGGAGGAACTGACACGCGAGCAGGCTATCGAGCTGCTGGCCGACAAACGTGCCCGCGGACCGGTGAAGCGCACGGCAAAGAAGGCGCCGGCCAAGAAGCCAGCAGCCAAGAAGACCCCGGCGAAGAAGGCTACGGCCAAGAAGACGACCGCGAAAAAGACTGACTAGTCTTTCTTGCCAGGCCTAACGAGGAGCGCACCATGAGACTCGGTGTATTGGATATCGGTTCGAATACCGTTCACCTGTTGCTCGTCGATGCATATCCGGGAGCCCGCCCGGTTCCCTATGCCTCGCACAAGCGACCCTTGTCCTTGGTGCGCTACCTCAATGAGTATGGCGCCATAACTGAAGAGGGCCAGCGCGAGCTGATCTCCTTCATCAAGGAAGCCGCCAAGTTCGCCGAAAACCACCAGGTTGAGGACTTCATGGCTTTCTGCACTTCAGCGATTCGCGAATCCTCCAACGGTGCTGCCGTCCTGGAACGCGTCGAAGTCGAGACAGGCGTGAGCTTGATGGAACTGACCGGCGAAGAAGAAGCCGGCATGACCTTCTACTCCGTACGCCGTTGGTTTGGCTGGTCTTCGGAATCCATCCTGAACCTGGATATGGGCGGAGGCTCGCTGGAGCTGGCCTTGGGCGTTGACGAGTTCCCGCAAACAGCCTTCTCCGTGCCCCTGGGTGCCGGCCGGCTGACCCGCGAATGGCTTCCTAACGACCTGCCGTCCATCAAGGAAGTCAAGGAACTGCGTACGTACGTGCGTGACGTTCTCACGGACCCGACTACCGAGCTGCGCCAGTATGGCAAGCCCACCTTGGCCACCGCTACTTCCAAGACTTTCCGCTCGCTGGCTCGCATCACCGGAGCCGCGCCGAGCACGGAAGGCCCCTATGTTAAGCGCGTGCTCAATCGTGACGCATTGAAATTGTGGACCAACCGATTGACCGCGATGAGCTGGGCTGAACGGGCAGAATTGCCCGGTGTCTCGGAGATTCGCGCCCCGCAACTGCTTGCCGGGGCGATTGTCGCTCACGAAGCGATGAATGCCTTGAAACTGAAATCTGTGCGGATTTGCCCTTGGGCGATTCGTGAAGGCTTGATGCTGCGACGTTTTGATCACGTGATGTTTGACTCTGCGACACCGCTCAGTAGTAGCGTTGGAGTTGGGGAAGTAGCTCTGGATAACGAGAAGTACAAATTTCTCGCCAAACCCAGCAGCTAACCTTCTTGGCTAAGCGGTGCCCGCACAGTGGACACGGTAACAGGAGGCAAGAGCATGGAAGACCAGAAGAGCACAATGAAGGTGCCAGTCACCCTCTCTAGCGCGTCAGTTTATCCGCTGACCGTCCATGACGCCTTCGCGATGGCCAAGGACGTGGGATACGACGGGCTGGAAGTGCTGATTACCGGCAACGCAGCCAGCCAATCTGCGACCGCGCTCAAAGCCTTGATGGACAAGTACCAACTGCCGATCATGGCCATCCACGCACCGACACTGCTGCTCACCCAGCAGGTGTGGGGCTCTGCTTGGGCCAAGATCGAACGTTCGGTCATCCTGGCCCAAGCGGTCGGCGCAAATGTGGTTGTCGCCCATCCGCCATTCAGGTGGCAGGGCTCCTACGCCGAAGAATTCGCCGAAGGCGTGCAGCGATTGGTTGAGACCACGGGGATGAAAATCGCCGTGGAAAACATGTACCCATGGCGTGCCCGGGGCCGTGAAGCGAAAATGTACCTTCCGCACTGGAACCCAGTCCCGCAGCACTACCAGCATGTGACCTGGGACTTCTCCCATGCGGCGATTGCCAATATGGATTCGCGCCAAGCCGTCGAGGACCTGGGCCAGCGACTGGCGCACGTTCATCTGTGCGATGGTTTGGATAACGGCAAAGACGAGCACCTTGTGCCAGGCCTGGGCACCCAACCGGTGGCCGAAACGCTGCAATATCTGCGTGATGCCAATTGGAGCGGAACCGTAGCGGTCGAGGTCTCCACACGCAAAGCTCGGAACACCGGGCAAAAAGAAGAATGGCTGGGAAAGACCCTAGAATTTGCCCGCCAGCACTTAACAGTCGGCAGCGACCCCAAGCCAATGACACAATAGCCATATGAGTGAAGCAACAAAGAATCTGTCCCTGTCCTTCCTCGGCGCCGGCTCCATGAACGGCGCCATCCTGCGTGGCATTATCGCCTCGGGCCATGACCCGCAGCTGATCACCGCTACCGTGCGAAGCGATAACCGCGTAGCGGAACTGCGCGAATTGGGCATCAACGTCTTGGTCAGCGAGGAAGATCCCGAAGCCAACCGCCGGGCTGCCGCCAGCGCAGACATTATCTTCCTGGGCGTGAAGCCGGTAGGCATCACCGAACTGTGCGAGGAGATTTCCGGATCGCTGGACGCGCAGAAGGTCGTTGTTTCCGTAGCCGCCGCTATCACCCTGAGCAGCATGCAGTCTCATCTGCCAGCTGGCCAGCCGGTCATCCGTTCCATGCCGAACACCCCTTTGATGGTCGGTGCCGGCGTGGTGGGAATCAGCCCGGCGGCAAGCGTGAGCGACGAGCAGACCAAGTTGGTCACCGATCTGCTCTCCGGATCCGGCGACGTGCACGTCATCGACGAAGAGCAGCAAAATGCGCTCTCGGCAATTTCCGGGTCCGGTCCGGCCTATGCTTTCTACCTGGCTGAGGCCATGGCCAATGCCGGTGTGGCCATGGGCTTGGATGAAAAGCTTTCAATCGCGCTGGCACGTGCCACTGTGGCCGGTGCCGGCAAGATGCTCTCGAACCCTGACGCGGATCCCGCGACCCTGCGCAAGGCGGTAACCAGCCCGAAGGGCACCACCGAGCAGGCTATCGCCACCTTCGATGAGCAGGGAATTCCAAAGATTATTGCTGCGGGCACGCAAGCGGCAGCCGCCCGTGCAGCGCAGCTGAGTGAAGAGCTCGGCTAGGAACGAGCATTCAATACGGCGGTGGGGGGCAAC
>NZ_JBLVOJ010000011.1:145989-161139 GCF_053543715.1 Glutamicibacter sp. AGC46
CCACCGCCGTATTCACGATCCTCGTGCCCTACGGGCGTGCTGCGAAACGCTCGAGCAGGTCCACGTGCCCCGAGACGATCAGGACATCTCGGCGAGTCACCATGGTATCCGGCATGGCGTAGGTGAAATCCTCGCCCGGGGACTTCACACCAACGATCGTCACCCCGTACTTGGAGCGGACTTGGGACTGGGCCAAGGTGAAGCCCTGGGTCTCCTTCGGAGGGTACATCTTCACGATGGCGAAGCCGTCATCGAATTCGATGAAGTCGAGCATGCGGCCACCGACCAGGTGCGCGGCACGCACACCGGCATCGGCTTCCGGGTAGATGACGTGGTTGGCACCAATGCGGGTAAGAATCTTGCCATGGGAGGGCGTAATGGCCTTGACCCACAGATGCTCAATGCCCAGATCCACCAGGTTCACGGTGATCAGCACGGATGATTCGATGGAGGTACCCACGCCCACGACGGCAGAGGAGAATTCCTGGGCGCCGAGCTGGCGCAGTGCGTCAATATTGGTCGCGTCGGCCGCGACCACGTGGGTCAAGGTGCTGGCCCACTGCTGAACGAGCTCCGGGCTGCGCTCAATGGCCAGCACTTCGCGCCCCTGCTTGACCAGCGTTTCAGCGACAGATGCACCGAAGCGGCCCAGGCCGATAACCAGCACCGGGGCATTGTGGTCTATGTTCTTGTCAGCCAATGAGTGGCCTTTCTTCTGGGAGTCTGAACAGCGTATTGCGGTGGCGCATGGTCAACGCGCTGGCGAGCGTAATACTGCCGATGCGTCCGGCAAACATCAACGCGCTGAGCACATACTTGCCGGCCGGAGGCACTTCTTGCGAAACCCCGCTACTCAGGCCCACGGTAGCAAAGGCCGAGATCGACTCGAACAGGGCTCGCGAGAAGCCCACCGATTCGTCGATGGTCACGAGTGCGCCGGTAGCGACCATCACCAGCGAAGCACCCATGGCGACCACGGAGATGGCCACGCGCATGGTGCCTTGCGGAATCTGCCGGCCAAAGGCCTTCGCGTCAGTATCGCCACGGACCTCGGCCAAGATCGCCAAGAACATCACGGCAATGGTGGTGACCTTGATGCCGCCAGCAGTAGAAGCTGAACCGCCACCGGCGAACATCAATGCGTCGGTCAACAAGATGGTCACCTGGTGGATGTCGTTCTGATCCACCAGGTTGAAGCCGCCAGAACGGGTCATGGTGGAGGCGAAGAAGCCATGAATGAGCTTGTCGCTGATGGATAAGCCGCCGATGGTCTTGGGATTGGCCCATTCGAAAATCAGCCACAGGAAGGATCCGGCAAAGAGCAGGATGGTGGTGGTGAGCATGGTCAGCTTGGTGTGCAGGTTCCACTTCTTCATATTGAACTTGTGCGCCAGCAGCACCATGATCACCGGGAAACCCAAGGAACCGGTGAACACGCCGGCCATCAATGGGCCCAGGATCCACAGGTCGGTTTCGTAGGGAACCAATCCGTCGGAGTGCGGGGTGAAGCCTGCATTGTTGAAAGCCGAGACGGCATAGAAGATTCCATGCCAGATGGCGGACAGGACGCTTTCACCCAGAATGTAGAAGCGCGGGATCAGAAAGAGCGCGATGACCGCCTGCAGGCTGATCGCTGTGAGGATCACGATGCGCAGCAATGAACTTACTTCACCCAGGGCTGAGGCTCCAGAACTGTTCATCGAATTCTGCGCCATCAGCTTGGCTCGCACGCCCAGCTTGCGGGATACCGCCAGGGACATGATGGAGGCCAGGGTCAAAATGCCCAGGCCGCCCATGAACGTTGCGACCAGCATGATCAGCTGACCGGCGAATGACCAGTGCACAGCGGTGGAGACGGTCGTTAGGCCAGTAACGCAAACTGCCGACACAGCGGTGAATAATGCGTCATGCAGCGCGGTGGCTTCCCCCGTGGCCGAGGAAAACGGCGCCGCGAGCAGGGAGGTGAACAACGTGATAGCCAGCAAGAAGGCGCCAAGAGTCAAGCGCGCGGGGGAGCGCACGGTGAAGTCCGCAACTGCGATGCGAACGGTCAGCCATTTCTTGCGTCGCTGTTCGCGCATTTCAGCTGCCCGGGCGCTGGGGCCCGATGCACTGGCTGTGCTCATTTATTACTCGCCGTTTCCTGGGGAACAGTTCTTTGCCATGAGGATTTGAAGTCCTTCTAGTAATTTACGCGTTTCCACCGCTAAACGCTTGTGTTGCCCGGCTAAAGACCCGACAAGCCGCGCAAACTGCCATGAATTCATGAGTTGGGTCACTATCGGGTAGCCTGAAATCGTGTTAGATCCGCAGCATGCCCCACGGCCCACCATGGTGATGTGGGATGAAGAGTATCTGAAGTACAAATTCAGCGACTGGCATCCCATGCACCCTTCACGGCTAGAACTGACCTATCGACTCAGCGATGAGCTGGATATCTTCGATGCGCCGAACGTCACGATACAGGCTCCGGATATTGCCGACGATGCGGTCATCGGCTCCGTCCATGACCAGAGCTATATCGATCAGGTGCGGCGGGTGAGCCAGGATCCAACACTCGTTGCCGAAGAATTCGGCTTGGGCACCGAAGACGACCCGGTATTCGCCGGGATGCATGAAGCCGCCGGGCGCATTGTTGGCGGTTCGGTAGCAGCGGCCCAAGCCATCATGGACCAAGAGGTGGTCCGTGCGGTGAACTTCGCCGGCGGCATGCACCACGCCGCGAAAAGCAAGGCCAGCGGTTTCTGCATCTACAATGACGCTGCTGCCGCGATCCATCGCATGCTGGAACAGGGTGCCCAACGCGTGGTCTACATCGATGTGGACGCGCATCACGGGGATGGCACCGAGTCGATCTTCTGGGATGACGAACGCGTGCTGACCATTTCCATCCATGAATCCGGGCTGTCGCTGTTCCCCGGTACGGGATTCGCCAATGAAATTGGCGGCAAGAACGCCGAAGGCAGCGCAGTAAATGTTGCTCTGCCGGCAATGACCGGGGACTCCGGGTGGATGCGTGCCTTCCATGCGATCGTTCCGCAGCTGGTACGCGCCTTCAAGCCCGAAATCATCGTCTCCCAGCACGGTTGCGATGCGCACCGTGATGATGACATGACCAACTTGAAGCTGTCTGTTGATGCGCAACGCCAGGCGGCCCTGGACATATCCCAGTTGGCAGATGAGCTGTGCGAAGGCCGGTGGCTGGCTACCGGAGGCGGGGGATACAACGTCACCGCCGTCGTGCCGCGTACCTGGACCCATCTGACGGCGATTGTTGCCGGCAAGCCGGTGCCGTTGCGTACCTATGTTCCCGAGACCTTCCGCCGCTACGTTCTGGAAAGGTACGGCCGTGCCATGCCTTACCTCATGGGCGATGACGCCCAGCTGTGGTGGCGCAATTGGGAAGTCGGCTATGATCCGGCCGATCCGGTAGACCGAACCATCATTGCTACACGCAAGGAGATATTCCCGCTTTTCGGGCTCGATCCATGGTTCGACTAGCCTCGCATGGCTGCGGCCAACGGAGACAGAGGCGAGACCTCACAGCATTTTAGGCATGGAAATCGATTGCCAACCGTTCATATGCCGTTAGGGTTATGTGTGTGGCAATTGATGAAGTGTTTTCGGCGTTGGCTGAACCAACCCGACGAAAGATAATAGAAGCGCTCAAGAACGAGCCGAAAGCAGTGGGCACTCTGGTCACTGAACTGGAGATCTCGCAGCCGACTGTTTCCAAGCACTTGAAGGTGCTGCGCGAAGCTGAACTCGTGAGCATGGCCGCTGCCGGGCAGCGGCGCATCTACAGCATTGATACCTCAGCGCTGGAAGATCTCGTGCGCTGGTGCGCCGATTTGGTACCTGCCCAACTGGAGGGCCAGGAGCTGGCAACCACGCAGGCCGAAGCCGAGGGGCAGCTGGCAGCGGTATCGAATCCAACGGCTCAGCAGATCGGTCGGCGCGTTGGCCAAGGCCTGGAACAAGTTACTGGACGTGCGCAAGAGTTTTTCGAGAAACTTCCGCGGTTCGGGCGTCGGCGCTAGCTCTTGTCCAGTCTTCGGCGCTGCAACCGTGCAATATGGTCAATCTTTTAAGTTACGCGCGCAATCCTGTTTTATAACATGAAAATTTTGTTCAGAATGCCCAGCATGGCATTCTCGTGTGCGGGGCAGTGACGCCGGCAATGAGGCCCCTTGTGCGCCTGTGCCTGCCCCAAGTGATGAGGAGAAAAACTTGGATAAGCACTTAGCGACGATTCGCGACGAAGTCTTCCGCCGCAATCCCGGCGAAGCAGAATTCCACCAGGCCGTCACGGAAGTATTCGACAGCCTTGAAGCTGTATCGGTCAAGCATCCTGAATACGCCGAAGCCGCAATCCTGCAGCGTTTGTGCGAACCTGAACGCCAGATCATCTTCCGAGTGCCATGGGTTGACGACGAAGGCCGCGTGCAGATCAACCGCGGCTTCCGCGTTGAATTCAACTCGGCTCTGGGCCCATACAAGGGCGGTCTGCGTTTCCACCCATCGGTTTACCTTGGCATCGTCAAGTTCCTGGGCTTCGAACAGATCTTCAAGAACTCCCTGACCGGCATGCCCATCGGCGGCGGCAAGGGCGGCTCGGACTTCGACCCGCGCGGCAAGTCCGATGGCGAAGTCATGCGCTTCTGCCAGTCCTTCATGACTGAGCTCTACCGCCACATTGGCGAATACACCGACGTGCCAGCCGGCGATATCGGCGTTGGCGGCCGCGAAATCGGTTACCTCTTCGGCCAGTACAAGCGCATCACCAACCGCTACGAGTCCGGTGTGCTGACGGGCAAGGGCTTGAGCTGGGGCGGTTCCCTGGTTCGCCCGGAAGCCACCGGCTACGGCGCAGTGATCTTCACTGAAGAAATGCTCAAGACCCGCGGCCAGACTTTCGATGGCCAGCGCGTGGTCGTTTCCGGTTCGGGCAACGTGGCAATCCACGCCATCGAGAAGGCGCAGGCACTGGGAGCGAAGGTCGTTACGGCTTCCGACTCGGCCGGCTTCATCGTTGACGAGGGCGGCATCGACCTGGATCTGCTGCGTCAGATCAAGGAAGTTGAGCGCGGCCGCATCTCCGAGTATGCCGAACGCCGTGGCACCAAGAAGGTGAAGTACGTTGCCGGTGGCAGCGTCTGGGACGTTGCAGGCACCGTAGCGCTGCCCTGCGCAACCCAGAACGAATTGGGCGCTGAGGCCGCAAAGAAGATGGTTGCTGCTGGCACCATCGCAGTGGCCGAAGGCGCCAACATGCCTACTACCGCTGAAGCGACCTCGATCTTCCAGGATGCAGGGGTGCTCTTCGGCCCGGGCAAGGCAGCCAACGCTGGTGGTGTTGCTACCTCCGCTCTGGAGATGCAGCAGAACGCCAGCCGCGATGCATGGAGCTTCGAGCACACCGAGCGTCGCCTGACTGAGATCATGGTCGGCATCCACACCAGCTGTGCTGCTACTGCAGACGAGTACGGCATGCCGGGGAACTACGTCGCCGGCGCCAACATCGCGGGCTTCGTGAAGGTCGCAGACGCAATGCTCGCACAGGGCGTCATCTAATAATCTGCAGCGCTGCAATCCGCGTGAATTCATTGGGGACCCGGTGAAATCACGCGGATTGTCTCGTTCAGGCATCAAAAAATGTGATTCAGATGGTCACGTGTGTGTTTCGTGATGCAAAAGTTACAAAAGTGCGATTAGACTAGTACAAAGCGAACGTGAACCTGAACCGCCGATGTTGATCCAAAGTCGTGTAAGTTCATCTTCGCTAAATTAACGCGACGAATAAGAGATCAGCGTCAGGAGAATATCCCGCATGACGGATAAACAGAATTTTGCCGGAGCCCGTTTCATGACTGTGGCCGAAGTGGCCGACATGATGCGCGTTTCCAAAATGACCGTTTATCGGCTGATCCACGCCGGTGATTTGCCTGCTGTTCAGTTCGGTCGCTCCTATCGCGTTCCGGAAAACGCCGTGGAATCATATCTGAATGCCGCGGCCATTGATCCGCAGCACGGTACCGGTTCTTACGGTCGATAGTCCGCGCGATGGTCAGAGCATGACCGAAAAGCGGGTAATCTGTTAAGGAACGTTTAACGTCCGGTCAACCTTGTCCTTGGGCTCGCGCGCAAGCAGGCATTTGGGGTTGACGCATTTATTTAGTTTGTGAGGAACCACTATGGGCTCTGTTATCAAGAAGCGCCGCAAGCGTATGTCGAAGAAGAAGCACCGCAAATTGCTTCGTAAGACCCGCCACCAGCGTCGTAATAAGAAGTAAATCTACTTCTGAGCATTTGCCGCTTGGCAATCATCGCCACCGCTTCACAGTGAAACTGTTGAACGGTGGCGATTGCTTTATCCAAAGCCGCCCAGCGCCGGCCTAAGAGCCGGAACGGCGCAGAATGGACCGTCGCGCCGCCCAGAGCGCACCAAGCACTCCAGCGGCCTTCAGGCCTAGTTTGGCAGCTCGCTGGCCGGTGCGGAAATCGTAGACCTGCCAGCCGCGGCGCTTGGCGTAGGCGCGAAGCCGCGCATCGGGATTGATGCATACGGGGTGTCCCACAGCTTCAAGCAAGGGAACATCATTGTAGGAATCCGAGTATGCCCATGATTTCGACAGCGAGATGCCGCGAGCCTTCGCCAGGGTGCGCACCGCTTGCGCTTTTTCCGCAGCGTGCAGGATCGGGCTGGCCAGCGCTCCGGTGTAGAAACCGTCTTCGCTGGCCACTACAGTGCCCAATGCACCGGTAAGTTCGAGACGTTGCGAGATGACATTCGCCACTTCCAGGGGAGTGGCAGTGACTAGCCAGACTTCACGGCCCACCGTCCGATGCTGGCGAGCAATGGCTACCGTACCGGTCCATAGCTTGGGTTCGATGTATTCGTCATAGATCTCGTTGCCGATCTTCTCGATCTCGGACACCGGGATCCCTCGGACCATCATCAACGCACGGTCGCGAATCTGGTGAATGTCCCCTAGGTGCTCACCGCGCGCGGCGAAGCGCAACTGCTTGAGCGCGAACCAGAGGATTTCGCGGAATTGGAAGAAGCGGCGCTCATGCAGTTTCCGGGCCAGCAGATACAGCGATGCACCGCGCACAAGGGTGTTATCTACATCGAAGAAAGCGGCGACCGTGTCCGGAGCCAGGGCGGAATTCGGGCTGGGGTGATGATCGATGGAAGACATTTGATCCAGTTTATTTCATTGCCAAGTTTAAGGGCGGTTACGGCTCGTGAGATTATAGGCAGGTGAGTACTTTGAATCAGATCCAGCTGTTGGTTCGAGAAGGCTGCCACCTGTGCCAGGCCGCACGCGCAACCGTGGCCGAGGTGACTGGCCGGTTGAATATGGAGTTTTCCGAACTGGATATTGACCAGCACCCTGAATTGCTGGCCAAGCACCACGAGGAAGTGCCGGTTCTGCTGATCAACGGAGAAGTCCGCGACTTCTGGCACATCGACGCACAGCGTCTGGAACGACTACTGAGCAGCTAGCCGCTGCCGAATAAATGAAAATGCGTTGTGCTCTTCAAGAGCACCGAAAAGTGCGGGAGAACGAAGATGTCAGAGCTTGAAGCCCGGGTCCTGCCTGAGGCCACGCTGGCTCGACTGACCCAGTACTTGCGCGCGCTGAACGCCTTGGAAGCCCAGGGCCTGGAACGCACCAGTTCCGGGGTGCTGGCCAAGGAAGCTGGAGTGAACCCCTCCATCCTGCGCAAAGACCTTTCCTGGTTGGGTTCCTACGGAACCCGCGGGGTGGGCTACGTGGTCCGCGAACTGGCAGAACATATCAGCCGCACCCTCGGCCTGAACCAGGACTGGCGTGTGGCCATCCTCGGCGCCGGTAACCTGGGGCGCGCGCTCAGCGGATATGCAGGCTTCAGGACTCGTGGCTTCAACGTCAAGGCGATCCTGGATATCGACCCCGCACTGGTCGGCAGCCCGGTCGGCGAGCTGCACGTGGAAGCGATCGCGGACTTGGCCGCAGTGGTTGAACGCGAAGAAATCAACATCGCTGTTCTGGCAATTCCGGGCGATGCTGCGCAGGACCTGGTCTACGAACTGGCCGCGCTTTCGGTCCGCTCGGTGCTCTCGTTCGCACCGATGCCGCTTCGCGTACCCGCGGGCATGAACCTGCGGCGCGTTGATCTTTCCACTGAATTGCAGATCCTGGCATACCTCGCCGTTCAAGGCTGAAGCCGCGCAGACGAGAAAAGGCGTAGCCGCGTCATCCCTTGGGTGGATGGAGCGGCTACGCCTTTATTGTCCCTGCAGGGCCTCGCGAAGAGGCTCGGCCATGCGTTTAGCGGAAGCCGGCCAGGCGAGCCTGGCGGCGCTGCGCAATGTATTGCGAAGAAGGGCGCAACCAGGCGAAGACCACGCCTGCAATGCCCAACAAGATGCCCACAACGTAGACAGCGTTGATAATTCCGGCTTGAGTGTCAGCGAACATGCTGATCATTGGAACGATAGTCACCAGATTCAGCAGTGAAAGCGCACCGAGGATCGTGGCGATAATTCGCATGGCGCCCACGCCGCGGCCAACGAAGAAGCCCACCAGGAAATACAGGGCCAAGGTGATGATCATGGAGATAATCACGAAGGTCGACATCATGGAATTGACCTGGGCCATGAAGGCCTCAGGGCTTGCCATCATCTGTTCAACCAGTGGATCCTGCTCCATGCCCGGGGTGCTCTGCATCTGGTTCTGGAACTCTTCTTGCACCAGCGACCACTGCTGGCCAATCATGTTGGCCATCATGTTGGAGTTGGTCATCAGCCAGCTGGCGAGGGCACTGAAGATGCCCGCGAGCATGATCAAGCCAAAGGCGATAGCCAAGGTCCGTGGCCGCTCGGTCGGCGGCTGCACGCCGGCGTAACCTCCCTGCTGGGCATACTGGTCGTAGCCCGGTGCCTGCGGTTGCCCGTAAGGATTCGGATTCTGGCCGTACGGGTTCTGGCCGTACGGCGAGGGCTGCTGGCCGTAGGGGTTTTCGCCGTACGGGTTCTGCGATGAACCCTGGCCGGAAGGGCCCGGGTTGTAGGGCTGGCCCGGCTGGTTAGGATCGTTGTCGCTCATGATGCGTCCTTCTGGTCGAACTGTCTTATTGACTAAGCGTAGTGGCAGTCGATTGTGAGCAACCCCTCCGAAAGGATGGTTTTTCCATATGGGATTCCAATGCGTGTCCTGTGAATAGTTGACGGTGGCCACAATATGGCTAATTTGCACCGAATATTTGAGACACTGGAGGCATGCCTTTATCGACCGTCCATTTGTTGCGCCACGGGGAAGTTTTCAACCCTGACCGTATGCTCTACGGCAGGATCCCCGGCTTCGGGCTCTCGGAACTCGGATTCCAGATGGCCGATGGGGCAGGAGAATATTTTGCCAAGCGCCAAGCAGAAGGCGGCAACGTGGTGCGTCTGGTGGCCTCACCGCTCCTGCGAGCCCAGCAGACAGCCGCGCCGACCTCCAATGCTCTGGATCTGCAGGTCCACACCGACGAGCGGGTTATCGAAGCCGGCAACAAGCTGGAAGGGCTGTCCAAGGTTGCGGAGCACCTGCGTCAGCCGAAGTACTGGCCGCTGCTGGTCAACCCGCTGAAGCCTTCATGGGGCGAACCATATGCCCAGCAGGTTGCTCGCATGCGCCTGGCCATGGATGAGCACCGCAAGGCCGCCCTCGCCGAGCACGGCGAAGGAGCGGAAGTCATTATCGTCAGCCACCAGCTGCCGATCTGGGTTACGCGCCGCGCCGCCGAGAAGAAGCCGCTGTGGCACGATCCGCGCCAGCGCGAGTGCACCCTGGCTTCCATCACCAGCTTTGATTTTGAGGGAGACGAATTGGTCTCCGTGCGTTACACCGAACCGTGCCCCGAGCTGCTTGCCGGCGCGGCGAATATCCCTGGAGCCTAAAGCAAAATGACAGATCCTGTGCCTAATCCTCGCCACTTGAGCCGCCGCACCATGTTGCGTTCGCTCATGGTTGCCGCCGCCGTGGTGCCCTTGGCTGCCTGCAGCGGCAAGGAAGATGCGCTGACCGCGCAAGCAAACAGCGGCGACGGCAAGAACTACATCGCTGGCGACGGCGCCGTGGAAGAGTACGAAGTTTCCAAGCGCAGCGAACCGGTTGCCCTCAAGGCCACCACCTACCATGGCACCGATATCGACTTCACGCAGTGGCAGGGCAAGCCCGTAGTCATGAACTTCTGGTATGCCGCCTGCGCTCCGTGCCGCATCGAGGCACCGGATCTGAAGGAAATCGCTGAAGGCTTCGGCGAGAAAGTCGAATTCATTGGCGTCAACGTACGCGATGAAGCCGAAGCGGCGAAGGCCTTCGAGCGCACTTTCGAGATTCCCTATGAGTCGGTACAGGATACCTCCGGGGACATCCAGCTGGCGATGACCAAGTACGTCCCGTTGCAAGCGGTTCCATCCACCTTGGTGCTGGACCGCCAGGGCCGTGTCCGTGCCCGCGTGATCGGTGCCGTAGAGCCTGGCACCCTGAAGTCATTGATCGACTCCGCTCTGACCGAAGAGTTGTGAGCTGATCAGTGACCACTAATCCCTTTGCCGACATCGTTCTGGACGGGTCGTTGCTGCTGGCTGCCCCAGTAGCACTGCTGGCCGGGCTGGTCTCCTTCCTTTCGCCTTGCGTCCTGCCGCTGGTGCCGGGCTACCTCGGTTACGTCACCGGGTTGACTGGTGCGGATCTGAAGGAGCACCGGCGCGGCCGCGTGGTCTCCGGCGTACTGCTCTTTGTCCTGGGATTCTCCGTGGTCTTCATCGCAGCGGGCGTGCTTTTCAGCCAGGCCTCCGCGTGGCTCAGGTTCAACGGCTCCTGGGTCACCCAGGCATTGGGCCTGGTCGTGGTCTTCATGGGCATCGTGTTCATGGGCGGCTTCTCCTGGATGCAGCGTGACCGCAAGATCCACAGGAAACCGCCCGCAGGCCTGTGGGGTGCCCCGGTTCTGGGGCTGACCTTCGGCCTGGGGTGGGCACCGTGCATCGGCCCCACCTTGAGTGCGGTACTGATCATGTCCACCGGTGTGGACGCGAACGTAGGGCGTGGAACGCTCCTGACTGTGTTCTATTGCCTCGGATTGGGTTTGCCCTTCATCCTGATTGCAATGGGGTTGCAGCGCGGCATGCAGGCGCTGGCGTTCTTCCGCAAGCACCAGGTTTTCATCATGCGTTTGGGCGGGGTACTACTCATTGCCTTGGGACTGGTCATGGTGACCGGTCTGTGGGGAACATGGGTAGCAGAACTGCAAAACTGGTTTGCCAATGAAGTGAGGTTGCCAATTTAATGGCGAAACAACAACGGAATTCCAAGGGAACTGGCGACGCGCCTGCTCTGGGATTCATGGGTTCCATGCGTTGGATCTGGACCCAGCTGACATCGATGCCAACAGCCTTGTTCTTGCTGTTGCTGCTCGCCGTCGCTGCGGTACCGGGATCGATCTTCCCGCAACGCGACGCCAACCCCGAATCTGTAGCCCAGTACCTGGAACAGCACACCACCGCTGGTCCATGGCTGGATCGCTTCCAGATGTTCGAAGTGTATTCATCGGTGTGGTTCTCCGCGATCTACATCTTGCTGTTCGTCTCGCTGATTGGCTGCATCATCCCGCGTGTGAAGAAGCACGCCAAAGCCTTGCGCACCCCGCCGCCGAGGACCCCGGTGCGCCTGGAACGACTTCCCCAGTACAGCTCGCATGAAATTCTGGAAGGCGAGACGGATACGCCCGATGACCAGCAGGTCATCGAGGATTCGTTCAGGATCCTGAAGAAGCGCGGCTACCGTGTCGAGCGCCGCGAGGATGCCACCGGGGCCTCGGTTGCCGCAGAGCGCGGGTATACCCGCGAAATCGGCAACCTGCTCTTCCACATCTCGCTGATGGGCGTACTGGCTTCGGCCGCGATCGGCGGAGCCCTGGGCTACACCGGGCAGCGCGTGGTTGTCGAGGGGGAGACCTTCGTGAATTCGCTGGTGGCCTACGACTCCTTCACCCCGGGCACCGGCTTCAATGCCGATAATTTGCCGCCCTTTGCTGTGACGCTGGACAAATTCGACATCATCTTCGACCGCGAATCCGAATCGCATTTCGGACAGCCGCTGGACTTCACCGCCCACGTCAAGGTGCGCGAATCGCCCGATGCCGAGCCAGTGAAGCAGGAGCTGAAGGTCAACCATCCGCTGCGGATCAGCGGCGGTGACGTGTACCTGGTCGGCAATGGCTACGCCCCGGTGATCACCGTCAAGGATGGCAACGGCAATGTCTCCTATTCCGGCCCGGCGGTTTCCATTCCGCAGGATTCGGTCTACACCTCGATGTTCGTGCTGAAGGTTCCGGACGCCGAGCCATCGCAGCTGGGCTTCCAGGGCTTCTTGCTGCCAACCGCACTGGTGGATGAGAACGGCTTCGGCATCTCGGGCGATCCCAACGCCATCAACCCCCAGCTGCACCTGAACTCGTACTTCGGGGATCTGGGCCTTGACGACGGCAACCCGCAAAACGTGTTCGTGCTGGACACGGAGAAGATGGAACCGCTGAACAGCCGTGATTTGGATGCCGGCGGCATCATCCTCGAAGCGGGGCAGACCTACGAGCTGCCCGACGGCAAGGGCTCGATTACCTTTGACGACCTCAAGCGCTTCGTTGCATTGGACATCAATCATGACCCGGGCAAGCTGCCAATCGGCATTTTCTCAGGTCTGGCGCTGATCGGCCTTGCGGTCTCGCTGTTCACCCCGCGTCGCCGCGTCTGGGTGAAGCTGAAACAAGAAAACGGCAAGCGTAGTATCGAGTACGCACTGCTGGCACGTGGCGAGGATCCGCGTCTGGAACGCGAAGCTGCAGAACTACAGAAGATCTTTGACAAGGCTTGGCCATTGGCAAGCCAGGAGCAGAACCAAGGAGCAGTAAATGGATAACGCTGGGGCATTAGCGCCAATCAATGAAACGCTGGGTGAATACAGCCAGTTGTTCATGCTGCTGGCCGCCATGGTCTACGGAGTGGTCTTCATCATTTTCGCCTTGGACCTGGCAAAGACCAACAAGTCCATCAGCGAAATGGATTCCGAAGCGCTCAAGCGCGACGAGGAACTGCTGGTTAGCGCCGGCGGCGCCGTGGGCACCAAGCCCCGTTCGCGCCGGGGTGCCGCTGTGCGTGCCGACAACGTCGGCGAGCATATCGTGACCGACAAGATGGAGTACACGCAGTTGTCGGCCAAGCGCCCCACGGCTCGCATTGCCGTGGTGCTGATGTGGCTGGCCGCTGCCCTGCACGGCGGTGCCGTGGTTTCCCGTGCGATAGCCGCGCACCGAGTGCCCTGGGGCAACATGTACGAGTTCCTGTCCACCGGTGCATTCCTGGTGGCTCTGGTCTTCTTGCTGGTGCTGATCTTCAAGGACCTGCGCTTCATGGGATCCTTCATCTCCGGCCTGGTCACCTTGATGCTGTGCGGTGCCACCATCGGCTTCCCGACACCGGTTGGCCACCTCGTTCCTGCCCTGCAGTCGCCATGGATCGTCATTCACGTCTCCATCGCCGTCCTGGCATCGGCACTGTTCGCCATCAGCTTCGCCATGAATGTGCTGCAGCTGGTACAGCATGCTCGCATGAACCGGCTGGCCGCTGGACAGGACGACAAGCTGCCCTTCATGCGCGTGGTGCCAGGTGCCGGCGCATTGGAGAACTTCGCCTACCGCATCAACACCATCGGCTTCGTGATGTGGACCTTCACTGTCATCGCTGGTGCGATCTGGGCTGAGGCCGCTTGGAGCCGCTACTGGGGCTGGGATCCAAAGGAAGTCTGGTCCTTCGTGATCTGGGTTGTCTACGCAGGCTACCTGCACGCCCGTGCCACCGGTGGCTGGACGGGCCCACGCTCGGCCTGGTTGTCGATCATCGGTTTCCTGTGCGTGGTCTTCAACTTCACCATCGTGAATATCTTCTTCGACGGTCTGCACTCCTACGCCGGAGTCTAGTTCCTAAGAATCCAGCACTGCGAGCGGTTTCCCTTTAGCGGGGAGGCCGCTCGCAGTACTTTAAGCGTTCGTTGCGGGCCCTGGTACTCAAGTGCGGGGCACTGACCGGCGCCTGCCCCCGTCCGCCCCTCCAGCGCCCGTAGAGGAAGCCCCGCGTCCCTGGCCGCCTGCAAGAATGCCCGAAGTTCTCACGAGGCATGAAAAAGCCCCGCGGCGCTGGCACGCGTGCTGGGCTGGTTGCCGGGATCCCGGCAGTACTAGGGGGTTATTCGGTTTCAGACGAAGAGCTGTCGGTGCCTTCTGGCTTGTTCTTGCGTTCTGCACCTGGCTTCGGTTCCTTGGCCTCAGGCTTGGCTGGTTTCTCGCCATCGGCCTTCTGCACGTCTTCACGTTTAGTGAGGTCTTGCTCACGCGCTTTCGAGTCGGCTTCACGCTGTTGCTGGCGGCGCCAGACCTCCAGCTGGCGCAGGAAATCCTCATCGTCGTCCGGAGCCATGGACTTCTGCGCAGGGGTGCCATTTGACGCAACAGGGCGACCTAGGAGGAACCACAAACCGGCTCCGATTAGCGGAAGGAGGATGACGACCGCAATCCACGCAGGCTTAGGCAATGAACGAATGCTGCGGCGCTCTGCACGAGCGCATTCGATCAGGGTATAAATCGTCAAAGCAACCGAAACCACTGCGGCGAAAATCAATAAGCGGACCATGCTTCCATTCTAGTGATAATCCTGTTCACAGGTTCACCGGTAGAATTGAGACTATGCAGTTTGTGAAATATACCGTTATCCGCCTAGGCATATTCCTAGCCGTTTTCTTGGGCCTCTGGTTAGGTATGAAGTGGCCAATCTTCGTTTCCGGAATTATTGGCCTGGTCGTGGCCTTCGCGGTGGCCTACCTTTTCTTCAATAAACTTCGGCTAAAGGCGAACGAAGATATCCGCAACGCTTTCAGCAAGACCTCGGCAAACAAGACCAGGATGCAGCTAGCTGATGAAGCCGTTGAGGATGAATTCGACGAATCACAGCGCAAGCAGACCCCTGGCGCCGAGTAAATTTCCCCACGCAGGTTCACCTCGAACTGCATAGCCAGCCATTCACGCATGGCCGGCATGACAATTAACGAGATGGGGTGGGCCGGA
>NZ_JBLVOJ010000011.1:161182-172340 GCF_053543715.1 Glutamicibacter sp. AGC46
CCGCCCACCCCATCTCGTTTTTCCTTCTGCAGCGGTGGCTAGGCCAAAACCTCGATGGCGATAGCCAAGGAGAAGAGCACCGCATATACGACATTGACCATGCCGGTCTGCTTGAGCACCAGCACCAGCATTGGCAGCTGCTGCTCGCGAAGCATCAGCAGCGATGGAGCCACTGCAGGAACGAAGGTGAGCAGGACCAGCCACATCCATGGGAAGGCGCTGGTGGCCAGCAAAGGGAGGAGGATGGCTACCGCCAGCATCAGCACGTAGCTCAAGCGGGCATTGTGTTCGCCAAGGCGCACCGCCAAGGTAATCTTTCCCACCTCTTTATCGGTAGGAATGTCTCGCACATTATTGGCCATCAGCAGGGCGCAGCCAATCAGGCCGGTGCCGATGGCACCCCACAGCGAAGCCATGGTCAGCTGGTTGATCTGGGTGAAGGTGGTACCCAAGGTGGCGACCAAGCCGAAGAAGATGAAAACGTAAATATCGCCCAAGCCGCGGTAGCCGTAGGGGTTCTTGCCGCCGGTGTAGCCCCAAGCGGCGAAGATCGCGGCGACGCCTACCAGCAGCAGCGGCCACGAGGAAGAAATGATGACCAGGACCAGACCGAAGATGGCGGCTAGCCCGAAGCAGCCGAAAGCGGCATTGCGCACGTTCTTCGGCTCGGTGAGCTTGGAACCGGTCAGGCGCAGCGGGCCGACGCGTTCGTCATCGGTGCCTCGGATGCCGTCCGAGTAGTCGTTGGAGTAGTTCACTCCGACCTGGAGCAGCAGGCCCACCAGCAGAGCCAAGACGAAACGGAACCAATGAACGGTTCCAGTTTCGCCCAGCGCGGCTGCGGTACCGATGACAACCGGGGCAATGACGATAGGCAAGGTGCGCAAACGCGCCCCAGAAACCCACTGGGAAAGTGTGGCCACTTTCTGTCCTTTCAGGGCAAGCGGAAACTCGTACCCTCTAGTTTCCCGCGATTAGGCGTGCAAGGCGAATCGAGACTAGTCGCGAACGCCTAGTTCTTCGATGACCAGTTGTCGATTGAACTTGCCATTAGGCAGCTGCGGCAAGCCAAGAGGGTAGTGGCGCACGTGCTTGGGCACCGCTTCCTTGCCCAAGGTCCGGCGCACCGCTTCGAAGGCATCGGCGGTATTGGTCGGGCCCGCATAGGCCAGGCCAACGCTGTGGCCCCATTGCGGATCGGGCACCGGGACCACGATTGCCTGCGTGAAGAATTCTTCCAGCAGCCCTTCAATCTTCGATGCCGAAAGCTTGATGCCCCCGGTATTGATCACATCATCGATGCGTCCAATGATCTTCAAGCGCTGTTTTTCAACGGTGCCCAGGTCATCGGTGACGTACCAGCGGACACCATCGCGTTCAATGAAGTGCTCGGCGGTGGCTTCGGGGGAGTTGGCGTATCCGTCGGCGAGCATGGGGCCGGCGACCCAGATGCGCCCCTCATGCGCTGCCAGCTGCACGCCGGGAAGGGCCGTGCCGTTGTAGACCAGGCCGCCGGAAGTTTCCGAGGACCCATAGGTCTGGAAAATCTTCAGCCCATGGTGTCGGGCGCTGACCAGCAGGTCCTTGCTGGCTCGCGCGCCGCCCAAGAGGATGGCGTCGAAACGCTTCAGCGCCTGCAAGGTTTCCGGCGCCGGGTTATCCAGCAGCCGGGCAAGCTGGGTTGGAACCAGCGAGGTGATCCGGCGGGAGTCGATCATTTGATTGGCGGCTTCGGTGAATGCCGTGGCCGAGAAGCTGCCCTCGGTGTCCATCACCACGGGCTTGGTGCCGGCGAACAATGAACGCGTCAGCACGCTCAGTCCCGCGACATAGTGCACCGGCAAGGCCAGCAGCCACTGGCCTTCGAAGCCGAGGAACTCGGCCGTGGCCTGCGCACTGGATGCCAACGCCGAAACGCTGAGCACCGTGCGCTTGGCCCGGCCGGTGGAACCGGAAGTCCGCACCACTGCCATGGGCTGCTCGAAACCTGGCAGGTCCTGTGGTGCCAAGTACTCGATGCGCCAGCCGTTGGGGTTGCTCTCATCGAGCAATACCTCAACGGCCGGCCCCCCGTCATTGGCCGCCGTGGCCAAGGCTGCGAGCAGTTCAGAGAGTTGTCTGTCCATATCCGGTCCTCGTTCCGTCGCGGAAGATTAGAAGTAGTAAGGGTAGTTGGACCAATCCGGGTCGCGCTTGCCCAGGAACGCGTCGCGTCCTTCTACTGCCTCATCAGTCATGTACGCCATGCGGGTGGCTTCGCCAGCGAAGACCTGCTGGCCGGCCAAGCCGTCATCGGCCAAGTTGAAAGCGAACTTCAGCATGCGGATGGCCTGCGGGGACTGGCGGGCGATGTCGGCTGCGTACTCCAGGGCCACCTCTTCGAGGCGTTCGTGCTCTACCGACTCGTTGACGGCGCCCATGCGGACCATGTCATCGGCCGAGTACTCGCGGGCAAGGAAGAAGATTTCGCGGGCGGTCTTCTGCCCGACCTGGCGGGCGAGCAATGCCGAACCGTATCCGGCATCGAAGGAACCGACGGTAGCGTCGGTCTGCTTGAACTTGCCGTTCTGCTTCGAGGCAATGGTCAGATCCGAGACCACGTGCAGCGAATGGCCGCCACCGGCAGCCCAGCCGTTGACGACGCAGAGGACAACCTTGGGCATGGTGCGCATCAGGCGCTGGACTTCCAGGATGTGCAGGCGCCCGGCACGCGCCGGGTCGATGGATTCGCGGGTCTCGCCTTCGGCATAGCGGTAGCCGTCACGGCCACGGATGCGCTGGTCGCCGCCGGAGCAGAATGCGTGTCCGCCGTCCTTTTCCGAGGGGCCATTGCCGGTCAGCAGGACAGTGGCCACGTCGCTGGTCATGCGGGCATGATCCATGGCGCGGAACAGCTCGTCCACGGTGTGCGGGCGGAAGGCGTTGCGCACCTCGGGGCGGTCGAAAGCGATGCGCACGGTCGGAAGGTCGCGCACGATGCTTCCATCCGCCGCTCGCTGGACCTGGCGATGGTAAGTGATGTCGGTGAAGTCGAATCCCTCGACCACGCGCCAGCGCGTTGGATCGAAGACATCGGAGACCTTCTCGGGCAATGCGGAATTATTCAGGCTACTCACCCTATGAATGCTAGTCGGTTTCGTCCGGAACTCTAAGAAAGGAGGAGTAGACTTTTCACGGCCCGACTCGCGGTTGCGCGTGGAATCCCCGCCCGTACGGCTTGGACCATCCAGTGAATCACCGGATTCATTTCACGATTTTTGCACGGATTCATTGAACGCGTCCGTAGGTCAGGAGTTCATCTATGCCATCTGGTCAGCATCGCCCGGCAACCCCGGAAATCAGTGCCGAGGGCTACAAGAAATCCCTGAGCCGCCGCCACGTCCAGATGATCGCGATCGGAGGAGCCATCGGTGTGGGCCTGTTCATGGGCTCCGGCGGGCGCCTGGCCTCGACCGGTCCGGCGCTGGTGCTGTCCTATCTGGTAGCTGGCGCATTGGCCTACCTGCTGATGCGGGCACTGGGCGAACTGATCATGTACCGCCAGACTTCCGGTTCCTTCGTCTCGTATGCGGCTGAGCTCTTCGGCCCCAAGGGCGCCTTCATCTCCGGATGGATGTACGTGCTGAATTGGATCATGACCGGCATTGCCGAGCTGATCGCCATCGGCCTGTACTTCCAGTATTTCTTCCCGAATGTTCCGGTAACCGTTTCCGCGTTCTGCGCGTTGCTGCTGCTGGTGGCCATCAACCTCTTCAGCGCCAAGGCTTTCGCAGAATTCGAGTTCTGGGCAGCTTGCATCAAGGTGACCGCGATCGTCCTGTTCCTGGCCGTGGGTACATACATGGTGGTGACCAACGCACAGGTGGGAGACCACACCGCGTCGGTGGCCAACCTCTTCATCGGCGATGAGAACGGCGAGGGCGGAATGTTCCCCCGTGGTTTCTTCGTCAGCATCCTGGTCCTGAACTCGGTGATCTTCGCCTATAACGCCATTGAACTGGTGGGCATTGCCGCCGGCGAGATGGAGAACCCGGAAAAGGAAGTTCCATCGGCAATCCGTGCGGTGGTCGTTCGCATCCTGGTCTTCTACGTAGGCAGCGTCTCCCTGCTGGCCATGGTGCTGCCATGGAACGAATACGAATCCGGGGTCAGCCCGTTTGTCACGGTCTTCGAGAAGATGGGCCTGGGCTGGGTTGGCAGCGCGATGAACCTGGTGGTGATTACCGCTGCGCTGTCCTCGTGCAACTCGGGCCTGTATTCCATCGGCCGCATCCTGCGCACCATGAGCGGCAATGGGCATGCTCCGCAGTGGCTCGCGAAGATGAACAAGCACTTTGTTCCCTCGACCGGCATTATCACCGTGGGCGTGGTCTATCTTGCCGGCGTCATCCTGAACATCTGGCTCGGAGATTCCTTCGCCTTCGACCTTGCCTTGAATACCGCATCCATCGGCGTGCTGTTCACCTGGGCCTCGATTTTCGGATGCCAGCTCATGCTGCGCAAGAAAAAGGGCTCTGTTTCCTCGCTGCCCATGCCCGGGTCGCCCATTACCGGTTGGGTCGGATTGATTTCCTTGCTGGTTATCACCGTCCTGATTTCTTTCGATACCTTGACCGGGGAAAACGGCGAGGTCTTCCCGGTGGGGCTGTACACGATCGCCACAATTCCGGTGTTCGCCTTGCTGTTGTGGGGCGGATGGCATTTTGCTCGCAAGCACGCCCGGCCGGGCATTGATTTCTAGGCCGCCAGCGATTATGCGCCAGCCGCCAAGGGGAGCAGTTCAACTGATGCGCCCCCTTGGCGGCTGGATGGCTCAGGACGTTCGGTTTTCATCGCGCTGCACCGCAGCGAGGATGCCGGTGTCCAAGGCATCGGGAATCGCGGTGCCGCGCAGCGAAGCGCCGGCGGTCTCCGGCATGAACTTGATGGCGATCGCACCAATCACGCACGCTGCCATCATGTAGATGGCCGGGAAGAGCAGGAAACCGGTGGCATTGATGGCCGCTTCATTGACCATCGCGGCGGTGCCGCCGAAGACCGCCGTAGCGATGTTGTAGGTAATCGCGAATCCTGCGAAGCGCACCTGCGAAGGGAACATCGCCGGGAACGTCGCGGTAATCGTGGCCAACTGCGGAATGTAGAGCAGACCCAGCACGGCGAAGCCGACAATGGCCCAGGCGAAGGACTTGCCCATCAGCCAGAACATCGGTACTGCCAAGACGAACAGGCCAATGACTGAGGCGTACCACATTGGCTTGCGTCCGACCTTGTCCGAAAGCGAGCCCGCAAATGGAATTACGGCCATCATGGCCACCTCGCCGATCAGGATGGTGGCCAGCGAAGCGTTGGGGTCCAGCCCCAACTGGGTTTCCAGGTACGTCGGCATGTAGCTGAGCAACGTGTAGTTCACGACGTTCAGCGCAATGACCAGTCCGGTCATGGTCAGCATGGGGCGCCAGTAGGTGAACACCAGTTCCTTGAGCGACCCGCCCTGCTGGGCTTCGCCGGATTCTTCCATCTCCTGGAAGACCGGCGTGTCCTCCAATCTGCTACGCAGGTACAGGCCGATCAGGCCCATGGGCAAAGCGAGGAAGAATGGGATGCGCCAGCCGTAAGCCATCATGGCTTCCTCGCTGAGCACCACCTGCAGGCCCAGCATCACGGCGGTGCCGAGGGCGAAACCGCCCAAGGTGCCGAATTCCAAGAAGGAACCGAAGAAGCCGCGTTTGCGATCCGGCGCATACTCGGCCATGAAGGTTGCCGCGCCGCCGTACTCGCCACCGGTGGAGAAGCCCTGGATCATGCGCAGCAGAACCAGCAGGATTGGCGCGGCGACGCCAATGGCTTCGAAGGTTGGCAGGATGCCGATGAGGAAGGTGGCCAGCGACATCATGATGATGGTCAAGGCCAGGATCTTCTTGCGCCCCAGCTTGTCGCCCAGCGGGCCCCAGACCAGGCCGCCAATCGGGCGGACCAGGAAGGAGAGGGCGAAGGTGGCCAAGGCCATGAAGGTGCCGCCCTCGGTGGGGAAGAAGTGGGCAGTGATGTAGGTGACGGCCACGGCATAGACACCGTAGTCGAACCACTCGGTCATGTTGCCCATGGCAGATGCCGCAGTGGCCTTGCGAACTTCTTGCCGGCCTTCTTGCGTGTTCATGTCCGGCCCGATGTCATGGTCCAGGTCGGGAGCGAAATTATGTGCATTCGAGTTGTCGTTTGGCTGGCTATGTTCCGGTTGCATTGCTGCTCCGTTGTTTTCAGCTTTCCGTCGACCGATCGCCCTAAGGCCAGATAGGAATTCATCGCCTTGGCCGCGGTCCACGATCCGGGAGTTCCCCGGAGTCGGTTAAATACCAGAGGCTATTCGAATCAATTTCTAAAATCAACCACTGACATGGAATTGATTGCCCGCAATTGCGGACAGAACGGGGGTTGGCCCGTGGCCCGGCCATGTGGTCCCGGCGGCCTGGAAATGCTCAATTGTGAAAATCCGGCGACCCGCGACTTTATTATTGAACGAATGGTCGGTAAGTTTAGGTGTTGAGGGTCACTAATCATTTTGGCATAAGGAGCACAGATGACCGAGGCATTTCTCGTAGGTGGAGCACGCACGCCGGTAGGCCGTTATGGAGGTGCGCTCAGTGCTGTGCGCCCCGATGACCTGGCCGCGCTGACTATTCGCCGAGTCATTGAAGACGCGGGCATCGATCCGGCCGACGTTGATGAAGTCATCTACGGAAACGCCAACGGCGCGGGCGAAGAGAACCGCAATGTTGCCCGCATGGCTGCGCTGCTGGCCGGCCTGCCCGTGACCGTCCCGGGCATCACGGTCAACCGCCTCTGCGCCTCGGGCATGAGCGCCATCACTATGGCCAGCCACATGATCAAGGCCGGCGCCGCGGACATCGTGATCGCCGGCGGCACCGAATCCATGTCGCGGGCACCTTGGGTCATGGAAAAGCCTTCCAAGGCCTTCGCCAAGCCGGGAGCAACCTTCGACACCTCCATCGGCTGGCGCTTCACCAACCCGCAATTCCTCTCCGGCCAGTACTCGCGCGATGGCAAAGCCACCTTCTCGATGCCGGAAACCGCCGAGGAAGTCGCCCGCGTCTACAACATCTCGCGTGAGGATTGCGACCAGTTCGCCGTCGAATCCCACGCCAAGGCCATTGCCGCCATCGAGGCCGGGCATTTCCGCGATGAAATCGTTCCGGTCACTGTCAAGGGACGCAAGGCAGAGAGCATCGTGGACACCGACGAGGGGCCACGGCCAGGGACCACCATGGATGTGCTTTCCGCCCTGCGCCCAGTAGTCAAGGGAGGAAGCGTCGTCACTGCTGGCAATGCGTCGACGCTGAACGACGGAGCGTCGGCAATCCTCGTGGTCTCCGAACGGGCCATCAAGAAGTACGGACTGGCGCCTCGCGCCCGAATCGTCGACGGGCAGGCCGCGGGCCTGGAACCAGAAATCATGGGCATGGGACCGGGCCCGGCGACCCGCAAGGTACTTGAACGCGCGGGACTGGGCATTGACCAGATCGGTGCCATGGAAATCAATGAAGCCTTCGCCAGCCAGTCCCTGGCCAGCATGCGCGAGCTGGGGGTCGATGCAGGAATCGTCAACCGCGACGGCGGCGCCATCTCGCTGGGCCATCCGCTGGGTTCCAGCGGTTCCCGCATTGTCATCACCCTGCTGGGCCGCATGGAACGGGAGCTGGCTTCCGAGCAGCGCAAGCTGGGCATTGCCACCATGTGCGTTGGCGTGGGCCAAGGCACCGCGATCTTGCTGGAAGGCGTCTAGAAGTGGGCGATTTGAACAGCGGGTTCACCACCCTCAAGCTGGCGGAAACCGATGACCGCCTCTGGGTGCGCCTGCACCGCCCAGCGGTCCGCAATGCCATTGACCAGGCCATGGTCGACGAGCTGCACACCATCTGCGATTATCTGGAGAAGAATCCCAAGATCCTGATTATGGCTGGCACCCCCGCAGAGGCAGCGAGCGAAGCGAATCCCAAGGGGCGCAAGGGCATCTTCGCTTCCGGAGCCGATATTTCCCAGTTGCGCGAACGCCGCCGGGATGACGCGCTCGCCGGGATCAACTCGGGCATCTTCGACAGGATCGCCAAGTTGCCGATGCCGGTGGTTGCGGCATTGGACGGCTTCGCCCTGGGCGGGGGCGCTGAACTGGCCTACGCCGCGGACTTCCGCATCGGCACCCCCGAGCTGCGCATGGGCAACCCGGAAACGAATCTGGGCATCATGGCCGCCGCAGGCGCCACCTGGCGGCTGAAGGAACTGGTCGGCGAGCCGCTGGCCAAGGAAATCCTGCTGGCTGGCAAGGTGCTCACCGGCGAGCAATGCCTGGCCGCCAACCTGGTGACCGAACTGCATCCGGCTGCCGAGCTGGATGCCGCCGCCGATGCACTGGCAGATCGCATAGCAGCCCAGGATCCGCTGGCGGTGCGCATCACCAAGTCCGTCTTCCATGCTCCGCGCGAAGTCCATCCGTTGATCGATACCTTGGCCCAGGGCATGCTTTTCGAGTCCCAAGCCAAATTCGACCGCATGCAAGCATTCCTAGATCGAAAGAAGAAGTAACCATGAGTGCACAAACCAGCTTCACCACCGGAGCGTTGCCGCAGCAGATGGGCGTGCTCGGCGGCGGACGCATGGGTGCCGGCATCGCCCACGCCTTCTTGACCAGCGGCAGCACCGTTCTCGTTGTTGAACGCGACGACGAGGCGGCGCAGGCGGCCTATGAGCGCGTAGCCGGATCCGTGGACAAGTCCATTGCCCGTGGCCAGATCAGCGAAAGCCGCGAAGAGCTTTTGTCCCGCTTCTCCACCAGTACCGACTACGAGCAGTTCGCCAGCGCGCAGCTGGTGGTTGAAGCCGTTCCGGAAATCTGGGACCTGAAGGTTTCTTCCCTGCAGGCCGTGGAGCAGGCACTGAACGCCGAGGCGGTGCTCGCTTCGAACACCTCGTCGCTGTCGGTCAGCGGCTTGGCCAAGGAATTGCAGCGTCCCGCGAACTTCCTGGGCTTGCACTTCTTCAACCCGGTTCCCGCCTCCACCCTGATCGAGGTCGTGATCGGCAAGCAGACCGATAAGACCCTGGTGGACGCATCGCGCGGATGGGTTCAAGCACTGGGCAAGACCGCAGTGGTGGTCAATGACGCTCCCGGGTTCGCTTCTTCCCGCTTGGGCGTGGCTATCGCCTTGGAAGCCATGCGCATGGTCGAGGACGGCGTAGCCAGTGCCGAAGACATCGATAACGCGATGGTCCTGGGATACAAGCACCCTACCGGCCCGCTGAAGACCACCGACATTGTCGGTTTGGATGTGCGCCTGGGCATTGCCCAGTACCTGCACGAGACTCTGGGGGAGCGTTTCGCTCCGCCGCAGATCCTCAAGGACCTGGTGGCCCAGGGCAAGCTCGGACGAAAGACCGGCCAGGGCTTCTACAGCTGGTAAACGGCTGAAGCCAGTTGCGACGCCCGTAGCCCGGGTCCCGGGGTCCCCGGAATGGCCGCCTAGGGGATCAGGCCCCGGCTGCGAGCGCGCAACACCACATCAAAGCGATTCGTGGCACCCAGCTTTCGCACGGCCGAGGCCAGATAGCTTCTGACGGTGCTTTCGGCTAATCCCGGATGCGTCGCAATCAAGGCGTTGCGCTTGCCCAGCGCCAGATGGGAAAGCACATCCAGCTCACGCGGCGAAAGGTTCGAGGGGCCGTCGATTGCCTGCGGCGCTGGCCCCTGCCCTGGGCGCAGCATCGTGCTGGCCGTGCTGAGCCGTGCGGCGAGCTCCGGATCCTGCACCATCCGCGCAATATCGCGCAGCTCGGTGTAGAGCGCATTGAAATCTTCTTGGCTCAATGCCATCTCCGAGGGGTGCGCGGCCTGCGGTTCGTAGGCACTGAGCACCGCCATGCGCCTCTGGGTCTCTTCATGGACCGATAGTTCCCAAGCGAGCCGGCGGGCCTCTGCTGCGGCGGCGGACAGCATTCCATCGGTCAGCTGCCGGCGGTTTCGCAGTCCGGCATAGATCAGCGCACGCACCTGGTCGTCAACCACGACCGGTACTGCCAGCAAGGCCAGTATTCCCTCGCCGCCAATTTCCCGGTCATAGCTGTGAATGATTTCCGGGGTCTCATGGTACGAATCCGTGGCAGCCAATTGACGCCGCGATAGCGCCAAGCCGCCTAGGCCCTCACCGGGCTTGACCACCAGGCCACGCAGCGAACCGGTGCGGGTTCCTGCGAAACAAGTCAGCTTCGTACCCGTGGACCGGGCGAAACCGCCAAAGGCAACTGGCAGGCCGGTGCGTGCCGCCGAAGTATTGAGCGTGCGGTCCAAAAGGGCTATTTCGTGCGAAGAATCAGTGGTCGCCGGCTACCTCCTTTAGATGGTAGTGATCCGACTCACCATCGATTTAGGATACCTGCTAAAGGCAAGTGATCGGCATCACTTGCCTGGATTGAACTGACCGCTGACACGATGGAGTATCCGCCATGACCGCACTGCTGACCCGAGAAGACCCCGTTGGAATCGCCTCACCAGCCGCACCGGCCAAGCCGGGCCTGGCTGACCCTGCGGCACTGGGATTGGGCGCCTTGCGCTGACAACCTTTGCGCTGAGCCTGTCCAACGCCGGGATCATTCCAGAAGCTGGCGCCGCCGTCCTGGCGATTGCCCTATTCTACGGTGGCTTGGTCCAGCTGATTGCTGGCGTCATCGAATTCGCGAAAGGCAATGTCTTCGGCGCCACCGCGTTCACTTCCTATGGCGCATTCTGGATGGCCTTCTGGTGGCTGGAAACCAACCCGGAGGTAGCGCAGGCGGCGGGCCCGGCGGGCCTCGGTCCATTCCTTCTGGGGTGGACCATTTTCACCGCCTACATGACGGTCGCCGCCCTGCGTACCAATGGCGTGCTGGTTGCCGTGTTCACCATGCTGACCGCGGCCTTCATCTGCCTGACTATCGGCGCCTTCACCGGCAGCACGCTGATACATGAACTCGGAGGCTGGTTGGGCCTGTTTACCGCATTCCTGGCCTAGTACGGCTCCTTTGCCATTGTCACGAACGCCACCTGGGGACGCCAGGTCCTGCCTACCTGGGCGAAGTAGGCCGCGGAAAGCTGGTCGCAGGCGCGGGGGGG
>NZ_JBLVOJ010000011.1:172403-217459 GCF_053543715.1 Glutamicibacter sp. AGC46
ATTCGTCCCCCGCGCCCAGTTCTGGCTGTCCTCAGAAGAGGTAGCTCATCAGCGAGGAGAACAATTCATCGGGGTCATTGGGCAAGCCCTTGGAAGTGAACCAATCGCAAAGATTCACGCAATCACGGTGCAGGAAGTCCAAGCCGTTCGGGTTGCCGGCCAGATCTACGCACTGCGGAACATCGATTACTACCAGCCTTTCGCCGGAGACAAGAATGTTGTACGCGGAGAGGTCTCCGTGGGCGATGCCGAGCCCGGCAAATTTCTCCAGTGCTCCGGTGAGCTGGTCCCATAGCGATGGAAGGCGCGGGTCAAAGCGCGAGAGCTGCTGCAGGCGAGGCGCTGCCGCATGCTGATCGTCTGGATCGGCAATGAACTCCATGAGGATTTCGGTGCCATCTATTTGCACAGGGTAGGGAACAGGTATGCCCGCCTCGTAGCAACGGAGCAAATAGCTCCATTCGGCATTGGCCCACTGCAGAGCGGCGATCTGCTTGCCGTACGTGGAGTTGTTGCGGATAGCGCGGTTATCACGCGAACGCCGTGCGGAGCGCCCGTCGCTATAGGACTGCGAGCGGCTGAACTGCATTTGCTCGCGCGAACGATAGCGCTTTGCTGCCAGAAGGCTGCTGCGATCTTCGGTGGCACGTTCCAGCAGGAAGACATCGCCTTCCTTGCCCGTTTTCAAGATGCCCAGCTCGGTGTCGATGGCTGCGGCCTCTTCGATGAGCCAGTGCGGATACGGTTTGGGTCCGCGCAAGCCCTTCTCGATAAATGGCCATGTCGAATAACGTTGGCCGTTTGCCGGATCACCGGTCTCGGAGTCGTTCCAGACCGGCTTGTGCTTGCTGAATTTCAGTTGTTGATCGGCATCCGTGGAGGCAGTGGCGATCAGTGGCGAATTTGCGGCCTCGAGGCCAGCGGGAAAATGCATCGGAAGTAGTCCTTGGGAGAAGGGGGAAATGGCTTGTTCAGGCGGTAAGCAATCATCGTTACCCCTCCTTCAATAGACTGATTGACGTTTGCCAATGACTAGAACAATACAACAGCCGGGCAATGTGTTGCAATAGGCTTATGAGCCACAGCCTTAACTACCGCAAGCAAGCCGGGGACCTGGACTGGAGCGGAGCCGTTAATGCGCGCCACATCTGCGGAGCCTTCTACCGCATGGGCAGGCATGAGTGGCTGACGGCTGAGGGCTGGCAGCAAATGCACGCTGCTGGCGTCAATAGGGTCATCGACCTGCGCAACCCGGACGAAATCCGCCGTCGCGAGCATGACCCAGCGGTGCCCGCGGCAAGCCTCGCAGGGATCGAGCTGGTGAATCTGCCGCTGGAATCGCCAGGCAATGAGCGTTTCGAGTCGGTGGCGGTGCCGTACATGAATCACACCGGGATGTACCAGCTGGTCTGCGAGGAATTCGGCGACCACCTGCGGGCAGTGTTCGAGAGCCTCGCGACCGCGGAGCAGGGCATGGTGGTCCACTGCTCGGCTGGACGCGACCGATCGGGATTGATAGCCACAATGCTGCTTCAGCTGGCTGGCTTGGATGGCCAGATCCTGCTCCATGATGAACTCGCGGTCAGGGGGATCAATGAGTGGCATCGCATTTCCCCTCGCAAGCACCCGTACGAGAGCTACCGCAGTGAAGAGCAACTGCGGGAAATCATTCATGGCCGAGCTGGCGAACTGGAGAATTTCCTCAGGTGGCTCGGGTCCACGCGGAGGTATTTGCTGGACCAGGGAATGAGCGAGAACGCCGTGGAGCGCCTGCGCCAGCTGGCACGCTAAGGGCCAGGGGAGCGCTGGCGAAGCAGCGAGGCGCACAAGTGTCCTCGATCACCCCTTCCTGCTATGGTTAACGGTAATACTGACCGACCGTTCAGGAAGGAATTGCGTCAATGACGACAGAACAGATCACCGTAGTACCCAGCTATATCGCGGGGAACTGGCACAGCCCAGCGGCACAAGGCGGAACCGAGGTCCGCGACGCCAATACCGGCGAAGTGCTGGTCACCGTCACCAAGGACAACTTGGATGTTGCTGGCGCCGTGGCATACGGCCGACAGACCGGCCAGCGCGAACTAGCCAAGCTCTCCTTGCATGAGCGGGCGCTCAAGCTCAAGGCACTAGCGCTGTACCTCAATGAGCGGCGCAAGGACCTGTACGAGGTTTCCTTCAAGACCGGTGCCACCAAAATCGACTCGATGGTCGACATCGACGGTGGCATTGGCGTGCTGTTCACCTTCTCTTCCAAGGGCCGGCGCGAACTGCCCAATTCCAACGTGATCCTCGATGGCCCCACCGAGCCGCTGAGCAAGGACGCTTCCTTCATTGGCACCCACATCTACACCGCGATGGCCGGCGTAGTCGTCCAGGTCAATGCCTTCAACTTCCCTGTCTGGGGGATGCTCGAGAAGTTCGCACCGGCCTTCATCGCCGGTGTGCCGACAATCGTCAAGCCGGCAACCCCCACCGGGTACCTCACCGAAGCGGCTGTGCGCATGATGCTGGACTCGGGCATCCTTCCAGAGGGTTCCCTGCAGCTGCTTTCCGGCTCTGCTCGCGACATCATGGACCACCTGGACTACCGCGATATGTTCGCCTTCACCGGATCGGCATCCACCGCAAGCAAGCTCAAGTCGCACCGCAACGTTATCGACGGAGGCGTGCGCTTCGCGGCTGAAACCGATTCCCTGAATGCAGCCATCCTCGGCCCCGACGCTGTGGAAGGCACCCCGGAATTCGACGCTTTCGTCAAGGTTGTCGTCAATGAAATGACGTCGAAGGCCGGCCAGAAATGCACCGCCATCCGTCGCAACATCGTGCCTGCAGCACAGGTGGATGCGGTCATTTCGGCCGTTGGCAAGCGCATCGATGAACGGGTGGTCATCGGCGATCCTCGAGTTGAGGGCGTCACCATGGGTGCCCTGGCTTCGCTGGAACAGCTGGCCGATGTGCGCGGGGCCGTCGAGGACATGATCGCTGCCGGCGGCGAACTGGCCTACGGCCGCCTGGATGCCCCTGCGGTACGTGTCGCTCCCGAAAAGGACGCCGTGGCAGAAGGCGGAGCCTTCATGTCCCCAGTGGTCCTTCGCTGGAACGACGCGCGCAACCCGATGGTGCACTCGCGCGAAGCCTTCGGCCCAGTCAGTTCCGTCATCGGCTACAGCAGCGTTGACGAGGCCGTGGAACTGGCTGCCATGGGCGCCGGCTCGCTGGTCGCAACCGTGTGCACCAATGACGCCGAAGCCATGCGCGCCCTGGCCTTGGGCATCGCCGCGCACCACGGGCGCGTCCACATCCTGAACCGCGAAACCGCACGATCCACCACCGGCCACGGCTCTCCGGTTCCGCATCTGGTCCATGGCGGTCCAGGCCGGGCCGGAGGCGGCGAAGAACTGGGCGGCATCCGTTCGGTCAAGCACCACATGCAGCGCACCGCGGTGCAGGGCTCACCCAACATGATCACCGCGCTGAGCGGCGTCTGGCACACCGGTGCCCAGCAGTCCCTTGCTGGCAGCCAGCAGTTTGGCGGTAAGCCGCAGAACGTCCACCCGTTCCGCAAGTCGCTGGCTGAGCTGAAGATCGGTGACGGTTTCGTCTCGGATCTGCGTGAAGTCAGCTTGGAGAAGATCACCGAATTCGCTCACGAAACCGGCGATACCTTCTATGCGCACACCGATCAGGCCGCCGCCGAAGCCAACCCGTTCTTCCCGGGAATCGTGGCCCACGGCTACTTGCTGGTTTCCTGGGCCGCGGGACTGTTCGTGGAGCCCGCTCCGGGACCCGTCTTGGCTAACTACGGCCTTGAATCACTGCGATTCATCACCCCTGTAGCTGCCGGCGACTCGATTCGCGTCACCCTGACGGCCAAGAAAATCACCCCGCGCGTCACCGACGAATACGGCGAGGTTGCTTGGGATGCGGTGCTGCACAACCAGAACGATGAACTGGTCGCCACCTACGACGTGCTGACCTTGGTTGAAAAGACCGACTCGACCTATGCCAACTGGAACGGCTAAGTCCGGCTGACCCCTTCGCGGGAAACAAGAAATGGCGTTGGGCCACGATGAGGAAATCGTGGTCCAACCCATTTTCGCGAAGCCTAGGAAGCGCCGTTGCTTCCGTGCTGCTTGTTCAGCTTCGCCAAGGTAGCTTCCTTGGCGGCATCCAGTGCCAGCTCGGCCTCGGAGAGCTCTGCAATGCCTTGACCGGCCTGGCCGGCGGCTGGCAGGTTGCGCCAGAGGAAGAAGCCGTACAGTGCCGCCAAGGCGATGAAGACGAACAGGCCCAGCATGCCCAGCATTGGGGAGATCAGGAAGTAGACGACCAGATCGGCAACGGCGGCCACGGCCAGCACCAGCCAGCCAGCTCGCACACCGCGGGCAACCATGACGAACGATGCGAAGATGGCCGCATCAGCGAAGTACAGCACCCAGATTTCCGGGGTTGCACTCATGAAGCCGCCATTGAAGAGGAACGGGCCGAAGCGCAAGGCGACCAGCAGGATCAGGCCCACGAGCAGGCCGAGCGCGGACCACACTGTCACCGCGGTGCTCGTGACCATGCGGGTGAACTTTCCCTTGAGCTCGTAGCGGGAGAAGCGCCAGAGGCCGAAGATTGCAATCAGCAGCAGCGGAACGGCGTAGATCAGGCCCAGCAGGTCGAACTGCATCGAAGAAATGACCGGGCCTACGAAGACACCCAGGATCAGGGTCCACCAACCCAGGTCGTTGCGGTGCGCCAGCAGTGCGGCGGAGACGAAGACGAGCAGCATGCTCGCAGCCGAGAGCAAAATCTGGGCAAAGGAACTACTGCTGTCGGCGGTAGCCATGAAAAGGGTTTCTAAGATGGAATCCACAGCGCTCTTCACTTGGTTGATCGAGAATGACAGGTGCTAAAGCACCCCTTCGATGCTAACGGTGATTTCTGTGAGGACGGCAAGATTACAAGGTTGGCTGCGCCACATTGCAGCGGACGCCCAGCCCGGTTAGCGACGTCGGCGCCCGGCTGGAAGGCGGGAGCCGATATGGGGAGCCCGGACTTGGAATCAGGCGCCGCCGGTATGCAGGCCGTTGAAGAGCAGCGAAACAGCCTGGTCCTCCAACTCGGGTCCGTCGATCGGCCCGTCAGCGCGGTACCAGTCCACCACTGAGTTGATCAAGCCGAAAAGCAGCCTGGCGGTGGCCCGAGGTTCCAAGTCGGCACGCAACTTGCCATCCGACTGCGCGGCAGTCACCAATTCTGCCAGCTGGCGGTCCATTGCGCGGCGGCGTTCCAGCGCCTGGCGTTCCAGATCAGTGTTGCCACGCAGACGCAACAACAAGGTCACGTAGGAACGCTTAGCCAGCAGGATCCTGAAGGTTGCGCGCAGGAAGAATTCCAGACGCTCATCCGCGGTGCCCTCATGCGAGCGGACCTCGGCGATCACCGCCTCCAGGGGAATCAGCGCCTCATCTAACGCTAGGCGCAGCAGGTCCTCTTTCGACGGGACATGGTGGTAAATCGCGGATTTGCTGATACCCAGTCGGTCGGCGAGCTTGCCCATGGAGGTCGCGTCGTAGCCGTATTCGTTGAATGCCTCGACAGCAATGCGCAAAACGGTTTCTTGATCGTAACCAGGGCGGCCACGCTTGGCCGGACGGTTGGCAGTATCGGTAGTTTCCATGATTAGTTGATTATCCCATGTCCCGGCGGAGGCTAGTTAGCGCGCATGTCGTAGATGCGCTTGAGCTTGCCCATGGAGCGTTCCAGGGATTCCGGTTCGACAACGTCGATGGCGCAGGAAGAACCGACATGGATCTTGATCAGCTTGGCCAGTTCCTTGGCGCCGTTGGTGGCATCTTCGATGGACGCCTCGCCGCGGCGCTCCACCTTCACCGCCAGCTGGTCCATGCGATCCGGACGGGTCAGGATCAGCTGGAAGTGCGGCGACAGGGTCGGCACCTTCAGGATCAATTCCTCGATCTGGCTTGGGAACAGGTTCACGCCGCGCAGGATGATCATGTCATCGCTGCGTCCGGTGATGCGGCCCATGCGGCGGTGGCCCGGTCGGCTGGTGCCAGGCATCAGGCGGGTCAAATCGTGGGTGCGGTAGCGGATGATCGGCAGGGCCTGCTTGGTCAGCGAGGTGAAGACCAATTCACCGTGCTCGCCATCGGGCAGCACCTTGGTTTCGTCGAAGGCATCAATGATTTCCGGGCGGAAGTGGTCTTCCCAGATGTGGCTGCCATCCTTGCCTTCTCCGGATTCGCCGGCCACCCCGGGGCCCATGACCTCGGAGAGGCCGTAGATGTCGCAGGCGGTGATGTTGAACATCTCTTCCAGCTCGTGGCGCATCTCTTCGGTCCATGGTTCGGCACCGAGGACGGCCACCTTCAGCGAGGTGGACCGCGGATCAAGGCCCTTGCGCTGCATGGCATCGCCAATGGTCAACAGGTAGGTCGGCGTGCACAGGATCGCATCAGGCTCGAAGTCCTGGATCAGCGAGATCTGCTTGTCGGTCTGGCCTCCGGACATGGGGATGACCGTCGCTCCGAGGTGCTCGGCGGCGGCATGCGCACCCAGGCCGCCGGTGAACAGGCCGTAGCCGTAGGCGTTGTGGACCTTCCAGCCTGGCTTGACTCCGGCCAGGCGCAGGCAGCGGGCGCCGAGCTTGGCCCAGTCCTCCAGGTCCTTCTTGGTGTAGCCAACCACGGTGGGCTGGCCAGTGGTACCCGAGGAGGCATGGATGCGGGCGACTTCATGCTGCGGGACGGCGAACATGCCGAATGGGTAGTTCTTGCGCAGATCTTCCTTGTCGGTGAAGGGGAACTTGGCGAGGTCGCTCAGTTCCTTCAGGTCATCAGGGTGCACGCCAACGGCATCGTACTTTGCCTTGTAGTACGGCACGTTGTTGTAGGCATGGTGCAGAGTTTCCTTCAAGCGGGTCAGCTGGATCGCTTCGATCTGCTCACGGCTCATGGTTTCTTCTGGATCAAGCGGATTCGGAAGGCTGTCGCGGTCGGTGTTCTGGGACATGCTGAAACTTTCGTGTCGAGTGGGCAGGGTGCTTAGCGGTTCTTCGGTTTCGGGACGGTGCGCGATCGTCCGCGGAACTCTGCGACGGTTTCAATTGAGCCGTCGGCCGCTGGCTGGGTCACCTTGATGTCGTAGATCCCGCTGCGGCCTTGCTGCGAGACACGGTTGCCGGTGGCAGTCAGCACTCGTCCGGGAATGGCTGGCTTGAGGAAGTTGACGTCGGCGCCGGAGGCTACCGTGATGGTCTCGTCGGAGCCTGCCTGCGGATTGCAGCTCAGTGCGAACGCAGTGTCGGCCAGAGCGAAGATCATTCCGCCGTGGCCAATGCCGAAGCCGTTGAGCATTTCCTGCCGGAGCGCCATGGTGATGACTGCGGGGCCGTCGGAGACCTCGACGACTTCGATTCCCATCCACTGGGTGGCGTAGTCATTGCGGAGAATGGCGTGCGGGACCGAATTCTCTAGCTGTGTTTCGCTCATCATCTTCCTTCGCCGAATTATTTACCGAACGATCATTAGGTAATAACATTATGTGAGCTAAGTCAAGTTATGCGGCCGTATTGGCCGTACTGTTTCAGCGATGAAGCGCAGCGGATTCAGGCAGTGAAAATTCGTTGATGGACGTCAAGGATGAAAGGTTCCTTGATCCGGTTGTAGTCCATGACCAGGCCGTTCTCGCCGTCGCTTGCAGCCATTGCGCGGGCGGCTTCCCGCTTTACCGCGGCGTATGCCAAACGGTCGGCTTCATGGTGTTTCAGATGCTCGCGGAAAATCACGAGCCGCAGATACTCGGGGCTTCCTGCGCTGAAGACATGGATATTGGCCTCGGGGAGCCGCGAACCGGCAGCGGGCTTGAGCATGCGGTGGCCATACCAGCCAGGTTCACGATGCCAAAGAAGCATGCCGCTGGATTCCAGCGCCGGAACGTAGGACGCTTCCTGATCCGCGTCGGGGACCAGCAAGACGATGTCGATGATCGGCTTGGCGGGCAGGTCCGGAACGGATGTCGAGCCGGTGTGTTCAATGGCCAACGCGGTGGCCCCCAGGGCGCTGGCGATTCGATGGTGCAGGCGGTGGAAGTCCCTGGCCCATTGCTTCGATGGCTCGGCAATCTCAATGAGGCCGCGCATCAGCTCTCCACCCACGGCCTCGTATTCCGGATCTTCATCTGGCTGGCTGGTGAGCAGCGGGTAGAAAGGCAAGGTGCACAGGTACCGCCGGGCATCCGGCCAGCGCGGGTCGGCAGAAGACTGCGAAACAACGCAACCCAGCGAGCGGTAAAAACCCACCGCATCCTCTGCAGTGGTGGCCCAAACGTTCTTCTCATGGCAGTCGCGCAGCTCAGCGAGCAGCCTCGAACCCAGCCCCCGGCCCTGGTGGGATGTTTCCACGGCCAGGTATTCAACGCACACCGCGTATTTGCCGCTGTGCCGGTAGGCGGCCAGTGCCGCAATATCGCCCGCGGCAGTGGCGATGGCAAGCACCTCAAGGCCTTCGCATTCATCGAGCAGCACTTCAAGCGCCTGCTCGTTGGCAGGTTCGGCGGCCAGCACCAGCAAGCGGCGAATCGCAGGGTCGTTGCGGTAGTCGCTGATCTTGATGTGGTGCATGGCCGCCGTTCCTTTGCTACTTAGATTTCGTCGGTGCATCCCAGGGCGTCCAAGGCGAAGGCGTAGTCCCACGCGCGGGCCTTCCAGGACTCGTAACGTCCCGAAGCGCCGCCGTGACCGCCATCCATTTCGGTCTTCAGCACAATCGGGGCCTGTCCGGTACCGACTTCCCGCAGCTTGGCCACCCATTTGGCTGGCTCCACATACAGTACACGGGTGTCATTGAGCGAGGTGACCGCAGCGATCTTCGGGTAATCCTGTGCTGTGACGTTTTCGTAGGGAGTGTAGGACTTCATGTAGTCGTAGACCTCCTTGCTCTCGATCGGGTTGCCCCATTCTTCCCATTCCAGTGCCGAGAGCGGAAGCTCTGGATCCAGGATGGAGGTCAAGGCATCGACGAACGGCACCTGGGCGATGATCGCGGTATACAGCTGCGGAGCCATATTCGCGACAGCGCCCATCAGCAGTCCGCCGGCCGAACCGCCCAGGGCGGCGATGCGCTGCGGATCGGCCCACCCGGAATCGAGCAGGTACTGTGTGGAATCAATGAAGTCGGTGAAGGTGTTCTTCTTGTGCAGCTTCTTGCCCTGCAGGTACCAGTTGCGGCCCAGCTCGCCGCCGCCGCGCACGTGGGCAATGACAAAGACCACTCCGCGATCCAGCACGCTCAAGCGGGGGATGCCGAAACCAGGATCCATGGAGGCCTCGTAGGAACCGTAGCCGTAGATCAGCACCGGCTGGGGAACCGAGGTATCCAGGTCGGCACGGCGCATGATGGTCAAGGGGATCTTGGCGCCATCGGCCGCGGTGGCCCACTCGCGGGTGGACAGGTACTTGGCGGGATCGAAGTTGTTCACCGGGGTCTGCTTGCGCAGCACCAGCGACTGGTTCTGGAGCCACAGGTCGTATACGCGGGCCGGGGTGAAGTCTGCGGTGTAGCCGATGCGGATCAACGGAGCATCCAGCTCGGCAAAGGTCGCCGAGGCAGTGAACAGCTCATCATCGAAATCCGGTTCAATGGCCGGCTGCTGGGCTTTGGTGCCCAATCCGTCCAAGGCGATCAGCTGCACGCGCTCGCAGGTATCTCGGCGCACCGAGAGCACCACGTGCGAACCGGTCAGCGCGGTGCCTTCGATCTTGACCGTGTCCTCGTGGGCCACCACGGTCTGCCAGTGCGCCGGGTCGGCGTTTTCGCCCAGCTGGTCCAGGGATGCCAGCGACACCATGTTGTTCGGTGCCTGGTGGTCGTGGGTGATCAAGGCCTGGCCGGCGCCCGGCATCAGGTCGATTCCGTGCAGCAGGCGCAAGGAGCGCGGCACCAGCAAGGTCACGGCAGCCGAAGGATCGGCCAGATCCAGCATGCTGGTTTCGGCGTATTCGGAGTTGCCGCTGGAGATCATCAGGGTGTTGCGGTCCGGGCTCAGATCGAAGCCGAGCCACATGCCAGGATCATTTTCCTCGAAAATGATCTTGTCCTGCGTTGGGAGGGTCCCCAGCAGGTGAGCACGAATCTGGTGTGGCCGCCAGGTTTCGTCAACCACCGTGTAGAAGACAGTTGAAGAATCGGGGGAGAAGGCCAGGCCGTAGAACACTCCTTCAATGGTGTCGCTCAGCAGCAGGCCGGTGTCCAGGTCCTTGATGAAAAGGGTGAATCGCTCATCGCCCGCATTATCGACACAGTAGGCAAGCAAGTTGCCTGCTTCATTCAACGCCATGCCGCCGAGCGAGAAGAACGGCTGCCCTTCGGCTAAGGCGTTGCCATCAAGCAGCACCTCTTCGGCAGGCAATGCAGTTTCCGCGTCGATGACCGGGGGAGTCCAGTCGGCAACAAGGTCCCCGGTGTCCGATGCCTTGACGCGGCACTGGATGGTGTAGGGCTTGCCTTCGGCCGAACGGGTGAAGTACCACCAGCCGCGGCGGCGCACTGGAACCGACAAGTCGGTTTCAACGGTGCGTGCCTTGATCTCGCTGAACAAGGCATCGCGCAGCGGCTGCTGGCTAGCGGTAATGGTGTCGGTGTACTCGTTTTCTGCGGTCAGATGCGCGATGACATCCGGGTTGGCTTTCTCCCGCAGCCACTCGTAGTTGTCGATGAAGTCATCGCCGTGGAAGCTGCGGGTGGTGGGCAGCTTTGCGGCACGCGGTGCATTGGCGGTCAACGATTCTGGAGTCATACCCCTATTCAATCCCACTACCGTGCTATGCGGGTGCAGCTATGCTCAGCGCGGACAGAACAGCGGTTTCAAACCGATAACGATGCAAGTGCAGGCGAGTCGCGGGGTACCGGCTAGGCTTTATAAGTCCTAGGCTTGCAGGCAGAACGTATCATCTGCAACTTGGGCCATTCGCCCTTCAGTACGAGAAAGCGATACATCAGTGGAAAAGAAAAGAACAGCTGCCCCCACAGGGCGCCTGGCCCGATGGATAGCCGCGGCTGCCATCGGTTTGATGGCCCTGGTCGTCGGGGCACCCTCGGCCGTGGCCCAAGGCAGTGAAAGCGTCGAGGGCCAGACCTACGTCATCGGCACGGATACGACTTTCGCGCCCTTCGAGTTCCGCCAGAACGGCGAACTGACCGGTATCGACATGGATCTTTTGCGCGCCATTGCCGAAGACCAGGGTTTTGAAGTCGAGATCAGGTCCCTGGGCTTCAACGCCGCTTTGGCCGCCCTTTCCTCCAACCAGGTGGATGGCGTGATCGCCGGCATGTCGATTACCGACGAGCGCAAGGAGATCTACGACTTCTCCGAGCCGTACTTCGAGTCCGGCGTGCAGATGGCTGTCGCTGCCGGCAATGACGAGATCACCGGTTACGAGGACTTGGAAGGCAAGACCGTTGTCGCCAAGACCGGCGCCGAGGGCGAAAGCTATGCAAAGTCCATCGCCGAGGAATACGGCTTCCAGGTCAAGTCCTTGGACCAGTCGGCCACCATGTACGAATCGGTCAAGGCCGGTTCTGCAGTTGCCGTCTTCGACGACTACCCGGTGCTGGCCTACGGCATTGCCCAGGGCAATGGCCTGAAGACCGTCACCGACAAGGTCCCGGGCGGTTCCTATGGCTTCGCCGTGAACAAGGGCGAGAACACCGCGCTGCTGGCAGCGTTCAACGACGGCTTGGCCGAGCTGAAGGCCAACGGCGAGTACCAGCAGATCCTGGACTCCTACCTTGCCGACCCGACCGCAGCGGCGCCAAGCAACTTCTTCGACCTGCTGGTCAAGTCCATTCCCGCATTGATGACCGGTCTGTGGCACACCCTGCTGGTGACCGCGATTTCCTTCGCCATTGCCATGGCATTGGGCCTGGTCTTCGGCTTCATGAAGATCTCCGGGAACATCGTGCTGCGCGGCATCGCCACGACCTTCGTGAACATCTTCCGCGGCACCCCGTTGCTGCTCTGGGCCTTCATGTTCTACTTCGGCCTGCCGCAGCTGACCGGCTGGGAGATCAGCGTCTGGACCGCAGGCGTGCTGACGCTGTCGCTGAACGCCGGTGCCTATGTCGCCGAAATCGTTCGCGGCGGTATCCAGTCGGTGGATCCAGGGCAACTTGAAGCATCCCGTTCGCTGGGCCTGGGCTATGGCAAGTCGATGCAGAAGGTCGTGATCCCGCAGGCTTTCAAGATGATGACCCCGTCGCTGATCAACCAGTTGATCATCAGCCTGAAGGACTCCTCGTTGCTGCTGGCTATCGGCTTCACCGAGCTGCTCTACCAGGGCCAGCAGATCTACGCGGCGAACTTCCGTGTCACTGAGACCCTGCTGATCGTGGGCATTATCTACTTCATTGCCATTATGGCGCTGACCAAATTGGCAAATTATGCCGATCGGAGGTTCAACAAGTGAGCACCGTAACTGAGCAAAGCTCCAACGTGAAGATCCAGGTCAAGGACTTGCACAAGTCCTTTGGCTCCAACAATGTCCTCAAGGGCATCGACATGGATGTCCGCGAAGGCGAAGTGGTGTGCGTGATCGGCCCTTCGGGGTCCGGCAAGTCCACCTTGCTGCGTTGCCTGAACAAGCTTGAGGACATTACCTCGGGCAAGGTGGTTGTCGATGGCTTTGATGTCACCGACCCCAAGGTGGACATCAATGAGGTGCGCCGCCATGTAGGCATGGTGTTCCAGCACTTCAACCTGTTCCCGCATATGAGCGTGGCAGAGAACATCATGCTGGCGCCGGTCGAGCTCAAGAAGATGAGCAAGGCGGAAGGCCGGGAGCGCGCACTTGAGCTGCTGGAACGCGTGGGCTTGCGCGAGAAGGCCAACGCCCGTCCGGCCTCGCTCTCTGGCGGCCAGAAGCAGCGTGTGGCCATCGCCCGCGCGCTTGCCATGGCCCCGGGCATCATGCTCTTCGATGAGGCTACCAGCGCTCTTGACCCGGAGATGGTCGGAGAAGTGCTGCAGGTTATCAAGGAGCTGGCCGACACCGGAATGACCATGGTTCTGGTGACCCACGAGATGGGCTTTGCACGCGAAGTCGCTGACCGCGTGGTCTTCATGGCTGATGGTGTTGTCTGCGAGCAGGGTGCGCCCGAACAGCTGTTCGGCAACCCGCAGCAGGCGCGTACCCAGGACTTCTTGTCCAAGGTTCTCTGAGCCGTACCGCCAAGCCAGCGGAAAACCGTGCTGTCCACGACCAGATGAAACTGGTTGCGGGCAGCACGGTTTTTTCGTGACGAAGCTTACGGGACAAAAACCTTCATATGCTTGAAGGTTCAACTTATTCCCTTGTAGGGTTGGAGCAGTAGCCACACGGGATCTTCCCGTGCCCCAATCCCTAGGAGTTAAAATATGTCCGCTCTGGAAAACAACCCGGGTCTGCAGACCGCTGCGCGTACCCTGCTTCGCTTGGCCTTCGGCTTCCTCTTCCTGGCTCATGGCTGGCAGAAGTACTTCCAGTTCACCATCGAGGGCACCACTGCGGCCTTTGGCCAGATGGGCGTTCCTGCTGCCGGCTTGATTGCTCCAGTGGCGGCAACCCTGGAGATCGCCGGCGGCGCCGCGATCATCCTTGGCCTGCTGACCCGCGTCTTCGCTGGCCTGCTGGGCCTGCAGATGATTGCCGCCCTGTTCATGGTTCATGCCTCAGGTGGCGTGTTCGTGGAAAATGGCGGCTTCGAGCTTGTCCTGGCACTGGCTGCCGGCGCGCTGGCACTGCTCTTGACTGGCCCAGGCCGCATCTCGCTTGATGCGCTGATATTCAAGGGCAAGAACTCGGAAAAGGCGCTGGCTAACGCCTAATCCCCAGCTTCAAGGAAACCCCGGGAATTCTTTCCCGGGGTTTTGTTGTGCCTGGAGGGGGTTGGTGTTGACGTGATCGAGCGCACTCTGACATACTGAACGAACGGTCAGTATGTAATTTGTTTTCGATGAGGTGAACCCATGGCCCCGACCACACCGCAGGAGCCGGGACTGAGTGCCGTCCCGAGCTACGAAGAAGAGCAGTCCCAAGCGCGTTTCGACGCCTTGATCGATCAGGACTCCCGCGTCGAGCCACGCGACTGGATGCCTGAGAAGTACCGCAAGACCCTCAGCCGCCAGATCTCCCAGCACGCGCACTCCGAAATCATCGGCATGCAGCCTGAGGCCAACTGGATCACCCGCGCTCCCTCGCTGAAGCGCAAGTCCATTCTGATGGCCAAGGTGCAGGATGAAGCCGGGCACGGGCTCTACCTCTACTCGGCTGCCGAGACCCTGGGCACCACCCGCGACGAGTACAACGAGCAGCTGCTCTCCGGCAAGGCCAAGTACTCCTCGATCTTCAACTACCCCGCACGCACCTGGGCGGATATGGGTGCTATCGGCTGGCTGGTCGATGGTGCGGCCATCGCCAACCAGGTTCCGCTGTGCCGCGCCTCCTACGGCCCCTACGGCCGTGCGATGGTGCGCGTGTGCAAGGAAGAATCCTTCCACCAGCGCCAGGGCTTCGAAATCCTGCTCTCGCTCTCCCGCGGCACCGAGGCGCAGAAGAAGATGGCCCAGGACGCCATCAACCGCTTCTACGAGCCCTCGCTGATGATGTTCGGTCCGCCAGATGACCAGTCGCCGAACTCCCAGCAGTCCATGGCCTGGAAGATCAAGCGTTTCTCCAATGACGAACTGCGCCAGCGCTTCGTTGGCATGATCGCCGAGCAGGTCAAGGTCCTGGGCCTGACCCTGCCGGATCCCCAGCTGCACTTCGATGAAGAAAAGAAGCAGTGGATCCACAAGGATTTGAACTGGGATGAATTCATGGCAGTGATCAAGGGCAACGGCCCGGCCAACGCGCAGCGGCTGGAACGCCGCCGTGAAGCGCACCGCGAAGGTGCCTGGGTCCGAGAAGCCGCCGCAGCATACGCAGCAAAACAAGCACGAAGTGAGGTCGCCTAGCATGAGCCAACAGAGCAATTGGCCCCTGTGGGAAGTATTCGTCCGTTCGTCCCGAGGACTCTCGCACGTCCACGCCGGATCCCTGCATGCACCGGATCAGCAGATGGCACTGCGCAACGCCCGCGATCTGTACACCCGCCGCAATGAAGGCGTCTCGCTATGGGTCGTAAAGTCCTCGGACATCATCAGCTCCGACCCCGGTGAAAAGGATTCCTTCTTCGAATCCCCGCAGGGCAAGGACTACCGCCACGCGACCTATTACAAGGCCAGCGAGGGAGTGAAGCACCTGTGAAGCACGAAGAACTCGACGAAGCGCTCGATAGCTTCGGCGACGCGCTGGCCTCGGCCACCCGCGTCACCCCGGGCAATGCCCTGCGTCCGGAGGACATCGCTGTGGACGGCGTCAAGCCAAGCGAAGAGGTCGCGCGCTACGCGCTGACCCTGGGCGACGATGCCCTGATCCTGGCGCAGCGCATGTCGCACTGGATTTCCCGGGCTCCGGAACTGGAAGAAGATGTTGCCCTGGGCAATATCGCCCTGGATATCCTGGGCCACGCCCGCTCGTTCCTGACCTACGCCGGACTGGCCTGGGACAAGACCGAAGACGAATTGGCCTACTGGCGCGAGGAAGAAGAATTCACTTCGCTGTGGATTGTCGAACAGCCTAACGGCCACTTCGGCGTGACGATCATCCGCCAGCTGATCGTTTCGATCTTCCAGAACCTGCTCTACAAGCAGCTGGCGCAGTCCAAGGACGAAACCCTGGCCGCCATCTCGGCCAAGGCAGTCAAGGAAGTCGACTACCACCGCGACCACGCCATCCAGTGGACCATCCGCCTGGGCCTGGGGACCGAGGAATCAGCGTCCAGGATGCGCCATGCCCTGGAAATCCTCTGGCCGTACGTCGATGAGATGTTCCGCGATGAGGAAGTCCACCAGGACCTTGCGGGCATCGCCGCGCTGCCCTCCACCCTGCGCGGTGCATGGGATGAAGAAATCACTGCGGTACTGGCCGACGCCGGACTGGAGATTCCTGCAACCGGACAGGCCATGGCCTACGGACGCCGCGGCGAGCATTCGGAGCACCTGGGCTACCTGCTGGCAGAGATGCAAGTTCTCGCCCGCAAGCATCCCGGTGCCAGCTGGTAACTACGCAACATTTTTGCCCGAAAAGGGGGAAGCAGTCTTGAGCAAGACGATCGCTGGCGCCAAGGACCTGTTCGCTATCGCCTCCCAGGTGACCGACCCGGAAATTCCGGTGCTATCCATCGCGGACCTGGGAATCCTGCGCGAGGTGGAGATGGCCGAGGACGGAACCGTGCAGGTAGTCATCACCCCGACCTATTCAGGTTGCCCGGCGATGGATGCCATCAATGGCGACCTGTACACCGCTTTCGCAGACGCCGGATATGAAAAGGTTGACGTCAAGCTGGTACTGAGCCCGGCGTGGTCAACGGACTGGATGACCGCGGAAGGCAAGGCCAAGCTCGAAGAGTACGGGATTGCCCCACCGACCGGCCAGGGCCACGCAGGCCGCGTCACCCTGGGCATGAGCGTGAAATGCCCGCGGTGCCACTCGCTGAACACCCGGGAGTTGGCCCGCTTCGCCTCGACTTCCTGCAAGGCGCTCTACACCTGCAAAGACTGCTTGGAACCCTTCGACTACTTCAAGGTGCTCTCATGACCGAAAAAACCACTCCCACCCGACGCCGGGCATCCTTCCATCGGCTCACCGTCTCGAACGTGCGCCGGTTGACCAAGGACTCAATTGAAGTCAGCTTCGCCATCCCTGGCGACTTGAGCGAGGAATACGACTACGTCGCAGGCCAGTACGTGGCGTTGCGCAAGGAAATCCCCAACGCCGAAGGCGAGCTGGTCGAACTGCGCCGTTCGTACTCGATCTGCGCCGCCCCGACGGGCGACGAGATCAAGGTGGCGATCAAGCGCGACCTGGGCGGCCTGTTCTCCACCTGGGCCAACGAGTCCCTGGCCGCAGGGGACCAGATCGATGTGATGAGCCCTGCCGGCGCTTTCATCTCCAAGCACAAGCTCACCCAGATCAATAACCCGTCGACCATCGACACCAAAGCGCAGGACCGTTTCGTGGCCGTCGCCGCCGGCTCGGGCATTACCCCGGTGCTGGCCATTGCCCGCACGATCCTCGAAGCCAATGAGCACACCCGCTTCGACCTGATCTACGCGAACAAGGCCGCCATGGACGTCATGTTCCTGGAGGAACTGGCCGACCTGAAGGACCGCTACACATCCCGGCTGGCACTGCACCACGTGCTCAGCCGCGAACAGCGCATTTCGCCGTTGCTTTCGGGCCGCATCGACGCCGAGAAGCTCACCACGCTGCTGACCAGCGTGGTCCAGGCACCGAATGTTGACGAGTGGTTCCTTTGCGGCCCATTCGAGCTCGTCCAGTTGGTCCGCGACCAGCTGGCCAGCTTGGACGTTCCCGCCGAGAAGGTCCGTTTCGAGCTATTCACCACCGGCGAGCCGACGAAGCCGCAAGGGCATATCGGCCGTCCCGTGGTGGCGGACGAGAATGAGGAAAGCTACGAGATCAGCTTCAACCTCGACGGCCTGAAGGGCGAGGTCAAGTCGCCGGTGCGGGCCAACGAAACCGTGCTGAACGCTGCCTTGCGCGTGCGTCCGGATGTGCCGTTCGCTTGCGCTGGCGGCGTGTGCGGCACCTGCCGTGCCAAGGTCACCTGCGGTACGGTCACCATGGCCGAGAACTACGCGCTGGAACCCGACGAAGTCGAAGCCGGCTACGTACTGACCTGCCAGTCGCACCCAACCAGCGAAAAGCTGAGCGTCGACTTCGACGCCTAGAAAGGCCAGGACGGATCCATGATCGAACTGACGATTGAAGATTCCATCGCGCGGGTGGTGCTCAACGCTCCACAGAAGATGAACTCGCTGGATGAAGCTGCCTTGGCGCAGCTCTCGGAAGCCTATGACAAAGCGGCCGCCGCAGTGGCTGCGGGCACCGTGCGCGCGCTGGTACTGACCGGCGAGGGACGCGGATTCTGCGCAGGTCGCGACATCTCCGGGGTAGATCCCGCGGACGATGACGTGATCGGCTATCTTGACGGCAAGGTCCAGCCGCTGCTGGAAAAGATGTCCAGCTTCCCTGCGCCAACCTTCGCGCTGGTGCAGGGTGCCTGCCTGGGCGTGGGATTGGGGCTGGCGATCGCTACCGACGTAGTCTACGTGGCAGAGAACGCCAAGATCGGCTCGCCGTTCGCGAACCTCGGTGCCACCTTGGACTCGGGCGGGCACTGGCTGTTCACCGAGCGTCTCGGGGCACACCGCACGCTGGATCTGATCTACACCGCCGAACTGATCTCCGGTGCTGAAGCGGTGCGTTCGGGATTGTTCTCGCGTGCGTTCGCGCCCGGGGAACTGGTGGAGCGCAGCGAAGAAATCATTGCCAAGGTAGCCCAGGGTGCAACTCAGGCATTCATCGCTTCCAAGCAGCTGGTCAAGGAAATCCGTGACCAGCGTGCGGGACTGTGGGAATCGATGCGTACCGAGAACCGGGCGCAGGCAGCCCTGTGCGACACCGCTGACTACGCCGAAGGTTTCAAGTCCTTCCAGGAGAAGCGCAAGCCGGTGTTCACCGGCCAGAAGTAGTTTCCCAGCAGACACGAGAAGAGCACCTGGAAATGGTATCCAGGTGCTCTTCTCGTATCTTCCGGTGAATCACTGCCTATCGGGTGTCGGTGTCTTCGAAGATCAGCAGGGTCTGCGTATCCAGGACCGTTGGCAAAGACTGCAATTGCTCGAAGACCACGCGGCGCAGATCCAGATTGTCCTTGGCTCGCACCAGCAGGATCACATCGAAATTGCCTCCGACCAAGCCCACATGATGCACCTCGGGAATGGACGCCAAGTGATCGCGCAGTTCGCGCCAGGAATGCTGGCGGAGTTTCAAGGTCACGTAGGCGCTGGCCTTGAGCCCTGCCTTCACCGGATCAATCACCGCCGTATAACGAGTGATCACCCCGGCATCTTGGAGCTTTGCGATACGGGAATAGGCGTGGGCACGCGATACATGCACCTTTTGTGCCACGGTGGTGACCGACTGGCGCCCGTCGCTGGTTAGCTCAGCGAGGATCGCATGGTCGACATCATCGAGTTTTAACTCCGCTTCCGCGGCCATTGGTACTCCTTGTTGACGTGTCGGACGTCTCTGTTCCAAACACAATCTATCGAAACTTTTCGTCTACGAGTATAAGGATACCAATCACAACTTTCCACGATTCCACGCCGGACTGGATACAGAATGCCACGCATACCCATAATTGATTGCAAATGATGCTTAGGTGAAGTGAGTCACAAGCAGTTGTGCTCATGGACCGAGCCAGAACCACGAAAGGTGGGAGAACATGAGCACTGAAGCGCATGCAGATCGCATCTCTGATGTCAGCAAGAAATTCGGGATTACCCCCGAAGACTACATGCTGCCAGCACGCCACATGATCAACCTGTTGAACCCGGACGGAACCCTGCGCCCAGAGGACCAGCAGGGCACTGAACCTGGCCACGAGTACCCGCTGCCAAGCCCGGCCCGGCTGCTGGAAGCCTATGCGGCTCTGGTCACCGGCCGCCGCGTCAACGACCAGAACTCCGCACTGGTCCGCCAGGGCCGCATGGCTGTCTACCCCTCCAGCCACGGGCAGGAAGCCTGCCAAATCGCAGCAGCCCTGTGCCTGGGCGAGAACGACTGGCTTTTCCCAACCTACCGCGACACGGTAGCGGTGCTGACCAAGGGCGTAGCCCCGATGGAAGTCATGACCAGCTTCCGCGGCGAATGGCACTGCGGCTATGACCCGAAGGCGTATAACTGCGCACCGATGTCCACCCCGCTCACGACCCAGCTGCTGCACGCAGTGGGTGTCGCCCACGCTGCCAAGCTGCGCGGCGAAGACACCGTAGTGGTGGCCATGTGCGGCGATGGCGCCACCAGCGAGGGCGACTTCCACGAAGCGCTGAACTTCGCCGCGGTCTTCAACCTTCCGGTGATCTTCTTCGTGCAAAACAACAAGTACGCCATCTCGGTTCCGCTCTCGCAGCAAAGTGCCGCCCCGTCCCTGGCCCACAAGGCTGTTGGCTACGGCATGGCCGGCGAGCGCGTGGATGGCAATGACCTGATGGCCTTGATGGCAATCATGACCCGTGCGGTGCGCATGGCCCGCGAAGGCAATGGCCCGCTGCTGATCGAGGCCCACACCTACCGCATGCAGGCGCACACCAACGCAGATGACGACAAGCGCTACCGCGAGGACTCCGAAGTCCAGGAATGGATCGCCAAGGATCCGGTGACCCGCATGAAGGCGTACCTGGACGATGCCGGGCTCTTGACCGATAGCACCGTCGCCAAGATCACCGCAGACGCCGAGTCGGTCGCCAAGACCCTGCGTGATGGCATGAACCAGGAAGCCAACACCGATCCACGTGAGCTGTTCGAGCACGTGTACTCGGCCAAGACCCCGCAGCTGGCTGAACAGCAAGCCATGCTCGTCGACGAACTAGACCGTGAGGAGGCCTAGGATGACTGCCACTACTTCGCGCTTGAACCCGAACGTCAGCGCTGCCACCGCACGAGCCGCAGCCAAGGCCGCCAAAGAGCACCAGCCGGTGACCTTCGGCAAGGCGCTGAATACCGCCCTGGCTGATTCGCTGGTTGCCGACAACTCGGTAGTGATCTTCGGCGAGGATGTGGGAACCCTTGGCGGCGTTTTCCGCATCACCGATGGGCTGACCGCACGCTTTGGTTCCGAACGCTGCTTTGACACCCCGCTGGCCGAATCCGGCATTGTCGGCATGGCCGTGGGCATGGCCATCAACGGCATGCGCCCGGTTATCGAGATGCAGTTCGATGCATTCGCCTACCCGGCGTTCGAGCAGATCGCTTCGCATGTCGCCAAGATGCGCAACCGAACCCAGGGCAAGCTGAACCTGCCGATGGTCATCCGCATTCCGTACGCCGGCGGCGTGGGCGGCGTGGAGCACCACTGCGATTCCTCGGAAGCCTACTACGCCCACACTCCAGGTCTGAAGGTCTTCACGCCCTCGTGCGTAGAGGATGCCTACCTGATGCTGCGCGAAGCCATCGATTCGGATGATCCGGTGGTCTTCTTCGAGCCGAAGAAGCTGTACTGGTCCAAGGAGCAGGTGGACTTGGCGCAGCTGGCCGAGCAGTACGAGGCCAAGAAGAGCGCTAGGACCGAGGGCCAGGCGCGCATCGCCCGTCCGGGCAGCGATGCCACGCTGATTACCTATGGTCCAAGCGTTTCCACCGCATTGGAAGCTGCCAAGTTGGCAGCCGAGGAAGGCATCAGCCTGGAAGTTCTCGACATCCGGAGCATTGTGCCCTTCGATGACGAGACCGTCTGCGCATCGGTGCGCAAGACCGGACGCGCTATCGTGGTTGCCGAAGCCCAGGGCTTCGCCTCGGTAGCCAGTGAAATCGTGGCCCGGGTGCAGGAGCGCTGCTTCCACTCGTTGGCCGCTCCAGTGCTTCGCGTGACCGGATTCGACATTCCATACCCGGCCCCAACGCTGGAAAAGTTCCATCTTCCAAGCGCCGAACGCATTCTCGACGCGGTTGACCAGCTTCAGTGGGAGGCGTAAATGAGCATCAAGACTTTTCTCTTGCCAGACCTTGGCGAAGGCCTGACCGAAGCCGAGCTGGTGCGCTGGATGGTTGCCGCCGGTGACGTTGTCGCAGTTGACCAGCCCATAGCGGAGGTGGAAACCGCGAAGTCGCTGGTGGAGATCCCTTGCCCGTTTGAAGGCGTAGTCTCGACCCTGCATGGGGACGCCGGCCAGATGATGCTGGTGGATGAGCCTTTCATCTCCGTGAACACCGGCGGCGAAGAAGCTGAAGCGCCTGAAGCCGAACGTGCGCAGTCCTACCGCGAGGAAGAGCGTGCTGGCACCCAGGTACCTGCCGAAGAATCAGCAGAAGCCGATGAGGGTAGCGGCAACGTGCTCATTGGCTACGGCACTTCCTCTGCCCAGCGCAAGACCAGCCGTCGGCGCAAGCCGCGCGGCGGGGTAGCCGCGCCAGCGGCACAGGCACCGGCCGAAGCGGCCCGCGTGATCAACCCGCTGGTACGCAAACTGGCGCGGGATAACGCCTTGGATATCACAACGGTTCGAGGCTCTGGTCCAGAAGGGCTGATTCTGCGCACCGACGTGGAAGCCGCCTTGTCGGCTGATGCGGGGCTGCCTGCAGCTGCGGCGGCCGCTGCCCCGGCAGCACCGACCCCGGCTTCCGCAGCCGCGGTGCCCGCTGCACCAGCCCAGGCTGGCGAGGCGGATTCGAAGACCGGCCTGCCGGTCGCATCTTCCCAGGTGCTCTCGGGCGTGCGCAAGACCATCGCCACCGCGATGAGCACTTCGCGCCGCGAGATCCCCGAGGCTACCGTGTGGGTGGATGTCGATGTCACCAAGCTGCTGAAGCTGCGATCGAAGATCAAGGAAGCCGAAGGCCAAGCTCCAAGCGTCATGGCACTGATCTCCCGTTTCGCGGTGGCCGGCTTGCGGCGCTTCCCTGAACTGAACAGCCGCATTGAGGCTGAAGCTGATGGGGGCTTGCGCCATACCCTCTTCGAGGGCGTGAACCTCGGGTTCGCAGCCCAGACCGATCGCGGCCTGGTTGTGCCAAATGTGCGCAACGCCCACAAGCTGAACGCCAAGGAACTGTCAGCCGAGTTCGCTCGACTGGCTACGGTGGCCCGCGAGGGCAAGGCCGGTGTCGCCGACCTGTCCGGCAGCACCTTCACCATCAACAACTACGGCGTGTTCAATGTTGATGGCTCCGCGGCCATCATCAACTACCCGGAAGCGGCCATTCTGGGGCTGGGGCGCATCATCGAGAAGCCGTGGGTGGTCAATGGCAAGATCAAGGTCCGATCCATCTGCGAGATGACACTGAGCTTTGACCACCGGGTCTGCGATGGCGGAACCGCTGCCGGCTTCATGCGCTATGTTGCCGACGCGATGACGGATCCAAAGACTGCGCTGGCTTCGCTCTAGCGCCTACTGTGCGCAGTGCTCGCTCTCAAGAGTGATCTTGATGCCCGTCGAACCTCACGAGGATTGACGGGCATCACCCTTTTTGCTGATATTTCATCTATGTTCGATCATTTATCAGCATGTCAAATATAGGTTGCTAGAATTGAACCAATTATTATTTCTATGATGGAAATATGTTGGGTTGCTTTCCAGCCGCTTATGACGCGGGCTAGGCAGCAGGAACAGGGGATTGAGATGTCAACAGCGGGGACCGGAATCAAGAACCGGCCATTCATCTACCTGCTGCTCCTGCTACCGACGGCCATTGTGCTGGGCGCCTACGCCCTGCTCGCCGGCAAACTGCCGGAAATGACCGCCACTCACTGGAGTTCGACCTATCCGGACAGGTTTACCCGCACCGCGGTGTTTGTTCCCGTCTGCATCGGGCTATGCATTCTTGGTGCCATCACCGGAGTGATTTCCTTGGCGCTGCGCCGCAAACCGGCACTGCTCATGGTGCTGCTCTTCGCCGGCGGGTTGCTCTCCTGGAGTGCAGCTGGCGTATTCGTCGGCTCGGCGGTGCCTACAGCGCTCGCCGAGACACCTGAAACCGCAGTGCTGGGCGGCATGATGGCTGTGCTGATTGCCTGCTCGCTGCTGGGCATTGCGCCACTGTGGGTCAGCGGCATCTACCAGCAATACACCAGGCAATCCGTTGAGGCCCGCCAGGCACGAAGTGATGCAGCGCAGGGCATCCAGCGGCCTGTTGCGGCGGGGACACCAGCCATGGCACGGCAAGAATTCAATCAAACGATGGCAGCACCGTGGTGGATGTGGCTGCTATGCCTGGTGGTGTTCGTGGCGCTTTTCATTGCTGTTGCGTTGCCGCTGCTGACCGGTGACAGCCAAGATGGCGACTGGGTGGGCTTCATCGTTGCCATGACCCTGTCGGCCGTGGCGTGCGTATCGATTCTGGGTTTGATCTGGATTCGGGTATCGATCAGCGGTGATCGCTTCCGGGTATCATCAGCGGTCTTGGGGTTCCCGATGCGAACCATCAAAATCGACGAAATTGAATCTGCGACCAGCGAAAAGATCGTTCCCATGATGTGGGGAGGCTGGGGCTGGCGAATCATTCCAGGCGGTTCGGCCATCGTGATGAAAGAACACGAAGGCCTCGTTTTCGAACTCAAGAACAAGAAGCGTTTCGCCGTGACCATCCCGGAATCGCAGCAAGCCGCAGACTTGCTCAATGCCCGCATGGCCTGCGGGAAACAGTAGCGAATAACGTTTCTGGGCCTGCGCCCTACTTATTGAAGGTGCGCATGGGCCCGATAACCACCGAGCGCAGCACCAAGCCGGATACCAGCGAAGCGGCCACGACATGGATGATCCCCAATGCCGCGTAGACCAATTGCAGGAACTCCGGGATCTTCTGGATATGCGGGTGCGGCAGGAGGAACGAGAGCCCGATTACCGCAGCCCAGACAACCAGGCTGCCGGCCCCAACTTTCCTCGACCAGGTGCCCTTTGGCAGTTCATGGCTCAGCGGCTGGATGCGCTGGAGCACGACCGAGGCCAAGACCATCCAGAATCCGGCCACCACGAAACCAGCTGCAATGTCACTTGGACGGTGCCAACCGCAGATCAAAGTGGCCACCCCGGTCACCGTCGCGAACAACCACGCGATCGGCTGGACTACCGGACGCAGTTTCGGTGGTGAAACCAGGTACATCAGTCCCATTGCGGCGGCAGCGGCGGTGGTGTGTCCTGAGGGAAAAGAATTTCCTGTGGTGCCGAAGTTGAAATCCGGGCGGGACAAGATCTCGTGCTTGAGCAATTGCGTGCTGCCCGCTGCGGCTGCGGCCGCGATGACCGCCACGATGGCCCGCAGGAAGCGCCGGTCTCGAATCACGCGATACAGCAGGAAAACTGCCGCAATGATGCCGCAGATTGCCGGCAAGAGATTCAGGAATTCACGGATCGGATTAATCAGGTCCGTCCGGGGCCACCATCGCGACCACGCTATGAATCCAGCCTGATCGGCCCATTGCCCCACACGCTGCTGGACGAAAAATACGTATTCGAGGCAGAACAGCGAAATCAGCAACAGCAGAGCCCACCACCACCTGATATGGTGCGGGCGCGCGGATGCTGGATTGCGAGGCATATCTCTAGGGTGTCATATCCGGCACGGGGAACGGCACAGTTCAGGCATGTAACTATGCCCACCCTCGATAGGCTTAGAGCATGAGTGTTGAACTTCCGCCCCTTGAAGATCTGCTGGCAAATTCCCATGTTGTCCGGTTGCCGATGCGTGTGAAATTCCGTGGTGTCACCCAGCGTGAAGCGCTGCTGATCAACGGGCCGGAAGGTTGGGGCGAGTTCTCCGCATTTACCGAGTACGGACCGGCCGAAGCCTCACTGTGGCTAGCCGCCGGAATCGAGGCCGCTTACCAGCCGTTCCCGGAACCGTTGCGCACCAGCATTCCGGTCAACGCCACCTTGCCTGCAGTTGCGGTCAAAGATGTCGGAGCGGTTCTCGAACGCTATGACGCGCCGCACACCATCAAGATCAAAGTGGCAGAAAAAGGCCAGGGGATTGAGCAGGACCTGGCGCGTGTAGCTGAGGCCCGTCGGCTCTACCCGCAAGCAGCGCTGCGCGTGGACGCGAATATGGGATGGGATATTGCCCAGGCGGTCCCGGCCTTGAAGGCCCTGAGCGAGTACGACCTGCAATACGCAGAGCAACCCGTGCCTGGCATTACCGGGCTGGCAGAAGTCCGCGAGCAACTGCGCAACGCCGGCAACCCCTTGAAGATCGCCGCTGATGAAGCGGTGCGGAAGCACACCGACCCCTTGGAAGTCTCGCGGTTGGGCGCCGCAGATCTGATGGTCATCAAGGCCCAACCGCTGGGCGGCATCGGTGCGGTGCTCGAAATTGCCAAGCAAGCCGAACTGGATGTTGTCGTGTCCAGCGCCCTGGATACTTCGGTAGGGCTGGCCCAAGCCGCCGCCTTAGCCAGCGCGCTGCCAGAACTGCCCTATGCCTGCGGCCTTGCGACGGGCACCTTGTTCGCCGAAGACGTATGTGCCGAGCCGTTGCTGGCCACCGCCGGGTACTTGCCGGTGCGTCGCATTGAGCCGGATCACCAGAAATTGGATGGCTTGCGTCCGCAAGAGGCGCGCGTGCGCTGGTGGCTGCAACGCCTGGAGTCCTGTTATGCCGAGCTGACTAGGGGATAACCCCAGGCAAGAATCTATTTCCCCGGCGTTAACCTTTGCGTTGCATTTAGAACACTTCCAAGTGAAAACCTCAGTTCGAGTCATTCCCCTGACAATGAGCCACATACTGAGGAAGTGAGCGGATCATGAATCCAACCCGTACCCTTTTGCCAATGCTGGGCCACACCCGCGGCGGTCGTTCTGCAGCTACTTGCCACTTCAAGTGCGCCGACGCCTGCACCAAGCCAGATTGCAACACTTCGTCCAACGGCTACTTCAAGGACATTGCCGACAAATCGCTCTCCCGCCGCAGCATGCTGGGCCTGGGCGCCGTCGGTGCTTCAGCCCTGGTCATCGGCCCGCAGCTTTTCGGTGCAGCCGACGCTACCGCGGCACCACTGGTGCCAATGAAGCCGGGCAAGGGCGGGCACCTTTCCTTCGACGCCATTGAGCCGGTGTCGCGTTCGGTGGATACTGTTTCCGTCCCGGAAGGCTATGACTGGAATGCCATCATCCGCTGGGGCGACCCGCTCTTCAAGAACACCGCGGAATTCGATGCTTCCAAGCAGTCCGCCCGCAAGCAGGCTGAGCAGTTCGGCTACAACTGCGACTACCTGGACATCATTGTCGACAAGTACTCGGGACGCACCGGCGTGCTGGTTGCCAACCACGAATACACCAATGAAGACATGATGTTCGACTCGGCTTGGTTCGAAGCGAACCAGGAAGAAGCCCGCAAGATCGCGATGAACGCGCATGGCTTCTCCGTGGTCGAGGTCAAGCGCAAGAAGAATGACAAGAAGTGGAGCTACGTGCAGGGCGGCGAACGCAACCGCCGCATCACCGCCAGTACTGAATTCCGGGTCGATGGCCCAGCCGCAGGCAGCGACCTGCTCAAGACCGCCGCAGATCCAACCGGTACCAAGGTTCTTGGCACCTTGAACAACTGCGCCGGAGGCACCACCCCATGGGGCACCGTACTCTCCGGTGAAGAAAACTTCGACCAGTATTTCCGCGGCAAGGGCACCGCCGAGGAATCCCGCTACGGCATTGGCACCACCGCGACCGACCGCGGCTGGGAAGAAAGCGACCCGCGCTTCGGCCTGCACAACGAAGGCTACGAAAACGAAGCCAACCGTTTCGGCTGGGTAGTCGAAATCGATCCGCAGGACCCTTCGTCCACCCCGGTCAAGCACACCAGCCTGGGCCGTTTCAAGCACGAGGGCGCCAACGTTCGCATTGCCAAGAACGGCAAGGCTGTTGCCTACTCCGGCGATGACTCGCGCTTCGAGTACCTGTACAAGTTCGTCTCGAAAAACACTTTCTCCAAGCACGATCGCAAGCACAATATGGGCTTGCTCTCCGAAGGCGACCTGTACGTTGCCACGTTCGCCGGCAACTCTCCAGCTAGCGAGATCGACGGCAGCGGCGCAGTTCCGTCTGATGGTGCTTTCGACGGCATGGGAACCTGGCTGCCACTGGTGAAGAACGGCGAATCCAAGGTGGAGGGCATGGGCATCGACGAGGTGCTGGTCTACACCCGCCAAGCAGCTGACAAGGTCGGCGCCACCAAGCTGGACCGTCCCGAAGATGTTGAGCCAAGCCCGGTATCCGGCAAGGTCTATGTGGCACTGACCAACAACACCGACCGCGGCAAGGACGGCAAGGAAGGCGCAACCGAGGTCAGCCCACGGGTACGCAACCGCGACGGCCACGTCCTGGAAATCACCGAAGCCGGCAACGACGCCACCGCCGCGAAGTTCACCTGGAACATCTTGTTGGTTGCCGGTGATCCAAATGTGAACGGATCGACCTACTTCTCCGGCTACCCAACGGACAAGGTCTCGCCGATTTCCTGCCCGGATAACCTGGCATTCGATTCCAAGGGCGACCTGTGGATCTCCACCGACGGCGCCCCTGGCACCATCGGCTACTCCGATGCACTGCACAAGGTCACCCTGACCGGCAAGGATCGCGGCCGTGTCGAGCAGTTCCTGGCCGTGCCAACCGGCGCAGAGACCTGCGGCCCGCTGATCCATGACAAGGACAACTCGGTCTTCGTCGCGGTGCAGCACCCGGGTGAAGGCGGCAGTTTCGCCAGCCCTACCTCGCTGTTCCCGGACTTCGTGAAGAACGCAGGAGGAGCCGGCAAGGGCGAGTTCTACGGCCCGCGCCCATCGGTCGTCCAGGTCTTCAAGCAAGATGCGAAGCCGGGCAAAGGAAACGGCAAGGGCAAGGGACACGACAAAGGCAAGGGTCACGACAAATAAGTCGGACTAGCCTGCAGTGCAAGGGCGTCGGCAGGATCCTCTCCGGGATCCGGCCGGCGCCCTTTGCCGTTCCAAGTCGGTTGACCGGCACGTCAAGGCATAGACTTGGATCATTGCCTTCAGCTTTGGAATCTAAGGAGTCATGCGGCGTGGGAATGCAGCAACCTGGCGAGCAACGCGCCATCACTACAGCTCGCCATGTGCTCTCCGCCCTGATCAGTGCCGGGATCAGGGATCTGGTGATTTCTCCCGGTTCGCGCAGCGCGCCCTTGGCCTATGCTGCAGCCGAGGCAGAAGCCGCGGGGATCCTGGATATCCATGTGCGCATCGACGAACGCTCCGCGGCCTTCATGGCACTGGGCCTCGCCCAAAGCACCATGCGGCCGGTAGCCCTCGCCGCCACCAGCGGCTCGGCCATCGGGCAGATGCTGCCTGCAGTAATGGAAGGCAACCACACCGCGACACCACTTCTGGTCCTTTCTGCCGACCGTCCCGATGAACTGCACGGCACCGGAGCCAGCCAGAGCACGCGCCAGAAAACCCTCTTTGGCGAGCACGTTCGCCTGGCCGCCAATGTCCCCGCTGGGGCCAATCCGCAACACGAGGTCCAACGCGCATTACTGGCCTTGGCCGGTGACCAGCACACTGCCGCAGGTCCGGTCCAATTGAATCTGCAGTTCCGGGATCCGCTCACCCCCGCACAGGACGAGAGGATCGAGAGCCAAAGCTGGACGGCAGTTGAGCCGGGGCAGTGGAAGGCACACGACCAGCTGGACAGAGCGAGCTTGCCGGTCCAGCAGCTGGAGCCACGCCGGAGTGTTGTCATTGCCGGGCATGGCGCCGGAGAAGAGGCGCAACGTTTCGCCCAGGCTTTGGGGCTGCCATTATTTGCCGAACCATCTTCTAACGCACGCTTCTCGGCCAACGCCATCGGCCACTACCGTCCCCTGATCGCGGCAGGCCTGGACCGCATTGAACGCGTGGTGCTCTTTGGCCGTCCGACGTTGAGCCGCCCGGTGGGCCAGCTCCTGGCCAACCCAGCGATCGAATCGGTGATTTGGCAGCCTGCGCCAGCGGCCTGGTATGAAGCGGGACGGCGACGCGAGACACCGGTCAGCTCGTGGAGCGAATTGCAGGAGTTCGCCGGAACCGGTGCAAAGGGATGGCTGGAAGCATGGCAGCAGCTTGATGCCCAAGCTTTGGAAGTACGGCAACGCCTAAGCCGCGAATCGCTGATTAACGGGGTAGATGTTGCCGAAGCTATTTGGGATCACGCGCCGGAAGTCCTGCTGCTGGGCTCATCCAACATCGTTCGCGACTTCGACCTGGCGGCCCGACCGGCACCCGAACCAACTATGACCGTGCACGCCAACCGCGGTCTTGCCGGAATCGATGGGACCATTGCCACCGCCCTGGGCCTGGCCCGGGGAAGCAAAAAGCGGACGCTTGCGGTGATGGGAGATATTACCTTCGCCCATGACGCCAGCTCGCTGTCCTGGACCCCCGGCGAAGAGCAGCCAATGGTGGATATCGTGGTCTACAACGACGGGGGAGGAGCAATCTTCTCCACCCTGGAGCATGGTGCCGTGGATGCCTCGGGCCGGTACGCCAATGCGGTGGAACGGTTCTTTGCCACACCGCAGCAGCTGAGCCTGCCTGCGCTCGCCGAAGCCTATGGCTGGCAGTACGCCAGAGTCGCAAGCAAGGAAGAGCTCAGCGCCGTCTTGGCTTCAACGCAGCCGGCGAACCTGCGCCTGATTGAAGTGCCTGCGTCGCGGAGCAGCCTGCGCGCCGAGAATCTTGAATTAAATCAACAGATCGGGCAGCTAGCCTGGCCAGAGCTGTAGGGAAAAAAGAAATTCCCCTGCGTCGACCATCGGCAACGATGGGCAACGCAGGGGAATTTTTGCAGTTGAACTCAGATATCCACGTGCGTGGGATCGAGCACGCGACGCAGGAAGTCCTGGGTACGTGGCTGCTGCGGATTGCCAATGACATCCACGGCCTTGCCTTCTTCCACCACGACGCCACCGTCCATGAAGAACACGCGGTCAGCAACTTCCTTGGCGAAAGCCATCTCGTGGGTGACCACCAGCATGGTCATGCCCGCTTGGGCCAGATTCTTCATAATGGACAGGACCTCGCCCACGGTCTCCGGATCCAATGCACTGGTTGGCTCATCGAAGAGCATCAGCGTTGGTTCCATGGATAGCGCTCGGGCAATGGCCACGCGCTGCTGCTGGCCGCCGGAAAGCTGGTCGGGGTAGCGATCGCCGAAGTCGCCCAGGCCTACACGTTCCAGATTGCGCAACGCGACCTTCTGGGCGTCGGCCTTCTTGCGCTTGAGCACCTTGATAGGGGATATCGTGCAGTTCTCCAGCACGGTCAGGTGCGGGAAGAGGTTGAACTGCTGGAAGACCATGCCTACTTGCTGGCGCATCTTGTCCAGGTTCACATCGGGATCGGTGACATTGAAGCCACCGACCATAATGGTTCCTCCGTTTGGCTGCTCCAGCAAATTCACGCAACGCAGCAGAGTGGACTTGCCTGAACCGGATGGGCCGATCAGGCAGACAACCTCGCCCGGAGCAACATTCAGGTCAATGCCCTTGAGCACTTCGTTGCTACCGTAGGACTTGCGCAGTCCGGTGATTTCCACGCCCGAAGCATGGACTGAAAGTTCATTGGTGTCAGTCGACATTTTCAAGTCCTATCTATCGCTTGGTCTTGGCGGCGCGGGATTCAAACTTGCGGGCCACCAAGCTCAGCGGGATGGTGATCACCAAGTAGAACAGGCCGGCGACGACCAGCGGGGTGATGCCGGCATCGATTTGCGAGATGCCGTCACGGCCAAACTTGGTCATTTCGTACTGGGCCATCGACGCACCGAGGATGAATGCCAACGAGGTGTCCTTGGTCAGCAAGATGATTTCGTTGGTCATGGGCGGCAAGACGATCTTGAACGCCTGCGGAATCACGATGGTGACCATGGCACGCCACGCTGGCATGCCCAACGAACGGGCAGCTTCGGTCTGCCCCTTGGGCACCGCCTGCAGGCCTGCACGCAGGGTCTCAGCGATGTAGGCGGCCGAGACCAGGCCCAAGGCGCACATGACATTGACCGGCTGCGGCCACTGGGTTCCGAACGCCTGAGGCAAGCCGAAGCCGAAGGCCAATAGGACCAGGATGGCTGGAATACCGCGGAAGAATTCGATAAATGCAGTGGCGAACCAGCGATATGGCGCGAAGGACGCCATTTTCATCAGGGCCAGAAGCAGACCCAGGATGAGGCCGAAGGCGAAGGAGATGATCGTGTAGAAGATCGTGTTCTTCAGACCGACCAAGATCATGCCAGGGAACATCGGTCCCAATTTGTCGAAGGAGAAGAAGGCATAAATGGCCTTGTTCCAATCAACGGCCAAGACCAGTGCGATGATCGCGATGATGAAGATGGCGATTTGAATGGTCTTGCTCATGCGGGCGCGCTGACGTGTAGTCATTGCCATGCTTGATTACCTCTCATAAAGGAAGCGGAAGCTGGACTGCCAACCTGTGGGTGCAGTCCATGCCCCCGCTTGCCTTGGAATCAGTTGATGCTCGAGAATTACTTCTCGCCGAACCACTTCACAGTCAGTTCTTCCATGGTTCCTGCATCGGCCAGCCGCTTGAGGGTGCCATTGACCAGTTCCAGGGTCTTGGGCTGGTCCTGCGGAACTGCAATGCCCAGCTGCTCGCCGGTCTTGAAGGCGGCCACGACGCTGAAGCCGTCCTTATCCTTGATCGCGTAGCCCAATACCGACTGGTTGCCCAGCAATGCATCCACTTGGCCAGCCAGAAGTGCCTGGGTTTGCAAACCGGCATCCTCGAAGCCAACGATGTTGCTCAAGCCCTGTTCCTTGGCGTACTTCTCGCCGGTGGTGGCCTGCTGGACGCCGACCTTCTTGTCCTTGGCGGATTCAAGATCCTTGATTTCAGAACCGTCAGCCGAAATCAGCACCAGATCGTCATCCATATAAGGGGTGGAGAAGTCCATCTTGGCCGAACGCTCTTCGGTGATCGATACCGAGGAGATCGCGATATCGCACTGGGTGCTGAACAGGCCGGATTCAATGGAGTCGAAGCTGGCGTCGATGACGTTCAGATCCAGTTCTGCATCCTTGGCAATCTCGGCAGCGATATCCATATCGAAGCCGACGTTCTTGCCGTCCTTGACGAATTCGAATGGTTCGTAAGGAATGTCTGAGCAAATGGTGAGTTTGCCTTCGTTGAGCGGGAAGGAACCAGCTTCGGCTTCACCTTCGGAACTGGAGCCGGAACCGCAGGCGGTGAGAGCCAGCAGTGCAACGGACGTGACGGCAACAGCGGAGGCGAACTTCTTCTTGAGACTACGCATAGGATCAGAACCTACTTTCGGGTTATGCGAGTGGATCAGTGCGTAGCCACAATCATAACCGGGGCAACACTAGGCTGAGATTCACCTCACACATGTCGCGTCGAGGCTAAGTATTATTTATGCTCAGTGCGATCCTAGCGGCCTTGATCCGCTGTGCAGCCTGCGCCTACTCGGCTCCGAGGGCTTGGCGCATGGGGCGCATCTTCGCCCATGATTCGGCTAGTTCATCCTCGGGCACCGAGCCCGGAACAATGCCGCAACCCGCGTACAGGCGCATCAGCTTTTCGTCTTCCAGGATTCCGCCACGCAGCGCGATGCCGAATTCGCCATCGCCACGGCTGTCAACCCAGCCCACGGGGCCGGCATACGGTCCGCGGTCCATGCCTTCCAGCTCGCGCAAGAGCACGCCAGCCTTCTTGGTCGGCGTGCCGCACACGGCAGCGGTCGGATGGAAAATCTCGGCAACATCCAGTGCGGTAGGCAGAACGCCGGCGGCATCGGCGCGCAACTGGGCGCGTACGTCGCTGGCCAAATGCCAAACATTGGGAAGCTGCAGAATAAAAGGTTCTTCCGGCGCGCTCATGCCGTGCGAAATGGGATTCAGGGAAGCCGTGAGCGAATCTATGGCCAGCTGGTGCTCGTTGCGCTGCTTCGGATCTTCAAAGAGGTTGCGGTGCGCGAAACCGGGGTCCTCGGCGCCAGTGGCCGCGCGGTCCAGCGTGCCAGCTAATACGCGGGCCTCGGCCAAGCCGTCGGTAACGCGCACCAGCATCTCCGGGGTAGCGCCTACCAGGCCGTCCACTGAATAGGTCCAGCAATTGCCATAGTGCTCGGTCAGCGCATCGACCACGCGGGCAAGATTGATCGGGGTGGAACTATGCGCCAACACATCGCGGGCCAGCACCAGCTTGGAAATTCCGCGTTCCTCGAAACGGCCCAGCGCCTGATCCACGGCATCAAGGTAGGAACCGGCGGTCAGCTGCCCGCTGGTCAGTTCAATGCTGCCCGGTTCGCTCGCTGGCAACGACGCATCGGCCATCGCGGCTTCGGCGCGTGCCAAAGCCTGCTGGTAGGTCAGCCCGTCGAGTTCCTCTGCGCTGCCGGTGATGGTAATCCAGGACTTTTCCTCATCGCGTCCGATCACCAGCTGCGGGATCACCATGCGCGATTCAAAGACGCTGGTGAAGGAGAACGCAAAAGAACCGAAGGACACCAGGCCGCTGCCGGGGCGGGCGATCGGGTCAATGATCTGTGCCTGTTCTATTACCTGTGCAAGCCAGGCACGGGCACGCGCAAAGCGCTCTTCGCCGTGGGTGTGCAAGCGGGCCGCAGTGCCAAATCCAACCAGCCCGTGGCCATTGCGGGTCCAGACCAAGCTTCGGTGACGCAATGAGTCGGCAATTAGTGTTTCGGGGGCATCAAGGTATTCAAAGGTGATGCTGGTGAGAACAGGAGCCGACGGCTGATGAGCGCTGGCGCTGAGAACGGGCGAATCTGCAGACATGATAACGCTAAGCCTACCGCGCAATGCCGGGGGAAAAGGCTTGCGGGTGTCCGTGGTCACCCCTGTGAGATCGGCCGGGTCTGGTGAGAAGTGCTGGGGGAACCCGGTAAACTCTAAATCGACCTCCTAGGTCGCTGGTACCAGACCGGTATGCCCGGTCTGGCCATGCCGGCAATGTGCAGTGGAAAGCATCGGCTAGAGTGAAGAGATGTTTGCGTGCATCTTGCAGGCAGATTGCCTTCGCATACCGCGATGGCCAACCCGATGAAAGATAAGTAAGCCGTAGAACAGTGACTGATTCGAAGAGCAACTGGACCGCAGCCGGACACGACGTGTCCGACTCGATTGAGCTGAATCCTGAAACCGCTGCATTAGCTGCGGCCATCAATCTTCCCTCGGGCTTCGCTTTGCTGGCCGAGGACCCGGACTTCGGTCCGGCTATTTCCATCGGCATGGCGAAGGTGGAGAAGCTGCTGCGCGACGCGCTGGCCAACTCCGACCCCTTGATCGACGCATCCAGCCGCCACCTCGTTGAGGCCGGAGGCAAGCGAGTGCGTCCCCTGCTGGTGCTGCTGACTTCCCTGCTGGGCGACGGCGTGAATGACGATGTCATCAAGGCCGCTGCCGTAGTGGAACTCACCCACCTGGCAACCCTGTACCACGATGACGTCATGGACTCTGCTCCAATGCGCCGCGGTGCACCAACTGCTCACGAGGTGTGGGGCAACTCGGTGGCGATTCTCGCTGGCGACCTGATCTTCGCCCGTGCATCGGTCTTCGGATCCGAGCTGGGCCCAGAAGCAGTCATGTGGCAGTCGCGCACCTTCGAGCGCTTGTGCCTCGGACAGCTGCATGAATCCATCGGCCCGCGCGAGGGCGACGATGCCATCGAGCACCACATCCAGGTAATCAGCGACAAGACCGCGTCGTTGCTCTCCACCTCCGGAGCCTTCGGCGCCCGTTTCGGTGGCGCCCCGCAGTACATTGAGGTACTGCGCGAGTATGGCGAAAAGGTTGGCGTTGCCTTCCAGGTCGCCGATGACGTGATCGACTTGGCATCCACGGAAGCCGACTCGGGCAAGACTCCGGGCACCGATTTGCGTGAAGGCGTGCCGACCTTGCCAATTCTGCTGCTGCGCCAGGCAGCAGCCGAGGGCGACGCGCAAGCGCAGCAGGCTATCGAGCTGGTTGATGCGGATCTGGCCACCGATGAAGCACTGGCGGCCGCTGTGGAAGCTGTCACCTCGCACCAGGCAATCCATGATGCATGGAAGGCCGCACGCCAGTGGGCCGATGACGCGATTGCCGTCTTGGCTCCACTGCCCGAGGGCACCGTGAAGCAGGCGCTGATTTCCTTCGCGGATGCGGTTGTTACCCGCGAAGCCTAGGCAAGCTCGAACAAGCAAAACCCCGGAAGACTGCAAAGGTCTTCCGGGGTTCTGTTTTGCCCGCGGCTGCTGCCAGATCCCTGCTAGAGCTGGTCGTTGCAGTTCTGCCCGTCGTCGGTTGACGCTTTACTCCCAGGACGATTCTTGCTGGCGGTAAAGAACCTGACGGCGAGAATGACCAGGCCAATGGCCACGAGGGCCGGGATGATGTAGAAAATAATCAGTTCGTAGGTATTCGGGACCAGGGGATTCATGTTTACATCTTATGAAGGTCCTGACAGATGCAGTACCACCTTAATGATGATATTCCTGTAAACCGGGAGCATGGCCCTAGTGCTGAGCGGAAAATGCCTGAGGTCTCCCATAAGTGGCAAGCAGGCCCCGGCAACGAATTCTCGTTCCCGGGGCCCGCGCGCGCCAGCGTCATGCCCTCGTGCTTATCGGACGATGTTCTCCGGGACCAGCGGCTGCGGATGCTCGGGGGAAAAGAGCGCTTGGCGCAGCTGCTGCGCTTTGCTGGCCCGATCCTGGATCGATACCCGGTGGCGCAGCTGCCGATAGAGCTCGTCATCGGCGTAGCGCGGGAAAACGTGCTGATGGTAATGCCAAACATGCTGATTGCCCGCAGGCTCATTGTGCTGCCGAGTGCTCGTGCCCTCGGGATTCCAGGCGAGCTTCATCGCCAAGGCAACGCGCTTGGTCTCCCGCATGATCGCGGCGCCGGTCTGCTCATCCAGATCGTAGAGCGCTTCCAGATGCGCGGTCGGAATGATCATCACGTGCCCTCCGTAATTGCCGAACCCATCACAAGCCATGATTGCTGCCACCAGATCTGTCTGGTAGATCAGATCCGTGGGCGCGCACAAGTTGTCCTGGCTGAAAGGCTGGTCGTTGACCAGCTCGCAGAAGGGACACTGGTAGTTGGCTGGTTCATGGGAACGGTGGAGCACTAGTCCTCCAATTCGGCGGCCAGCTCTTCAAACACCCAGGTGTACATGTCCAGGGTGAACTCGCTGAAGGTGCCTTCCTCGCTGGTCCATTTTCCCTTGGCATTGCTGCGGCGGTAGACGATTGGATCCGGAACATCGAGCTGGGATGCCTTGAAGCCCCACACGAACTTCTCTTCCTCATCTTCCAGGAACAGGAGGTAGCCGTCTTCGATTTCCAGTTCTTCAGGGTCGAAGAAGTAGTGGTAGGCCTCCATGAAATCCTCATTGTTGCCCAGAGCACGATAGAACTCTTCAAGGACAAATGGAATTGAAACCTCGGACTGCGCCAGCCCTTCGCGCAATTCTTCGGCGCTCAAGCCATCGGCTTCGTTCCACTGGTCTTCTAAGTACTTGGGAACCAGGGAACAGAACTTCTCTAGAAACATGTCTGCCATGTCCTTATCCTATCGAGATTAGCCCAGCTCAAGGGCACTCAACGCGATCCAGAGCTGGACTCGGTCGCTAGTCACATTCGGGTCGTAGCCCGAGAGATCTGAAATTTGCTGGATCCGGTAGCGCACTGTGTTGCGATGCAGGCCCAAGGACTCGGCCACGGCCCCCACCGAGCCATCGCGGTTGAGGTATTCACGCAAGGTCAGCAATAGGTCGGAATCGTGGGAGGCGTCGAATTCCTGCAGCGGGCCCAGGGCTTCGATGGCCAAATCCTGCAGCGGAACATCGTGGGCGGCGAGCAGGAGCGAGGTGAGAGAAAGCTTGGTGGGTTCGTTGACCCGCTCTCCGTGGCGCAGGGACTCCAGGGCCTCGAAGTAGCTCCAGCGGATGCCGGTGGTATTCGGGTAGCGCCCGCCGTAGCCCACCCGAGCCGGAAGGCCGGCCGCGAGCAGATACTCGTCGAGGTGCTTGATGGACAGCTGCAGCTTGCTGTGCGCGACAATGATCGCCAAGCGGCCATCTATGATGGCTGAGACCTGCGAGGACAGATCGGCGGGCAGCGGCAGGGTTTGCAAGCGCTCGACCTGTGCCGGAGCCTGCACCAGGATGACCGAGTGCTCACGCTGGGTATTCAAGCCAAGTGCCCCCAGCCGGCCAGCGGCATCGGCGCCAACCAGGGCTCCAGTGGCGAGGTCCTCGAGCACCTGGCCGTTGGCCTGGCGCTGCGAGGCGCGCAGACGGGATTTATTAGCCAGTTCCAGCCCGATCAGCGACTGCGCGTAATCGACCACTGGATGGTGGACATAGGGTTCTGCAATATGCAGGGTGCACTTATCACGCAGACCCGTGGCCACCGGTCGTTCATTCCAGGAACGTGCAGGATCATAGTCCCCGCTGATCACTTCGCCGTGCAGAGTCAGCGCTACCTGGGTGCCGAGCATTCGCTCGAGTTCCTCGAGCATGCTGTCCAGATCCGAGGAAAGCAGTGTCTGGGCCAGCTTCTGGTGGGATTTCAGCAGGCTTTCAACACGCTTGAGGTGGTCGGAATTCAGTGCTTCGGCGATCAGCCGGGTAATTGCGGCAAAGGGTATCTGATAGGGCACCTCGAAGACCGGAAGCCCTACTTCGCGGGCCGCTTCAACCGTCGCTTGCGGGACTGAGGCGTGTTCCAGGCCTGTGCCGAAACCCAGGGCTACGGCATCGTTGGCCGCAAGGACTTTGACGAACTGCCGCTGTGCGGCCTTGGTCTTCTGGCGCACCCCGGTGGTCAACACGATTTCTCGCCCGGTGAGGAACTGCGACGGGTCAAGCAGCTCGGTCACCGCACCCCAGGTGATGACCATGCCATCGCGATGAGTGTGTTCAGTCAGCGGTCGAAGGTCGAGCTCGTCATGTTCCAGAAGACCGCGTAAACTAATTGCCATGTAGCCATTCTAGAGGGATGGCGAAAAGTTCCCGATTCAGCAAATTGCTCAAAATATGGACACGCGACCTCGAAAAATGACCACAATGTGAAAATTTTGCAGTAGCTTAGACACATGAGCACTCCATCTTCATCACAGGGCGCTCCACTCGCAACCGAGAAGCGTGAAACTTTCAGCTCCCGAAAGTTGTTCATCCTTTCAGCGATTGGTTCGGCCGTTGGTCTGGGAAACATCTGGCGTTTCCCTTACGTCGCCTACGAAAACGGCGGCGGCGCATTCTTGATCCCATATCTGGTCGCAATTCTCTGCGCCGGCATTCCGTTGCTGTTCCTCGACTACTCCATCGGTCACCGCTACCGCGGCTCTGCTCCGCTGGCATACCGCCGGGCCAACCGCAAGGCCGAGGCCCTGGGCTGGTGGCAGGTGCTGGTCTGCTTCATCATCGCCATCTACTACGCGGCCATCATTGCGTGGGCCGCGATGTACTGCTGGTTCTCGGTCACCAAGGCGTGGGATAAGAACCCGGACGGGGCTGCCGGATTCTTCATGGGCGACTTCCTGCAGGTCGCGGACGATGTCACTGTCGGGTTCGACTTCGTCGGCAGCGTCTTCTTCCCGATGCTGTGCGTTTGGCTGATCGCCATCGTGATCATGGTTGCTGGCGTGAACAAGGGCATTTCGCGGGCCAACGCGATCTTCATGCCTTTGCTGATCGTGATGTTCCTGATTCTCGTTATCCAGTCGGTCTTCCTGCCAGGTGCTGTGGACGGCTTGAATACCTTCTTCACGCCGAACTTCGAGGCGCTGTCGAATCCTTCGGTGTGGGCAGCGGCATTCGGCCATATCTTCTTCTCGCTGTCGGTGGCCTTCGGCATCATGGTGACCTACTCGTCCTACATGAAGCGCAAGAGCGACCTCACCGGTTCGGGCTACGTTGTAGCTTTCGCCAACTCCAGCTTCGAGCTGCTCGCCGGCATCGGCGTCTTCGCGGCCCTGGGATTCATGGCGTACAACGCCGGCAGCTCCGTCGACGATGTGGCAACCAGCGGAATCGGCCTGGCCTTCATCGCCTTCCCGACCATCGTTTCGCAGGCTCCCTTGGGCGGCGTCATCGGCGTGCTGTTCTTCGGTTCGCTGGTCTTTGCCGGCATTACCTCGTTGATCTCGATCCTCGAGGTGATTGTTGCGGCTTTCCAGGACAAGCTGGGCTGGAAGCGCCAGTCGGCCACCCTGGTTGTTGTCGTTCCAGTGGCATTGATCTCCATGATCTTGTTCCCAACCACCACTGGATTGTATTTGCTGGACACCATGGATGCGTTCGTGAACCAGTTCGGCATCCTCGCTTGCGCACTGGTGATCGTGATCGTCTTCGGTGCAGGCCTGGGCATGCTGCCTAAGCTGGCCAAGCACTTGAACCGCCACAGCTCCATCAAGCTGGGTACCGGCTGGATGGTCCTGGTCGGCGGCGTGGGCCCAGCTGTCTTGGGCTACATGCTGATCAATGAAATCCAGACCAAGCTTGCAACTCCCTATGAGGACTACCCTGTTTGGTTCCTCGGGATCTTCGGTTGGGGCATGGCCGGGGCATTGATTGTCGGCGCGGTCCTGCTGTCCCTGGTCCCTTGGAGCAAGAACTCCAAGAAAAACGACCCCGAGTTCGATCAGCATCGTGCGAACGTCGAGGCAGAAGAAGTCCCTGAAGTGTCCAGGAAGGAATACTAGCCATGAGTCCTATAGCGATTGTCTTCATGATTATCTCCATGCTGACCATTTGGGGAGGCCTGGCCATCGCCTTGATCAGCCTGAATCGCCATCCTGAAAAGCACGATGACGATGTGATCGAGCCTGCTGGCTCGGCAGGCAACTAGAACCTGCAAGCATCTGGATCGAAGGCCTCTTCGTTTCAAGCCCCGGCTTGGAATGAAGAGGCCTTTTCCTGTGCAGATGCACTATGCGACACGAAACGTGTTGTGCCGATCCGCGTAGTGGCCGGGCAGCCGGGAGAATACTCTCTAGTTATAGAGACAATAGGGCCAGTGAGCTCACGAATAATTTCTGGAAGGACAATCACATGGACGTTACCTACCGCATTGACCAGAAGCGCAAGATCAATGGTCCGTTCCCCGGCCCGAAGTCGCAGGAACTGACCGCACGCCGAGCCAAGGCAGTTGCTGCCGGCGTAGCTTCCAGCCTGCCGGTGTATGCGGCAGAGGTTGATGGCGGCATCATTGTCGATGTCGATGGCAACCAGCTGATTGACCTGGGCTCCGGCATCGCCGTAACGACCATTGGCGCCTCGAATCAGGCAGTAGCCAAAGCCGTCGCCGAACAGGCAGCGCGCTTCACCCACACCTGCTTCATGGTCGCTCCGTACGAGAACTACATCGAGCTGGCCGAGAAGCTGGCTGCCATCACTCCGGGCAACTTCGAGAAGCGTGCAGTCTTCTTCAACTCCGGTGCCGAAGCGGTAGAGAACGCCATCAAGGTAGCCCGCATTGCCACCGGCCGCCAGGCAGTAGTCGCCTTCGACCACGCCTACCACGGCCGCACCAACCTCACCATGGGCTTGACCGCCAAGGCCGCCCCATACAAGCGCGGCTTCGGCCCACTGGCACCGGAGATCTACCGCATGCCAATGAGCTACCCATACCGCGAAGAGAACCCGAACATCTCCGGCAAGGAAGCAGCCGAGCGCGCGATCCTGGCAATGGAGAAGCAGATCGGCGGCGACCAGATCGCTGCGATCATCATCGAGCCGATCCAGGGCGAGGGCGGCTTCATCGTTCCGGCCACCGGCTTCCTGCCGCGCATCGCCGAATGGGCCAAGGAAAACGGCATTGTCTTCGTTGCCGACGAAGTCCAGGCAGGCTTCGCACGCTCCGGTGCCTGGTTCGCCTCGGACATCGAAGGCATTGAGCCTGACATCATCACCCTGGCCAAGGGCATCGCCGGCGGCATGCCGCTGTCTGGCATTATCGGCCGTGCCGAACTGCTGGACTCGGTGCACGGTGGCGGCCTGGGCGGCACCTACGGCGGCAACCCGGTTGCTGTGGCCGCGGCTCTGGAATCCATCAAGTTCATGGAAGAGCAGGACTTGGCGGGCCGCGCCCGCGAGATCGAAGAGAAGTTCTTCACCCGCTTCGGTGCGCTGCAGAAGGACATCAAGGAACTGGGCGACATCCGTGGCCGTGGCGGCATGGTCGCAATGGAATTCGTCAAGGCTGGTGGCAAGGAGCCGGACGCCGAGCTGACCAAGGCCATCGCAGCCGAATGCCTGGCCCAGGGCGTCTTGATCCTCACCTGCGGCACCTATGGCAACGTGGTTCGCCTCTTGCCTCCGCTGGTGATCGGCGACGAGCTGCTCGAAGATGCATTCAACGTATTGGAAGATGCGATCCGCAAGGCTATCGCCTAAGTAGCTCAAAACTGGTCCTAGACGGCGAATGCCTCGAACCTCCCACGGGAGATTCGAGGCATTCGCTGTATCGGCGGTGAGTGCAACCGGGCGTTCAGACCAACTTTTTCGGTTCCGGCATGGAGCCAATGCGTGGAATTCGCATCATGTCCACGAGCACGAAGAGCACCGCAACCCATACCAAGGCGAAACCAACCCAGCGTTCGAATGGCATGTGCTCGCCAAAGACCAGCAGGCCCAGGATGAACTGCAAGAGCGGGGCGAGGAATTGCAATGAGCCCAGGGTGCTCAAAGGCAGGCGACGAGCTGCACCCCCGAAGAGCAGGAGCGGTACTGCGGTGATGATGCCGCTCGCTGCCAAAAGCGAGAGGCCAAGAACATCAGCCGAGAACAGCGCAGACTTCCCGTCAACGGCCAGCCAAACCAGATAGCCGATGGCCAACGGGGTCAGCCAGACGGTTTCAATGGTCAAGGACCCCAGCGCAGTTCCGCTTTGGCCCACTTTGTTCTTCACCAGGCCATAGAAGCCAAAGGAGAAAGCCAAGCCGAGGGAAATCCAAGGGACCTGTCCCAAGCCGATCGTCAAGACAAGTACAGCAACGGTGGCTATGGCAACAGCGATCCATTGCAGCCGACGCAATTTTTCTTTCAGGACGACGACACCCAGAAGGATTGCCACAATTGGGTTGATGAAGTAGCCCAGCGAGGCTTCCAGCACATGTCCGGTCAAGACCGCCAGTGCATAGAGAGTCCAGTTAGCTGCAATCAGAACACTAGCCAGTCCCAACTGCCAGATGGTCTTGGAATCCTTGAACATCGCAAGGAACTGCTTGACCTGGCGTGTGAACGCCAGCAGCAGCAGGCAGAAAACCAGCGAGAAGATCACGCGAACGCCAACGAATTCGAAGGCCGAGATGTCAGGCAGCAATAGGAAGTAAGCCGGGAGCATGCCCCAAATCAGGTACGCGGTGGTGCCTTGGATCAGTCCGTAGCTATGTTCTGAACGGATCGGTTTAGCGGTACTTACGGACATGCAGGACGCACACTTTCAGAAACAAAATGGATCAAGGGAGCGGCCCACCGGGAAATAAGTTGTGGAACCGCATCTTAAAACTACAACGTTCCCGCCGTCTGGATATTCCCCGAGGCCGGCGGTGCCTGCCATTCCACACGGCACTGTGATATTTTCACCGGAACATAAATGGAATTCCAGTCGTTGACTAGACTAGAGAACACCAACTTGGTTTGCTTCATTGAGGGAGTGCATCGCCGTGCATGGACATAACAACGGACTCAAAACCGCCTTTTTGATGGGCGGAATGTTTGCCCTGCTGCTGGCCATTGGCTCGCTGATATCTGCGGGCACCGGCCGTTCAATGTTCATTTGGATATTTGCCTTGATCGGCCTCGGAACTACTGCCTACAGCTATTGGAATAGCGACAAGCTGGCTCTGCGCTCGATGCACGCCTACCCGGTCAGCGAAGCGGAACAGCCGGGAATGTACCGAATCGTGCGTGAGCTGTCGATGAACGCGCAGCAACCGATGCCGCGACTGTACGTTTCGCCAACCACTTCGCCGAACGCCTTTGCCACCGGCCGCAACCCGCAGAATTCGGCGGTGTGCTGCACCGAAGGCATCCTGCAATTGCTGAACGAACGCGAATTGCGCGGGGTGCTGGGTCACGAGCTGATGCATGTCTACAACCGGGACATCCTCACTTCTTCGGTCGCCGCCGCGGTTGCGGGCGTTATCACCTCCGTTGCCCAGTTCCTGATGTTCTTCGGCGGCGGCAACAGCAATGACAACCGCGGGGTGAATCCGATCGCCTTGATTGCCCTTTCCCTGCTGGCGCCACTGGCAGCGTCGATCATCCAGATGGCCGTGAGCCGCACCCGCGAATATGATGCAGACGAGGACGGAGCCAAGCTGACCAATGATCCGCTGGCGTTGGCGAGCGCGCTTCGGAAACTGGAATCGGGGATTACGCAGGCTCCGCTGGCTTCCAATGACCAGAAGCTGGTCAACAGCTCGCACCTGATGATCGCCAATCCATTCGGCTCGCGCCTCAAGCGCATGTTCTCCACCCACCCGCCTATGGAGGATCGCATCGCACGGCTTGAAGCGATGGCTGGCGGACGCGGGTACTAAGTGCAAAGCAGCTCCTGGGCTTAAGGCCGCATCTCATATGGAGATGCGGCCTTTAGCTTGTTTTGGGCCTTTCCCGTTGAACAGTTAGTTATCTACCCTCCTACTAAAGGATGAGGTGAAGATCTTTGTCTGCCCTAGTTAGGCAAAAATAGGCTGATCGTAGCGGCACCGAGGAGAAGACTCCCTGCCGTCTGATGAAGGAGCAAGGAGCAAGGACGCGAGACGACGACGCGGCACTTCTGCCCAGGCTTGGGGATGCCATAGCCGGTCAACTGGCCACCGGAACGGTCAAAGGATTGGCTTGCCTGCTAGTGGCCTGGATTTGCTCATCATGGATTGCCCTCGACACTGCTTTCGGCACATTCGCTATCGCGCTGGCGATCTCGTATCTCCTCTCGGAAATCCTCGGCGCCATCATCGCTCGACCGATTGTCCTGAAAGAACGCCGTCCCAACCCCGGGGGAGTGCTGTACGTCGTCCTTCCATTCGTGGTGTCCATCGTGGTCAGCTTTGCTGCGGCCTATGCAGTTACCAGCTCATTGCGTGACAGCAGTTTTGTGACAGTGCTCGTTGCCGCATGCAACGCCGCTGAGATCCTCTGGATCAAACCATGGGTGCCGGGACCTTCGCCGGAAGAGATGGCCGCGAAGTTCAATGAATTCAAAGCCATGACCCAGGACCACTTCGCTGATGATGTTGCTGATATCAAGCGGCGGGCCAGGGAAAGGACTCGTGAACAGTACTACGCGAAGAAGGCCCGCGAAGAAGCAAAGAGGCTGAAGAAGCAGAAGCGCGACGAGGATCAGCGCTGATCCTTTCCGGGTCCATGCTCCAGTGGTGCGCAGAATGGCAGCGCGGGGGGGTTTCC
>NZ_JBLVOJ010000011.1:217508-245895 GCF_053543715.1 Glutamicibacter sp. AGC46
GTGAATGGGAAACCCCCCTCGCTGTGTATCACGTGATTTCTAACGCTGGGTCAGTCCTAGCGGAAGTTCACGAACTGCAGATCCGCTTCTTCGAAGTCGCGCAGCAGAGCCATGGTGGCCTGCAGGTCATCGCGGGACTTGGAAGAGACGCGCAGCTCGTCACCCTGAATGGTTGACTTGATGCCCTTAGGCGCCTCATCGCGAATCAGCTTGTTGATCTTCTTGGCGACATCCTGGGCAATGCCCTCCTTGATGCTTGCCTCGATGCGGTATTCCTTGCCGGATGCAAATGGCTCGCCGGCATCCAATGACTTCAGGGAAATGCCGCGCTTGACCAGCTTGGACTGGAAAACATCCAGTACTGCGTTGACGCGCTCTTCCGAGTTGGCCTTCATCAGGATTTTCTCGCCGCTGAAATCAACTTCAGCGCCGACGCCCTTGAAGTCGTAGCGCTGGGCAATTTCCTTCTGGGCCTGGTTCATCGCGTTGGCGACTTCCTGGCTATCAACCTTGCTTACGACGTCGAATGTGGAATCACTAGCCATGTGAATACTCCTAGTTGAAACGGGTCTGATTCGCTTCATAGCCTACCGGTTTTACCCCCTGGATTTGGGGTGTGATCAGGCTTACAGCAAAAATGCCCCTCTCGATTTCACAACATCGAAAAACTCCTGTAGAGTTATTTCTCGTTCCGACAAGAGTAAATGTTCTTGAAGCGAACGTACTCGGCAGATTACCCGAGTGGCCAAAGGGGGCTGACTGTAAATCAGCTGGCAACGCCTTCACTGGTTCGAATCCAGTATCTGCCACAAAATAACTCCCGGATCCCAGGATCCGGGAGTTTTTTGCATGCGGAAGGAATGCATGGCAACCCGGATCTTTCCTATTCCCGGTTCCGAACAAGATCACCTTTCTACGTATTTCAAATAAGGATCGGCTACCGTATAACCATGGCAACGAAAAATGTGAGCGAAGACGACTTCGCGAAGTTGATTGAAGACAACGACATCGTCCTCGTGGACTTCTGGGCCGACTGGTGCGGGCCGTGCAAGCAGTTTGCACCGGTTTACGACCAGACCTCGGACAAGTTCAGCGACGTCGTTTTTGCCAAGGTGGATACCGAAGCTGAGCAGGGCCTGGCCCGTGCAGCTAACGTGACCTCGATTCCTACCATCATGGCGTTCCGCGAACAGGTCCTCGTGTTCTCGCAGGCTGGTGCGTTGAACCAGACCCAGCTCGAAGATCTCGTCACCGCGGTCAAGGGCATTGACATGAGCGAAGTGCACAAGCAGATCGCCGAGGAAGCCGCGCAGGCTGATTCCTAAGAACCATTAGAGGCTTCGGGCTCCTTTACCTCCGCCGGTGATCCAGCGGTGCGTAACGGGGCCCGAAGCTTTGTTTTTTCTGCCCCGAAAGCACCAGCAAGCGCACTACGCGTTGACGGTGCGGGGCGTATGGCGCCAATAGCTCCAGCATCTGCCCATCGCTGATTCGGGAACCGGTAAGCACCTGGCCCACGAAATCAGCCAGATGGAAATCTCCCACCGAAATATGGTCACTGGATCCGTGGGAGCGCTGCAGGGTTTCGGCAATTGTCCAGGGACCAATGCCCGGCACCGAACCCAAGGCGGCTTCCAAGGTGCCCGGAGCCTTGGCGGTGGGCCGTGCATGGTCCATTGGCTTCTCTGCCCACCACTGCAAACTGCCGGCAACCTGCAGCAGGCGTGCCATGGTGTTAGCCCGCTGTCCTTCAACGCGCGCCTTTTGCCAGTCCCAGCGCCTCATCGAGGCTACCTTTTGCGGTCCGGGGAAAATCATCAGGCCCTCGGGAGCCGGACCCGGAGCCCGCTGTCCCAGGTGGCGGATCAGCCAGCGCCAGGCATAATTCGCTTCAATCCCGGTCACCCGCTGTTCCAAGATCGCCCCGGCGGCGTGCTCAAAGATCCTGCCGGTGCTGGGCAGAACGAAGTCCGGATGCAACGAGCGGGTGCGCGCGATAATTTCGGGGAACTGCCCTTCTTTGATCCTCGCGTCGAAATCGCTCCAGTCATCGAGCGCCCCTAGAAGGTTCGGAGCTGAGCCGATGGCCCAGTGGGCTCCGGGACCCCATGCTCGAAACGTTGCCGGGGCGGTGGGTGCGGGCTTGCTGATTTGCAGCGTGGCATCTCCGAACGGTGTTCCAAAGGCCAGCCATGCTTCGCTCCGGGACAGGCGGATGGTCGGATCTCCCAGTCCCCGGCGCAGGATTCCCAAAGTCTTGAGCAAGGACACGGGGCGGTGCGGATCGTAATCGGCGCTCAACGGCTTCTCCATGAATCGCATCCTATAGCCTCGTGCCTGCAGTAGCTGGCGGCAGGCTTGCCTAGCACTGATGAAAAGTGCCCGTCCACTGCGTGACGTTTCGCTACGTGCCGGAACGACATGTATGACAACCGCCGGTAAAGTTCTTGACATGAAGTATGCGTCCACAGTCCTAGATCTGATCGGCAATACCCCTTTGGTGAAGCTCAATCGAGTCACCGAGGGGATCAAAGCCACTGTATTGGTGAAGCTTGAATACTTGAATCCGGGTGGTTCCATCAAGGACCGCATCGCATTGAAGATGGTCGAGCGCGCCGAAGAATCCGGCCAGCTCAAGCCCGGCGGAACCATCGTGGAACCAACCAGCGGCAACACCGGTGTCGGCTTGGCCATGGTGGGCCAGCTCAAGGGCTACAACACCATCTTCGTCACCCCGGATAAGGTCGGCGAGGAAAAGCGCGACGTACTGCGCGCCTACGGTGCCAAGGTAGTAGTCACCCCAACCGCGGTGGCCCCGGATTCCCCTCAGTCCTACTACGGCGTATCGGACCGCCTGGTTACCGAGATCGACGGCGCCTACAAGCCCGACCAGTTCTCCAACCCGGCAGCACCCGACAGCCACTTCGAAACCACCGGACCGGAACTCTGGAACGACACCGACGGCAAGCTGACCCATGCAGTCATCAGCGCAGGAACCGGCGGCACCATCACCGGCACCGGACGCTACCTCAAGCAGGTTTCCGCCGGCCGCGCCTCGGGCCCGGTCAAGATCATTGCCGCTGACCCGGATGGCTCGGTCTACTCCGGTGGCACCGGACGCCCATACTTCGTCGAGGGCGTCGGTGAAGATATGTGGCCAGGGAACTACGACCCATCCGTGCCGGATGCCGTGGAACCAGTCACCGACGCTGAGGCTTTTGAAATGACCCGCCGGTTGGCCAAGGAAGAAGGCCTGCTGCTGGGCGGTTCTTCGGGCATGGCAGTGGTCGCCGCGCTGCGTGCAGCCAAGGACCTGGGCGAAGACGACATAGTTGTCGTGATCGCCCCGGATGGCGGCCGCGGCTACCTGGCCAAGATCTTCAACGACCAGTGGATGCTGGACCAGGGCTTCACCACCGATGAATACTCCGCCTTGGACTTCATCGGCGCGGCACTTGCCAAGCAGGGCACCACCACGGTGGCTTTGGATACCACCCTGGCCGAAGCGGCCAAGGCACTGCGCGAGCAGGGCGATGACGCATTGGTCGTGTCGACCTCGCCGCTGCCAGCGCGTATCGGCGAGATCCGCGGTGTCATTGGCGCGGGGGACATCACCGACGCACTGCTGGCTGGCGCAGAACCAACCAGTACGCTGGCAGACCTGGGCGACTTGGCCAAGCCATTCATCGGCACCGCAGACACCCCGGAACATGCACAGGAACTGCTCAAGAGCCACCCGGCCGTACTGCTGACCAAGGGCGGCGAAGTGATCGCCGCGGCTACCGCAGCCGATCTCTTGGCCTACTCCACCCGCTAGAGACAACACCTCAAAGGATTGATATCGATGACTGAAAACCACCAGGGAGCAAACACCCGCTTTGTCCATGCGGGCCAGGAATTCGAACCGGTCACCGGCGCGGTAGTTCCGCCGCTGCACTTCTCCTCGACCTACGCGCAGGACGGCATTGGCGGCCTGCGCAACGGATACGAGTACGGCCGCGGCACCAACCCGACCCGCGACGCGCTGCAGGCGCAGCTGGCCGGCGCAGAATTCGGCACCCACGCCTTCTCCTTCAGCTCCGGCCTGGCCGCCGAGGATTCGCTGATCCGTGCGATCCTGCGTCCGGGCGATCACATTGTGCTGGGCAACGACGCCTACGGTGGAACCTTCCGCCTGATTGACCGCGTGCTGGGCGACTGGGGCATCGGCAACACCCCGGTGAACATGGCTGATGAAGCAGCGCTGGCTGCCGCTATCGAAAAGAACAAGGCCAAGCTGGTGTGGGTTGAGACCCCTTCGAACCCGATGATGACCATCACCGACATCGCCAAGGTCGCGCAGATTGCCCACGCCGCCGGAGCATTGCTGGTCGTGGACAACACCTTCGCCAGCCCATTCCTGCAGCAGCCGCTGACCCTGGGTGCTGACATCGTGGTCCACTCGACCACCAAGTACATTGGCGGCCACTCCGATGTGGTGGGCGGTGCGGTGATCGTCAAGGATGCGCAGCTGGCAGAAAAGATCGGCTTCATCCAGTTCGCTGTGGGTGCCGTCTCGGGCCCGATGGACGCCTTCTTGACCACCCGCGGCCTGAAGACCCTGGGCGTTCGCATGCGCGCCCACTCGGAGAACGCCGCACAGGTTGCCGGGTGGCTGCGTGAGCGCAGCGAAGTCGAGCGCGTGCTCTACCCGGGCTTCGAAGACCACCCGGGCCACGAGATTGCCAAGAAGCAGATGTCCGGCTTCGGCGGCATGGTGTCCGTCCAGTTCACCGGCGGAGAATCAGCGGCCCGCAAGATTGCCGAGAGCACCAAGCTATTCACCTTGGCAGAATCCCTGGGCGGCATCGAATCGCTGATGAACTACCCGTCGGAGATGACCCACGCTTCGGTGAAGGGTACCGAGCTGGCGGTTCCGGTGAACCTGTTGCGCCTGTCCGTTGGCATCGAAGACCCGGCAGATTTGATTGAAGACCTGGATAAGGCCTTCGCCAACCTGTAAGAACCAAGCGCAAAGGACCTGGGTTCCGCTGCCCGCAAAGGGCAACGGAACCCAGGTCCTTGGTGCTTTGAACGAAGTTCCGGATCGGCTACCGGCGGCGCTTGGCCGGTTTGGGATCCACGATCTTGAAATACCTGTTGCTCGCTGGCATCCACATCAAGGCCACGCTGAACATGATGATGGCCGCCAGCAGCGAATAGCGGCCGAATCGCAGCAACAGCGGCAGCGCGGTAATCAGGCCCAACCAGGACAGTTGGGCGCGCGCGGCCCGGTCCCCGGTGAATAAGCGGTAACCCAGCACACAGCAGGCAAGGCCGGCAGCGGCGAAAAAGATCATCAGCGCAATGGCTCCGAAATCCAGCGCGGAATCCTGGATATGCTCGTAAGCCAGGAAGCCTCCGAAGCCGAGAAAAAGCACTCCGGCTAGGAGCCATAGCATTTGGGCGATGAACAATCCGCCTGGGGTGGGCTCATCTGGACGTCGCGGAAAAAGTGGTTTCTTCACGTTCTCAACCCTACGTGCTTTGGTGCGGTGCCCGATCTCACACGCTCTCGACACTGACAATAGTGGCCTGTTCAAGCTAGCATTAAGTGTTCGCGAACATCAGGGTATCCCTCTCGCATCCAGCCCAATTTTTGAGGCCGGAGCCTTCTCGTGTTGTATTTTCCGCAAAGTGTGTGCGGGTCTTTATGTCATAGGGGAGCGCTTGATGAGCGTGACTTGTATCTGACTGTGCAGCCTATACGTCGTTTCTTTGGGGACGGCCAAGGCCTATCCCCTAACGAATGAGGTAATTCTTCGTGTCTTCTGACATGCCCGTAAACACCGACGACAACCAGACCCCGGAAGAGCCAACCGTGCTCTTCTCCGAACTTGGCCTGGATGCCCGCGTGCTTGCATCGCTTGCCGACCTTGGCTACGAAAAGCCATCGCCAATCCAGGCAGCGACCATTCCACTGCTTCTCGAAGGCCGCGACGTTGTCGGCCTGGCCCAGACCGGTACCGGCAAGACCGCTGCTTTCGCGCTTCCTGCCCTGTCCCGCATGGCAGAGCTGGCTGACACCAATGGTCCAGCCAAGACCCCGCAGATCCTGGTTCTGGCTCCAACCCGCGAGCTGGCCCTCCAGGTCGCCGAAGCCTTCACTTCCTACGCCAAGTACCTGCCGAACTTCACCGTTCTGCCAGTGTACGGCGGCTCGCCATACGGCCCGCAGCTCAACGGCTTGCGCCGTGGCGCCCAGGTAGTCGTTGGTACCCCAGGTCGCGTTATCGACCACATCAACAAGGGTTCCTTGGACCTGTCGAACCTGCAGTACGTTGTCCTTGATGAGGCCGACGAAATGCTGCGCATGGGCTTCGCCGAAGAGGTCGACAAGATCTTGGAAGCTACCCCGGAGGACAAGCAGGTTGCCCTGTTCTCGGCAACCATGCCACGCACCATCCGCCGCATCGCTTCGGAATACCTGCGCAACCCGCAGGAAGTTGCCGTGAAGTCCAAGCAGTCCACCGGCACCAACATCACCCAGCGCTACCTGCAGGTCATGGGCGCCCACAAGCTGGACGCCATGACCCGCATCCTGGAATCCGAGTCGTTCGAAGGCGTTATCACCTTCGTCCGCACCAAGATGGCTACCGAGGACCTGGCCGACAAGCTGAAGGCCCGCGGCTTCACCGCGGCTGCCATCAACGGCGACATCCCTCAGCAGCAGCGTGAGCGCACCGTTGAGAACCTGCGCTCGGGCAAGATCGACATCCTGGTTGCTACCGACGTGGCAGCTCGTGGCTTGGACGTTGAGCGTATTTCGCACGTTATCAACTTCGACATCCCGCATGACACCGAGTCCTACGTGCACCGCATTGGCCGTACCGGCCGTGCCGGCCGCTCGGGCGACGCGATCCTGTTCATGACCCCGCGCGAGAAGTACTTGCTGCGTGCCATCGAGAAGGCTACCCGCCAGCCGGTGACCCAGATGCAGCTGCCTTCGCTGGATTCGGTCAACGACCGTCGTATCCAGAAGTTCACCGATCGCATCGACAAGACCATCAGCGGTCAGGACCTGACCACCTTCCGCGAAATCGTGGAGAAGTTCGCTTCCGAGCACGAAGACCTGGACCAGCTGGAAATTGCAGCTGCACTGGCTCTGATGGCCCAGGGCGGCCGCCCGCTGCTGATGACCGAACCAGTCATGTCCCCTTCGAAGAAGGCACGCATGGATCGCCCAGAACGCGGTGACCGTGGCGAACGCGGTGACCGTGGCGATCGCGGTCCACGTACCCGCAAGACCGCTGCCGAAGGCAACGCCATGTACCGTCTGGCCGTAGGCCGACGCAACCGCGTGCAGCCGGGCTCGATCGTTGGCGCACTGGCCAACGAGGGCGGCTTCGATTCTTCGGAAATCGGCGGCATCGAGATCCGTTCAGACCACACCCTGGTCGAGCTGCCAGCAGAGCTGAGCAAGGACCAGTGGCGTGCACTGTCCAAGACCCGCATCGGCGGCGAAGCCATCGAGCTCGAGCTCGACAATGGCCGCAGCCCGCGCCGTGACGACGAAGGCGACCGCGGTGGCTTCCGTGGCGGCCGTGGTGGTGGCTTCGGCGGCGGACGCAGTGGCGGCCGTGGCGGTTTCGGTGGCGGACGCGGCGGCGGACGTGGCGGCTTCGGCGGCGGCGGACGCGGCGGCAAGGATCGCTTCAGCGACTCGGGCCGCAGCGGTGGACGTCGCGACTACTAAGCCTGTCGCACGCAGCTGAACAGCATTGAATAACGCCCTTGGGGCAAGCCGAAAGCTTGCCCCAAGGGCGTTTTTCGTGCGCCGCAGGCTATTTACGGAGCAGGAGTTCCCACCGGGATCCCGTCCCCGAGATAGACCGTGCCGCCGCTTTCCAGGAACTGCTTGCTTTTCTGCGCCATCCCGGCCAATGCGGCTTGCGCCTCGGCCGAGCCGTACTCGTCGCGGATATCCTGGGAGATGCGCATGGAGCAGAACTTCGGCCCGCACATGGAGCAGAAGTGGGCGGTCTTGGCCGGCTCGGCCGGCAAGGTCTCATCATGGAATTCCTGTGCGGTGACCGGGTCAAGGGACAACGCGAACTGGTCATTCCAGCGGAATTCGAAGCGCGCCTTGCTCAGCGCATCATCCCGCGCTGTGGCACCCGGGTGGCCCTTGGCCAGATCGGCGGCGTGCGCAGCGATCTTGTAGGTGATCACCCCGGTCTTCACATCATCCCGGTTGGGCAGTCCCAGATGCTCCTTGGGGGTGACGTAGCAGAGCATCGCGGTCCCGTACCGTGCGATCTCCGTGGCGCCAATGGCGCTGGTGATGTGGTCGTAGCCCGGGGCGATGTCGGTGACCAGCGGGCCCAGGGTATAGAACGGCGCCCCGTCGCACAGCTGCTGCTGGCGTTCCACATTCTCGCGCACCAGATGGAACGGGATATGCCCCGGGCCTTCGACCATCACCTGCACATCGTACTTCCAGGCGCGCTTGGTCAGCTCGGCCAGGGTGTCCAGCTCGGCGAACTGGGCGGCGTCGTTCGCATCTGCGATGGAGCCCGGGCGCAGCCCGTCGCCCAGCGAGAAGGCCACGTCGTACTGCGCGAAGATCTCGCACAACTGATCGAAGTGGGTGTAGAGGAAATTCTCCTGGTGGTGCGCCAAGCACCAGCCGGCCATGATGGACCCGCCACGCGAGACCATGCCGGTGACCCGGTTGGCAGTCAGCGGGATGTAGCGCAGCAGCACCCCGGCGTGGATGGTCATGTAGTCCACGCCCTGCTCGCACTGCTCAATGACGGTGTCGCGGAAGATCTCCCAGGTCAGTTCGTTGGCTTCGCCGTTGACCTTCTCCAACGCCTGGTAGATCGGCACGGTGCCGATGGGGACCGGGGAGTTGCGGATGATCCACTCGCGGGTGGTGTGGATGTCATCTCCGGTGGACAGGTCCATTACCGTGTCCGCGCCCCATTTGGCCGCCCACTGGAGCTTGGAGACTTCTTCTGCGATGGAGCTGGTCACCGCCGAGTTGCCGATATTCGCATTGATCTTGACCAGGAACGCCTTGCCGATGATCATCGGCTCGGATTCCGGGTGGTTGATGTTCGCCGGGATGATGGCTCGCCCGGCCGCGAGCTCGCTGCGCACCAGCTCGACATCGCATTCCTCGCGCAGGGCCACATAGCACATTTCCGGGGTGATGATCCCGGCACGCGCATAGTGCATCTGCGTCACGCGGGCTCCGCCATCGGCCCGCAGTGGCGGGGCTGAGCGTCCGGCCCATTCCGCGCTGGCCGTGCCGCGGCGGACCGCTGAGCGTCCGTCGTCGTGCAGGTTGCGTTCGCGGCCTGCATAGGTTTCCACGTCCCCGCGTTCCAGGATCCACCGCTCGCGGAAGGGTTGCAGGCCTTGGGTGGGCTCGCTTCCCGGTCCGCTGGTGCGATATACCGCCAGCGGCTCGTTGGGCTGTCCATTGGGGGAGTCTGCCAATTGGATCTGCGTGACGGGAACAGAAATTCCCGCAGATTCACGGTAGGCAAGGGTGTGGGCAGGGTGCTGTTCAATTTGTTCCACTGGGGAAACTCACTTCCTTCGCCGGCATTACCCGGACAGGTTCAACGGTCGCGGACGGCGATAGCCCGATCTCAGCCCTTGCCAGGGCACCCGTGTGGTCGCGAACAACTTAGCACGCTTGCGAGGAGAAAACGCAAACCCAGTGGTCAGGGCCTGACATCAAGGAAGTGGGAAGGGTCGGCTGTGGCGGGCCAGGATGCTTTTCATTGGCCGGAGACTCTTGCCGGGGGCACCTGGAATCCGGGGCGCAAGACGCGGCCGATAGCCGGTGCTGCAGCGTGGGGTGCGCCTTGGGCCATGCTCGCAGTGGCTACACGGCATCTGCGGGATAAACGAAAAGAGAGGCAATCTGGAACCAGATTGCCTCTCTTATTTCGAGCCCCCTGCCGGAATCGATCCGGCGACCTCGTTCTTACCAAGAACGCGCTCTACCACTGAGCTAAGGGGGCAACAGGTAAATACTTTACACAGGTCTTTGAGGTTTGCAAAATCCGTCGGGAATTTGTTGCTGAGGTCACAATATTCCTACTCAAGACCGGAATGGGCAGCAAGGAGCTGTTGCCTTCCTGGCGGTTTCCAGCACCCCGGTTCACGGCACGGGATCCAGCTGCCGGACACCAGAGCGGCGCCTGCGCGCCTGGGTGGATCGGGTGTTGCCCAAGTGCCGCTCGGTCAGGGGTTCTGGAGTGGGAAAAGGTGTCAGCGTTCCGAAGTTCCAAGCGGGGTAATTCGATGCTTGGCCTCCGGGGATGATCCGCGGGATTCTATCCTGCGCGTCATGGCAAATCCGCGATTGACCGCGAGGAGCACTCTCGTGAGCATCGTCACCAGGGCACTTTTTGTCCCACCCTTCGTCCCCGGGGTAGCGAGTAAGGGGATAAATAGTCATTGACTAGTTGTTTTACAGAATTCTCCGGGTCTTTTCCGGGGTGATCCGCCGATTTTTCTTTGCCGGGAAATCCGTGTAGAGTATTTACTCGTTGCCCCCTTAGCTCAGTGGTAGAGCGCGTTCTTGGTAAGAACGAGGTCGCCGGATCGATTCCGGCAGGGGGCTCTGAGTGAGAAGCATTCTTGGCTTCTACTGGATTGCTTCTCACTTGTGGCGGCGTAGCTCAGCTGGTTAGAGCGCACGACTCATAATCGTGAGGTCCCGGGATCGAGTCCCGGCGCCGCTACCAAATCAAAGATCCTCGGCCTCGGCCGAGGATCTTTTTTGGTTTCCGGCCCCGAAGCAGCATTGTCCTTCGAGGGCATGAACGGCTAGTGATCCAAGTCCTTCTCCTGGTTCCCGTCCTTGGCTTGCTGAGCCAGCGACAGCAGCCCCTGGATCGCTGTCGTATCGAAATCCGCCTCTTGGCTCGGTGCCTGATTGGCATCATGGCCGTGGACTTCGGTATGCAAGCGCTGCATCTGCATGTCGAGTTTCGTCGCCATGGCCGCCGCGTCGGCAAGCTCTTGCACTAGATGTTCTGGAACTTCGCCCTCGTACTTGTAGAAGATCTTATGTTCCAGGCTTGCCCAGAAATCCTGGGCAATGGTACGGATCTGCAGCTCCACCACGACATCGACCGGGCCATCGGACAAGTAGACCGGGATCTGCACGATCGCATGGACACTTTTATAGCCGCTGGGCTTCGGGTTCTTGATGTAGTCCTTGATTTGGAGGACCTTCAGGTCATTCTGCGAGGTTAACGTGTTCAGGACCTTGTAGATGTCCTTGACGAAACTGCAGGTAATGCGCACGCCGGCAATGTCGCTGATGTTCTCGCGAATGGCAGGCAGGGACGGGGAGATGTTCCGGCGGGAGACCTTGCGCATGATGCTCTCCGGAGTTTTCACCCGAGAAGTGACGTGCTCAATTGGATTGTAATTGTGCAAATACAAGAACTCTTCACGCAAGATCGAGACCTTGGTCAGCACCTCGTCCACCGCAAACTGGTACTCCATCATGAAACGCTGGAAATCATGGCGGAAAGCCTGCGTCAATCGCTGCAGCTCGGCCGGCGAAGGGGCGGTCTCGGCAGCTGCGATGGCCACTGCACGAGTCTTGTCATCAAATGGGACAGAAATCCTGGATCACCTCAGCAGATTATGGCCCGGCCCGCGGTACGGTTCCGGTGCAGTTCCAGCCTAAGGGCTTCTCCTAGGAATTAGGCCAGAACGAATCGGGAATTCGTCCAGCAAACTTTCGGGCTGCAGGCGCCGGCCAACCTGCCTTGCAGGAGCTAGCCATGTCCGGTGAACTATCGTTGAAGAGGTAACTTCGAGGAAGGCATCGATGGAATTCGCCAGCGACCACCGGCAGCTCTGCCACGGCATCAGCTTCTCAGAGCATGAACGCGCCCCCATGCTCCGGCTTAGGCAAGCGGAAAAATGGAGCACCGAATACCTGGAAGCCAACCGTTCCCTAAGCTTGCGCATCGGCGAACTGAAATTCTGCCTGGGCTACATCACGATGAACAGCGATGGCTCTCGCAACACCTTGCCTTGCCCGAAGAACAAAGCGCTGCGTACCGGAACCCAGTGCGAACGCTGCCGCCGGCTGGATCATTCGAAGTTCATGCATCATTTCCACAAGACCGGCGAAGCCCCGGAAGGCATGCGCAAGTACCTGGAGCAGCCGCACTTCTTGTATGTCGCAAGCTTCGCCCATGGGGCGACCAAAGTCGGTACCACCTCAACCCAGAGCAAATGGACTCGCTTGGCGCAGCAGGGAGCGGTCATTGCCCGCTATATTGCCCGCGCCGCTGATGGAGCCGCTATTCGAGTGCTCGAAGACCTTGTCACTGAACACGTGGGCCTGAGCCAGCAAGTCCGGCAGAAGTCCAAGATCAAGGGACTGGCCAGCTGGGAACTGGACTACGCCCAGCTGGACCAGATCAACTCCGAAGCGGCAAGCCGGGCCCGGTCCTTCCTTGGCGCCCAGCGGGGCTTGGAAACCTACGGCGTGCAGCTGCGCGACGAGCTGTGGGAACAACCGGCCTTCGCCCGCCCGGTAGTAGACGCCTGGGATACCCATGCGCTGCATGCCTGGAATACCGCGCTGGGCGGGAACACCGTGAATCTGCGCATCCGCGGCGTGCTGGGGCAAAGCATCCTCGCAGACAGCGGCGAAGGCACCACCGTGCGCCTGCTGGATGCCGCCGAGCTGAAGACCCGCGAGGTCGCCATCGTGGAGAACTGCGCAGATTTCAGGGAAGAGCAATCCGCCCTGTTCTGAATCAGGCCCAGCGTTGTCGGGGGAGTCACGGGGAAATGCCCCGGCCACAATGAGCGGACACAGCCGGAGCTGAACTAGACTTGAACCATGACCAACACTCCTTGGGAATCAGCCTCACCACGCTATAAGAAGCTCGTCTTCGCTGCCATGGGCATCATGGGCGCAGGCATCATCTTGGCCATCATCGGCGCCAACATTCCATCGCTGCCAACGGTCTACACAGCAATCGGCATCATGGTCATCGGCATGCTCTGCCACATCGCCGGACTGGTTGTCCGCGCCAGGGATGCGCGCCAGTGGCGCATTGCCAATGGCCTGGCGGCCCCTCGAGCCAAGAAGCGCCCGGCGGACGGGCAGGACTAGGGCTCCGCAAGAATTCCACCGTGTGACCGCTTGGCTGCGCCCGGGTCCCGTATCCGGCGGCAGCCTCGCCTGGCCACTTCCAACAACGTTCAGGAGAATCCATGGGCATCAACCCCGACCTGGTAGGGCGCATCTACCCTGCCGGCGAGTCCTACCAGGTAGGCCGCGAAAAGATCCGCGAATTCGCCAAGGCCACCAAGGCCGCCAACCAGGCGCACTACGATGTGCAGGCCGCTCGCGAGCTGGGCTATAGCGATGTCGTTGCCCCTCCGACCTTCGCGATCATCATCGCCCAGCGCGCTGACGGGCAGCTGATTGCCGACCCGGCCAGTGGCATCGACTTCTCCCGCGTGGTGCACGCCGACCAGCGCTTCACCCATCACCGTCCAATCGTTGCCGGCGATGAACTGCTTGCCGAGCTCTACGTGGACCAGGTCCGTGAAATGGGTGCCGGTGCCATGATCACCACCCGCGCGGAAATAACCACCGTGGCTGGCGAGAAGATCGCAACCACCGTTTCATCGCTACTGGTACGAGCTGAGGACTAAGCATGATTGAATTCGAAAGCCTCGAAAAGGGCCAGGTCATTGGATCGCACACGGTGCAGGTCAACCGCGCGGACCTCGTCCGCTATGCAGGTGCCTCGGGCGACTTCAACCCGATTCACTGGAATGAGCGCTTCGCCAAGGAAGTGGAACTGCCATCGGTGATTGCCCACGGCATGTTCACCATGGGATCGGTCATCGACCTGGTCTCCCAGTGGGTCGGCAACCCGGGAGCCATCATCGACTACCAGACCCGCTTCACCAAGCCGGTAGTCGTCGAAGATCCCGAAGGAACCAACCCGGCGAATCACGAAGGTACCACCATTTCGGTGGAGGGCAAGGGCGGCGCCTTGGACTCCGAAGCCCGCACCGCCCGCATCGATTTGGCAGTCTCGGCCCATGACAGCAAGGTACTGCTCAAGTGCCAAGCCGTGGTGCAGCTCTAGGCATGCAACTTCCCGGTGAAGCGCAGAGGCCTGTAACCCAGTGGCGCAACGCGCTGATGGCCGCCTACCTGGCCAGCGGCCTGCTGATCTCGGCCCTGGTTTCGCGCTTGCCCGCAGTGCGTGATGCCCTGCAGCTGGACCACGCCAGCGTTGGACTGCTGCTGCTGTGCATGAGTGCAGGATCCTTCCTGTCCGTCTCGGTCTCAGGACAACTGGTTCTGCGCCTTGGGGCCACCCGCGTCATGCGCATCGCCGCGACAATAGCCGGCTGTTCACTCATTCTTGTAGGCGTGGGCGCCGGAATCTTTGGCAGCGCCCTGATCTGCGGCATCTTCCTCTTCGCCCAGGGCCTGGGGACCGCATCATGGAATGTCGCCTCCAATGTCCAAGGCGCGGCCATGGAACGCGCCTTGGGCAAGAGCATCATGCCTGCCCTGCACGGTTTCTTCTCCATCGGCACCGTGATCGGTGCCGGCGCTGGTGCGCTAGGTGCCCGACTGCAGATCCCGTTGCAGTACCACTACGGCTTCATGGGCCTGGTTATCGTCTTCACCGTGCTCTACAGTGCCCGATTCTACGGAGAAGACTACAGCCGGACCCCGCGCACCAGCAGCGGGACCTCGCTGAAGAAGGCATGGACCGAACCGCAGACCGTCCTCTTGGGCGTTCTGGTTCTGGGCATGGCCCTGGCTGAAGGCGCAGCCGGCGACTGGGTGGCCATGGCACTGGTGGATGGATACCACACGAAGGAAGGCGTGGGAGCCATCGGCTACGGCGTCTTCGTTACCGCCATGACCCTGACCCGGCTGCTGTCCGGCGATCTGATCTTGCGCCTGGGCCGCGTCGTCATGATCCGGGCCAGCGCCATCAGCGCCCTGGTCGGGGTACTGCTCTTCGCCTTTGGCAACAACCTGCCGCTGGCCTTCGTGGCCTTGGCCATCTGGGGCATGGGAGTGGCCCTGACCTTCCCGCTGGCCATGAGCGCGGCATCGGATGATCCTGTTCATGCCGCGACCCGCGTCTCGGTAGTGTCCACCATCGGCTACGGCGCCTTCCTCGGTGGCCCGCCGCGTTTGGGACTGCTGGCTGAAGTCATCGGCCTGCTCCCTGCTTTGGGTTCCATTTCCATCCTGGTGGTCGTGGCCTTCTGCTTGTCCTCTAATGCCGCCGGAAACCGTACCGGCGGCGCAGGCAAAGCGTAGAACGCCGGCCGGCCGCACCTATTCGTTCCCATACGGAAAGTAAACTGAAGCAATGCTGAAGAATCTGACCACGACCCACGTTGGTGGGCCAGCCCAGCAATTGGTGACCGCTACCAGCGAAGCTGAACTGGCTCAAGCCGTTGCGGCAGCAGACACCGCAGGGCACGACGTTCTGCTCATTGGCGGGGGTTCCAACCTGGTGATCTCCGACGAGGGGTACCCGGGCGTCGCAGTGCAGATCGCCACCCGCGGACTGCACCTGGACGAGCAGCCTAATGGCAAGGTGCTGCTGCGCGCTGCCGCCGGCGAGAACTGGGACACGACCGTTGAATACAGCCTGGCTGAGGGCCTGAGCGGACTGGAAGCGCTCTCGGGCATCCCCGGGTGCACCGGTGCCACTCCGGTGCAGAACGTCGGGGCCTACGGGGCAGACATTTCCCAGACCCTGGCGTGGGTGCGTGCCTACGACCGCCAGAGCAACCAGGTACTCAAGCTGGATAACTCCGAGCTTGGTTTCGCCTACCGCGATTCGGTCATCAAGCGCACGAGCACCAACGGATCCCCACGCTACGTGGTCCTGGAAGTGGCCTTCCTGCTGACCCGTGAAAATGAATCGGCTCCTATCCGCTATGCAGAGCTGGCCCGCCGGCTCGGAGTTGAAGCTGGCGAACGCGCCGACGCGCTCGAAGTGCGCCAGACCGTTCTGGACTTGCGTCGTTCCAAGGGCATGGTCTTTGATGCCAGGGATGCCGACTCGCACTCCACGGGTTCCTTCTTCACCAACCCCATCGTTGAATCCAGCGTCATGGGCAAGCTTCCCGAGAACGCTCCGAGCTACCCGGCGGAACAAGCTGGCTTCCTCAAGCTGTCCGCCGCGTGGCTCATCGACCAGGCCGGTTTCGGCAAGGGCTACGGCTTGGAGGGGACCGAGGGGTTCGCGCTCGCTGGCGGCCGAGCGTCCCTGTCCACCAAGCACACACTGGCCATCACCAACCGCGGGGAAGCCACCGCCCAGGACATTGTGGCCATTGCGCGGGCAGTTCGCGCCGGCGTGCAGCAGCGTTTTGGCATTGAACTGGTCAATGAGCCGCTGCTGATCGGCCTAGCTCTCTAAGCGAGCAGCATGCCAGCCATCGCCGGAACACGGGAGGAAAACAAGGGTGCACTTGTCATTGCGAAAGCTCGGGCTGGAGGATATCGACCTGCTGGAAGCGAACTTCCAATCCGTGCAGGGTGCCGGTGAAGCCCAGTGGTTCGGCTTCTGGGATACGAACAAGCTGCGCGCCCGTGTCGGCCAGGACCAGTTGATCGGCAACGCCGATGGCGCGCTGGCAGTCTGCTTGGGGGCGCAGGTAATCGGCAAAGTCGATTGGTTCACCGTTTCGTCGTGGGGCCGGGCCAACACCTCGGCCTGCTGGGAAGTCGCCATCGGCATCTTTGCCCAGTACCGCGGCCAGGGCCATGGCACGCAGGCGCAGAAGATGCTCGTCGACTACTTGTTCACCCACTACCCCCGTCATCGGATCCAGGCTACGACAGCCGCAGAAAATGCGGCTGAGCAGAAGTGCCTGGAGAAGCTGGGGTTCACCCGCGAGGGGGTCATCCGCCAAGCGCAGTGGCGCGCCGGTGCGTGGCATGACCAACTGATCTATTCGGTACTCCGGGATGAGTGGGCCCACTAGAGCTCATCCGCAAGGGAAATGGCCAAGCCCAGAACAGAAATTTCTGTTCTGGGCTTGGCCATGGCTTTGCCTATGAGGTGCCTAGAGACGACCCTGGGCGATAGCGAGCATGCGGCGCAGCGGCTCGGCAGCGCCCCACAGAAGCTGGTCTCCAACGGTGAAGGCCGAGATGTACTCCGGACCCATTTCCAGCTTGCGGATACGGCCGACCGGGATATCCAAGGTACCGGAAGCCGCGACCGGAGTCAGCTGGTCCATGGTGGCTTCCTTTTCGTTGGGAACGACCTTGGCCCACTGGTTGTCAGCTGAGAGCAGCGACTCGATTTCGGAGACCGGCAGGTCTTCCTTCAGCTTCAGCGTCAGTGCCTGCGAGTGCGAGCGCATGGCACCAATGCGGACGCACAGGCCGTCCATGATGATCTGCTTGTCGCCGGGGGTCTGCAGGATCTTGTTGGTCTCGACACCTGCCTTCCACTCTTCGCGGGACTGGCCGTTGCCCAAATCTGCGTCGATCCATGGGATCAGCGAACCGCCCAGTGGTACGCCGAATTGCGCGGCATCCAGGTTTCCGCGCTGGGTTTCCAGGACCTTGCGGTCGATTTCCAGGATGGCGCTGGCTGGATCAGCCAACTCGCTGCCCACCGACGCATTGATGTCGCCGAACTGGGTGAGCAGTTCGCGCATATGGCGTGCGCCGCCACCGGAAGCGGCCTGGTAGGTCATCGCGGTGCCCCACTCGACCAAGTTGTTCTTGAACAGCCCGCCCAAGCCCATGAGCATGCACGAGACGGTGCAGTTGCCGCCGATGTAGTCCTTGACGCCAGAGGCCAGGGATTCATCGATCACGGCTCGGTTGACCGGGTCCAGGACGATGACCGAATCATCATTCATGCGCAGCGAGGACGCCGCATCGATCCACAGGCCGTCCCAGCCGGACTTGCGAAGCTCGGTGTGGACCTTGGTCGTGTAGTCCCCGCCCTGGGCAGTGACGATGATCGGCAACTTGGACAGCGTTTCAATATCGAACGCGTCCTGCAGCGGCCCAGCACCCTCAGCGAATGCCGGGGCGTTGCCGCCGGCATTGGAAGTCGAGAAAAATACCGGGTCAATCTGGACGAAATCGCCCTCGTCGAGCATGCGCTGCATCAGCACGGAACCAACCATGCCTCGGTAACCTACAAAACCAACAGATGAAGTCATGTATCCATGGTAGGGGCGTTTATCCGGCAGAGCCCGGTTCGTTACACCAGTTAAAGCAGAATCACACCCAAGCCCCAGCAGGGTTCAGGTGTGACTCGGTGCAGCGAAAGTTTTACTTTTCCTCAAGCAGCAGCTTGCGGTTCTTGATCGCCCACATGGCGGAGAAGATAAAGATCTGCGTCGGGACCAGCAGCATGATCAGGCCGAATACCTTGTGGCCGCCGAGAACCATGAAGAAGCCGAGTACGGCCACCACCAAGGCCAGCAGCGGGAAGAGCATGTATCCGAGAATGAAGAGTGCTTCGGGGTGCTGCTTGAGCTCTCCGATGTATTTTTTCATGGTCGTTCTAATCCTTTTGGCGAAGCCAGGTTTCAAAGCGGTAGCGGGTACCGGTGGAGGAAGTGTGCCAGTGGGCAGCTTCCGAATCTAGGGACGGATCGGATGCGCCCAGAGCGAAGTCAGCGGTGAGCTTCGGTGCGGAGGTATCTCCAGCAGGGGAGGCATCGAGCTTGGTAATCACCGCGACGTCCAGCAGCGCCAGTGCCTGGGCATAGACCTTTCCGCCGCCAATGATCCATACTTCTTCGCCGCCGGCGCTGCGCTGTGCCAACGCGATGGCTTCTTCCAAGCTGGAGACGGGGAGTGCGCCATCCTTGCGCAGCTGCGCGTGGGCATCAGCCTGCGTGGTCAGCACGATGTTGGTGCGTCCTGGCAATGGACGGAACTTCGCCGGGAAGGAATTCCATGTGGCACGACCCATGATCACTGGATGGCCAGCGGTCGTGCGCTTGAAATGGGCCAGGTCCTCGGGAACGTGCCATGGCATGGCGCCGTCAGCGCCAATAATGCCGTTCTCGGCTTGGGCCCAAATGGCGCCAACCAGCGGTTCAACGTCGTGTGCGTGGCGAGGCTTGGGAGTCATACCGCTACGGCTCCCTTGATCGTCGGGTGGTGCTGGTAGACATTGATGCTGAAATCTTCCAGCGTGTAGTCGAAGATCGACTCGGGCTTGGAATTGAAGCTGAGCGTCGGGTATGGGTAGGGATCGCGGGAGAGCTGCTCCTTGACCTGTTCCAAGTGGTTGGTGTAGATATGCACGTCGCCACCAGTCCAGATGAACTCGCCTGGCTCCAGATCGAGCTGGTGGGCAAGCATGCGCGTGAGCAGTGCGTAGGAAGCGATGTTGAACGGTACGCCCAGGAACATGTCTGCACTGCGCTGGTAGAGCTGGCAGGAGAGCTTGCCCTCGGCCACGTAGAACTGGAAGAACACGTGGCATGGAGGCAACGCCATATTCTGGATCTCTGCGACATTCCACGCCGAGACGATGTGGCGGCGGGAGTCCGGATTGTTCCGCAGCGAGTCGACCAGCTGGGAGATCTGGTCAATGTGGCCGCCATCGGGAGTTGGCCAGCTGCGCCACTGGACACCATAGACCGGTCCGAGTTCGCCGGCTTCGTCAGCCCATTCATTCCAGATGCGCACGCCCTGGTCCTGCAGCCACTTCACATTGGATTCGCCGCGCAGGAACCACAAGAGTTCTGCTGCCACGGATTTGAAGTGCACGCGTTTGGTGGTGACCAGCGGGAAAGAATCCTTCAGATCGAAGCGGATCTGGCGGCCGAATACCGACAGCGTTCCAGTTCCGGTGCGGTCTTCCTTGGAGGCGCCGTTCTCCAGCACGTCTCGAAGCAGATCTTCATAAGGGGTTGCGATTGGAGTCGTCATCTTACCTGTCGTGCTGGTGGTCGGCGCTGGCATATTCACACGTCCCAGTTTAGATCAAACGGAAAGCTCCTGGAACTAAGCGCATTGATGATGCTGCTCGCACTCGTGCCTAGCTCGCAGCCACCATGTCGTTATACTCCGGGTAGCGGCGCAGGTAGTCCTGGACGTAGCTGCACTCCGGAATGATCTTCAGCCCCTTGTCGCGGAACTTGTCCAGAACCAAGGTCACCAGCGCGCGAGCGTATCCGCGACGGCCGAATTCCTCATTGACTATGGTGTGCTGGATGGTGGCGATGCCATCTTCTTCGTAGTAGCCGAGGAAACCGACAAAAGTGGAACCGTGCCACAGCGAATAGCGGCCGCGGCTGGCATCGTGATCCAAACGCAGTCCATGGTGCACAATCTTCTCGACTGGCTGGTTCGGTTGCTGGGCAGTCATGGCATTACCTCATTCTTGGCTGTGACGTGTCTCCTATTCATAGTCTTATCCCTAATCGGAGGCAGATGCAACGGCTGGTGCCACGCCCTGAGAGAACACTGAAGCCCGGCATGCAATGCCGGGCTTCAGCCGCATCAGGCTAATCGTGGTACGGCGTATGAATCTCAAAGGAGACAATTCGCGGGCTGCCGGATTGGACCTGCTGCGCAACGATCAGGGACCCCGGTTCCAAATAGGGATCCTGGTCCGGCAGGGCCTTGGCCAGTTCATCAGTGGAGTTCTGGGCAAGAACCTCCAGCACGAAGGGCAGCACCGGGCGATGGGTGCAAATCACCTGGGAACGGTACTTGTCGAAGAGCTTCTGCACGGCCTTGCGTACCCGCTCCGGATTGCGTGTCGCCGCATGTTCGGTCAGGGCTTTAACGCTCTTGAGCTTCAACGCGTGCAAGGCGGCATAGGGCGTGATCGTCTGGACGCATCGCATCCACGGGGAAGAGGCCACGTGCATCGGCTTCCAGGCTTCGAGCATCCGGGAAACTGCCTGCGCCTGGCGTCGTCCCGTCGCCGCCAGCGGGCGGTCTCCTTCGGCACGAGTCCAGTTGCCGCGAGGCTTGGCCTTGGCATGGCGGACAATGAGCACCGGGTGCGTATCGAGCACACCGGCTTCATAAGCCAGGACCAGATCGGCCAGCGGCTGGTTGTCCGTGGCAATGGACAGCATTTTGGCAGCCTTCTTGGGACTGGTCCAAAGAGCCTCGTCGCATTCTGCGCCATCAGGCTCAATTACCGTCTGCGCATCGGTCTTGGCTGCCCAATAGTAGACAACCTTGGTTTTCTGGCCCACGGAGTAGGCGGTGGCTGAAAGCGGGATGCCCAAGGTGATGCGCAACCCGATTTCCTCGCGGACCTCGCGCAGCGCACACTCGGCGATGGATTCACCCTGATCCAGTTTGCCCTTGGGCCAGGACCAGTCATCGTACTTTGGGCGGTGGATCAGGAGAACTTGGAGTTTGCCGTCCTTCACGCGCCAGGGGATTGCCCCGGCGGCCACGATGTCGTATTCGCCAAGGCGGATTTCCTCGGCATCTGCAGAACGGATGATGTCACGAGCCCTGGTGCGGGTATCGCGCAGCTCTGGTTCGGTCACTAGCTATTACGTCCACTGTTTCGTCGGCGGGCATGTTCTTCAACTAACCAGAACTGGACGTCCGAGAGCGCCTTGCCATCCTCGTCCTGGTAATGGCGAATCCAGTCGCCATCGGAGTTCAGGTGCCACGAAGCGGTCTTGTCGTCCATGTAGCGGGCCAGCAGGGTGATCATGCGATCAATGTCCTCTTGGTTGCGCAGCGAGACCAGGGCTTCCACGCGACGATCCAGGTTGCGGTGCATCATGTCGGCGGAGCCGATGTACACCAGTGGATCTCCGCCGTTTTCAAACATGAACACGCGGCTGTGCTCAAGGAACCGGCCCAAGATGGAACGTACTTCGATGTTCTCGCTCAGTCCCGGCACTCCTGGGCGCAGGGCGCAGATGCCGCGAACGATGACTTCCACCTTGACCCCTGCCTGGCTGGCCCGGTACAGCGCATCGATGATGGCTTCATCCACGATGGAGTTGACCTTGATGACGACCTTTGCCGGCTTGCCGGCCGCGGCGTTGACTATTTCCTTCTCGATATGCGCCAGCAACCCGGTGCGTACCGAGCGCGGAGCAACCAGCAGGCGGTTGTAGGTCGAGCGCGGGGCGTAGCCCGAAAGCTGGTTGAACAGCTTGGAGATATCCTCGCCAACTTCGTCGTCGCAGGTGAGCAGGCCGAAGTCTTCGTAGTAGCGCGCGGTGCGCGGGTGGTAGTTGCCGGTGCCGATGTGGCAGTATCGGCGCAGCTTGTCGCCTTCGCGGCGAACCACCAAGGAGAGCTTGGAGTGGGTTTTCAGGCCCACGATGCCGTAGACCACGTGCACGCCCGCCTGTTCCAGCTTGCGCGCCCAGGAGATGTTCGCCTGTTCGTCGAAGCGGGCCTTGATTTCTACCAGGGCCAGGACCTGCTTGCCAGCTTCGGCCGCATCAATCAGCGCATCGACGATAGGCGAGTCGCCGCTGGTGCGGTACAGGGTCTGCTTGATGGCCATGACCTTCGGGTCAGCTGCGGCCTGTTCCAGGAAGGCCTGCACGCTGGTGGAGAAGGAATCATAGGGATGGTGAAGCAAGATGTCGCGGCGCCGGACGGCCGCGAACACATTGGCGGCTTTGGCAGTTTCTGATTCGTTCAGGTAGTTCGAGGTATGGCCAACATGCTTGGTGTAGTGAAGCTCTGAACGGTCCAGCGACGCAATAACGCCCAAACCGCGCAGGTCCAACGGGGTGGGAAGCTTGAAAACCTCGTCCTCTTCAACACCGAGCTCGCGGGTGAGCAGCTCCATGATTTCAGGGTTGATGTCATTGGCGACTTCCAGGCGAACGGGAGGACCGAAGCGGCGGCGCAGCAATTCCTTCTCCAGCGCCTGCAACAGGTTCTCTGCATCGTCCTCTTCAACTTCCAGGTCCTCGTTGCGGGTGACACGGAAGAAGTGGTGCTCGACGATTTCCATCCCCGGGAACAACAGCTCCAGGTGCACCGCAATAAGTGCTTCGAGCGGGATGAACCGGGCCGTGCGCAACGAAGAGTGCGCCGCGCGGGTGCCGTCGATGCTGATCAGGCGGGCGATGGTGTCTGGCACCTTCAAGCGGGCAAAGAGTTCCTTGCCGGTCAGCGGGTTGCGGACCACCACAGCCAGATTCAGCGACAGCCCGGAGATGTACGGGAATGGGTGAGCAGGGTCAACCGCCAGCGGAGTGAGTACCGGGAATACCTGGGAAACGAACCACTTGGAAAGCAGGTCACGCTCGGATGCCGAGAGGTCTTCCCAGGTGGTGATGCGGATACCCTGCTCGGCCAAATCGGGGTATACCGAGTCGGCGAAGACTTTGGCATGGCGGGTCTGCAGCGCGTGGGCCGAGGATAGCAGCAACTCCAACTGGTCTACCGGGTTCATTCCGTTAGCCGCCGGCACCGCCAGTCCAGCGTGGATGCGGCGCTTCAGCCCGGCAACGCGAACCATGAAGAACTCATCAAGGTTCGAGGCGAAGATGGACAGGAAGTTCACCCGTTCAAGCAAGGGCAGATCGGTGTCTTCGGCCAGCTCCAGAACGCGGGCGTTGAAATGCAGCCAGCTGAGCTCACGGTCAAGGAAACGCTCATTTTTGAATCCGCCATCGGGATGCAGATCCGGTAGCGAATCTGCTGGCTCTATACGATCTTCATTGACCTTCGAGGAAGGAACATCACGTAGCTGAGTACCAGTTTCCTTGGGGTAGCTATTCATCGGCTGAACTCACTTCTTTCCTGCAAGTGGACGCTAAAGACACCGCTGGCGGCAGTCCCGATAAATCAGGGACTGCCAGTACCCCTAGTCTATCTTCTGCGGACCGTACATAATGTCCGCATCCCAAAGTGTGAAGCCCAGCGAGCGGTAGAGCTTAACTGCAGCTTCATTATCGGCATCCACGTACAAGATCACCGCATCGACGCCCAGTTCCAGCAGGTAGTTGATGCCGGTGGTGGTCAAGGAACGGCCCAGGCCTAGTCCCTGCGCCTCGGGAACGACACCGACAACGTAAACCTCGCCGGTGGGGCGGACCGCGTCTGCGGTAGCAGGGTGGATTTTGGTCCAGTGGTAGGCGAGCAGATTCTCCTCCGCGTCAAAGGCCAGGAAGAAGCCGGATGGGTCGAACCAATCCTCGGACATGCGCGCTTCGAGGTCATTGAGGGTTAGCGAACCTTGCTCGGGATGATGCACGAAGGACTTGGCGTTAGCCTCCAGCCATTGCGGCTCGTCCTCGCCAACACGGAAGGTGCGGACCGTAATCCGGCGATCAATCGCAGGCTCTTCTAGGTAATCGGTGCCTTCGCGGCGCATCCGGAACAGCTCGCGTACGCGGTCCAGGCCCACACCTGCGGCCAGCTTCTTGGCTGCATCGTGGTCGCCGTGCGCCCACGCCTGGATCTTCGAGAGATCCAGCAGCTCACCGAGCTTGCCCAGCAGGGCCCGGCCAATGCCAGCGCGGCGATGCTCGGGGTGGACTACCAGTTCCAGCACCCAAGGCTGATCCGGGGATTCCCGAACCGCGATGGCAACGCCGGCCAACGTCGACTCCGCGCCTTCGCCGGCTTCAGCCAGCAGGGCAAGCAGATTCTGGCTAGGCTCATCGGCTGCCAATGCCACCAGGGTCTGGTCGCTCAACGGCGGGTTGCCATCGGCTTTCTGCGCATCGAGGGCTAGCTGGCGCACGTCGGATAGCGCCCGTTCATCAAGCTCACCGGGGACGTGCTGGATGGAAACAGTGTTCTGTGGCAGTTCGCTCATGCATTTCACGATAGTCGTAAAATGTGCGAAGTGGGTAGGAGTTATCTGAAAGTTATGATTCGGTGTGGAAGCGGTAGCCGACGTTGCGCACCGTTCCGATGAGCTGTTCATGATCGGTGCCGAGTTTCGCGCGCAAACGTCGCACATGCACGTCTACGGTACGGGTGCCTCCGTAGTAATCGTATCCCCACACTTCATGCAGCAGCTGTTCGCGGGTGAAGACTCGGCCGGGGAACTGTGCCAGGTACTTGAGCAGTTCGAACTCTTTGTATGTCAGGTCCAGCATGCGGTTATCGATACGGGCGGTGTAGCTCAACTCATCGATGCGCAGGCCCGAAGTGCTTTCAGCGGCCACCGGTGCGGGGGCGGGAACCGTGGCTCCGGAGAGCATCAGGCGGATGCGTGCATCAAGCTCGGCAGGGATGGCGGAAGGCAACAGGAAATCAGTCGCAAACCAATCCGAGTTCAAAATGCCCAGTGCGCCTTCGCTGACAACCAGCAGCAAGGGCAGATTCAAATTGGCGTGCAATAACTGCGCCAGGGAGCGCGCCGGAATGAGATCTGTACGGGCATCGAGGATGACCGCGTCGCACTCAGGGATTTGGCTCAGCGACTCCGTTGTTGCAGGGAAGAAAGAAATCTCGTGCAATAACAGTTCGAGTGCCGGAAGAACTTCAGCGGCATTTTCGGCATGATTACTTAATAGCAGTAGGTGAGCCAATCGGTCTTCCTCCTGCCAGATAGTTGCGAAAAAATCACTTTTACGTGTCACAGTATAAGGAATGAATCAGTTGAAGCACGCATGTGAACACGCAAGTGCGGACACATTACCGTCAGGAATCAGAATTTGAGAATCAAGGTTTTATTCAGTGGACTCGTTGCAGCGGCACTGCTTGTCGTTGTTGCAAGTCTGGATTCGATGAGCTGGCTGATGGGTGTGCTCACCGCGGTCTTGCAGCTGATTTTCGCCTATACCTGGCCGCGAATGGTCCGCTCCGATGCGCCATGGCCGATCACCATCATCTTGGCGTTGTGCTCTTTGGCGGCTACGGCTTCGACCATGTTCATGCCAGGCGGGTCGGTGATGTCACATAGTGTCGAAGCAATCGCCGTTGGCGTGCTTCTGGTATTTATCAGCCAGGTATTGCGCGGGGCAGAAGCCGAAGGCCGGCTGGCCGGTGTGGTTTCTGGCGTGACCGGCATAGTCCTGGGCGTGCTGGGTTCCGCCTGGGCCGCTAGTGCTTATGTGCCCTACGGCTTTGGGCTGGCCGTCACAACCGTGGTCGCTCTGCTTGGGGCTGGTGCGGTTGCCGTTACCCGCCTGCCAAACCGGATGACCATGATTCTGGCGCCTGTGGGCGCTGCCGCATTGGGCGCGGCCTCCAGCGCGCTGCCAATCGATATGCTCTGGTACCAAGGGGCGACCCTGGGACTGCTGACCGGCTTGCTGGTGGGTTCATTACGGGCATTGGCCTTGGTCAGCCGCAGCGTACGAAACATGAGTGGAATCCTTGGCCTTGCCTGCGCCATCTTGCTGATGAGCGGTGCGGTCAGCTGGTACGCGATGGAAGTGCTGGCTTTCATTTAGCGGTGAGCGGTTCAAATATGATGCTAGCTGCGTCACGCGTGTCGAAGTTCTCCTGCCTCCCGCGCTAAGATGAAGCCATGAATGAAAATTACCTTGCAATCGAAATTTTCTTCCAGGCACTTGTAGTGATCGCCGGTCTCGGAATGGCTGGGTTCGCAGGCTTGGTAGTGAAGCGCCTCTTCCAGGGCCAGAAGTAGAAACAGCGCACACAACAACGTGTGCGCTGTTTTCATTTCATCACTAACTGACTTAGGAGCGAGTAGTCCATGGCTTTTGACCTACCTACGGACCTCACCCCGGAACTTGTACCTTTCGCATGGCTCATCGGCACCTGGGAAGGTGCTGGCCGTCTTGGCGAAGGCGAAGCCGAGGACGAGTTTTTCTGGCAGCAAGTCACCTTCCGTGACGTTGGCGGGCCGTACCTTGAATACCGCAGTGAAGCCTGGCTGACCGAAGCCGATGGCACGAAGCTGCGGATCCTAGCCGTTGAAACCGGCTTCTGGTCCTTGGACCGTGAACAGCAGGAAGCCGATGCCGGTCCTGGCATGGAACCCGGTGACATCTTCCCGGTACTGCGTTCGGCCGACGATGTGCAGAAGCTGCATACCGAAGACGGCTTCAAGATCCAGGCGCAAATTGTCCGACCAGACGGCATCTCAGAGCTGTATTACGGCCTGATTAATGGACCACGCATTCAGCTGGCCACCGAGAGCTTGCTGCGCAGCAAGAACGCCCAAGCTTACGCGTCCTCAACCCGGATCTACGGTCTGGTCAATGGCGAGCTGTTCTGGCGCTGGGATGTTTCCAAGGGCAATATGGATCTTCAAGCGCACGCCTCGGCGGCGCTCAAGCGTGTCACCTCGGAAGGCACGGTGCACTAATCATGGCCACTGAATACCGTTCGGTCCTGCTGGACCGTGCTGCTGCAGTGGAAGCTGGCGGCGTAGATGCCGGCGTCGCAGCCCACTACGGCGCTCCTACCCGCGAAGCTCGCAAACTCGCTGAGGGCCAGGCAATTGCCGATCTGAGCCACTTCGATGTTGTGGAGATCCGCGGCGAAGACCGCCAGAGTTGGCTCGATACGCTCAGCAGCCAGCGCATTTCCAGCCTGAAGCCAGGAGACAGCACCCAGACGCTGCTGCTTTCGGTTCAAGGACGCATTGAGCACGAAATGAAGGTGCTGGCCACCGCAGATCGCTTGCTGCTGATCGTTGAACCTGGTGCCGGAGCAGCGTTGGCGCAGTTCCTGAACTCAATGCGCTTCATGCTGCGCGTTGAGGTCAATGATCTTTCCGAGAGCTACGGCGTATTGGCGGCTACCCGCAAGATTGGCACTGCCGGGAGCCTGGTCTGGGAGAACCCATGGCCCGGAATCACCGACGGTGGTTGGGCCTATTCCCGTGAGGATCACCCGGGCAAGGAACGTCCGTGGTTCTTGCATATCGTGGAGTTGGAGCAGCTTGCCGTCGCAGTAGCTGACGAAGAGCTGTCAGGCATGATGGCTGTCGAGGCCTTGCGTATCGCCGCGTGGGAGCCGCGCTTCGGTGCCGAGATAGACGACAAGACCATTCCCCACGAGTTGGATTGGCTGCGTACCGCGGTGCACATGGACAAGGGCTGCTATAAAGGCCAGGAAACAATTGCCCGGGTGCACAACATCGGCCACCCGCCTCGTCGCATGGTTTTCTTGGACCTCGACGGTTCCATGCACACGCTGCCTGCCACCGGCGCCGAAGTGAAGCTGGGGGAGCGCACGGTTGGCCGGATCACTTCCGCGACTTTGCACTATGAAGCCGGGCCAATCGCCTTGGCCGTGGTCAAGCGCAACGTTGACCCGGAAGCGGTTCTGTCCGTGGTGGACGGCGAAACGAGCTACCCGGCAACGCAGGAAGTCATTGTGGCGACCGACGCCGGCCAGGTCGCTGGGCGCTTTACCGGGTTCCTGAGAACCCCGCCGCAAGGCTAAAGGCCAAAGAGAAGGGGGGGGTGGGAATGCTGT
>NZ_JBLVOJ010000011.1:245957-251228 GCF_053543715.1 Glutamicibacter sp. AGC46
GAACAGCATTCCAACCCCCGCCCTTGGTGTATCTCCAGGCCTAGCCGAAGAGCACGGCGGCCTCTTCGTAGCGTTCCATGGGGACACGCTTGAGGTTGTTCAGTGCGGCACGCAGCGGTACGCGCAGCACCTTGGTGCCGTGCAACGCCACCATAGTGCCCCACGCCTCGGCATGGATGGAATCCACCGCAGCCATTCCCAAACGGGTGGCCAGGACACGGTCAAAAGCGGTGGGGACGCCGCCGCGCTGAATATGTCCCAGCACGGTTGCACGCGTTTCGATGCCGGTACGTTCCTCAATGACCGGGGCGAGCATCTCCCCGATGCCGCCAAGGCGGGCGCGTCCGAAGGAATCGAGACCACGTACCGAGAACGCTTCTTCCATGCCTTCTGGCACAAAGCCTTCGGCCACAACCACCAACGGGGCGCGTCCGCGCTCATGGGCTTCGTTCACCCACTGGCAGATCTGCTCCATGGTGGTGGAAACCTCCGGGATGAGCACCGCGTGCGCACCGGATGCCATCCCCGCGTGCAGTGCAATCCAGCCTACGTGGCGGCCCATTACCTCGGCCACCATGCAGCGGTGGTGGGAATCGCCGGTGGTGCGCAGGCGGTCAATGGCTTCGACCGCAATCTGGTTAGCGGTATCGAAACCGAAGGTGTAATCCGTGGCGTCCAAGTCATTATCGATGGTTTTGGGAACGCCAACGATAGGAAGGCCGGCTTCGCATAGGCGCTGGGCGCCAGCTAAGGTGCCTTCCCCGCCGATGGCAATCAGCGCATCGATGCTATTGGATTTCAGAACCTTGGAAATGTTCTCCGCGCCACCAAGTTCCCCTTCAAACGCATTGGTGCGTGAGGTGCCCAAAATGGTGCCGCCTTGCTTGGCGATGCCACGCACAGCGGTTCGCGGAAGGTCGAAGAAGTCGCCTTCCTTGACGCCGCGCCAGCCGTCGCGGAAACCGACGAATTCGTCGTCGTAGCTTTTGATGCCGTTCAGTACCGCACCGCGGATGACGGCGTTCAGACCGGGGCAGTCGCCGCCTGAGGTCATGATTCCAATGCGCATTGGCCCTCGCTTAGTAATGGGAAAGCCCTGTGCGACAGCTGGAGCGTGCAGGCCCCGTGATAACGCTGTAACAGCAAAGAGTTCCATTCGGATTTCAGTCAATATCCGCGCGCCATTGAGCATCTACTCTGCGTGCCATTGTACGTGCTTAAAGCCACTAGGGCGAGTCTCATGTCACGGAAGTGCACGAGCCTCGCCCTAGCCGGATAGCGATGCCAAGCATCGTTCCCGAGCAGGCCAGCCGGGAACGGTATTTAGAATTTGCGAAGCCAGTTCTGCAAGATGATGGTGTTGTCCTGCGCTGGGATCAGGATCCACGCCAGGATATATGCGGCAACACCCATTACCGGAAGCAAGAACGAAAGCAGTAGGGCGATACGCACCAAGGTGACATCCCACCCGAACTTGTCGGCGATGCCCCCAGCGACGCCACCGGCCAATCGGCCTGGCCCGCGACGAAGCGGCATGGAACGAAGCGAGTTGAAGAATGCGTCCATCAGAGAACTCCTAATTGTTGGAAAAGCTTGGAGGCTTAGAGATTGGGGTCGGTGGGAACCGGTGGTTCGGCTTCGGATTTGCGGGCCTTGCCGGCCGATGCCAATCCGGAGAAGATCATGGCTACGCCGGCCAAGGCGACGATAGCGATGAAGAACAGCGGCATGTCAAAGCTCCACTGCAAGACCAGACGGCTGAGCGATGCCAGGGCGACAACGATCAGAATCAGGCCGAAGACCAAGGTTCCGGTAGGGAATTTCCTAGCGGGAGTAGAAGAAGTATTCATGGGGCTCAGTCCTTAGAAATCCGTGTTGCTGGGGTTCAGGATGCTGGGATCATCCACGGTCGTGGAGAACGAGGAAAAAACTCCGTCTACTTCAATGGTCAGCATTGGTGCATTTCCCGGCAAGGACCGCCGGTCCTGCGGCAGTTCCATATCCATTCCGGAAAGGAATGCGCCGTCGGTCTCGATCTTCACCGGAACATTGTCCGGCAGCAGCAGATCCATTCTGGAGAAGACCGAATCGATCTCCACCGTGGTGGGTTTGGTGATACTGCCCAGATGGGTCAGGTCAACCGTTGAGCTGCTGAAAACAGCGCTGTATTGGCTGTCGCTGCCGGTAGCCGATCGAACGAACCCGCGGGCAGATTCCTCGAAAGACGTAGCAGAGAAGATCACCGTCAGGACCAGCAATGGAATAGCCAAACCCAACAGGCCTCCACTGGTTCGCCCGGAGAGGGCCGCTAGGACAATGGTGATGCCAACAAGCAACAGGCCACAAGCCAAGGCCACGGTCCAGCCCGAACCAGGCAAGGCCACGATATACAGGTAGTCGGCCAGCATGACCACGGCGACCACCAGCACGGTAACGCCGAAGACGGTGGTGCCAAGCCAACCCGGAATCGGGCGGCTGATCGGCTTGCGATTCGCCTTGGCACTGTAGGCCTTCGTGTATGCGGGATCCGGCGAATAGCTATTTTCGTACTGGCCCGCTGGGCCAGAATCACCTGAATTCATGGGGTGCTCCTTCATCGGCGCATCCGGGTAGTTCGTCCCGAACCCGCTAGCTACGCTCGCATTGAAACTCTGGGTGCCGTCCTCACGCCAAGGATGCTCCAACGCGGTGCTCTTCTCGGCAGCCCTTGGCGAGGCAGCAGAGCTGTCACCGGTCGCTGCCGGATTGCGGGCTTGGTCCGGACGCGCAAACCGGGTGTTCTTCCTGCTGAAGATAATGAATGCGATAGCCGCAACAATAGCCAGGGGCCACAGGACCGGTGCCAGCGAATCCAAGAACCAGGGAGCAGGGAAGATGCCCAGCGCAAAGATGATCACCGCGCCAGTCATGCCGCTGGTCCAGTTCCGGTTCACGGCACTTTCCAGATGCATTTTGCCTCCCGCATCAGGAAGCAACGCCCAAGCCAGTCCATAGAGCACCATGCCCAAGCCGCCTAGGACACCGAGCACCACGAAGATGCCGCGGATCAGCACTACATCGACCTTGAAATATTCGGCGACACCAGTTGCAACGCCACCGAGCCACTGCGAGTCCTGGCGAGTGATCGGTGATTTGCGCAGCTGGTCGTAAAAGCCGCGACGACGTTGAGAGCCTTCGTTGTTCATAGTCCAATGTTCTCGTGTGGCAGGGGTCCCGCGCTATGAGGGGATACCCTGAACTTCCCCTAGGGGTGCCCCTAGATCCGGTGATCAACCGGGAAGAAACGACAAGAACGTGCTTGACTTAGAACTATGGAAAGTCCTGAACGGCGTTTGATGGTGCGCAGCGAGAACCGGCTAATCGCCGGCGTCTGCGGCGGCCTCGCGGAGCACCTGGGCATCCCGCTGGGGTACGTGCGTATTGGGTTCCTGGGATTGTCCGCACTGGGCGGCATCGGCATTCTGCTCTACGCGTGGCTTTGGGTATTCGTCCCGAGCGCCGAAGAGGCGCACGCTGACGAGCTTCGCTCCTGGGGCACCAGATCACGCAGCCTTGCTGAAGAAATGAACCGGGTGCAGCAAGGCATCTTCCGTCCACGCGAAGGTTGGGAAAGGAACTCCACCTGGCGTGACACGCTGATCGGTGCGGGCCTGCTGGCGCTCGCCGTCCTGGCTTATGGACAGTGGACCGGCTGGAATATCCGCTGGGATCTGATCTGGCCTACCTTGGGCGTGATTGCCGGTATTGTGCTGGCTTGGATCCAGTTCGATGAAGGTATCACCGAGCACAAGAAGCGCCCGTCATTGCCTTTCTTGCTGCGCCTGGCTTTTGGCCTGGTCCTGGTCATCGGCGGTCTGCTGGCCCTGCTGGGCAATACTGTCGGAGCCGCAGACCTGCTCGGCGGCTTGTGGGCGGCCTTGGCGATCATTGTCGGCGCAGTCGTGGTGTTGCTTCCCTGGGGCACTCGGCTTTGGCGCGATTTCATCGCTGAACGGAGCTCGCGCCAGGCGGCGGCCCAACGTGCGGAGTTCGCGGCCCACCTGCACGACTCGGTCTTGCAGACCTTGGCAGTGATTCAAAAACGCAGTGAAGACCCAGCGGCGGTGAGAACCTTGGCACGCGTCCAAGAGCGTGAACTGCGTCAATGGCTGTACGGCAACCATGACCTTGATGATGAAGATGTAATCGTTGAGATCCAGCACGAGGCAAGCCACATCGAACAGCTGCTACTGCGTGATGTAGAAGTCATATCCGTAGGCAATGCTCAGGGCTTTGCCGGGCAGCAGGCACTGGTGGCCGCTAGCCGCGAGGCGATGATGAACGCAGCGAAGCATGCCGAGGGCAAGATTTCGGTATTCATCGAATGCTCGGCCGAACAAGTAGAAGTGTATGTGCGTGACCGCGGCACCGGTTTTGAAGTAGATGGAATACCGGCGGACCGGCACGGCGTCAGGGAATCAATCATTGGCCGCATGCAACGCGCAGGCGGCATGGCGCATATCCGGAGCGGTGATTCCGGAACCGAGGTGCAGCTGAGCATGCCACTGAACATGGAGGAAGAATAGAAACATGAACGCTGAGAACACCACCGAGAACTACCGTGTAGTGCTGGTGGATGACCACGCCATCTTCCGTTCCGGTTTACGTGCCGATTTGGCCCAGGACATCCAGATTGTCGGGGAAGCTGGCACCGTGGAAGGAGCCATCGAGGTGATCACCGAACAGCAACCGGATGTGGTGCTCCTGGATGTGCACCTGCCCGGGGGCCGCGGCGGGGGCGGGGCCGAAGTGCTCAAGGGGTGCACCGGGCTGCTGGGATCCACGCGTTTCCTGGCATTGAGCGTTTCCGACGCAGCACAGGACGTAGTGACGGTCATCCGTGCCGGTGCTCGCGGGTATGTCACCAAGAGCATTTCCGGGGCCGAAATTTCCGATGCAGTACGTCGCGTGGCCGGGGGAGATGCCGTGTTCTCGCCACGCTTGGCCGGGTTCGTCCTGGACGCCTTTGGCAGCAGCGGTCCGGTGGCAGAAATTGATGAAGAGCTGGATTTGCTCTCTGACCGCGAATTGCAAGTCATGCGTTTGATTGCCCGGGGATATAGCTATAAGGAAGTAGCCAAGGAACTGTTCATCTCGGTAAAGACTGTGGAATCGCATGTGTCCAATGTGCTGCGCAAGCTCCAGCTATCCAACCGCCACGAACTTACCCGTTGGGCTGTGGACCGCAAGATCCTCTAAACGGCACTGCGGCAAAGCACAGAAGCGGGGGGG